>DATKEN010000051.1:0-146340 GCA_035512155.1 Terriglobales bacterium | reverse complement strand
TTGGAGGCGTTGAGCGAGAGCCAAAGCGGGCAGGGCGAGCGCCAGGCCATCGAGGAGGCGCTCAGTGCGTTGGAAGTTATCAAACAGAACAGCTTGGTTCAAAAAGTTCACACGGTTCACGGCGGCGGGAACACGCTCGGGAATAGTGGTTTCGACCCTTGAGAACCAGAAAGAGCAGGAGGATAGATATATGGTCAGCTCGATCTCTCAGTTCTGATGCGAGGACGACGGTCAGGACATTGCCGAGTATGCCGTGATGTTGGCTGTGATTCTGGTCCTGGTGGTCGGCACAATTCGGCTGATCGGCTCGAACGCGAATAATGCCTTCTCCTCAGTGGCCAGCTCGCTCCATTGAACTCGCCAAGAGTTGTCCTCGGGGCATCGCCTTTATGGTCCGACATCGGACATCAAATTGTCGTCCATTGGCATATGATTCCGCAGTCATGGATGCGAAGGACATTCTGGATCGAGTTGCTGTCCTCAAGCAGGAGATGGAGGATTTGCAGGTTGTAAACGTTGGACCCGACGAGCCTCGATTGAGCAAAGGAGTTTACGAAGCCAGGCTCTCACGCCTGGAGCAGATCAAGATGGAGTTAGCGGCTTTGCTTGACCAGTTCAAGCGAACAGGGACAAAATACCCGTGAGTTACAAGGCTGACCCAGGCATGTTATGACACCGAGACCACATCCGAAGCCGAGCGACGTGAATCTTCACGTTATGGCATCATCTCCGCTGTCCGTCGTTCGGAGCGATATTCACGGGAACGCGGTGTACAGCCGTATCCTGTTGTCCATTCCAGATGACGAATACGAGGCCATCCTGCCTCACTTGGAATTTATCGATTTGCCTTTGCACCAGAGTTTGCACGAGTCACCTGACGGGCTTGAATATGGTTACTTTTTGAATTTAGGACTCACCTCCCTGGTGATTGAGACGCAGGACGGCAGGAGCGTTGAAGTGGGAATTGTCGGCCGGGAAGGCTTTGTGGGAGTACCCCTGGCGGCAGGCTTGACCTTGACTCCTTATCGTGCAGTCGTGCAGGCGAAGGGAAACGGATTCAGAATTAAAGCCGAAGTTCTGGAAGTCACTCTGAGCGTGACTCCAAGTCTACGTCTTAGGCTGAATCAGTATGCGCAGGCTCAAGGCATGCAGGTGGCACAATTAGCCGCGTGTAATCGACTCCATGAAATTGATCAGCGTCTGGCCCGCTGGCTGCTCATGTGCCAGGACAGAATAGGTTCAGACTTGCTGCCAATGACTCACGAATTTTTCGCGCAAATGTTGGGAACTGGAAGGCCGAGTGTTAGCCTGGCTGCCGCCGTGCTGCAGAGAGCGGGCTTCATTCAGTATGCCCGTGGCACCGTGAAGATCATTGATCGAAAGGGTTTAGAAGAGGCAGCTTGTGAGTGCTACGCGGTAATCCGGAAGTTCGACGGCAGCACCACCACATCCTGAGGTTTTCGTTCGTGGGTTAGCGACCAGTCGGGAACACGTTGTCATTGAATTTTTCTGCCTCTTCGTATTCCTGCTCTCTCATTGGAATATCGTCTACGTCGATATTGACCACTCTCGAAAAGCGCCCCGAATGTTACTACCCGCGCTCGAGAAGCTGGTCTCCTGACTTTCCCTACAGCGAAGCGGATGAGTTTCTACGGTATCAGGTCGATGGAACTCTTTGTTGAGATTGCTATCGTTATTGCAGACGTCCCTATCCTTCCTGCCGAAGAGAGACTGGCGTCAATTGCGCTCTGTGCCTCCGATCACCTTCCAAGTGGCAGGACGTGCAAAAGCCTCCAAGATCATTTGACAATTCAGACGCCCAACTAGTTGCACTGTCGGGCGATTCGAGCCAGTCGGCACGCGCCCTTAGGAGTGCCTCGAACGGACGGGTACGACCTACTCGGCACCTGGTCAGAAACAACTGAAACGTTTCGGAACTTTGCTAAGGAGGAATGATGATGAAAATCGACTGCAGGAATGTTGTTCTCACCTTCCTGTGCACCGGTCTGCTACTCGGTGGTGGAGTAGCGGCACATGCACAAGAACCAACTAGTCAGCAGGCTTCTCCAGCTGTTGACAATACCAAGACTAATGAGCGAGATCGGAGCAAGGACGAGTCCACGGCAGATCAGCAAAAAGATAATCGTTCTGACCGAGACATCACTCAGCAGATACGTCAGTCCATTATGAAAGACAAATCGCTTTCCACCTACGCGCACAACGTCAAGATCATCACCCAGAATGGTCAGGTTACGCTAAAAGGGCCGGTGCGATCGGAAGAAGAGAAGAAGACTGTCGAGGCCAAGGCCACTGAAGTCGCTGGTCAGAACAAGGTAACCAGCGAGTTGAACATCAAACCGCAACAAAACAATTAGAAAGCAGAGGGAGAATCACAATGGCAGGTAAAAATACAGCGGTATTTGGCATCTATCCGAATCGCACCAGCGTGGATAACGCCGTAGATGCTTTGAAGGCGGCGGAGTTTCGCAACACGGATATTTCAGTACTTTTTCCCGAGAGCGCAGGCACGAAGGACTTTGCTCACGACAAAAGCACTAAAGCACCTGAAGGTGCCACAACGGGTGCCGGAACAGGCGCATTGCTGGGTGGCGGGTTGGGATGGTTGGTCGGCATCGGGGCCCTCGCAATCCCTGGACTGGGGCCGTTCATAGCTGCGGGACCTATTATGGCGGCCCTCGCAGGGGCGGGAGTAGGTGGCGCAGTGGGCGGCCTGACGGGTGCTCTAATCGGCATGGGAATCCCAGAGTACGAAGCCAAGCGGTACGAAGGCCGAGTCAAGGACGGCGGAATTCTGTTGTCGGTTCACTCTGACGATTCGCAGTGGACAAAGAAAGCGAAGGAGATTCTGGAGCGGACAGGCGCCCAGGATATTTCCTCAACGGGTGAAGCCACTGGCGAAAAGGGCGACAAGGCCCGCATTCGTGAAGTGGCGTGACACAACCAGCGCGTGCGTTTGTGCACCCAACGTATGCACCATCATTCAACCATCACTCCGCGCAAGCGGCATTAAGGAGAATGCACAATGACAGATGACGTTCAGAAGAGTCAGGGCCAGAATCCGGGGCAATCGGGACAACAGCAACAGAAAAAGCCGCAAGATGTTTCAAAGAAGGACCCTTCTCAGGACAGGGATAGGGATAAGGAGCGCGATAATAAGCAGGGGCAACAGGACCAGGGCGGCCAGCGCCGCGCTTCCTAAGCTCTGATTTGGGTCCCGGCTGCGATTGGCCGGGACCTTTTCATTCATGCAACTTAATTGATTCTGGAGGAACCATGGCCAACGATAGCTTGAAAAAACTGTATGTCGGTGAATTGAAAGACTTATACAGCGCCGAGAACCAATTAATCAGAGCACTTCCGAAAATGGCCAAAGCCGCGTCCTCCGACGAACTTCGAGCCAGCTTTGAAAAACATTTGGAACAAACCAGAGGCCACGTTCAACGTCTGGAAGAGATCTTTCAATCCTTGGATGAAAGCCCAAAAGGCAAGAAGTGTGTGGGCATGGAGGGTCTGGTTAAAGAAGGGTCCGAGGTTATGAAAGGCGACTTTGAAGGCGCGGTGTTGGACGCGGGATTGATCGGTGCAGCCCGACGCGTGGAACATTACGAGATGGCTGCATACGGAGCGGTCTGTGAGTTTGCCAAGGTACTGGGACAAACCAAGCACGCTTCGTTGCTTGAAAAGACTCTGGCGGAAGAAAAGCAAGCCGACGACAAACTTGCCGACCTCGCCAAAGAGATCAATGCCCAAGCCAACGAAAAGGGTCTCGAAGAACAGCAGGGTGCACCCAGGTCGGTACGCAAGACGCCTAGCCGTGCAGCGTAGTCAACGCAAGAGCAGTCATTTGCGAAGGACAAAACAGGAGAGAGCGAAGAGCAGAGTAAAGAAGTCGGCGCAACAATCAACGATTAGCTAACGAAAAGGAGTAACGCATGCAAGACAAAGTTCGTGGTGGAGTTGCAGAGGACCGTTTCACCGGAGCCATCGAATCGCAAACATCCAGAATCCCAAGCTCGGGCTACATGGCCGCAGCATTCGGCGCTATCACGGCTTCAGCAATTCTCAAGATCGTGGGCAAGGATGACTGGGCGCTGTTTGTAGGACAGTGGCCGGCGGCGTTTCTGCTAATGGGTGTTTATAACAAAATGGTAAAGCAGCACGGCTCAGATGCCTACAGTCAGGCTGCTTGAGAGTCGAGTCGGGCCCGGCCCGGGGGTTGCTTCCGAAGTAGGGGCAACCCGGACCGGCGAATTTCGCGCAGTTACTTTGACGGAACGGCACCAAACTAAGGAGATAAATTATGTCGATTCTGGCATGGATTGTGTTGGGCTTGATTGCTGGTTTCATAGGCAGCAAGCTGGTAAATAAGACGGGCGAAGGCGTCATCCTGGATATCGTGCTGGGAGTCGTTGGTGCGGTGGTTGGGGGCTGGCTGTTCAGCATGTTCGGAGCCCACGGCGTCACAGGTGTAAACCTGTATAGCCTGTTTGTCGCTGTGATTGGGGCGGTTCTCGTCTTGGTTCTATATCACGCTGTGAGAGGCGGGCGAGCGCGAGCGTAAAACAGTATGAACTGCTAGCCGGGGAAACCAATCGCGATAGGGTTGGCAGAGGGTGTAAATAGAACTGTGTAAGGTGTTTGGCCCTGGCTTCATTACCGCTAATGTCGATAACGATCCCGGAGGAATCCTTACCTATTCCCAAGCTGGTGCAAAGTTTGGGTATGCATTGCTCTGGACTCTAATCCCGACCACGATCGCTCTGATCGTTGTTCAGGAAATGGCAGCCCGCATGGGCGCGGTGACGGGCAAGGGTCTGCACGATCTCATCCGAGAAGAGTTTGGTATTCGGGCGACGTTCTTTGTCTCGTTCGTCTTTGGTTTAGCTGACTTGGGCAATATCGTCGCCGAATTCGCAGGACTGGCGTCAGGCATGGGGCAAGCGTTTGGGGACGATACTGCCACTATGAGCGTGACCTTAAACATCGACGTGGTAAGGAAGAAGCTGTTTGGCGATGATGATTGAGCGTACAAACCTGTAAGCGATTTCGGTTGCTGACTCTATCCGGATGGAGAAAGACCACGCGTGCCGCTGTCCCCTCCACGGCCTAGCAGACGATTTTAGAACTCTCGTTCTAGCCGCCAACTTGCCAGACCCGGCCGTTTTCCAGGCTCAAGAATGGTCGAGTTCAGATTCTTGCACACTACGAACTCGCGGTGTGCCTTCACCCCAGGCTTCTGAATTTGCCCGCTGAGTCGAAACGGAAATGTTTCGACACACCACAGCGAATGCTGAAGTTCAAGTCCGAGCGGCCTTTCGCGCGGCCTCCATCACGGTTTTCTTCATGCGGTTTTCGCCTGCCCAATACAAGCTGATCTCGTGACCATCAGGATCATTGAGATAAGCGTGCCGCCAGCCCCACGGCATCATGCGCGGCATTTGCGTAATGTAAAAGTGCTTCGCCTGCAACTTGCGGCAAAAGTCGTCGAGTTCCCGAATCTCAAAGTACAAACGTACGCCCTCGCTGGCGAGCGAGGTTCCAGGTCCTGCCATGTGCAGAGCGACCGTGCCGTCGCCGCCAGGGGCGCGCAGCCTCGCGTAGACCGGTTTACCTTCGTGGCGGAACTCGTCCACCATCTTGAAACCCAGCAGGTCACGATAAAAATCTAGTGCGCGTTGCACATCTTTGACGTATACCATGGCGTGATTGAAGCTGAGCTTGTCGCCGGCTTCTGGAGGCTGAGGCGTAGATGGTTTCTTGGCCCTCTGAACATTCGTCTTCCTCCTCTTCGGCGCGGCTCTCTTCTTTTTCGTGGCGATACTTTTCTTCTTTGCCAATTTTCCTGCTGCTGCTTTCGCCATGAGTGCACCTATTCCGTGCATTTTACGCGCCATTCGTCTGATGGAACGAGTGCGTAACACCCTGCTGAAAGACTAATCCTGGGTTGTCGGAAATACGAGTCATCGATAGACGTGATGTAAGCCCTTGCGCCTGTTCGCGCCCTGCGTCACCAGGTTCGAATGACTTCGTCTTTGCACTTCTGGAATGTACCCGGGTCGTCGTTCACAGCACTTAGCAGCTTTGAAGTGCCTTCCGCTTGCCAGAATCCTACTAAACCCGGCGCTTTCGTTGTGGACGGCACAATGACGGACGGTGTCGCAGAACGGGATGTAAGTTTAAGTTAAAGACCACCTGTTTCTTTGCCGAGCACAAATCTGCTGAAACACACAACGCTGTACTCTCGCATGCAGAAGCTCGGAATTCGCGGCAACTTTCTGACCCAAGCCATTAAGGTGACCAGGCCCAAGGCACAACTACCGCGTTGAGTCCTTGTACCAACGCAGGACCCGGAGAGCCCGCAGTGTTACTATCAGGTCGCGCCACCCACGAAAGGGGACGTGCGATGAACTCAAATTCAGTTAGGACAACGTTTGCGACAATAGCTGTGATGCTCCTTGCGGTTTGTGTCCTTCAAACTCGATCAGCACAATCCAGTTCCGCAACCACGTCCCAGGCCGCTCCAAAATCACTCCTGTTGGAGAAAAATGAGGGTGAGCGGCGGATTTGGAGAGAACCTCCTCCTGGGGACTTCATGCTGAAGGTCAGCCCAAAAAACAACGGTTCTCAGCACCTTGTTATGGGAACCGAAGACAAAAGCATCTGCCGTAGCAGAAGAGCGACCAGTGCAGCCAGCACCGCTAGAGCGTACCGTGTCGGTGTTGCCTTGCTTTCGAGTTGAAGGGCGGGAAGACTTGGCATTTTGTACCCCCGGCTTTCTTTTGGAGGGACGGAGACTCTTAAGAGGTTGTAGGGCCGCTGCTCAATTCAACGACAAAGGCACTTTCAGGCGTTATTCGATACGTTACACACTGTATTGCGAGCAGGCTGCTGAGCCGGGGCGACCTACTTAGATAAATGGCTAAGCGCCGCATCGTTATTCGGCCTACTAAATAGGAGCCAGGCCGTTTCGGAGCTTTTCTTCGTCGAGCTTGGTAATGAGTTGCTGTACAAGGTCGATCATCCTGTTCGGGTCTTGTTCCTGTTGGACCCGTTCCGCCAGTTCGCGCCAGTCTTGCTGGGTTGATATGCCGTTCTCCGGAAGTTGTTCAACAATCCTCTTCACCGTCTCGACGGGAATCTGCTCGAAATAAGTGTTTGATTTTCTCATTCAATTTGCTCCTTCCGTCCCAAACAGTAGCAGCTTGTGGTTCGTACGGGGCATATCTTTTGCACGCCGTCCTGCCTGCTTAGTGCACGCTAAATTACTCAATTAACATAACTTGTAAGTCCGCCTGTTTAAGCATATGGCAGCAGCCCTGTCGGGCCTTTAGCCTTCGTTTAACGGGATTGATTTTTTGCTTGACGATATCTCATGGTTGCATTACGATTGCGTAACGTTAGTTTATCGTTGTGTTCTCGAAAAGGAGGTTGCGATGAGCCCTCGAACCAATAAAGCTCTGATGAACTTCAAGACCATGGCGCAGTCGGATGTTCCCCAAGGTCGAAATGGAAAGCACAAAGAGGTCGTTAGCCAGATTCTCTCGGACCTCGATCACCTGCCCGCAGGGGTTGCGCTCAAAGTGCCGCTGGCAGAATTAGCCGAGAGCAAAGAAAGAGTGCGGTCGGCGCTTAATCGCGCCATTCACAAAGGCGGGAGGCATGTGTCCACTGCTAGCGACGCCACTTTCTTATACGTATGGAACGAGAGCAAGTAGGTTCGCGTGAAACGTATCTGGGCAGGAGATCTTCAAAAATGACAACTTCAGAGTTTTCACTGTCTGGCAGCTCACATAGTCTACGTTATCCCGAATGGTCGCATAAATACCGGGAAGCGCTGCTCGAAACTGATCGCGAGAAACTGTCGGAACGGGTAGCGGAGGCAGAGGCCGCGATCTTCGAACGCCTGCAGCAATTGAGCCAAAGTCAAGACGGGCAAGCCGAGCGTAAGGCCATCCAGGATGCGATCAACGCATTGCGGTTTATCAAACGGGACAGACTGGCGTTTCCCGATTGGGAATCCAGCTCAAGCGGCGCGTAGCAAACCCTCCTCCTGCTTGATTAGCGTCCCCACGGCAACGTCCTTCGAAACTACGACAGTGACGCCTGCAGAGAATGCTTCCTGCTCCAGAAATTTATTAGCGTAGAGCGTAAACAGGATGATTGGAACGGCTGGCAGCATGCGTCTCAGTACTGGTGCTGCTTCTAGACCGTGCATAATTGGCATTGCAAGGTCGAGCACGATTAGATCAGGCTTCAATTCGCTGGCTTTCTCGATTGCCTCGCGTCCGTTCTCTGCTTCCCCGCATACTTCCCAACCGGAGATATCCTCGAAGGTCGTCCGCAGCATGTGCCGTATAGAAGCACTGTCATCGACGATGAGAATGCACTTGGGCATAAAGCACGACCCGTGCTTCAATGATGTTTCAAGAGCCGCCGACGAGCCATCGGGTCAACAGCGTATTACCTGCCCTCCTGAACCCTTACGTCTGTAGAACTGTCTCAAAAGGAAACCCGCTGACAGTCTAGTCAGCGGGTAAGGGGTTTCAGCCCTTTTTCGTTTGGGAATGTCAATAGAATGCATTTTCCCATCCCGATCATCTGTTCAGAATTGCACAGATTCCGAACTCAGACTCTCCCTATACTGGCGACCTAATCGAATGGCGCTGTGTCGTGTGCGTCTCGATCACTGAGAAAGTGCCCGACGCCGTTGATAAAGCGGCACAACCGCGCAGGCCTTTTGTGCACCCAAGGTATGCACCATCATTCGACCATCACTCCGCAAGCGCTGTATAAGGAGAATTTCAAATGAGGTTTAAGAGGCGAGAATCACTTCTGAACGCCCTGTTCGGTACCGGCCTTTATCTGCTTGAGAACCTACGTGAGCGTCTTCCAGACAACATGGACGACATCAAAGGCAGAGCAAGGGAGACTTTCGAAACGGCGTCCGACCGCCTGGGCCATGCCGCCGACGCTCTTCGTGGCAAAGAAGATTCCCAAATAGTCGGCAAGGTAAGTGCTCTGCTGATCGGAGTGGGCATAGGCGTAGGAGTGGGCCTGCTAATCGCACCCGCCAGCGGTGACGAAACGCGAGCCGACATCGCCGACAAGGTTTCGGACTTCGGCGAAAGGGTCCGCGAGCGCACCACTGGGAAAAAACCGCAGACTGCAACTGGGACTTCTGGAGGATAGAAGGCACAATTCAATTTTCCTCAAACCTAACAACCAACATAGGAGACGCTATGAGCATCTGGACGATATTGTTTGTGATTCTGTTGATCGCTTGGATCGGCGGTTTCTCTGTGTTTCACGTCGCGGGCGGACTCATTCACCTGCTACTTGTATTTGCGGTAATTTCTTTGATCCTGCATTTCGTAATGGGAGCACGGACAACGTAGGACAGGATGCGCGTCCGTGAGCACTCCCTTTCCCTCGTGATGCTAATGATGTTCGGCATAGCTGACGCACTGCCCTTGATTCTTGAAAGGTCCGGCAGGCGGACCAAAATTCTTCCACCCATCATGCTTGCATTGCTGTTTGCTCTTCGGAGCTTGTGGGGCAGGCGTGATGGCTACCGCAAGAGGCCCTCCCCCAACAGTAATGGTCGCAACCACGGTGTTGGTCGCAGTGTCGATGACCGAGACGGTGTCGAAGCCTAGATTCGGCACGTAGACTCGGGTTCCATCCGGCGTGATGGCTACCCCCTCAGGAAATAGCCCAACAGGAATGGCCGCAACCACGGTGTTGGTCGCGGTGTCGATGACAGAAACGGTGGCGGAGCCATCATTCGCCACGTAGGCTCGGGGTTCCATTCGGGGTGATGGCCACCCCCGCGGGGTCGAACCCAACCCCGACCGTAGCAGCCACAGTGTTGCTCGCCGTGTCGATCACCGAAACGGAGATGGAGGCCTCATTCGTTACATGCCCCAGCCTTGCTTGCGTGCCGCTACGAGCCTGTTTCGCATACCTGCATTACGCAACCTGTCAGCCGAGAGCACTGTTCTCCGGAACCGCTGCTCTAAAACACGCCTTTTCGTTTCATAGTCTTAGTACTCAAGAAAACAGTTACTGCACAAGACCATGCCAGTGCAGCAGCTAGCGAGACAGCATTCGAGCCACGGCGCGGTATGGCTAGGTATGGGGCTATTGACACTGCCCCACAATTCGGCAACAGTGGAGCTGTAAAGTGAAAGCTGCCGGCTTGATCCCCCGGTCGCTGAGGGGTGGACTCCAAGCTACCCCTCGTTCACTCCTTGGAGGTGAACGATGGCCGCCGCTTCAGAACCTTCCCAGCAACTACCAGAACCTAACCCAGTGCCACCATGCCCGGAGTGCCAAGCAGTTTGCGTTGTCCGTCTTCCACGCACTTGGCGAAAGTGTGATGAGTTTCATTGCAACAAGTGTGCTCATCAGTGGGAGGTTTGGGATACCGAGGAAGCAAGGGCGACCGAACCTTACACAATTGAGCTTATCAACACACGTAGTGCGTACAGCCTGAAAGAAGCCGAAGCACGCGACGAAAAGGGTGGACGGTTGGATGCTGAAGCACGAGTGCGAGCGGCAGAAGCTCGCGATCTTGAGCCAATCGTCCGGGTGGAAAGTAAGCTGGACAAGTTCCTTGCGCAGCAGACTGCACCGGCGTCACAACTGGCGACAGCAGAAGCGACGGCGCACCCAACGGCAACCGGCGAATTGGACCGTGTTCAGCCCGAAAGCGACCGGAGGCCCAGGGCAACTGGGGATAAGCGACCCAATGATCGCGATCGGACAATGGCGAACCTGAAGGCATCCGACCCATCCAAATACCCCTCCATGACCACGCGTGAAGCCGCTGCGTTTCTAGACATCAGTCTTACGTCGGTGTGCGACCTAGGGCTTGAAGATCTGTCTATAGCTGGTCTACGCAAGCGACTGTGGAGCACAGTAAGCGTCATAGCCGCTAGAAATTCCCAGCCAAAATAATCTTCCCGTCGTTCCCGCCATTCCCGCCGTTCCCGTGACACCTGACCCTCTGTGTGACACAACAGATGTGTTGCCGATGGAGCCCACAAAATGATTCCACAGGACACAATTCGGAACCGAACGAAGCACCGGAGATTGCTCTTCGGGATAACCCAGGCTCTGCTTGCAAAAGATGCGCGCGTTGATCGATCCGTCTTTTCGCAGTGGGAAACCGGGATGATTGACCTGAGCGACGAGCAGCTAGGACGAATCGAATCTTCTTTGCTGAGCTTGATCGCAGATCGCCTCAACTCTCTCTCAGGAGAGTTCGCAGAAGTGGCAACAACTTAGCTTTAGGAAGTTTCGGGCCGTCCCCGACTAAGAAGGCGGCCCAAAAGGAGAAAACAATGTTCGACGACATAGTTACCACACCAGAACCGCAGTTTCAATCACCTTCTGTAGTCCCGAATCTCTTGGAAGATCTACATCAAGCCGCGATGTTCGCCGGCCAGTCACACCTGCATCTCTGCCGGGCCAGGCGAAGCGCTAGGAACACGCAGGCTCGTCGCGTCTTAAGTTCGTTGATTGCCGGGCAGCAGCAAGCTATCAAGAGCGTGCAGCGCCTCAGAAATGGCGAGGAAGGGGCGTTATGAACTCGCGACGCACGCAAGAGGGCTGGCGCTGATGGATAACTTCACAGCCATTCGAAACGGACTGCTTGAGCACGCACTCGCCGGGAAATTGTCGCCCGTAGATTTTGGGCTCTATGTTTTCCTCATCATGCGGGCGAACTATTCGACTGGAATCTACGAGGGCTGCGCGCTCACGATCGCGTGCCAGTTCGGGGACCCATCCCAGAAAGAGCACCTACAAAAAAGCCTACGCCGGCTTCGGGACAAGAAATACCTCAACTACCGGAACGGTGACGGAAGGCGTGGGGCCTATCCAATCCTCATAAACAAGTTTGACGTAACGGTCGGAGAACTGTCGGGGATGTCGCCTCAATGCGTGGAAACACAACGGACTAGCCCAGCCTGAATATGAGCGCCGGAACGGTGGCGGAACGGTGGAGACACTGTCATGGCACGGTGGTGGCACGGTGGTGGCACCTAATAAAGACTTAAAGACTAAAGACGTACAAGACAAGAGCGAGAGCGCTTTCGCGCCTTCGCGGGCGAAGGTGAAGCGTGCTTCCCAAATGGCAGAAGCCTTTGCTCCCAAGGACAGCCACAGGAGGCTAGCTATTGAACTTGGTGTGGACCTGGCGAGCGAATTTGAAGTGTTCAGAGACCATCATGTCAGCCATGGCAGCACGTTCCAAGATTGGGACCGTGCTCTCAACAAGTGGCTGCGAAACGCGCGAGAGTTCAGACGCGGTTCTCCCGCCGGCAACGGTAAGGCTGAGCCGGTGAAGGTGCCGAGCGGAAACGCCTTGGATTATCACCGCGAGCTGCTGAAGGACGGGGTTCAGTGAGCGCGGCACGTGTGCTGGAAATGGCCCTGGACCGTGGCCTGCCGGCAAGTCTTGAGGCGGAACGCGCCGTCCTCGGGGCGATTTTGCTCAATAGTGAAGCCTACAGCGAGGCCGCGCAACTCTCACCTAAAGATGATTTTTCACTCGATGCGCATAGGCGGGTGTTCCGGCGAATGTCGGAGATGGCTGCGGTTAATATTCCGATCGATGCCCTCACGCTCGTTGAAGAGATGGGGCAAAAGGAACTCGGTGCGATCGGCGGCGCGGCCTGGCTGGCTGGACTCGTGGATGGCGTCCCGGACCGGCCAAGCATTGAGCACTACGTCAAAATCGTGAAAGAGAAATCGCAGCTGCGAGGCTTGATCTTTGCGGCGAACGCTGCGATAGCACGAGCTATGGATGGCGAGAAGCCCATTGACATCGCCGGCGGACTACTTGAGACCATTCTGGACGTAGAAGCACAAGCGCAGAAAAGCCAGGCCATCGCGCCCCATGGTTTCATGTCTGAAGTGTTGCGGGAACTGGAACTCCAAGCGCAGGCAGGTGGGCTGGTCGGATTACCGACCGGTGTGGATGCACTCGACATGCTCACGGGTGGCTTGCGCAAGGGCGAGTTGATCGTAGTTGGCGCATTGCCAGGAGCCGGTAAGACTGCCCTTGCCTGTCAGATCGTGGCAGCGAACGCCAAAGCCGGCAATCCGGTTGGAGTGTTTTCGCTTGAGATGAGCCGCTGGGATCTCGGCAAACGGTTCCTCTCCGCTGTGACTTCTGTCACAGCCACCAAAATCCGTCATCCCGGCCACATCACGAAGGAAGAATGGCCGAAACTGGCGACGGGTGCAGCCGAAATTGCCGAGTGGCCTGTTTGGTTCGATGACAGCGGGACCATCAGCATTCCGGAATTGCTTGCTAGGGCCCGCCTGTTCATCACGCGCATGAAAGTGAAACTGATCGTAATGGATTACCTGCAGCTGGTCCAGGCAGACGCCAGAGATGTTCGAGAACGAGTCGGTAAGGTCGCTGATGCACTGCGGCAACTGGCCAAATCAGAACGTGTTCCGGTTGTGCTGCTCTCGCAACTGCGTCGGCCACAGAATGTAAACGATGCTCCCACGATGATCGATCTGAAGGAATCTGGTGACATCGAGGCACACGCGCACGTTGTGCTGTTGCTGCATGTGCCAACCGGGCCGGACGGAAAGCCGACGCGTGAGGACACCATTATCATCGGCAAGAACCGAAACGGTGTTAGGGGTCCGGTTCCGGTCATGTTTAGCCCGCACAAGCTGCGCTTTTATCCGAGATCCATGGAACGCGAGTACCAGCCGAGCAATGGAGATGGGCGGAATTATGAATAGCGGAATGGTGATAGCGACTGCGGAGATCGGAGGGAATCTCGTGAGCGGGCGTTTGTTATCTCTGTCCGATGTGGCCGCGCGTCTTGGGGTCTCGAGAGCTTGGGTGCGGGACCACGCGACTCGTCGCAATCCTCGGATTCCGGTCGTTCGCCTCGGTGGGAAAAGGGCCGTTTTGCGTTTTAGACCTCAAGACATCGAAAACTTCATCAACGCCCACCTTCAGGTGCAGCAAGGAGGCGTATAGTGCGTGCCACATTCCAAACCGACAGGGGGAGCCAGATGCGCACACGATGCCAGAGAGGATGGGTAGAGGAAACCGGTGCCCGCACTTGGAAGGCGCACTGGTACGAATACATTTGCGACTCTGAAACCGGCAGAGAACGGCGCGCACACCGCAGCCGTGTACTCGGGGAAAAGAACAAGATCCGGAAGTTCGAAGCGGAAGAGAAGCTGGCCGAAATCCTTGGGCCGCTGAACAGTAAGCATTCTTCCCGGCGTGACGACCGCGTTTCACTCCGCTGGTTTTGTGAGCACCGCTGGCTGCCCACCATAGAGGGCGGTTGGAGCGCATCCACTCGGCGAACCAATGAACAGCTAGTGCGCCGGATTCTGAATCAGTTTGGCGACAAACAACTGCGAGACTTAGACCGGGTGGAACTGCAAGATTGGCTCAACAAGCTGGCCCGCGACTACTCTCGCTCGCTGACTTTCCACTGCTACACTTATCTGAAATCCATGTGCGGGGAAGCGGTCGAACAAGATTTTCTGGTGAAAGACCCAGGACGCAAGCTGAAGCGGCCCAAGACCCGCAAGCCGGACGAAACCGTGCTGGAATGGCCGCAGTATCAGGCTGTGATTGACGCGGCCAAGACTCTGCGGGACAAGCTGGCCATCAAGGTTGGGTCCGGCACCGCCGTGCGCCCCGGTGAATTGTTCGCGTTCCGCTGGCGTTCCCTAGAGCAGTTGCCCAGTGGCCGCCACGCGCTGCGAGTCACGGAAACGATTTATAAGTGCAAGCTGCGCCCCTGGGCGAAAACGGAAGAAAGCGAAGCCTGCGTCCCGTTGCCGAAACGACTAGCGGCAGAACTGACGCAGTGGCGGGGACTCACGACCAAACCTGCTGACCGGGATTTCATCTTCCCCAACAGCCAAGGTGGGTTTCTGGATTATGAGAATTTTGAAGCACGGGTGCTCGACCCTATCCGCGTCCAGTTGGGTCTGCCCAAGCTGAACTTTCAGATTCTCCGGCGCACGTTCGCCACGTTGGCTGTGGGAGAACGCAAGGGTTCCTTGAAGGACGTGCAGACGCAACTGCGGCACACACGCCCGGACATCACCTTGCAGAACTACGTGAAGGAGATTCCCGACTCGGTATACGTGATGGTCGATTCGATGTATGACGGCATCACCCGCCCGGATGAGAAACAGATTCTAGCCGCCGCGCCGGTCACGGGAGGCGTACAGTGACGGGCAATTGCACACATTCTGAACACGATGGGAAAGGGCCGCTGTGTAAGTTGTTGAGATCTGGCGCGCCCGGAGAGATTCGAACTCCCGACCTACAGCTCCGGAGGCTGCCGCTCTATCCAGCTGAGCTACGGGCGCGCTACGTTCAGTTTACAGCCGGGGCTTCGTCCTATCAATGCGGGCGGGCTTCACGCAAGCAAAGAGTACGCTCACGGTAGGTCGCGCAAAACGCGTCGGACGCGATTACCAACGACCTCGGCCACCACCGCCGCCACGACCGCCGCGGTCCCCACCACGATCTCGACCGCCGCCTCCGCTGCGTTCTACCTTGGGGCGGGCCTCATTTACGTTCAGCGTACGTCCGCCCACCTGGCTGCCGTTAAGCGCAGCGATTGCTTTCTCACCTTCTTCCGCGTTTGCCATTTCGACAAAACCGAAACCGCGGGAACGGCCAGTTTCACGGTCGGTCATGATGCTAACGCGGTCCACCTGCCCATAGGCCGCGAAGAGCTGACGCAGTTCGTCTTCACCGGTATTGAAATCCAGGTTGCCTACAAAAATGTTCTTCACGCGAATTGCCTCGGAGTGAGCTATCTGAGTGCAGCTGACTTCGGCGGAAAACGCGGGGGCTGGTTGGCCGTCCAAATAGCCGGAGTTGGCGAACAGTCAAATGCGTGGGAAGTATAGCAGGTTGGCTCATTATGGGAAGCGGCGGGGCAAGGGCGTCCTTAATTAGGTCCAGTCGGGTGTTAGCAGTCATCCACCTTCCAATAGCCTTCGCGGTGATATCCAAGAAGCAGCACCCGGTTCCTGGGATCATGTCCCTTGCCGCACCCGGGACATTTCAGATAACGGCTCCAAGCGGTACCGTGACGATCGTAGTTTTCAGCGACCGCAAACGTCGTGCCGCAACTGCAGGGCACGAGAAACATCTTCAAGCGCTGTCCGCTCTGAGGAAACCGCTTGGGTTTCGATCGCCGTGTCACTAGCCCTCTTCCACCGTCGCCATCATACTTTTCTTCCGCCTGTTTGCCGGCAAGGCTTTTTTCCGCAGGCGCAGCGCCTTAGGCGTGACCTCGATGAACTCATCGTCGGCGATGAACTCAATCGCCTGCTCCAGATTCAAATTACGGAACGGAACCAGTCGAATCGCCATGTCCGAGGTCGACGACCGCATGTTGGTCAGCTTCTTCTCGCGTACCACATTCACGTCGAGGTCGGTATCTTTCGCGTTCTCGCCAATGATCATACCCTCATACACCTCGACCGTAGGACCGACAAATAGTTCGCCGCGCTCCTGCAGGTTATAAAGCGCATAGGGCGTTGTAACACCCGCGCGATCGGACACCAGCGCGCCGGTCAGGCGATGCGGAATCTCGCCTTGCCATTCGGTGTATCCGTCAAACAGGGAGTTCATGACGATCGTGCCTCGGGTGTCCGTGAGCAATTGACCGCGCAAACCAATCAGGCCCCGGCTGGCCACACGAAACTCGATTCGCACCCGGCCGTACCCGTGATTGTGCATGTTGAGGACTTCGCCCTTACGTGTGCCAAGCTGCTCCATTACCACGCCCACGAACTCTTCGGGCACGTCCACGGTGAGCTTTTCGATCGGCTCCATGAGCCTGCCGTCAACACGTTTGGTGACGATTTCGGGCTTACCTACCATCAGCTCGTAGCCTTCGCGGCGCATCATTTCTATCAGGATCGAAAGCTGCAATTCGCCGCGTCCCATGACCACGAATGAATCCGTGCTGTCGGTTTCCTCAAGGCGCAGGGAAACGTTGGTGAGCAGCTCTTTTTGTAATCGCTCCCGCAGATTTCGCGAAGTCACATAGGTGCCCTCGCGTCCGGCAAAGGGTGAGGTGTTTACCGTGAACAGCATGGCAATCGTGGGCTCATCAATCGAAATGTGAGGCAGCGGCGCTGGGTTCTCAGCGTCGGTAATGGTCTCACCGATCGTGATGCCTTCAACCCCGGCCACCGCAATGATGTCGCCCAGTGTGGTCTCGGTAATGTCGGTGCGCTTCAATCCGGCGAACGAAAACAGCTTTGTAATTTTGGTTTTTTGCAGCGTGCCATCCAACTTGGCGATGGCGACATCTTCGCCGGTGTGCATGCTTCCGTTGAACACGCGCGCAATCGCCAGCCGCCCCAGATAGTCGCTGTAATCAAGATTAGCTACCAGGATCTGCAACGGTCCGGCTTGGTCGCCTTTTGGTTCAGGAATGGTGCTGATGATGGCATCGAATAGAGGCTGCAAATCCTCGCCGCCGCCTTTTATATCGGTGGAAGCTGTGCCCTCCTTGGCATTGGTGTACAGGACGGGAAAATCCAGCTGATCTTCCCTAGCGTCAAGATCAATGAAAAGGTCATAAATCTCGTTAAGAACTTCCTGGGGACGCGCGTCTGAGCGATCGATTTTATTGATCACGACGATGGGTGGAAGATTCGCTTCCAACGCCTTGCTCAGCACATAGCGGGTTTGTGGCAGAGGGCCTTCGCTGGCGTCCACTAGCAGCATCACTCCGTCGACCATCTTGAGAGCACGCTCGACTTCGCCGCCGAAGTCGCTGTGGCCGGGAGTATCGACAATGTTGATTTTCACATCGTGGTAAAAGATGGCGGTATTTTTGGCCAGAATCGTGATGCCGCGCTCGCGCTCCAGGTCGTTCGAGTCCATAACGCGCTCGATCAGATGCTCGTTGGCACGAAAAGTGCCGCTCTGGCGCAACATGCCATCCACCAGAGTAGTTTTGCCGTGGTCAACGTGCGCAATAATAGCGATGTTACGAATAGCTGAACTCAAAGTGTGGCTGTCCTTCCCGATGTTTGTTGCTACTACCACTTTACTATGGGATGGTCGGGGAAGGTGTGTTTTCACCACGAGGTAGGTGACGCAGGGGTATCGTTTTTGTCGCGGAGTCACTGAGCGGATTTTGGCATCCGAAGTCCGGCTAATCGGCTTTCCGCTTCCTTTACCGCCCGCTTGGCGGAGAGGATCGCCGGGCTGACTGTGGATTCCGGCCCTTCGGAATCTGTATTGGCGAAGAACACACGATCCATAGGCTGCCGCACCAACGGTTGCACTTCAGTGAACAGGCCGGGAGTGGACATGTATAGGGGATGGCCCCGCCGATAGAGGTGTACCTCAAGTGGATCGACATTCGATCCGGAGAAAAGCTTCTGGAAATCGCGCAGCACGTTGGCCGCAACCCGGCGCGCGCTGGTTTCGCTCAGCAGGGTACTACGATCCTCTTCACGCAGTGGCGTGTAGCAAGTCAGAATATTGTATTTCTGCTTGTAACCAGCCTGGTTGCGCATGACCCAATCAGCCACAGTTATGTCAGTAAAGGCGTTTCCCGGGCACCAGGTATCGAATCCCTTGTTGAACACTGGTTTGTCAAAAATCAGGTTGACCACAGCATAAGGAATGTAGCGAATCTGGTGCATGGCATCGCTTTGCTTCTCGGGTAGACCCTCCACGACACGCCGGGTGATGAATTTAGGTGTGGCCATGATTACGGCTTTTGCAGCTACCGTCTTTAGCTCAGCGCCCTGCATGTAGGTCACTTGCACTTCGTTCTTATCGGAGACAACCGCCACAGTCGAAGCGCCGGCCTGCATGCCCGCGGCAGATTTCGACGTCAAGAGTTCGACAAGCTTGTTGGTCAATGCACCCAGCCCTCCGGGCCAGGTGAAGCGATCGTCATGCGGACTTTCCGCGACCATCGCCTGCAATTCGATCACGCCGACTGCCGCCGCTGCGTCCTCGGTCATCGCGCCATAGTTGGAAGCCCCGTAAGCGTCCCACCACCGTTTGAGTTCGTCGGGATATCCCTTGAGTAGTTCGGAGAAAGGAAGGTTGTAGAGTTCCTTGGCGCGCTTTTCCACGTTGATGGCAAGCATCTCCTTTTTAAATTTCTTGAAGCCTTCGCGAACCGACGGCGAGTATGGCAGCTTGTCGAGTCCGTCTCCCCATGTATCGGGGATCCACTCGCCGTTAATTACACTGCCATCAGGGCTGTCGACAGGCAGTGGTTCCAGGTCGATTTCCTTTGCGAATCGATAAGCGTATTCATCCCTGTAGAGGAAGGCCGTGCCTGTGCCGTACACGTTTCCTTGATATTCCATGGCGTAAGCATTGCCACCCCAGTGCGGCTCTTTTTCCAGCAGAAGGAAGTCGCTTTGGCGCAGAAAATAAGCGGCAGCCAGTCCGCTGAGACCACCGCCGACGATCACCACATCGTGCCGGGCGGAGACGGGCGGCCGCGTGAAGATTTTGCCGTCGCGTACCTGGTGGCAGATGCGATTATCTTCCCCCTCCACCAAGGACGCGTGCGGGTTTTCGGTTTGCGCGGCGAACGGCGAGAGGTCAACTGGGCATCCCGCGGCAACCGATCCCGCGACCACGAACTTGATGAAATCTCGGCGATTCGTACTCATCCGTCGTCCCCTTAGGATACCGTCTCTACCAGGTCGGCGACGATTTCCGGTTTGGCTTCCGCGCTCGCGCGCAAGCGATACCAGATCACAATCGCCACCAGTGAAAAAATGAAAATGATGCTTGAGATGGCGTTGATCTCAGGAGTGATGCCACGGCGCAGCCGGCCCCAAATCTCCAGCGGCAGCGTATTGTCGCGCCCGATCAGGAAGAAGCTGACCGCGATTTCGTCCATAGAAAGCGTAAAGATTAATAACGCCGCGCCGATGAGGGAGAGCCGTAGGTTCGGAATCGTCACCCGCCACAAAGTCTGCCAATAATTTGCGCCGAGATCGAGGGATGCTTCTTCCTGCGCCCGATCCAATTTCTGTAATCCTGCGAACACTTCGGTAGTGGCGACAGAAATGAGCGCTGTGCCATGGCCCAGAACGATGGTGATCAGGCTGAGCTTCACAGCGGCCTCGCGAAACAGCATAAGCAGCGAGAGTCCGGTAATAATGCCCGGGAGAATCAACGGTAACAGCACGAGTCGGCGAAATAGCGCCTTGCCTGGAAAATTCGCTCGATCGAGAGCCAGCGCTGCGGGTATTCCGAAGGTCAGCGAGATTGCCATTGCGGCGAGCGCGACCACCACGCTATTCAGGACTGACGTCCAGATGGCATCGTCCGAAAAAAGCATGCGATACCAATCCAGGGTGAGATTGCGCGGTGGGAATCCGCCGACGCCCGAGCCATTAAACGAGTACACGATCAGCGTGACGATGGGGAGGTAGAGAAAACCGAAAACTGCAATCGCGTGCCAGGGCAACCAGCGGGAGGTGTGACCTGGGCCGCTGCCGGTCATCGGAAGCTCCATTTCCTTTCGAGATTCTCGGAAACGAAAAGAAGCGCGAGCACCAGGAGCAGCATGCAGAGCGAGATCGCGGCGCCTAGCGGCCAGTTGTAAGCGGCGCCAAACAGACTGACGACAATATTGGAAATCATGATGCCACTCGGCCCGCCTAGTAGAAGCGGCGCCAGAAAATCCCCCAGACTGAGCACAAACGCAAAAGTTGCCCCAGCGAGAACTCCGGGAATAGATAGCGGGAAAATCACTCGCCAGAAAGTTTGAAAAGGAGACGCTCCCAAGTCGTGCGAAGCCTCGACCAGGTTTCGAGGTATATGCTCGAGCGAAGCGTAGATTGGGAGGAATGCAAATGGAGTATAGATGTGAGTAAGCGTCAGTACTACCGCGAACGGACTGTAGAGCAGGAATTCCAGCGGATGCTTTGTCAGGTGCACGTACTGCAAAAGCGTGTTAAGGACGCCATCGCTGCCCAGAATAGTCTTCCAGGCATAGGCGCGGACCAGATAGCTCACCCACAGCGGGATAATCACCAATTGATAGAAGAGGTCTTTTCTCTCACCTGCGTGGAACGACAGGTAGTATGCCAACGGATAACCGAGTACGAGGGAAAAAATCATAACTCGGGCCGCGATCCACATGGAGCGAAACAGGGTTTGCAGGTAGACATTCACGCGCAACAGTTCCCGGTAGTTGTCGAGCGTCCAAGAATGAACGATCGCCTGCGTCGGAGAGACCGACCAGAAGCTATAAAAGAAGAGCAACAGATAGGGGAAAAGTAGGAAAACTGCGACCCACAGCAGCGGCGGCAGGGTGATGGCCGCTCGGTAGGCGCGAGAGAACATCAGCTTTTCTCCTGCGATTCACGGACCGGTACGGCATCAGACGGCGAAAATTCCAGATCGAGATCGCCTTGCCAGTTCTCGCGGCTGGCAGTTCTGATCGAGATCATCAGACCATCCGCGCACTCGACTTGCAACAGGTCAGTGGCACCGTGAAAAGCTTGTTGTCGGATTCTTCCGCGGAAGCGGATGCTTGTGCCAGTCGGCGTTGCCGATGCCAGCCGGATATTCTCGGGCCGCAATGAGAACAGGCCGGGCCCATCTCGCAGCCCGGTTCGCCAGGATAGGGACTGGCAGCGGGCGACGCCGTCCGTTACTTCTCCCCGAAGAAGGTTGGTGTGACCGATGAACTGCGCCGTGTAGGCTGTCGCCGGACGACTGTAGATTTCTCGCGGGGAAGCTACTTGTTCCAGCTCACCCGTGCGGAGCAGCGCGATACGGTCTGACATAACCATGGCTTCTTCCTGGTCGTGGGTGACGAACACGAATGAAATGCCAACTTCCCGCTGCAGTGATTTCAACTCGACCTGCATCTGCCGGCGAAGATTGGCGTCCAGAGCGGAAAGCGGCTCGTCGAGCAGCAATAAACGTGGCCGGTTTACCAGAGCTCGCGCCAGGGCGATACGCTGCTGCTGCCCTCCGCTGATCTTGGCCGGCTTGGACGAGGCATACGCGGTCATCTTGACCATGGCGAGCGCCTGCGCGACCCGCTCCGTGATTTCATCTTTGGGCCGCTTGGCCACCTTCAATCCGTAACCGACGTTTTCGGCGACGGTCAGATGTGGAAACAAGGCATAGTGCTGAAACACGGTATTGACCCGGCGCCGGTAGGGAGGCAGGCGGTCAAGCCGGTCAGCGCCCATGATTATTTCTCCCGAGTCCGCGATCTCGAATCCTGCGATGATGCGCAGCAGGGTAGTTTTGCCGGAGCCGCTTTCGCCAAGAATGGTGAGGAACTCGCCTTCTGCGACCTGCAGTGAGATGTCGCGAAGCACTGCGGTACGGCCGAATGACTTGGCGACATTGCGGATGGAAAGCAGCGGAGGGCTGGACGACTGCGCCGTGTTGAGCCCTGCGGATTCGGTGGTGGTCGCCATGTGGTTCGGGGAGGCCGCCCCAAGATACAGCGCTACATCACTGTGCTGCCTTCACTTCATTCCAGATTTCGTTGTACTTAGCCCGGCGCGCCACATTCTGCCAGAAATAAATCCGCTTCTGATAATTATCCACGTCGTCAAGATGCAGGCTTTTGACTTCGTCTGGCGTCATGAACTGCGCAGCCTGCGGGTTCGCGGGAGTGTAACCGGTCACATCGGTGACCTTCTTCTGGATTTGTGCTTCGATCATGTACTCCAGGAACTTGTGAGCCAAGTCTCCATTTTCACTGCCGGCGGTAATCATCAGATGGTCAATCCAGCCCGTGGTGTTTTCTTTGGGGATGGTCTCGCCGACCGGATAATTGACTTTTCGAAGCTGATTCGTCATCAGCGGCCAACCCATGGCCGCAACCACCTCATGGTTTTGAAAAAGATTTGTGAGCTCGCCGCCGGTTGACCACATCTTCCGGATATTCGGTTTCATCTCCAACAGCTTCTTCTTGACGGCATCGAGTTGCGCGTCGGTAAGGTTGTAGAGTTGGCTCGGATCAGGTTTGTCGTAGCCGAGCACCTGCGCCGCCATGTACACCGTGGAGAGATCGTCCCACACCGAGATCTTGCCGCGGTATTTTGGATCCCAGAATACGTTCCAACTCTCGGGTGGCCGTGGAAACGCCGTGGTGTCATAGATCATGGGGTCCGGTCCCCACATGAACGGGACTCCGTAAACCTGCCCCTTCAATCGCACGAGGGGCAGGGAGGTGAGCTGAGGAGAAAGCTGAGAGTAGCCGGGTAACTTCGCGAGATCGAGCGGCGCAGCCAATCCCGCGGATGCGATCGAGGTGGCAACATCACTTGACGGCGAGATGACGTCATAGTTGCCGGCGCTCCCGCCGCGCAATTTCGCGACCAGTTCATCACTCGATCCCATGTAAGAGGCTGAAACTTTGCAATGATTCTGCTCTTCAAAGGCATGCACGAAGGATGAATCAGCGTAGCCTTCCCACACCAGCAAGTTGAGCGTGGCCGTCTTTTTCCCGCACGAGCCAACGATGAAGACCGCCGCCGCAAGCGGCAAAGCCAGCAAGGGCCGGATGATCATTTTGCCTCCGTTGTGGCGGACCCGCGGGGCGCCGCCGGCGACTGATAAACGGTTTTTCCGCCGACCATGGTCAACAGAACCTCTGTTTTACCGATTTCGGTAGGCTCGATTTTGAACACGTCCTGCGAGAGCACGATCAAGTCTGCCAACTTGCCCGGCTGGAGCGAGCCTTCGGTTTTTTCCCGATGCCCAGCAAAAGCTGCGCCCAGAGTGTAGGCTCTTATCGCATCTTCCAGGCTGATTCGTTCGTGCGGAACGAAACCACCCGGCGGATTGCCCTCGGTCGTCTGACGGGTCAGCGCATTCTGCACTCCCGGCCAGGGATTCAAGGTGACGACGGGCCAATCGCTACCGAACGCGAGCTGGCCACCAGCATTCTCAATGCTGCGCCAGGCCCACGCCCGCTGAGCGCGTTCCGGGCCGACGTTTCGCGACCAGACGTTCAGGGTGTCATCGTTGGGATAGGCGTGCAGCGGCTGGAAACTCGCAATCACAGCGAGCTTGCCAAAACGTGGGATGTCCGCAGCAGAGGCGTCCTCGATGTGTTCGATACGGTGCCGGGCATCCAACGTGTGATTGGTTTTTTGCGCTCTTTCATACGCATCCAGCGCCACGCGAATTGCCCGGTCCCCGATTGCATGGGTGAACACCTGAATGCCATGGCGATCCAGCTCCACGACAGCTTTCAGGTATGCATCGTGGTCCCAGAGTAATTCACCTGACGTCGATGGATCATCGGAATAGGGCGCGAGCATGGATGCGGTGTGACTCTCGATGACTCCGTCAAGGAAGAATTTGGCCGCTCCCGCGGCAATCCATTGGTCGTGGTAACGGCGCCGTGCCTCTTCGATCTCCCGCAGATTCCTGGCAGTAAGAGTCGGAGGCTCCATGTAATAGGCCATGTACATACGCAGGGTCAGATCGCCGGTACGGCGCAACTGGTCGTACAGTTCAACATTCTCCAAATCACTGATGGCGATGCCTAGATTGCCGGCGCAGTGGACCCGCACCAAGCCGACGCGATTCGCTTCTTTGAGACTCTGGCGGATGCCCCGCAACTTTTCTTCTCGGGTTGGCAAGGGAATCACGCGCTCGAAAATGCCATCTGCCGCATCCTCTTTGATGACACCCGTAGGCTCGCCGGTCTTGGGATCACGCATAATGCCGGGCACCGGGTTGGGCACCTGTCGCGTGACGCCAGCGAGTTGCAGGGCCTTACTGTTCGCCCACCAGGTGTGCCCATCAAACGCCTCCAGATAGACCGGTCGGTCGGGAACGATTTCGTCCAGGTACTTCTTGTCGGGAAGTGCAGCCGCGCCAAACATGGGGTAGGACCATCCCCTTCCCAGGATCCATGTCTTCTCCGGATGCGCTGCGGCGTATGTTTTTACCTGCTGCTGCAACCCGGCGAGAGTTTGCGTGTCCTCAATAACAATTTGTTGCGCATTCATCGAACCTTCGAGGAAATGGATGTGACTGTCGGTGAAGCCGGGAAGGACCAGTCGTCCGCCCACATCAATCACCTTCGTCGCCGCACCCCGATAGGGCGCAATGTCCTGCGCTGCGCCGACTGCGATGACCTGCTCTCCGCGGATCGCCAGCCCCTCCGCCCATGGCTGCCGCGGGTTCACCGTGTAGATCCTCGCGTTGACCAGGATCGTGTCAGCCTTGTGGGTCTGGGCGAGCGCGATGGCAACCAACAGGACCGCTGTTCCCAGCAAAACAGTCATCTGCCGAAAACGGCGAGCGAAGTCCGTGGCATCGAACAAAACTTTTCTCCTCGACGTGCCCCTCAACTAAGACGCGCGCCTAAAAGGTCGGCGGCGTGTTCACCCACAACACCCAGGTTTCAGCCCGTCCCGGATTTTCCCAGCGATGCGGCGTCGCGCTCTCGAAATAGAAACTGTCACCGGGCTTGAGCCGGTACTCCTCGTCGTGAAGTGAAATCTGCAATTGTCCACGTAATATGTAAAGAAATTCTTCACCTTCGTGGGCGTAGGATTCGCCGCTGCCGGCTCGCGGGGCGATGCGAAATAAGTGTGGCTCCATCACCGTGTTTCCCCATGCCAGCAGTTCCATGCGGACGCCCGGGCCAGCTTCAAGAACTTTACGCCCGCCGGGAGGCACTACCCGGCTCTGAGATTTTGCGGCGTCGAAGAAATCAAGGATGTTAGTTTTGTAGAAGCGAGCCAGTTTGCGCAGGGTGCTTACCGAAGCGCTCATATGTGAGCGCTCCAACGCACTGAGGAATCCCAGCGAAATGCCCACCGATCGGGCAACCTGGGCGAGCGAAAGCGCGCGCTTGGTGCGCAATTGGCGGAGATGAACGCCGATCGCGCCAGCCGCACCGTTGGGCGTTGGCCGCACCAATCCCTCCCGCTTGAGGGTTTGCACTATGGCGGGCGCGTTCAGTCCCCGAACCCTGCGCAAAAAACGTGCCCGTTTGAGCAGCGTTACATCTTCCGCGCTGTAGAGGCGATACTTGCTGGCGGTACGGCGGGGTCGGGTGAGGCCAAGACTCTCCCAGGAGCGGATCACCGATGGAGAAACCCCGACCAGTCGGGCCACATCGCCGATTTTCAAGTAAGGTTCAGGAATGGCTGGTTTCATTTCGAAACTGCTCTCTCCGCTCGACTGCTAAGTGTTCAGGGGAATCGGTATTTTTTGCTTGACAGTCTACCGGCGGGCCCTCTAACCTTGCGCGATTATAGCAAGGTTTGTCGCGAGTGCAAGGCCGTCATTTTCAAGCTCGACGATAAGTATCCGTTCCTG
Source organism: Terriglobales bacterium (assembly GCA_035512155.1). GTDB lineage: Bacteria > Acidobacteriota > Terriglobia > Terriglobales > Acidobacteriaceae > JABCYV01. The sequence goes on along the minus strand of DATKEN010000051.1, from coordinate 119,981 downwards.
ATCTGGAGGCCTCAATGCCGTCCTCGACAGCACGCTCGATCTCTTGGCTGGTTGTCCTGTTTTGTCTGGCCGGTTCTACGCTGGTGTTGGCGCAGGGCACCGGCGGCCGAATCTTGGGCCGGGCCGCCGACTCCACCGGCGCGGTGCTGGCGAACGTCAAGGTCACGCTGGTGAACGAGGCAACCAGCCTGAGTCAAGAGACGCTAACAAATAGCACCGGTGACTATGGGTTTCCGCAAGTCCCGGTCGGCACCTATCGACTGGAATTTGATCTCACTGGTTTCAAAAAGAACGTGCAACACGGCATCACCGTCGACCTCAATCAGGTCTTGACCATCAACACGACTATGCAGATAGGCCAGACCAAGGAGACCGTCGAAGTCACTTCGGAAGCGCCGCTGGTGGACACGACTAGTACGCAACTCGGCGCCGTAGTGGATGATCGTGCCGTCAGCCAGCTCCCGCTCAATGCCCGCGACACATACCAATTGCTACAACTGCAGCCGGGAGTGCAGTCGCAGTTGGGAAATCCACTTATTTATGGGAGTGACAAGGCCGGAGCGGTTTCCGTCAACGGCGGTCGAGGGCGCTCCAACAATTTCAGCGTTAATGGCGGCGATGCCAACGACCAGTTCGTGAATCTCCCGACCGTCCAGCCCAGCCCTGACACCATCCAGGAATTCCGCGTCTTGACCAACACTTTCGACGCGGAGTATGGGCGCAACTCGGGGTCCGTGGTTAATGTGGTCACTAAAACGGGCACCAATAGCTTGCACGGAGACGTGTACGAGTTTTTCCGCAACAAGGTGCTTAACGCTCGCAACTATTTCGAGGAGACACGACCCCAATTTCAGCAGAATCAGTTTGGCGGCACGCTAGGCGGGCCGATCAAGAAGGACCGTACGTTCTTCTTTGGCTCCTACGAAGGACGGCGTGTGCGCCAGCCTACGACGTTTCCTGTTTCGACCCCACCGTCCCAAGCTGAGAGAAATGGAGATTTTTCAGCGAACGGTGGCTTCACTGGTTCAATTTCCGACCCATTCTTCGCATCCGTGTTGACTGGACGCACGGGGTGTTCACAGGCGATCGCTAAAGCAGGCGGCATGGCGCCTGCGGCGGGCTTGTCCTACACCGACGTCTTTCCTAACAGTCAGGTGCCGATTGCCTGTATGGATCCGGTTGCAGCCAATTTGATGCAGCAATACGTGCCGCTTCCCAATCGTCCCGATGGCACCTACCAAGCCACGGTTATCGGTCCCGCCCGTGCGGATCAAATGACTACGCGAGTGGATCACAGAATCAACGACCGCCAGAACTTCGCTGCCTACTACTACTTTAATGACGACCGTACGGTGCAACCCTTTGCCTTTTTCCAGTTTGCCGGCGCCACCGTGCCTAACTTTGGCAGCGTCGTCGCTGAGCGCGTCCAGCAGGTCAACCTGAGCCACACCTGGACGGTCAATTCGACTTCGGTCAATGAGTTTCGTTTCACTTACATGAGAGAAGGCCAAGGCACATTCCAGCATCCGCAAAAGACCAATCTCGTCACAAGCTCTTGTAACGGTGCGGCGGCAGCGTTTTGCTTTACGGGCACCTCGGATTCATCGGTGGTAGTGACTGCTGTGGGCACGAACCCCAAGTTGGGGATCACCCCGAATCTTGGACCGAACCACGAAGGCGTACCTTTCGTGAATATTGCCGGAGGCGTTAACTTCGGCAATAATTCCGAGGGCGACATTCCTCAGATTGGCAACTCTTTCCAGTGGTCGGACAGCTTCACCAAGGTTGCGGGCAAGCATACCCTCAAATTTGGCGCCGATGTGCGGCGCCAGAGATTTGACCAGGAACTGTTCTTTGAGGTCAGCGGTGGGTTTACTTACACCGGTGGCGGCCCTAACGACACCGTTGGCGGCGACCTCTACGGCAACTACTTTCTTGGTCTGCCCGATACCTTCGGCCAGGGTTCAGCTCAGTTTGAACACGTTCGCAGCACCGGGGTTTACCTGTTTGCCCAAGATAGCTGGAAGATCAAGCCAAACCTGACACTCAACTACGGGTTACGTTGGGAGTTGGACACACCCCTTGTCGATATCGGCCACCGCGTACAAACCTTCCGTCCAGGACAGCAGGATACGATTTTTCCCTGTCAGGTCGGACCGAACGGGGCTCCAGTGCTGGGGGTACCGGTTGGGACGTCATGCGACCCAGGCGGCCCTGCGGCGTCGGTTTACCCCCTCGGCTTAGTTGTCCCTGGGGACAAGAGTGTCCCTGACGGCTTGACGCAGACCTATTACAATTCCTTCGCGCCGCGCATTGGAATTGCATGGAGCCCTGGAAAGTCAGGAAAGACGAGCATACGGGCGGGCTGGGGTATGTTCTACAATCCCATCGAGCAGCTCGTGCTCGAGCAGTTCAGCGCCGAACCTCCTTTCGGGGGCAGCTCATTCTTTTCAGGCACGCTGTTCAACACGCCTTACGTAAGCCAAGCCGGGTCGGTCACCCCCAATCCTTTTAACGGCGTACTTAACCCGACGCGCGGGCAGCCAGTGGATTGGTCGGTGTTTCGTCCGATTCTCCTCTTCGGCCAGTTCCCGCCCAAAATGCGTACACAGTACTCCGTCCAATACAACCTCGGGATTCAGCGCGAGCTGAGGCGAGACCTGGTACTCCAAGTCAACTATGTGGGATCGCAAGGTCACCGGCTGCTGGCGATTCATGACGTCAATTTCGGCAACCCCCAGACCTGCTTAGACATCGCCGCTATCCTTGGCCCGACTAACGGCTGTGGTCCGTTCTTCGAAGACAGCACCTACACGATTCCGACGGGCGCCATCCCAACCGGGATGACCTTCCACTTGCCCAATGGACAGACGGTTCCGGGCGGTCCGAATTCTCCGGCCTTGACGATCGCCGGCACGCGACGTTACTCGTCACCCCTCTGCAACTACTTTGACGCCAGCACTTGCCCACCGGACGGAGTACCAGTATTCAGTGAAATCTACTCCGAGGATCCTATCGCCAACTCGAACTACAACTCGCTGCAGGCCAGCCTGGAGAAACGCTTCGCCAAAGGTCTACAGTTCACGGCGGCTTACACTTTCAGCAAATCCATCGATCAGGCTTCCAGCTTCGAGAACATCCTGGACCCGGTCGACTTCCGGCGCACCCGCAGTCTTTCCTTATTCGACTCGCGGCAGCGTTTCGTCCTAAGCTACTTTTGGGAGTTTCCGGTCCCGAAATACAGCGGAGCCAAGGGCAAGATTTTTAACGGCTGGGCAATGTCGGGTATCACCACGTTCCAGAGCGGCTTCCCCATTCGGATAACGTCGTTTTCCGATAACGAGCTATTTGGCGACACCTTCTCTTTCGAATTCCCCAGCGAGCCCAATCAGGCACTTCCATTTCACCATCTGGATCCGCGCAAGAATGGGGGGTTGTATTTTGATCCCAACACCTTTACCGACGCTACCGTGCAACTCGGCCAACTGGGCAACGCTCCGCGCACCATTTGCTGCGGGCCCGGAATCCAGGATTGGACGCTCGCCTTCCATAAGAGCACGCCAATCACAGAGGGAACACACATTGAGTTCCGCGCAGAGTTCTTCAACGCCTTTAATCACACCCAGTTTCTGAACCCATGCGGCAACACCGGCAATTGCAATGACGGTTCCACCTATGGGAAAGTTAGCCAGGCGCGGAATCCGCGGCTGATACAGCTCGCTTTGAAATACCTCTTCTGATTTGCACGGCAAGGCCGGGTGGCGCGTCCGCTCGGCACAATCTAATGGCCGCAAAAACGGCCTGAGTTTTCTGGAGACCCTCGATGTACCCCGCACTGGATAAAGAAATCGCAACTTTCGAGCGCCGCACGCCGAAGTCCGCCGAAGCTCACAAAAAGAACCTTAAGCGGATCCCGCTAGGTGTCGCCAGCAATTACCGGGCTTACGATCCTTACCCGATCTTTGTGAAAGAAGGGCAGGGCTCACACTTTCGCGACCTCGATGGCAACGACTATATCGACCACAACCTTTGTTTTGGCGCGCTCATGGCGGGTCACTGTCATCCCGCGGTGATGAAGGCGGTCGCGGAGCGTTTGCATCTCGGGACCATGTTTGGCATGCCGCACGACATGGAGTGGCAACTGGCCGAAGAAATCTGCCAACGGTTCCCGGTCGAAATGGTGCGCTTTGGCAACAGCGGAACCGAAGCCACGATGCACGCCATCCGCCTGGCCCGTGCCGCGACTGGTCGCGACAAGATTGTCAAGTTTGAAGGCGCCTACCACGGCCTGCATGATTCGGCCCTGGTCAGCGTCAAGCCGCACGCTCCAGAATTTGGTGAAATCAAAGCTCCCATCTCGGTTCCCGGTGGGCTCGGCGTGCCCAAATCCGCGCTCGCAAACGTGCTTGTCGCCACGTTCAATGATCTTGCCACTGTCGAGCTGCGCTTCAAACAGAATCCGGGAGAGATCGCGGCTATCATCCTCGAACCCATTCTGATGAACGTGGGCTTGTGCATGCCGCAGGCGGGCTTCCTCGAAGGCTTGCGTGAAATCGCTACTAAGAATGGCGCATTGCTCATCTTCGACGAGGTGAAGACTGGCGCGAAACTGGGATGGGGCGGAGCTTCCGAATACTTCGGCGTGAAGCCGGACATGATCTGCCTGGCCAAGTCGATTGGCGGCGGTTTGCCGCTGGCCGCGTTCGGCACGCACAAGTCGGTGATGGACCTGATTTCGCAGCACAAAGTCTTTCACGGCGGGACTTACAACACCAATCCCGTTTCGATGGCGGCGGGGCTGGCAACTTTTCGCGACGTCCTCAGTCGTGAAAACTATGCGCACGTAGATAAGCTCAGCGCGAAGCTGACCAATGGCTATCGCAAGACGATTGCTAAGGTCGGACTGCAGGGCTACATCGCGAGCGCCGGCGCGAACGGGGCTCTGATGCTCTATCCGAGGGAGATTCGCAACTACCGCGATTGGACAACCATCGACATCGATTTGTGGCGCCACTACTGGTTCGCAATGGTCAACCGCGGTGTGATGGCCCAGCCTTATTGGTGGGACGAACAATGGACGATTTCGGTTCAGCACACGGAAGCAGATATCGACACGCATTTGGCAGCGTTCGAGGATGTGGCGCCGGCCCTGGCCAAGGCGCAGCAGGAACGCACGGCTGAAGTAGTCGCCCACTAGCATCGTTCCTCTTGTCATTCCGAGCCAAGCGAGGAATCTGGGTATTGGCGCGACAACTGCAGATTCCTCACTTGGCTCGGAATGACAAGAGGGAGAGTGATAAGGCCAAGGAGCGCCATTTGCCCGCCAAAGATCACGACGCCACCCAGCCTCATCTGAAGCGAGTACTCGGCCGGTGGGACCTGGTCCTGTTGTTCGTGGTCGCGGTCTTCAATCTGAATGTGGTTCCGTCGATTGCGGCCAACGGCGGGGTCACAGTCGGGTTGTGGATCATCGCTCTGTTGCTGTTCTTCTGGCCACAGGGCATCGCTGTGATCGAGTTGGCTCACCGCTATCCAGGAGAGGGTGGAGTGTACCTGTGGGCCAAGGAAGTCTTCGGCGACTTCCATGGTTTCCTCTCCGGGTGGTGCTACTGGACCAACAACATGCTCTACGTGCCGACAGTGATGCTGTATTTCGTCGGCGTGTCAGTTTTCGCCATGGGCCCCGGGCATGCCTCGCTGGCTGACGACAAAAACTTCGCCATGTTGGCTTCGGTAACTCTGTTAGCGTTTCTCACCGTGCTCAACATCATGGGTCTGGGAGTAGGCAAATGGCTGAACAATCTGGGTGGAATCGGCACCTTTGTCGCGGCCGGCGTGCTCATGGGCTTGGGAGTGACCGTCTGGTCGCGCTTCGGCACCACTGTAACCGCAGCCGACTTCCGCATCCCTGCCGACCCCAAGTTTGTTCTGAATTCATTCGGCGTAATTTGCTTCGGCCTGGTGGGACTGGAACTTGCCTCTGTGATGGGCGATGAGATCCGCGATCCCCAGAAAACGCTCCCCGGCGCGGTCGCCTGGGGTGGTGTGATCTCGGGCGCTCTTTACATCGGCGCAACTCTCACCCTGCTGGTCGCCATCGGAAAGAACGACATCAGCGTGCTTCAAGGAATCGTGCAGGCGGTCAGCCATATGGCGGGCAAGGTTGGGGTGGCCTGGATCATCGCGCCTTTCGCGGTCATGCTGAGTTTGTCCATTGCCGGTATTGGCTCGGCCTGGATGGGAGGCTCGGCTCGCATCCCATTCGTCGCGGGCCTCGACTCCTACATGCCATCAGCGATGGGAAAACTTCATCCTAAGTATGCGACGCCTTACGTAGCCCTGATCGTGCAGGGGTTGGTCTCTCTCGTCCTGATCGTCATCGACTTCACGGCTTCCGGCGGCGTGCAGGAAGCATTTCAGAAAATGCTCTCGGCGGCCGTCGTATTGCAGTTGGTTCCGTTCCTTTATGTATTCGCTGCTCTGGTGAAGTTTGCGGCGCGAAGCCCTCTTCAAGGTGGGGTGTATAGGAGGGGGACGCTCATGTTTGCCGGAGTGGCCGGACTACTCACAACGACGCTGGCGATCATTGTGGCGTTTTTCCCGGCTAAACAGATCACGTCGTTGTGGAAGTACGAAGTTAGTATGTTTGGTATCACTTTGGGTTTTATTGCATTGGCGGTGTTTTTCTTCTTTGGATATGGCCGGCTGAAAACGCCAGAGGCGGTTCCTGTTGGGACAGGTGACTCGTCCGTCCAGGCAGACACCAGAGCCCGACTGTAGTCGTGCGGAGTCCAAAGAGGCATCGGCCGTTGCGGCCCTAAGAAAGCAAGCTGGAGGTATTCATGCCACGCGGAGTTAAGACCGAGGTTCGCACTTATCAGATGTACATCAACGGCGAGTGGGTCGACAGCAAGTCGAATAAGACATTTCCAGTCTATGACCCAGCCACGGAAGAAGTCATCGCTCAAGTCCCCGATGCTAATCCCGACGATGTCAACCGCGCCGTCGCGGCCGCCAGGGCAGCTTTCGACGACGGTCCCTGGGGCACGACCACGGCACAGGAACGAGGCCGTGTCCTGTTCCGCCTGGCAGAGAAGATTCGCCAGAATGCCGCCATGCTTGCAGAACTCGAGGCTCGTAACACCGGCAAGCCGATCGTCGAAGCGGAGTTCGACATCAACGATGTTGCAACTTGCTATGAGTATTACGGTGGCTTGGCCACGAAGGTGCTGGGTTTCGTGAATCCGGTTCCCGACAACGCAGTGAGCCTTACGCTGAAAGAGCCCATCGGCGTCGCCGGTCAGATCATTCCGTGGAACTATCCGCTTTTGATGGCGGCATGGAAACTGGCTCCCGCGCTGGCAGCGGGCTGTACCTGTATCCTCAAGCCAGCCGAGCAGACTCCGCTCACCGCTCTTGAAATGGCGAATTGGCTCGCTGACATAGGGCTGCCACCCGGCGTGGTGAACATCACTACCGGATTTGGTGAAACCTGTGGCGCGCCGCTCGTGCAACATCCCGACGTGAACAAGATTGCCTTCACCGGCAGCGCTGCGGTCGGCAAGATTATCGTCAAGCAGGCTGCGGACACCGTTAAGCGCGTGACTCTCGAGCTCGGTGGCAAGTCCCCTAACATCTTTTTTGCCGACGCCGATTTCGAAGCTGCCATTGACGGTGCGCTATTTGGTGTCTTTATCAATCAAGGCGAAGTTTGTTCGGCCGGCAGCCGCATCCTGGTGCAGAAGACCATCTACAAGAAATTTGTAGATGCCATGACCGAAAAAGCTAAGACAATCAAGCTGGGTGCGCCGCTTGATCGCGACACTAAAATGGGCCCGCTGGTCAGCAAAGAGCAATACGAGCGAGTGCGCTCCTATCAGGAAGTTGGCAAGAAAGAAGCCAAACTGGCCACCGGCGGAGGACGCGCTGAGAAATTTGCTAAAGGCTACTACGTTGAACCAACTATCTTCTACGACTTGGATAACAGCGCCCGTATCGCCCGTGAGGAAATCTTTGGCCCGGTTGCCGCCGTCATTCCTTTTGAAGATGAGAAAGACGCGGTCAAAATCGCGAACGATTCGCCTTACGGTTTGGCCGCCGCGGTCTGGACGCGCGATATTTTTAAAGCGTTCCGCGCCGTAAAGTCACTCCGCGCCGGCATCGTGTGGGTCAATCACATGCAGCCAACCTACGTCGAAGCACCCTGGGGCGGATACAAGCAATCTGGCTTCGGGCGAGAACTCGGGCCTTGGGGCATTGAGGAGTATCTGGAAACCAAGCAGGTGTATATCAATCTGAACGAAGCTCCAATCGCCTGGTATTAACTGAAAACCGAGAACTGAGAACTGACATTCACACTAAGAATTGAGAACTGAGATGGCAACAATTCAACTACGAACTTCAATTCCCGGACCAAAATCAAAAGCGCTGGCCGAGCGACGCAATATAGCCGTGCCCCGCGGGATATCGCACGGTACGCCGGTATATGTCGCAAAAGCGGAAGCAGCTTGGCTGGAGGATGTCGACGGGAATCGCTACATAGATTTTGCCGGGGGCATTGGCTGCATCAACGTTGGGCATCGACGCGAACCCGTCATCTCTGCCATTCGGGAACAACTGGATCGCTTTTTGCATACCTGCGTGCAAGTGACTCCCTACGAAAACTACGTCCAACTCGCCGAGCGGATGAACCAAGTTACACCCGGAAGATTTCCTAAGAAGACATTTTTCGTGAACAGCGGCGCCGAGGCAGTAGAGAACGCGGTGAAGATCGCGCGTGCTCACACCGGACGATCGGGCATTATCGCCTTTGAAGATGCTTTCCACGGCCGCACCATGATGACGCTCGCGCTGACCAGCAAAACTCATCCCTACAAGGCTGGCTTTGCGCCCTTCCCTGGCGATGTGTATCGCATTCCGTATGCTTATTGCTATCGCTGCTCATATTCGCTGAAATATCCGTCGTGCGACTTGTTCTGCGCGCGCCATCTGGAAGACACTTTCAAGCGCGTGGTTGCATCCGAGGACGTCGCTGCTGTTATTGCGGAACCAGTACTGGGCGAGGGCGGCTTTGTAGTTCCGCCGAAAGACTACTTCAAGCTGCTGATAGAGATTTGTCACAAGCACGGCGTACTGTTCATCGCGGATGAAGTGCAGAGCGGTTTCGGACGAACTGGCACTTTGTTCGCCAGCGAATACTATGGCATTGAGCCGGACATTCTCGTGACCGCTAAATCGCTCGGCGGAGGGTTGCCTCTGGCCGCAATCACCGGTCGCGCCGAGATAATGGACGCCCCGGGCGTCGGCGCCCTCGGCGGCACGTTCGCTGGTAATCCGCTTTCCTGTGCCGCCGCGCTGGCGGTGCTGGACATTTTCGATCGCGAAGATCTGTTGAATCGTGCCAATGAACTGGGCAATCGCTTTCAGAAGCGGGCCCGGGAATGGCAGAGGCGCTGGCCCATCATTGGAGACATTCGTGGTCTAGGCGGAATGCAGGCCATCGAACTAGTACAATCGCCCGAGGGTCGTGAACCTGCTCCCGAGGAAACCAAGCAGATCACTCGGTACTGCTACGAGCATGGCTTGATCACAATCACGGCAGGCTCGTATTCCAACGTGATCCGCGTGCTGGTTCCACTGGTCGTGACCAACGAGCAAATGGATGAAGGCCTCGATGTGCTTGAGTCCGCGCTACAATCTGTATACGAGAAGAAGGGAGCCATCGCCCAGCCTGTATAGGGTAGCCAAACTCCCGCCAGCGCCGGTCATGAATTCAACGATCGGCGTTCTTCTTTATTCTTCGCGATAGTAGAGGTCCGAAAATGACAGTCGCCGCGCCAACGCTAACTAAAGTTCCCAACTACATTAATGGCCGCTGGGCTGAATCGAGAACTGGCGAGTGGATTGACGTCACCAATCCCGCTACCGGAGAGACAATCGCCCAGACTCCACTTTCTGACGCCGCCGAGGTTGATGCAGCGGTCGAGGCCGCTGCCGCTGCGTTTCCGGAGTGGCGGCGTACGCCTCCCGAAGATCGCATCCAGCCCCTGTTCAAGCTGAAGCAACTTTTGGAAGACCATGTCGACGAACTGAGCCGCATCATCACCCAGGAAAATGGGAAGACATTCACCGAGGCAAAGGCCGAGTTTCGCCGCGCCATCGAGAATGTCGAGGTCGCCTGCGGCACTCCCATGATGATGCAAGGCTATAACCTGGAAGACGTGGCTCGCGGCATCGATGAGATGATGATCCGCCAGCCGCTCGGGGTTGTCGCTGCCATCGTTCCCTTCAATTTTCCCGGGATGATTCCGTTCTGGTTCCTGCCCTATGCCATTGCGACGGGAAATACTTTTGTGCTGAAGCCGTCCGAGCGTGTCCCGCTCACGATGAGGCGGACCTTTGAATTATTGGATCAGACTGGACTGCCCAAAGGCGTGGTCAACCTGGTGAACGGCGGCAAGGCCGTGGTCAATGCGCTGCTTGATCATCCCAAAGTTCGCGCCATTAGTTTTGTGGGTTCGACGCCGGTCGCGAAGTACGTTTACGCGCGGGCGGGAGCGAATGGGAAGCGCGCACAATGCCAAGGCGGGGCCAAGAATCACGTCATCGTGCTCCCCGATGCCGACATGCAGATGGCTACGCAAATTATCAACGATAGCGCTTTTGGCTGTGCTGGCCAGCGTTGCCTGGCAGTCTCCGTAGCCGTGACCATCGGCGAGGCCCAAAAAACGTTCCGTGACTCGATCACCGAGGCTGCCGCATCGCTCCGGGTTGGGAATGGCCTCGATCAAGGTGTGCAAATGGGCCCCGTGATCTCGCCGCAAAGCAAGTCGCGGGTTGAATCGCTGATCGCAATGGGAGAAAAGCAGGGGGCGAAGGTTCTGCTGGATGGCCGCAATTCGAAGATTCCGAAATACGAGTCGGGAAATTTCGTGAAGCCGACGATTCTCGACAACGTACCAGCCACCAGCGAACTGGCCGACACCGAAATCTTCGGTCCGGTCTTGAGCCTGATTCACGCCAACGACATGGATGAAGCGTTGGCGTTCCTGGAGCGCAGTCCGTATGGCAACCAAGCTTCGCTCTTCACCTCGAGCGGCGCTGCAGCGCGTCGTTTTCGCTACGAAGCGCCCGCCGGAAATATTGGTATCAACATCGGAGTAGCTGCGCCCATGGCGTACTTCCCATTCAGCGGGTGGAAGGACAGCTTCTTCGGTATCCTGCACGGGCAAGGCCGCGATTCCATTGAGTTCTATACCGAAGAAAAGGTGGTCATCGAGCGCTGGGCGAAGGAACACTCGCGCAAATTCTAATTCTCGGCCAGGTCTAATCAAAGCAAGATCAGTCCCATGCGGATCCCCAGAGTCACGGCTTCCGTGCGGGACGCTGCCCCAAGCTTGTCCAGGATGGAGCTGACGTGAAATTTGACGGTGTGATCGGAAATTCCCAGTCGGGATGCCATTTCCCGATTTCCAAACCCCTCGGCCAACATGCGCAAGACTTCAATTTCGCGCGGAGTGAGATCTTCCGGGGCAGCCGTAAGGCCGTTGCGCGGCTGGACGCGCGCTACGAGGTTCTGCGTAACTTCGGGATCAAGTAGCACCAGCCCTGCGTATGCAGCCTGAATTGCCGGCAGGATCTCATCCATCCCACTGTCCCTTGGCAAGATCGCTTTCACACCAGACTTCAACGCGTGCGCTGTCCAATCTGAGGTAGGCTCATCGACCAGAACGACAACCGGTAAGCCAGCCGCACTTAACGAAGCGATAGAAGCACCGGAATATTTCCGTTCCAGATCAAAATCGTTACTGACCAGTTCGCTTCCCGCCAAGTCCAATACAACCACATCTGGCTGCAAATCCGCCAAATGTGATGCCATGGTTTGCGCGCTTTGAAAACTTCCAATCAGCTTCAGCGTGGTCGTTTTTGCGATCGTCGCCTCCAGCCCGGCCCGGCGAACGGCGGAGGCAGCAGCCAGCACCACGCGAATGACGCTGCCTCCGTTTTGTCTCATCGCTGAATTACTGCCTCGCGGGTCGTTCACCGAGACTTACTGGAATCTGCAACAGCGTTCCGGCGCGCAATACGGCCGCGGCGATGCTGTCCCCGATCTTCGCTGAGGCCAGCAACTCCTGGATGTTGTCTGTATCCAAAGCTGCCTTCCCCTGTAATTCGACGATCACGTCTCCCAAAACGATTCCGGCTTTGTCGGCTGGGCCACTTGGTTCGACATGCAGGACCATCAATCCGCTGGTGGCACTGGACTTCAACTTGCCTCGCAGATTTTCAGGGATGGCGACCGGTTGCATCGCCAGACCAAGGTAGGGACGAGCAATGTGGCCTTTTTCGAGCAACTCGTCGATCGTGCGGTTCACGGTTGAAACTGGAATTGTTACCGCCCGGCCCCTGCCGAAGCCGTTAGTATTCACGCCCAGGACTTTGCCTTCAACGTTGACCAGCGGCCCTCCGGAGAATCCTGGATAAAGGGCGAGATCAAGCCGGATGTTCTGATCCACTCGTCCGCCGCGCCAGGTGCGCCATTCGCCGCCCAGTCCTCCGACGATTCCTGCGCTGGCCACCAAACTACCTCCCCGGCTGCGTCCCAGCGCGAGCACGAAGTGGGCAAGTTTCACGCCGGTGGCATCCGCGAATTGGGGAACTGCAAGCCCATCCTCAGATTCAAGCTTTAAGATCGCTAGGTCGGTTCCCGGATCGCGTCCCGTCAATTTTGCAGCGACGCGCTTTCCTCCCGGCGCGAGAATGTGAATATCATCCTCCCGTCTGATCGTGTGGTGCGCTGTCACCACCACTCCCTTGCGCCAATGGATTCCGCTCGAAGGCAGTCGTGGCCTTGCTCCCACCGCGACTATTGATGTTCCGGCGCGCTCTGCCGCCCCGGCGAGTTCCTGCGAAAAGCTGCCAATTTTTGAATCGGACATTTCATTCTCCTTGACCGAACTGACAAAGACCGCTTGTGATCATGCCGGCTTCATCATTACGGAATTTAGGAAGCGGCGCATCCGCCAGATGGCTAGGTAGCTCTGGCAGGGTGGCTAGGCAGTGCGTCAGAAGCGAGGAGGTGTGGGCAGGCTTTGCGTTCTCCGCTTCCGCAATTCTGCCTCCGAAATCACGTATACGATCAGAATTCCGAGTTCGGGCTCGATCGGATGTCTATAACGAGGATGTGGAAAAACGAAGTAGTAGACCGCAGGATAGGACAGGATCAGCCAAAGGAACAACCACGCCCCCGGCCGACGTCTGCGCAGCGCGCGTCCCAACCCCCAGAATGCCAGGATGGAAGAGGCCAGGAACAGCGAATTCTTGAACGGAGCTAGTATGGGGCTTTCCGACAATCGGGGAACTCCTGCCCAGTAATAGATGAACCGCTTTAGGCTGAGCTCGGCGAAACGAGCATAGTCATCGCGAATGAAGGCCAACGCCTCCCGTTTGCGCTCGGCCACATAGCTAATCTCACCCAACTCGCGGTAGCGCCGCATCTGGAAAACGTTTTGAGTCGGATGTAGATACTCCATCCAGACGCCAGCGGCTCCCGGGCCATTTCCCAGACGCAGCTCCGCACCAAAGTTGGATCGGAGAAAAACAAATTGTCCGAACGTACGCTCATTGCGAATCAGCCACGGGGCGATGCAAGCCGCGAACATCAGCGAAGCCACGAGCAGTCCGGTCCATGAACTCTTACCGCGTTTCCGACGCTGGTACCACCCCCACAACCCAGACATCGGGAGGAACGACAGCAGCGTGGTATTAGTGAGCGCGGCAATGCCCCATAGGGCACCCAACTCGAGCCATGGTCTCGACCCATCTCTTCCTGCCAAAGTCAGGGTGAGCCAGAAAATCACCGTCAGCAATAGCGTTGCGAGGCTAGTTTCCCACACCCAGCGGGTGCACCAGTACATTACCGACGGCAAAAGTGCCCACGTCCAGGCCGACCAGACCGCGACCTTCTCGCTGAGACATTGCTTTGTGATCAGGAAAATCGGGACGCAGGTTAGAGCGGAAAAGACGCTGTTGATCGCCAGCAGTGCTAGGGCCGAACCGTAACTGTAAACTCCAAAAACTCTAAAAACGCCGGCGATCAGAAACGGATACAGCGGAGGTTCCCAAGCCGTCGGCCCGGTAGTTTCATCAAAAGGATTGCTAAAGCCCTGACCGGTAGCGAGGGAACGTCCGATGCGTCCCATTTCCCAGCCGAAGCTGAAATCACTATCACTAGTGCGGAACTTATAGGTGTGCCCAATCACGATCAACGCCAGCCTCAGAACCAGGGCGATCACCACCATCCAGAAAAAAGAAGTGCGCGCCTGGGCCCACCAGCGGCCGCGTGTGCTAAGCGCTTTGACGCGCATCGGCGGACTAGTGGTGGCATTGGTCATGCAAAGGATTAAGTCCGGCTGGCCGGACGTGAGCGTTAACCGGGATTCCTTAGTTGTATCTGATGAGCTTCCTCTCCGGCAACCTCAAGTTTCTCCAAGGGCAGCGCGGGTACTCTTTTGGGGTGCTTAGTACCGGAGGGCTGACACTGAAACGAGGCGGGAAGGCGAAGCCCGAAGCGAGTAGCGCGGTAAACATTGACACTCGTTCTATCCGACCCTAGACTGAAATGTCATCGGCAAGCTAGCCATATCCCAGTGGGCCGGCAGCCGATACGTTGTGGGGTTCCGAGGGCGCTCATGGGCTGGTTGCAAAACAAGTTTGAAAAGAATTTCCTGATTACCACGGTAGACTACGTCTTCAACTGGGCGCGCAAGTCGGCGGTGTGGCCCATGACGTTCGGCTTGGCTTGCTGCGCCATCGAGATGATCGCGTCTTCGACAGCGCGTTTTGATATTGCGCGCTTTGGCTCGGAGGTTTTTCGTCCCAGCCCGCGACAGAGCGATCTGATGATCGTGGCGGGAACCGTCACTTTGAAGATGGCGCCGGTGGTGAAGCGTATCTACGACCAGATGCCTGATCCCAAGTGGGTAATCTCCATGGGTGCGTGCTCCTCGGTGGGCGGCCCATTCAATACGTATGCCGTGCTGCAGGGCGTGGACAAAATCGTGCCCACGGATGTTTACGTGATCGGTTGTCCGCCACGTCCGGAGAATCTTTTTTACGCGCTGCTCAAACTGCAGGACAAAATCGATCAAATGTCGCTGGCGAAAAAGCCCACGGAGGTCCGGCTAGACTCCAACATGGTAGAGAATTTCAAACGGCAGGTCATGATTGCGCAGACCCTGCAGCCCAGGTAAGTGTCAGGTCTAGGTCGTCAGCTTTCGGCCCAACAACGCTGGTTTTGACAATTCTATTTTTGTCATCCTGAGCGAAGCCCATGCGCCGCTCGCGGCCTAATGGTCAGTCGAAATACCTGCCGTTCGACTGGGCAAGAACGTGCTATGACGAATTTCATCAAACTCACCACTCAATCCGAACTTCCGGCTGAAGGCGAAGCCAAAGAATTTCCTTTGGGCGATAAGGTCGTTTGCGTGGCCAACGTCAACGGGACTATCAGCGCAATGGACAATGTTTGCCTGCATCGCGGTGGCCCGCTCGGGCAGGGCATGATCGAAGGAAACAAGCTGGTCTGCCCCTGGCACGGCTGGCAATACGACCCGAAAACCGGTGAAGCCGCTCACAATCCCAACGCCAGGGTCGCCGTGTATCCCCTAAAAGTCGAAAACGGCGACGTCATGATCGAGGTGTAGCGCCAACCCAAACCATGAGTCCGGTCACTCACCTCCTGACGAGATGGGCATTCGCCAACTGCGCCAGGTTGGAGCAGAGGGATCGCACTCTAGTCACCCTCGCCTGTGTTGTGCCCGATGTCGATGGTTTGGGGATAATCCTTGAGCTCCTCACCCGCAACACAACTCATCCCTTGCTTTGGTTTTCGCTCTATCACCACTCTCTCCATTCTTTGACGTTCGCTTTGGTGGTCGCAGCTGCGTCGATCGCTTTAGCCAGGCAAAAATGGAAGACTGGATTGCTCGCTCTGGCGAGTTTCCATCTGCTGGCTTGGTGGCGCGGATTCTCACCACTGGAGATGGTTTCCGAGAACGCGGACTCTGCTTTAGTCAAAGCCTTGCGGCGACGTTTCCCCAGAGACAGCAGAGCGTAGCAAGTTTCCTCAAGCGGCTGGATAGATCCCAAGCACCTTAGCCATGTCAGCCACTTCCATCAGATGGCGGAGTGCACGGCGCGCTGCCTCGTCGTCGCCGCGAAGGAAATCGACGTAGAAAACGTACTCCCAAGGCCGGCCGCGCATGGGGCGCGATTCAATCTTGCTCAGACTGATATCCCGCAAAGCAAAAACACTAAGCGCCTTGAAAAGAGCGCCCGGGATATTCTTCAAACCGAACGCAATCGAGGTCTTATTGGCGCCCGGTAATATTCGTCGTGACTTGCGGATTAAGAAAAAGCGGGTGAAGTTCCGCTTGTCGTCCTCGATACCGGCCGCGAGAATTCGTCCTCCATACGCTTTGGCTGCTTGCCGCCCAGCGATACCGGCGCCGTCCTTTAGTCGATCCTTGATGACATGTCTTACGCTGCCCGCGGTGTCGTAGAAGGGGACCGCTTCAATAGCGGAATTCCGGTGAAAAAAGTCACGACATTGTTCCAAGGCAATGGGGTGAGAATAAACTCGATGGACATCTTTTTTCGTTACTCCCGGAGCCGCGATCAGGTTGTGTACGATCCGTAGACGGAATTCTCGCTGGATAAAGACCTGCCGCGCCAGCAGCAGATCAAAATGCTCGGTGACTGAACCCGCCAACGAATTCTCGATGGGAATCACCGCAACTCCGACCGAACCACGCTCCAGGCGGTCAAAGACCTCAGCCGAGCGTGCGCAAGGCACAATGCTCGAGCCCGGTAGCATGCGCCGTGCCGCTTCGTGACTGAATGAACCCGCTTCCCCCTGGATAGCGACTTTCATTTGGGCAACTTAACTGGGTTCGAGGGCGAAAGCAAATCCTTCTGAAGCACCAAGGCGTCCACTCCATTCGAGTAATAGCGAGGAAGCGTCTTTATCAGTTCATATTGATGGCGCTTATAGAAGGCCAGAGCAATCTTGTTGTCCACTGCTGTCTCTAGAATGACGGTGTGACAGTTGGCGGCCCGCAAACGGTCTTCGGCAGCTTTGAGCAACCGCGAGCCGGCTCCCAAACGCCGCGATGCGGGCAGAACGTCGATAGTAATGATGTGCCCGTCGCCACGCGGACTGGCTTCTGCCACCACGAACCCGTTTACGCTGGCCGGCCCCCCCCGACTGGCTATTGCCACCAGGGTGAATGATCCTCGGCGCTGGATATAGTCGGCGAGTTCCCGCCGCGAGTAAGCGATTCCCGGCGGAAAGCATTCCTGATCAATGCTCCACAAGAGATCGAAATCCTCACACCGGAATTCGCGCAGGGAAAGATCCACGAAAACATTGTAGCCAAGGACGATGAGACCTTTTGTCCTTACAGCCGTGCCTGGCTCGATGAACCCTGGCATTAACGCTTGATTTTCCAGTGCTTAGGCTCCCCACTCGCGTGTGGAGTCGATGTTCCGCCCGCACTGCGGAATGCCTCTTTTTTGGGCAGTAAAATTCCAGGACCAAACAGTTGCCGGAATTGCACCCTAAGACGTACTATTCGCATCTGAGGGACTGTGCTGCGTCTCCTGCTCATCGACGCATTGAGCGCTGTTGTGGTGCTCGGCTTGTGGTACTTCTACTTTGCCCGGTTCAACCATCGCCGGGGAGCTTTGGTATTACGTTGGGTGGAATCCGCCTGTTCGAGCCGGGGCCGCATTGTGGAGAGCAAGTGGTTGGGAGCATCCCGTTTGCAGGCGCGTCTCGGGTTAGGTGTCCACTGGTTCGAGAACGCCCGCGTAATTGTGAGCTTGCGACCTCGACCCATTCCCTTAAAGTGGTTATTTAGTCTTTGGCGCAAACAAAAAGAAACTCTTACCTTTGAGGCTGACCTTGATTACGCTCCCCACTTCCATCTCGAAGTCTTTCGCCATCGCTGGTTCTCTCACAAGCATAGCCACGTAGAGTCGAGATCGGGCGACTGGGCGGTTTCTCGTCCCGGTCCCGTCGTGCTTACCACCCGTACTCACTGGACCCACGAACTCACGCCCGTGGTCAACTCCCTGATGACTTCCCGGGGACACAACCTGCTCACAGTGCGTTTTCACCCCGAGTCTCCGCATCTGGCTGCCACCATTCCTCTCGAGGCCCTCTCTGACGAGCAGGCAGCAGCAAGCTTCCTGACCGTTCTGCGCGAACTGGCCGCGGGCGCGTCAACCCATCGCCAATGAGTTGAGCGGCTTTTAAAGTGCTTGAGTCGCCTGCCCCGCTCTATGGCGTTTCTTTGCAGATTCCGTGGTCGGAGAGCCGCCTAGGGCAACAGTCCGAACACTGCAACACCGTTAGTCGTGCCTACATAGACCTTGCCATTGACGATTGTCGGAGTGATGAATTTGTTCCCCATACCGAATTGGTCTCGAGATCCGGACTGGTTGCTGTTGTAAAGTTCGTTTGACAGATTGGTTGCATCGTAGGCATGGAGCACTGCAGTGCTCCCATTTTCCGCCACCCACAAAATCGCGTCATTCGTCCCATTCGCCGAAACCCCTGGCGTGGCGCCGGGATATCCAAAGCTGTTGTTTGTGTGTCCGGTTGCGCTGGTGGACAGCTTGGCGTTAGTGATCCTGAAAGCCTGGATCGGGCTCCCCACGGAGCCGTAGTACACCGTGCCATTGAAATATGCTGGCATCGCAAAGACGCCGCCGGGCAAGGCTCCCGGAAGTTCCTGGTAAATATTGTTGCTATTAGAATTGAACTTGCCCATGGAGTCACGGTTAACCACGTAGAGGTTCGCGTCTTTGCCCGCGCCGACCGCAAGGTGCCAGATGTGCCCGGAGCCGTCGGTAAGATCGGGCAACACCATTGCGCCTCCGGAGCCCAGATCGACGTCGAAGTTGTTTTCCTGCTGCTGATTGTCCATTTCGAAATAATCCGCTACCGCTAGTCCACTTGAGGTTGAAAGCTTGAGGAACGCATTGCCATAGTCGCCGTTGCTTGGGAATTCACTGGTGTTCAAGTTGGTGTCAAAGTCGCCATTGCCGTCCAGAAAATAAATGTTTCCCGTGCTGTCCGCAGCTAGCCCCGCTCCTGACATCCAAATTGCGCCTTGTCTGCCGTTAGGAACCACGTTCAGCACGCTGGTCTGGGCCAGCGTGGACGCGTCGTATCCAATGATCCAGCCGGTGTACAGGCCGATGTCACAATGTGATGCCCATCCCGTGTACACGACGCCGTTCAGCAAAAGCAGCCCGGCTCGCTCCTTATATTGCGCGGGATCGAAAATCACATTGCCGTTGGAGCTGTTGTCTCCGGTTCCCGGGAAGGATGCCTGGATGACCCGGGGACCGCCAAATAACTCCGCACCGGTAGTCACATCCAGTGCATGGATGCGCTGAAAGTAATTTCCGGAACTGTTCTTCGACATCGCGACCAGGTAGATCGCCCCATTGGGTCCACGAGCGCGGTCGATCACAGGCGTGCTCGTGATCCCAATCTCAGGAGTGACCTGGCCGCAGCCACGGTCGTCGCTCGGAGTTTCGCCCGCTGCCAGCATCGAGACCTTCCACAGTTGCGTTCCATTATCAGCGTCAAAGGCGTAGACGCTGTCGTGTTCGGTCACAACATAAAGGACATTGCGAATTCCCTGTCCGGGAACATTAATTTTCGACAGATAAAGCGGCTGGGCGTCGACCTTGCCGTCGACCGCATAGAAACCGACTCTACCAAATGTCGTTGACTTGACATTGGCAGGCGTCAGCATCGTTTCGTTCAGATTCTGTCCCGTGCGGCCGACATCGTTGTGATAGGTCACCACGTCCGTTGCCGTGGGGCTATTCGGAGCCGTAATGCTGGTAGAGGAGTTCGTGCCGCCCCCGCAACCCGCCAGACTCAATCCAGAGACGACTGCAAGAACCAGGGCAACCGACCGTCGCAAGCGCATGAGAATCCTTTGATGCAAGCGGTTGAAATCATGATGCCAATCTTTTACCGCTTTGGCGAGAGGGGATTGTATTACGTAGGTGAGCGAGCACCCATGGCCGAAAACTGCTTCCCAGTCGGCTTATCGGAGTAACCACCGCGAGCCCGCCAGTAGGTCAGATCTTCTCCGGTTCCGACAAAAACCGGTACCCCACTCCGCGCACCGTCAACAGATGTTCGGGCTTCGATGGATCATCTTCGATGTAGCGACGCAACCGCACCACAAAGTTATCGATCGCCCGAGTGTCGGTATCTTCGTGCAGGCCCCAGACTTCTTCGAGGATGGATTTCCGCGAAACAACCCGACCATTGTTGCGAATCAGGTGGCGCAACAATTCCGCCTCCATCAGAGTGAGTCGGATAACGTTTCCCTTTATCCGCAGCTCCAGTTTTCCAAAGTCGATGGTTCGATCATGGAAAGAGAAAACTTCGTATTCGGTAATTTCGTTGTTAGCGGCACGATGTTTTGGCAAGTCCGGGGTTTGCGTCTGGCTCTCGCGCAGCCACTCCCGTCTCCGCAGCAGGCCCTGCAAACGAGCGAGCAGAATGGCCAGTTCGAAAGGCTTGGGCAGGTAATCATCCGCGCCCGAGGCGAAACCTTTGAGCACGTCTTCAGGGCGCCCGCGCGCGGTAAGCATAAGGACGGGGACGAAGTGTTTAGCGGCACGGAGTTCGGCGGTCACGGCAAAGCCGTCTTTGCCGGGTAGCATCACGTCGAGCACAACCGCGTCGAAATCCTCCCGCCGGCCGTTTTCTTCTTCAAGTCGCTTTGTATCGGTGGGTTTTTGCGTAGCCTCGCCTCGCGGCCCTAGAAGGATCTCCAGCGCCTGCTCGCCGTCGCCCACGACTTCGACGGAGTGACCCTCAGCCTCCAGATTGAACTGTAAACCTTTTGCGAGGTGGACTTCGTCTTCCACAATCAGCACCCGGCTCATACTGCGTCTCCGCGCGCAACGTGGCGAGGCAACTCCAGCAGCACGGTGGCACCACGTCCTTCACCCTCACTCTCGGCAAAGACACGGCCGCCATGCTTTTTGGCAATTGCCCGCACGATGAATAATCCCAGACCGGTGCCCTTCACGTTGTTCAACGGCCGGTTGGGAATCCGATAAAAGCGCCTGAAGATTCGTTTCAGCTCACCGGCAGGAATACCAACGCCGTGGTCGCGCACTCGCAGCATGACGTGCTTCTCATCTGGGCTCTCCACTCGCACCGAAATATCAACTCGGCTGTCGGAATACTTCACCGCATTGTCGAGCACGTTGGAAACCGCTGTTCGCAGATCTTCAGGATCTCCCAATACGTTGGCGCCGGATCCGTTCTGGAGAACCTGTTCGTACCGCAACGTTCCGGCGGGCAGATGGTAGCTGCTGCGCGCCACTTCAACGCACTCCCTAACCAGTTCGCCAAAATTGACTGGTACGCGCTCACGTCGTCGCTTCAGCCCTGCTTCTCCAGCCTTCAAAACTTGCTCAACGGTGCCCAGCAGGCGCGCGGTGTCGTCAAGCATGAGGCGATAGAACTCGTGCCGCTGGCCCTCGTCCACGTCGCGGCGTTCCAGAGTCTGTAGATAAAGTCGGATGGAAGCGATGGGAGTTTTTAGTTCGTGAGTGACCGCATTGATGAAGCTGTCATGTTGCTCATTACGGCGGATTTCACGGATGAGAAAGATCGTATTGAGGATAAGCCCAGTGGCGATCGCGCCAAAGAAAATCACACCTAGAAAAACTCTGATTCCTTCGCGCCAATTGAGGATGATCCAGCCAAAGCCGACGGCCACCGCCACTCCGGACAATCCCACTCCAAGGACGAGGAATGTGATAATCGCTTTGCGGCGGCTGGTGATGCGCATAGCAGGATTCTACCGCGAGGGGAGACAAAAACCTCAGGACTGCCCCGGGCCGTTCCGAGAACAGTAAGTTCCGTGTGACACGGCCATCAGCCGAACTGCTTTGACTTCAAGCGATTTTGCTGCGGGAGCTACGCCGATACGAGTTCGCTAGGCGTGGCGGTTGGCAGCCCCTCTTCGCCTCGGCGACGCAACTCGGAAAGCTTTACGCGGTAGACGTGGCGGGCGAGCCCTAATTTCTTAAGCGCCCAGATGCCGTACCAGTTCATATCCACTTCATACCATTTCAAGCCGTGCCGGGCGGAAACGGGGTGCGCGTGATGGTTGTTATGCCAACCTTCGCCAAAGGTCAGAATTGCCACCCACCAGTTGTTGGTTGAGAGATCTTTCGTCCTGAAACGCCGTGAGCCCCAGGTGTGGGTCGCTGAATTTACTAACCAGGTGGCATGCAGGCCAACCGTGGTGCGGACGAAGATGCCCCACATCAGGAAAGGAAGGCCGCCAAGAGCCAGCAGGGTCGCGCCTAACGCAATGATTGGAACGTAGTGATACTTGGTAATCCAAACGTGAAATTTGTCTTTGGCCAAGTCGGGCACATAACGCGCCAGCGTAGTGGTGTCGTGATGCATAGATTTGCCGGTCAGGATCCAACCCATGTGCGACCACCACTTGCCATCGAGCGGCGAGTGCGGGTCCCCCTCGTGGTCAGAAAACTTGTGATGAATGCGGTGCGTGGCCACCCAGAAAATGGGTCCCCCTTCAAGGGCCAGGGTCGCACAAGTGGTCAGGAAGTATTCAACCCACTTGGGGGTCTTATATCCGCGATGGGTAAGCAGACGGTGATAACCCATTCCAATGCCCAAGCTGCCCGAGACCCACCACAGAAACATCGCCACAAACAGAGCCTTCCACGTAAAGAAGAACAGCGCTGCGACTGCTCCGAGGTGAAACATTCCCATGAAGCCTGCAGTCACCCAATTGGTCTCGTGATCTGCTGACGCTTTACGGTTGAGGGTTTCCAGTTGCATGGCAATGTCTTTCATACGCGATTTTGAACTTCCAGCCGTAAAGGTATCAGTCCGTAGTGAGGACGCGTGTAAAACTTCTGTAATAGAAGAGGCTGAACGGATTACGAAAGTATTAGTTTGAGGGTCTGGACGGTCATGGCGCGATTGCCCGCGCGTGCAGCTGAAAAAATTGGGTACGCCGGGGTCCTCAGGCTGACGCGCCTTTCACTTCAACTCCTGCCCACTTCTCGAGCAGGGCGATGGTGGCGGCATAATCGAGGTCCTGATGTCCGTCCTCCGTGGCCATTTCATAGATTTCTTCCACGGTTTCGAGGGCCGGCAACTTCACTCGAACCTCCTTGGCTGCTTCCAGGGTCAAACGGATGTCCTTATGCATGAGACGAAGCGGGAAGTTTGGAGAAAAGTCACGTTTCATGACAAAAGGTGCTTTGTAATCAACGACTCCCGACCGGACCATCGACGCTTGGATGACCGGCAGCAGGGTGGCGGGGTCGACGCCCAGCTTGGTGGCCAAGGTCAGGGCTTCAGCAAACCCTTCGTAGATCAGCGCTATCTGTAAATTCATGGCCAGCTTGGCGGCCTGACCCTTGCCTGTTTCTCCCATGCGGAAAAACTGTTTTCCCACGGCAGCAAACAGAGGCTTGAGACCCTCAACTGCGGCTTCGTCTCCGCCCACAATAAAGATAAGCGTGCCGTTCTCCGCCGCGACCTTGGATCCGGTCATCGGAGCGTCCACGTACTGGACCCCACGGCCTCGAAGGCGATCTGCAAACTTGCTGGTCGCGGACGGGGAAATTGTGCTTGAGTCCACGATAGTCATGCCCGCAGTGAGCGATTCTTGCACTCCCTGTGCTCCAAACAACACAGTTTCCACCGCCTTGGTATCGGACACGGCCATCCAAACCACTTCGGCGCCACGGGCCGCTTCCGCCGGCGAAGTGGCAACGCGCGCTCCCTCCACTTCTTTTCCCGCTGTGCGGTTCCAAACCGTGACCTCATGCCCGGCTTTCACCAAATTAGACGCCATTGGGCGTCCCATGATTCCCAACCCCAAGAAAGCAATACGCATCCGAATAGTCTCCTGATGACCAGAAGCGATTAGAACTGACTGCGGTTACTACGGTCAAGCAATCCTTGCCGGATTTGTTTTAAAATCAGGTACGAACGATTAGTCAGCGGATTTTTCCGTTCCAGGCCCGGTGGCTTGGCAGCAGTAGTCCGATCGGATTCTGAAGATCGTCCGATTTGCGGCCGCATGCTAAAAAACACGCTTAACAATTCGGCGCTTCGCAAGCGTGCCCGGCAATTCAGCCGCCTGGTGCGCCACTCCGCGGTCACCCCTCGCACCGGCAAAACCTACAAGCCAAAACTGGTTTCCAATGGGGAACTGGGAGTGACCTTCATCGGCCACTCCAGTTTCTTTCTGCAGATTGGCCGGCAGAACGTCATCATCGATCCCAATTTTGCCCGCTGGCTGTTCGTGCTGAAGCGCTTACGTCAACCTGGCCTGCAAATCCAGGACCTGCCTCCGATTGACTTGATCCTGGTTACGCATGCCCACTTCGATCATTTGCATCGGCCGTCACTTCGTGCCATCGCGCAGCAAACTCGGCGCCGGCGCGGAGGGCCTACCACCATTGTGGTCCCGCACCATGTCTTCGACCTGGTTTCTGATCTGGGATTCGACAACGTCGTGGAACTGGATTGGTGGAACAGTTATCGTCACGGCGGGCTGACGGTTACGCATGTCCCCTCACGACACTGGGGCGCACGCGTTATCAAGGATTCTCATCGCGGCTATGGCGGCTACGTGCTGCGGGATCAAAAGCATTCCCTGTATCATGCCGGCGATACCGCCTATTTCGCTGGCTTCCGTGAGATTGGCCAGCGGCTCGCGCCGGAGTTGGCGCTGCTCCCCATCGGTGCCTACAACCCTGCATCTTTTCGCAATGTGCATGCCAGTCCGGCCGACGCCACTCGGGCTTTCCTCGATCTGAATGCCCGCTGGATGGTTCCCATGCATTATGGGACCTTCCGCCTCTCGCATGAGCCCTTGGAGGAACCGCTGCAGCTTTTGGAAAAAGAGGCAAAAGCGGCTGGAATTCAGGACCGCGTTCTGGTCCTGAAAGAAGGCGTGACGCGGTTTTTCGGATAAGCCATGGACGAGGAAACGATCAGTAAGCTAACAGAATGCGCAAATCCCTCAGATTGTTGCCGGTGGGAGCGGTTACAACCACATCGCCTAGCGCGTCGAAGAAGGGATATGCGTTAAAGCTGGCCAGATGCACATTCGCGGCCAGCCCGCGGGCCTTGGAACGCTCCAGGGTTATGCCGTCGACGATGGCGCCGGCGGCAGGACTATTGCCATCAATTCCGTCAGTGCCGGCGCTAAGAACAGTCATATTTTGGCCCGCGATTTTGCTCGCACATGCCAGAGCAAATTGCTGATTTCGTCCACCCGTACCCCCGTTCCTGACCTTAACTACGACCTCGCCGCCGGAAATCAGGCAAACGCGCTCGGATTTCTTCCGCAACTCGCGAACGCGGTCAAGCAAGAAATCAGCCGCGCGGAGGTAGTCCCAGTCGTCACAACTGTTATCTACTTCTACGCTGAATCCTTGACGCTGGGCATCGAGCCTAGCCGCTTCCAGGAGTGAACTATTCGACAGAATGGTCCACCAACGCGAACGGTGGAAAGCGGGATCGTCGGACTTCGGGGTCTCCTCCAAAGCGTGGCGCTGGAAGAGTTCGCGCACCGAGGTGGGGAATTCGTTGAGCATTCCGTACTTCTCGGCGATGGCGTGGCATTCACTGACGGTCGTGGAATCGGGCATCGTCGGGCCGGAGGCAAGCGCATCTGGCATATTGTCGGGCACATCGGAGACCAGCAATGACACTTGCTGGGCGGGGGCGGCGGCCAGCGCCAGCCTTCCTCCCTTAATCGCAGAAAGATGCTTACGGATGGAATTGATCTCTGCGATGGGCGCTCCGGAGTGCACCAGCGCACGATAGGTCGCGATCAGATCCGGCAGCGAGATTTCGTTGTCAATGGGTTTTTCCGCGATTGCCGAGCCACCGCCACTGAGCATGAAAATTACCAACGACGCCGCGGTTTGCGCATTAAGCGACTTCAACATTGCCTCAGCAGCACGCAGGGAATCCTCATTCGGAGTGGGATGGCCGCCACGAAAATAGCGAAAGCCGCGGGCCTGTGAAAGCGCCTCGACAGAACTGGCCACGATGCCTTCAAAACGGTTGCCCGCTTGCATCTCCAGCGAGTTGACCATAGCGTGCGCCGCCTTGCCGATGGAGACCACCAGCACGCGGCCATAAGAATCGAGATCATGAAGATCTTCACAGACCCGCAACACACCACGTTCGCACTCCACATGTCGTTGAAAAGCGCGGTCAATACTGGCTTCCGCCAGCGCGTGTTCGAACAGCTGCCGGGCAGTGACGCGCATGTCGAGGGTGAGGCGCTGCCGATCGGAAGCGGATGAAGACACGGGCCGATTATAAACAGGGGTTAGCGGTGGGAAGCCGGTCTAGTCCTTTGTTACTTTACTTTCGATGCGATTGCATCTCAGCTATCCGAGGATCATTTCTCTCACCCAGGCTTCGATCGCGTCGCGCAAATCGCGCAAATGCCCCTCAAAGAAGTGGTCCGCGCCTTCGATGATCACCAGCTTCTTGGGCTCGGGAGCTGATTCCACTAATCGTTCCAGTTGCGGGCGGGGTCCGAACTGGTCGTGCCCGCCAGTTACAAATAACTTGGGCTTCGAGCAAGTCTTCAGGAATCCGTATTCGTAGCTACGGTCAGCAATCGGCGCGACCGGTACGCCTAGACCGATGACCGCTCTCACCCGCGCATCCGGGCATGCGGCTCGTAGCCCAACGGCCGCACCAAACGAAAACCCGGCAAAGATCAAGGGCAGATGAAACTCGTGGTCCAGCCAGTCCAGCACGGCACGGACATCGTCTGCTTCTCCACGGCCGTTGTCATGCTTGCCCTCACTCAATCCGGCGCCTCGGAAGTTGAAGCGCAAAACCGGAAATCCGAAGCCGTTCAGCGCCTTCATGGAGTGAAAGACGACCTTGTTGTGCAGAGTGCCGCCAAACAGCGAATGCGGATGGCATAGGAGAGCAGCGTGGGTGGCATTGTTTGCGCCCAGATTGAGCAGCGCTTCTAACCGCCCGGCCGGACCATCGAGGAAGAGTGAGCGGATGGAGGCGACGTTGGTGGTCATTGGCGCGATGTAGGCAAGCATAACAGCAAGCTTGCACGGGCGGGGACGCCCGCGTCTGCATTGCTGGTATCCTCTTGCGCATGGATGTTGTCGCCTTCACGCGTCAACTCGTGGATATCGAGTCGGTCACTGGCAATGAGGGCCCGGTCGGTGATTTTCTTCGACGCGAGCTCAGCCGGTTGGGTTTTCAGGCCAAGAAGCTCCCGGTTGAAGGCGTACGCGGCAATGTTTATGCGACCGCACCCGAACAACCGCGGCCGGAGATTGTTTTCTCCACCCACATGGATACTGTGCCGCCTTTCATTCCCTCCCGCGAGGACGCCGATCGCGTGTATGGCCGGGGCGCGTGCGATGCTAAAGGCATCATCGCCGCGCAGGTCGCAGCGGCGGACCGATTGCGCCACGACGGTATCCACGCCGGGCTGCTTTTCCTTGTAGGCGAAGAAAAAGACAGTCTGGGCGCGAAGATTGCCAACCAGCAGTCACACGGCAGCAAGTTTCTGATAAACGGCGAGCCGACGGAGAATCGAATCGCGAGCGCATCGAAGGGAACCTTGAGAGTCGAGATAATCGCACAGGGGAAAATGGCACATTCAGCTTATCCAGAACTGGGAGAGTCGGCGATCGACAAACTTTTGGAGGCGCTGAACCGGTTGCGTGCGATCAGGCTTCCGACGGAAGAGGGCGTTGGGCCCTGTACCCTGAATATTGGCGTGATCGAAGGTGGACGCGCCCCGAACGTGATTCCGGACTTCGCGCGAGCGCAGTTGCTTTACCGGCTGGTCGGGCCCTCAGAGGCACTGAAACGGGAGATCATTACAGCGGTAGGCGATCTGATAAAGGTTGAGTTCACGCTCGAGATTCCGTTGGCTAGGTTACGCACGCTTGATGGACTACCCACCATGGTCGCAGCCTTCACGACTGACATTCCCTGGCTCAGCAATTGGGGACAACCGCTTCTCGTAGGTCCTGGATCGATTCACGCGGCGCACACCCAGAGCGAGTACGTGGAGAAAAAGCAGCTCGGCGAGGCCGTGGATTTATATTGCGCGATTGCCAAGCGGCTGCAAGCGTGACGAGCCGGCGGCTGATATAAGTTTTGGGAAGGGCGCGACTTCAGCCGATCTCCGCGCTGACCTGATTTTGAAAAACAAATTCCTCGGTTACTCGCCAGCTTTGCCAGCTGCGAATGGCTCGGAATGACATCTCCTGATGAATTTCGTGGACATGCCACCGGGTTTCCATCTACCCGCGACTGGTTGCGTATAAACTTAGACCATGACCACCCAGACCCTCAACTCCCTCGCCAAGGCCTCCTCGGCCTACCTGCGCTCCGCTATGCATCAGCCCATTCAATGGCATGAGTGGGGCGAGGAAGCTTTTGCCACTGCACAACGGGAAAACAAACCCATTCTGCTCGACATTGGCGCGGTGTGGTGCCACTGGTGCCATGTGATGGACCGGGAATCGTATGACGATCCCGAAGTCGCGCAAATTGTGAACGAGCGGTTCATTGCAGTGAAAGTGGATCGGGATGAGCGACCTGACATCGATAGCCGTTATCAAGTTGCGGTGCAGGCTGTAAGTGGGCAAGGCGGCTGGCCGCTGACTGCGTTTCTCACGCCCGATGGTAAGCCGTTTTACGGCGGGACATATTTTCCCCCCAATGACGGGTACGGACGACCCAGCTTCAAGCGCGTGCTCGTGTCCATTGCCGAGGCGTATCGCGACAAGAATGGGGATGTGACTGAGCAAGCCAAGATGGTGGAGAGCGCCATCTCTCAGGCGGAATCCTTCGCCGGGCAAGGTGGCGACTTTTCACCGGGAGTAATTGATGCCATCGTGAAGTCAGCCGTACGGATGTTTGATCCACGAAACGGTGGTTTCGGGAACGCTCCCAAGTTTCCCCACTCCGCCGCGCTAGATTTATTGATAGATCAATATGCGCGCTCGGGCGACCAACAGTTGCGCGAAATCTTTGTCACCACGCTGGAGAAGATGGCTCGCGGCGGTGTGTATGACCAACTCGCGGGCGGTTTCCATCGTTACTCGGTCGACGAGCGCTGGGTGGTCCCGCACTTTGAGAAGATGTGCTACGACAATTCCGAACTACTCAAAAATTACGTGCACGCCCATCAGGCGACCGGTTCGGAGTTCTTTGTTTCTGTAGCCCGGGACATCATTCGCTGGATGGATGAGTGGCTTAGCGATCGCGAGCATGGCGGTTTCTACGCTTCCCAGGATGCCGACTATTCAATGGACGATGACGGTGACTACTTCACCTGGACCATGGCTGAAACCCAGGCCGTTCTGAGCGAGGCAGAAGCCAGCGTGGCCAACCTGCATTACGACATCAATGAAATCGGCGAGATGCACCACAATCCCGCGAAGAACGTTTTGTACATCCGGGCGTCCGTGGAAGAGATCGGTAAGCGACTGAACTTGCCGGTGGAGCAAGTGGAATCTTTGCTTCAGACCGCGAAGAAAAAGATGTATGCGGCACGTCTACAGCGGCCCACTCCGTACATAGACAAAACTGTTTACACGGGATGGAACGCGCTTTGCATTTCTGCGTATCTGGAAGCGGCCAAAGTGCTCAACCTCGAAACAGCCCGGCGGTTTGCGTTGCGTTCTCTCGATCGCATTCTGGCCGAAGGCTGGCATGCTGAGCGAGGATTGGCACGCGTCATCGCTTATTCCGATCCAAAGGCGGAGCGACGTCACATCCCTGGGTTGCTGGACGACTACGCCTTTACTACGATCTCGTGTCTCGATGCTTATGAAGCCACCGCGGACTTGACCTACTTCAATTTCGCCCGCCGGATTGCTGACACGATGCTCGAGCTTTTCTTCGACCCTGTCTCGGGGGGCTTCTTCGACACCCAAAAAGCTGGGAGCGCGGATGAGAAAGTTTTGGGTGTGTTGGGCACGCGTCGCAAACCCTTCCAGGACTCTCCTACGCCTGCGGGTAATTCTGCCGCGGCTATCGCGCTGTTGCGATTGCACGCTTACGCGGGCGACCAGAACTATCATGACAAAGCGCAGCAAACCCTGGAAGTGCTTGCGGCCTCGGCCGGGCAATACGGAATATTTGCCGCCACATATGGGATCGCAGCAGTGCATCTGGCGCAGCCCGATACTCAAGTCGTCGTCGTAGGAGGCGGCGAAATGGCGGATCGGCTGGCTGCCACGGCGCTGGCTCCCTTCGCCTTCAGCAAATCGGTGCTCAAACTGGCGGGAAACGAAGCCGTGGTAAACAATCTTCCCCCAAAGCTGGCGCAGACTATTCCTCATCTGCCTGAGATCAAGACCGGGATGACGATGGCCGTGGTTTGCTCGGGGTTTACTTGCCAGCCGATCTCGGATCCCGAGGAACTGGCCGAAAAACTCCGTCTTGCGCTGGCGACCAACGGTTAACCGTCGAAGAATTCCTAAAGACAAAAAAGTGGGCTGACTGCGCTTATGTAGCAGTCAGCCCGAAAAAGCATCAGCCGCGTAAACGGCCTACACAGCAGTCACTGTTCAGTGACTCTTCCGGAATTTACTTCCGGCTCGTACCGCGTTGGCTTGCGGGTTTGCGTAGCGGCGTTATCCCACCATCAGCGTGAAGGAATGTTGGAGCAATTGCCGCGTACGTGCAGGCCAACCCTACCATCAGGATCAACATCCTGACTGCACGTTTCATGGGTTGTTCTCCTTGCGTGCAGGTTCCCTGGGAGCGGAAACCCTCACGGGCAGGAATTATACAGGTCGCTGGCAAGTAGTCCAGATTCATCTTGCGGGTCGAGTTCGCTTAGCCGCCGATGCCTAGAGATGGAAATAGACCAGGCGGGGCTACGATTGGCCATTCCCCCCTAATTTCTCAGCGAGATGCAGTCATGTAGAAAAACGATTTAGTTCGGTTTTCGATCGATTAGCGCGCCAATATTAATTTACGATGAACCTGATCGGCTAAGGCTTCGAAGCGAAACGACGGGCCGTGAGCGTAGGAACGCGCTCTGGTGTCTTCTTGTGCGAAGTCAGAGGTTCGACCACCGCGACCTCATGATCGTGTCCGTTCGTTCGCGAGAAGGCACGATCTACCATACCTTCGAACATCGGAATAAGCGAGTCGCTGGGAACAGGATGTTGCAGGTCGGTGAGGCTCTGTTCCCAACGTTGCGACATCGGCAGGTTGGCGGCGGTCTCTCTCGCGGGGCTCTTGAGGAATGCATAAGTAAACCAAATTGCGATGGCGAGGTTATAGCCCACCAGGTTGATCAGATTCACTGCGGCTTCGGAAGCATGGTTGCTCGCGTTCAAGGTGAACATGGTCAATTCCACGATGGCAAAGCCGCCGAATCCTAGGGCAATGCCGAAGCTGTGTTGCCGCCAGGAGACCCCGAGGTACCGGGAGAAAACCAGCAGAAACAAAATCAGACCGCACTGAATAACGCGCACACAGCGCTGCACGGTTACAACCGCCTCGACTAGGGGTCCCTGTGCGCCGATAGGACTGGAAGCCGCGACTACGCCTGCCACCAGCAACATCACCAGAGCCGCCCACCGAAATAGAACCGATCCAAGATCCTTTAAAGTGTGATAGGGATGAAAGACATCCAGAAAGATCTCATGAATGATCATGAATCCCAGAACCAGGCTCACGCCTGAGGTGATCCAATACGTATAGAAATACTCCGGATAGTTGCCCCATTTGTAAATCGGGAAGAGAACAGAAAATATCAAAACTTGAGAAACAATATAGGCAAAAAAGATTGGGAACTTCCGGTGCAACTTGCGCTTGAACATGAGCGCGCCAACGGAAAGTTGCAGCACCGGATGGGCGCTCCACAGCACGTTGTAAGCAAGCTGGATTTTGGGGTTCATCGGGCTGCTTCGCTGCCGGCTGCTTTACATTGCGGGTGGCAGGCTACACTACTGCGCTCCTCTCCCTCAGAGAAACCTTATCAGCTTCCACTCAATGGTCAATGTACCAAGGTAACCTGCGGGTAATAGTTACCTGGGACGAAACGCTTATGTTCCAGGAGTCGCTTGGATATAGGCACGCATCATCCGGACTTCATGATCCTTCTCGTTAATGTCATGCAGCATCAGGTCCCGGACGGAGATGACCCCCACCAGGCTCTTACCGTCACAAACCGGCAAATGCCGAAAGCCGTGGTTTCGCATCAGGAGCATGCAGGCCTCCGGTTCCTCTTGCGGGCTCACGGTGAGCGGCGCCAGGGTCATAACTCTCTCGACCCGGGTGGTACGGGGATCGAGACCCTCGACAACCACGCGCTTCATCAGGTCGCGTTCGGAAAAAATACCCACCAGGACGCCGTCTCGCAGCACCGGCACAGCTCCAATATTGTGGGTCACCATGGACCGCGCAACGTCCAATACGGTCTCACTGGCGTCGACATGACAGGTATGCTGGTTCTTGATCAGGTCACAGACATGCATTTAGCACCTCCAGCCGTCTTTTTTAGCCAACCCGGCCAAGGTTGGCGCGAGTATATGACGAAATTCAATTTTCGCGAAGGCATTTGTTTGTGTCACACCTTAACTTGACCCGTTAAGTTACTGATTTTCATCCAAGTAAAACGCGTCGAGGATGTGGCTCTTTCCGTCAACGAGAAGCACACGTCCCTGGTAAATCACGCGCTCCAAATCGGCCGGCAGTTTGGGAAGTTGCTGCTCACAGTCCAGGGGAAGTGGAGCGGCTCGGCGCTGTGCGTCGGCAGACAGGGCATCGTCGTCGCTGATGACCGGCTCTCCCGCAAGTGATTCGGCACGCTTGAGCGCATCCACCGGCAAGTCGTCGAGATGCGCATTGACGCAGTTTCGGATGATCCGGCGATCGCGCAGAGTGAAGAGTTCTGCTGCCTCCTGCGACGGTGCCGAAGGAGTCGAGGCAGGGGCCGGTGCCGAAGGAGTGGGAGCCGAAGGGGGTGGCGCCGAAGCCGCGGATCCCGCCGGCTGGCCCGGAGTGCTGGCGGATGACGCCTCGCCTGGGGCTGTCGTAGTAACAAAAGTGAGGAGAGCTTCAGACTCCACTCTGACGGCCTTCTTGCCAGTGGCTGCTGCGGCGCCTGTTCCTGCTGCTGCGCCAGCCGCGGTGCCAATCGCCGCTCCTTTTCCACCTCCCGCAATCGCACCGATGACTGCTCCTAATGCCGCTCCACCGCCAATCTTTGTGGCATTGCTCTTGGCATGTGATTCTGCTTTGATTACCAGAGGTTTGACGCTGAGGGACGTAGCCTGCCTTCCGGAGCTCACCGTAGCCAGAACCAGATCCAGCTCTCCCGGTTCACTCAGCCGGCCCGATGCATGCACATCGGATACACGTCCAATGACGTCGGCTCCCTTGGGGTATAGATTCTTCCCGTCCACCTGAATAGGTTCCTCCAGGGTCGCTCGGAAGGTGTCTCCAACCTGGTTCTCTTCGCTGCTCAGCTTGTCGATCATACGAATTTTGATGTTCGTGCCGGGAGGCAGCACGGGTGGGTCATCCGCGAGAGCTGGGACCCCCAACAGGGTGACCCCCACCAGCAATGCCAGCGTGGTCACGCGGGGGATATTCTTGGAACTCATAAACCCTCCCTGAGATTCCCCACGGACCAATGGCTCCGTTGGGATGCGAATCTCGATCTTTTGGCTGCATCGGCGCAATGTGCCAAGTTTTAGTCATTCCTACCAATGAAGATCAAGTGGGAACAGGGCCACAAGGCTGCGGGAACTCGGTCCCGCGGCTGCGCCGTCAAAATGACGTTGAAGTCGGAGGAGATCTGCATGCCCTCGATCATCGATGGCAAGGTCTGCGGTTCGACGGTCGCCAAGTGGGCAAGGAACTGGTAAATATCCGCGCCGCTGTAACCCTGGGCAATGAAGGAAATTTGCGTATTGTCTGCGGCAAAGTGCCAGCCCAGGGAAGCGGCTAACGCAACGGCGTTCTCATAGGCCACATTCGAAACTGCGCCTGGGCCCGGATTGTCGAACACGATCCGCAGCCCGCGCTCATCTTCTCGGCTGAACTCGCGGACTTTGAGCGAGCCTGACTTCGCGGTAGCCTTCCAGTCCACATGGCGTGCCGAATCTTCGGGCATGTATTCCCGAATGCGGTACAAGTCGTGCCCACGCCCCCGCACGAACGTCTCAAACTCGCCGGTGATCAGCGGAAGCAGTTCAAAAAACTCATCGGACGGATCGACTGCCGGATACACGATGATTTCGCGATTCAGCGGCACCCGTCGAGTTTTAGTGAGAAACGCGAAAGGGAAGCGCGTGGCCAAACCGAAGCTCTCTTGCTGGTAGCGTCCGCGATGCTCAAACCCCAACTCGAGCTGGGCCGCGAATTCGCTGCGGGCGGGGAGATAAGGGAAATAGGCTGATCCCTGAAAAATTTTGGGCGTTCCCATCTGCTCGGCAACACGGAGCAGGCGGCGGTCCGGTAACCTGATCCATTGCTGTTCTGGAGAACGTCCAGGAGGGAAGACGAACGTGGCGGGCGTCCATCGCCACCGCTTGCCAGGCTTGGCCTTTTCGATCGGGACCACTCTTACTGAAAACGAAGGCAGCCAGCGCCGCCGATTTCGCAAGATGATTTTTCCAGCAATGGGTCGGCGCGCGAAGACGTGCTCGGGCAAGCGGACGTCAAGCTCCAGACCGCGCAACACCAGGGCCGAGCCCAAGCCCGATACCACAATCGCCGCCAGCATCGCAGCCACGATGATGTACAACAGGTTGTTGCCTGTGTTTAGCGCGGCGATTCCGATGAAGACCACGGAAACCACATAGATGACTCCCACGCGCGACACATCGTAGTCGAAGGCATCACGAATGCGACCCTTGGCGACGCGACGGGCCAGGTAGGGCACGGTGGTCAAGCCCACGATTGTGGCCAAAAGTAGCGCGGCCGAAGCCAGGATCAGCGTGGCCCAGACGTTGCCCGACTCCCGCGACACGGTGGAGAAAAGCGCGGCCGCAAAGGCCAGCATGAGACCTACCATCGCTAGCAGGAAACGCACCCATACCTGAGGAATCTCAAAGGAGAACATTCGGCCCAGCCTTCGGATGCCGACTACATCTGGCTGCTGTTTCTGGACATGCATCTTGCGGAGATCTCTTCTGTGAGGTTAGCACTCGACCGCAGGAGCATCAATCGCGCCTGGTTGGCAAGAAAGGCGCTAGTTCTGACCCTTAGGGACGGCTTTTCTGCTTCGCTTCCACCACACCAGGATCAGAATCGCCACGGCCGCGAGGAGCACGCCAATATTCACGTCCTTCACGATGCTGAGTAGCTTCTCCGAGTGCTTGCCGAAAATGTACCCCGCGCCCGAGATGACCGTTACCCAGAGCGTGGCGCCGAGAAAATTGGCCGCGACAAATTTGCGCCAGGGCATATGCAGCACTCCGGCTAGTGGCCCGGCAATCACTCGCAGGCCAGCGATGAAGCGAGCGGCGAAGATGGTGGCGGCGCCATGCCGCCTGAACATGTCCTCTCCCCGCGCGATGGTTGCGGGTTGTATATGAACCGTCTTCCGATATCGTTCCAGCAGCGGGCGCCCGCCATAGAATCCGATCAAGAAGCCGATATTGTCGCCCACGGTTGCAGCACAGATTCCAACCAGAATGATGGAAGGCAGATGCAGCTTATGTTCTGAATAAGCAAGGAAACTCGCCAACAGCAAGATGGTCTCGCCGGGTACCGGCAATCCTGCGTTTTCGAGCAATAGTGCGGCCGCAACCGTCCAGTATCCATACTCGGCCAGGTAGCCTCGGAGGAGGCCAAAGATATGTGGCGGCATATCAGAAGATCCCGGTCCGCGTTCGGGACATAAACTCGATCACGGCCTGGTTGAATTCTTGGGGAACTTCCTCGTAAGGCAAGTGCCCAACGCCGTCGAACACCACTAACCTGCAGTCGGCAAACTGTTGGCACACCTTATCCGCGGATACTGGTCTTACGGCAGCGTCCAGACGGCCCCAGACGAGAAGCGTGGGCACGCCTCGGATCTGCGGCAGCGCCGATTCCAATTCTTCCATGTCTTGCTTCCAGGAACGGACGAGGCGGATCGCATATTCAAGAGTACCTGGGATTCTGAAAGGCGCTGAGTACCCTTCGAGCGTGCCAGGCCGAATCCGGCGGGAATCACCAAACAAACGCCGTAGAACGATACTGTGGGCAACTTCACGCCGAAGCCCTAATTGCACGATCAGAGGCGCGACTATACGGTTGGTCAAGATCGGTGCGAGCCAATTGCCACGCGCCGACCAAGGATTTACCGGCGCAGCCAGGATCAGCCGGCGAACACGATCCGGGGCCAAAGCTGCCGCCATCATGACCACCGCACCGCCGTATGAGCTGCCCAGCAAGTCACAAGAAGTAATGCCAACCGTGTCGAGGAATCGCAACAGACGTCCGGCGCTGGCTCGCAAACTGCAATCAAGACCAACAGGACGGTCGGAAAAACCGGAACCCAACATGTCGATGGCATAAACCGAAGCCAGCGGGGAAAGCGCAGGCATGGCAAACCGCCATGAGAAAGAGTATCCAAGCAGGCCGTGCACCAGAACCAGCGCCGGTCCTGAGCCACACTGCAAGTAGCGCATCCGCGCCCCGTCCACCACAGACCAGAACTCGCCGGTGGGGTTGTTGGGTTGGGCGTCGTCTTGCACTCTCAATGCACTTTTCACGATACTGAGGCGAAGGGATAACTTGGTTGTCTCCCGCTGATTCTCCTCAAGAGGTGTTGCCTCTTCTCGCTCCTTCAGCGAATGGGATGCCTCAGGCTCCTCTCATTTTTCCATTTCTTGCGTCGGACTCGGTTGGAAAGGGCCCCTACCAAGGACGCTCCCGTGTTGGGAAGTTAGGACGGATTCGATTCGACCGGGAATCCGCATAAAGTTCCCTTCAGGGCTCTTCCGCCCTGCCCGTCCCTTACGCACGTTAAAGAGTCGCTTTGCGATGACATTCTCCATATCTGGTTAACGCTATGATAACTATGGAGTTACCAAATATAGGAGATTGATTCCAGAAAATGTAGTCCACTCCTTTCCGCTCTTATATAATCGGACAAGTTGTTTTCTTCATGCCACTTAGGTGGTGCCCGTTGTTAATAACCGTGGCCCCGAACGTGCTGACCTTGAAGCGAAGCACGATCCCCCTTCAGCCGAAGCTTAGCCAACGGGCCATGAGTCAGGAATTTCAAATCCGCCCCGCCGTTCTTCTTTTTCTGCTAACTGCAGCGTCAATTGTATTCGCAGTCATTAACTTCGAGAAGGAGCGCGAGTTCCAGATTCCCTCCGACGGGGTGTGGTGGGTTGAGCACAACGGTAGCCTTACGGCGGCCAGGGTGGAGGTCAACGGACCGGCCGCCAAAGCTGGCATCAAAGAGGGCGACCGCCTAACGGCGGTCAATCAGCGCGAGGTGAACGGAACTTCGGCCCTGGTCCGGCAACTCTACCGAGTGGGCCCGTGGTCAAAAGCGACGTATTCCCTGGTTCGCGAGTCAGTCCCGGTGGACATGACCGTGATTCTGGTTCCGGCCGAGCGGTCGCTCAATGACTGGCTGCGCCTGATTGCGCTGATCTACCTGAGTATTGGGGTCTATGTCCTGCTGCGGCGCTGGACCGCTCCGGGTTCGACTCACTTCTACATCTTCTGCCTGGTTTCTTTCGTTTTCTACGCCTTCAAGTACACCGGAAAGTTCAATCAGTTTGACTGGACGATCTATTGGGGTAACGTGGGGGCCTGGCTCCTGCAGCCGGCTCTGTTTCTGCATTTTGTGCTGACTTTTCCGGAGAGGCGGTATTTTGTCCACAAACATCGTTGGGCAATCCCGCTGATTTATGCGCCGGGGCTGCTCCTCTTGGGCATTCACATTCTTGCCCTGACCGTGATGAAGGCCAGCGAGAGGCTACGCTGGAATCTCGATCGGCTGCAGATGGCCTATTTGGCGGTGTTCTTTCTCGCGGCAGCCGCCGTACTTGTGTACAGCTACCGCCGAGCAAGCACGCCGATACTTCGGCAGCAACTGAAGTGGGTAACGCGGGGCACGATTCTGGCCATCACTCCGTTCACGCTTTTTTACGTCATCCCCTACCTCACGGGAGCGCTCCCGACCTCGCTGATGAAGGTGTCGGTTCTGTCGCTTGGCTTGTTGCCATTGACCTTTGGCTACGCCATCTTCCGCTACCGGCTGATGGATGTCGATCTGATCTTCAAGCGGGGCATGGTGTATACGCTGGCCGCGGTGGCGATCATTGGCGCTTACTTCGCGGCAGTGGCGGGCGTGGCTGAGCTTGTTCATACCCAGGTACCGAGTTCCGGGCCCAAGGGCCTAATTCTCGCTATCGTTGTTACAGCCCTACTCTTTGATCCCGTACGCAAGTGGATCCAGGAGCAGATTGATCAGTTCTTCTATCGAACGCGCTACGACTACCGTAAGACTTTGGTGGAATTCGGTCGGGAACTGAGTGGGGAAACCGACCTGGACGAGATGCTAAGTTCGGTGGTCGACCGTCTATGCCGCACGCTGCTGGTTGATCGCATGGCAATTTTTCTTTCTGCGGACGAGCCGTCGCAACGCTTCTTGCTCGCGAGGTCTTTTGGACTGACGCAGCCCGCTGGCCTGGATCTGAGTTTTCTCACCAGATCGCGGCCGGAAATGGAAGCCGGGCACATTTTCTTCGACAACACGCACCAAGTGCCCCGCGAAACGCCCACCGCCCAGGAAGCGATTGCCAAGCTTGACCTGAACTACTACATCCCCTGCCGTGCCCAGCAGCGGACCATCGCTTTCCTTGGCCTGGGTAAAACGGCAGAGGGCGATTTCCTCTCCAGTGAAGACATCGAACTCCTAGAAACTCTGGCGGGTTACATCGGCATCGCTATCCAGAACGCGCGCCTTTATACCTCACTCGAGCAGAAAGTCGCTCAATATGAGCGACTAAAAGATTTCAACGAAAATATCGTCGAGTCCATCAACGTGGGTGTATTAGCGGTGGACCTGGCCGACCGGGTCGAGTCCTGGAACTCGCAGATGGAAGTCATGTACGCCCTGCCGCGTTGGCAGGCCCTGACCCGGCCACTCAGCGAGGTTTTCCCGACCGCATTCGTGGAAGAGTTTTATCGCGTGCGGCAGAACCCCGGCATCCACAATCTTTACAAGTTCCGCCTGGCCACTCCGACCGGAGAAAGCCGTGTCGTGAACGTTGCCATTGCCCCGCTGGTCACCAAGAAGTTCAACGTGATCGGGCGATTGATCATCATGGATGACATCACCGAGCGAGTGGAGCTCG
The DNA here is from genome assembly GCA_035512155.1 of Terriglobales bacterium. Lineage (GTDB taxonomy): Bacteria > Acidobacteriota > Terriglobia > Terriglobales > Acidobacteriaceae > JABCYV01. The sequence continues at coordinate 80,522 of DATKEN010000051.1, read as the reverse complement.
AATCGCAGCTCTCGCAGGCGGATAAGCTTTCCTCGATTGGTTTGCTGGCGGCCGGAGTCGCCCACGAGGTTAACACGCCCCTGGCTGTGATTTCCTCATACGCCCAGATGTTATCGAAACAATTGCAGGGAGACTCCCAGAAGGGCGCACTGCTGGATAAGATTACGCGGCAGACCTTCCGGGCTTCTGAGATTGTCAACAACTTACTCAATTTCTCGCGCACCAGCGGCACTGAGTTTACCGAGGTCGACGTTAATAAGGTGATTGCTGACACGCTCGCCTTGCTGGAGCATCAGTTTAAGACTGCGAACATCCGGGTGCAGGATGAGCGAGCCGAGCGTCTGCCTCGAATCAGCGGGAATGCTGGGCGCTTGCAGCAGGTATTCTTGAATCTGTTCCTGAACGCCCGGGACGCAATGCCCAAGGGCGGAACTTTGCGAATCGTCAGCTCCAATGGCGAAGGGGTCACCGTGGTTGTCTCCGACACCGGCACCGGCATTGCACAAGAACACATTGAGCGCATCTACGACCCATTCTTTACCACGAAGGCAGGGCAGCGGGAAGGTCAGAGCAAGGGCACCGGATTGGGTCTGTCTGTCACTTACGGCATCATCCAGGAGCATGCGGGAAAGATTCGAGTGGAAAGCCGGCCCGGCCAGGGCACCACGTTCTATGTCGATTTCCCTATGACGAGAAAGGCCGTCAATGTCTGAGGCAGCAGTCATCTCGCGGCGCCCCAGCGAAGCCAACCCTTCGCCCTCAGGCTATGTGTTGATTGTTGACGACGAGGCTGCGATCCGCGAGTCCCTCGAAACCTTACTCCAGATTGAAGGTTACGAAGTCGAATCGGCGGAGAGCGGCGAAGAAGGGCTGGCGCGTCTGGGTGAGCGCTCGTTTGATCTGGTGCTGCTTGACCTGGCGTTACCCGATCGCAACGGCATAGACCTGCTGGCTGAAATCGGAGCCCACGATCCCCAGTTATCCGTGATCATGATTACTGCCTACGGCACGGTTGAAAATGCCGTCAAGGCCATGCAGGCGGGGGCGGCGAATTTCGTTCAGAAACCCTGGGACAATGAAAAGCTCCTAGCCGACGTGCGCGCCGCAGTGGCCCGCCACCGCGCGGAAGAAGAAAATATTCAACTGAAGCGCGCCCTGAAGCAGCGCTACAACTTTGAAAACATCGTGGGCAAGAGCGAGCCCATGTTGAAGATTTTCGATCTGGTGGCGCAAGTTGCGCCCAGCCGTTCCACGGTGTTGCTGCAGGGGGAGAGTGGCACTGGCAAAGAACTGATCGCTAAAGCTATCCATTTGAATTCGCAGCGGCGCGACCGGTCTTTTGTTCCGGTCAACACCGGTTCCATGCCCCCGGACCTTTTGGAGTCGACTCTGTTTGGACACGTCAAAGGCGCATTTACCAGCGCCATTGCATCCAAAAAGGGTCTTTTTGAAATCGCCGATCGGGGTACCCTGTTTTTGGACGAGATCGGCACCATGGGTATGGATACCCAGAGCAAAATTCTGCGGGTGCTCCAGGACCGGAAATTTATGCACCTGGGCGGCGTCCACGAACTGCAAGTGGACGTGCGCATCATTGCCGCCACCAATGTCGACCTCAAGCAGCACGTGCGCGAAGGCAAGTTTCGCGAAGACCTCTTCTATCGCCTGAACGTCATCACCATTGATCTTCCGCCTCTGCGCCAGCGTAAGGAGGATATCCCGCTACTGGTGGAGTTTTTCCTCAATAAGTACTCGGAAGAAAATGAACGTCCGAAGCGACGGATCACTCCTGAGGCGCTCCGTCCGCTGCTTGCCTATTCCTGGCCGGGGAACGTGCGTGAACTGGAGAATGTAATTGAACGCGCTGTCGTGCTCTCGTCCGGTTTGGAGATCGGTCCCGAATTACTTCCCGACCAGATCGCTGGCCGTGGCACTGCCTTTCCTGTGCTGGAACATGGTGTCGACGCTTCGCTTTTCGACATCATGGAAGATTGCGAGCGGCATATCATCGTCGACATGCTGGAGAAGTGTAACTGGAATCAAACTGAGGCGGCGGAACGCTTCCACGTGCCCCTTTCCACTCTGAATCAGAAAATCAAGCGTCTCAATATCGAGATCAAGAAGAAGGGCCGGGAGTTGATCGGCTGACTCCTTTCGTAGTGCCCTTCAACGCCGCGTTGGCCCTCTGTTATAGTTTTCGGTAAATGGAGCTGACCTCGCCCGCGGATTTCGCCAAAGATCTAGTTCAGGCTGTGCAGGACTATTCCGTACTGGCGGGACGGTCCATGTCCAATCTGTTCCGTACCCCGCGTTATTTCGCCGACATGACGCAACAGGCGGATTTGATCGGCTTCGGGTCGCTTCCGATCGTGGTGCTGACGGGATTCTTTACCGGCGCCGTCTTAGCTTTAAACAGCGCGAATACGCTGGAGAGATTTGGTTCGCTCTCACTCATCGGGCAACTGGTTTCGGTCGGAATGGTGACCGAGCTTGGACCCGTTCTTACCGGTCTCATGGTAGCGGGCCGAAACGCATCCGGCATGGCCAGCGAACTCGGTTCCATGGTGGTGACAGAGCAGATTGATGCCATGCGGGCCCTGGGCACCGATCCCACCAAGAAGTTAGTGACTCCGCGAGTGGTTTCCACCGTATTCATGCTGTTCTTTTTGACTATCATTTCTGATCTCTTGGGGTTGATTGGCGGTGGCATCGTTGCCCAATTCATATTCGGCATGGACTCGCATCAGTATTGGAGTTCAGCCTGGCAAACTCTGATGTTCCGGGACGTGTTTACTGGACTGGTGAAGCCATTATTTTTCGGATTCATTATCGCTACCGTGGGCTGCTACTACGGAATGTCGGCGCGCGGCGGGACGCAGGGCGTGGGCCGGGCTACCACTCAGGCGGTGGTGGCGTCCTCAGTTCTTATTTTGCTAGTCGACTTCTTTGCCACCAAGTTTCTGATGGCGATTTTTGGCTATCGCTGAGTTATGGCTGCGCCTCCGAACGCCATCGAAAGTCTCCTGAAGTCTACGGAAAGTTCCGCTTCTCCAGTCATTGTCTTTGATAATGTGTCCATTGCGTTCGAGGATAAAACCATACTCGATGGCGTCTCCTTCCAGCTCGCCCGTGGGGAAACTAAAGCCATCTTCGGCATCGCGGGATCGGGCAAGAGCACAATCCTGAAGCTCACGCTGGGCTTGCTGAAGCCAGACGCGGGACACATCCACGTACTCGGAGAAGATGTAACCCAGATGAGCGAAGAAGCTTTGTTTGATCTCCGGCGCAAAATTGGCATGGTGTTTCAGGAAAGCGCGCTTTTCGATTCGCTCACCGTGCGGGAGAACGTCGCATTCCGGCTGATGGAGGAGCACGATCTATCCGAAGACGAGATCGAACGGCGGGTGAGGGAATCCCTCAGTTTCGTGGAACTCGAACAAACTGTCGACATGTTTCCGTCCGAACTGTCAGGTGGAATGCGCCGTCGGGTGGCCATTGCACGAGCTATCGTGACCCAGCCCGAAATTTTGCTCTACGATTCGCCCACGGGCGGCCTGGATCCAGTCACTTCAACGACCATCATCGAGCTGATCGTCAAGCAGCGCGACGTGTACAAGACCAGCTCCCTTCTGGTTACCCATCGTCTGCAGGACGCGTTCACCATGGCATCCCATTACTTTGATCGCAAATCGAATAAGATGTTGCCGCTCCCGCCCGGTGCTCGCGGAGAAGTGCCGATGGGCTTTCTGATTCTTCGAGATGGCAAGATAATCTTTGACGGAGACGTGCACGAGTTGGCAGTCTCGAAAGACGAATACATCCGGGAATTTATTTCGTAGATGGACCTAGCTGGCCTTGGCCGCTTCCGCCATGGCCTTGCGCCGTGCGGCCACGCGGGCTGAGACTGTTTTCAGGCGCTCTCGGCCGGCTTCGGACTGCATAATCACCTTCTCGACATTACTGAACAACCCCGGACTTTGCATTTTCTCCCGCACGTCTTTGAGGATGGGCTGCATTTTCGCATAGAGGAAAAACATCTCGCCGCTGACGCCACCTTCGACAAACAACTCGGGATGAATGGTCCCGTGCAACACCAGCGCTGCAGCCATATCCCAATAGCCGCCCACCTGACGAAGCCAGTTGTTTTCCTGGGTTCCGAGAGCGTTCGCCACTTTGATGAAATCGTCAGCAGTCTGAGGCCAGAACTTCACCACCCACCAGTCGCGTGCCTTGCGCATCTCGGCCTCGCGGCGAAGATCATAAAGTTTGAGGATCAGTTCAGCGTCAGTGGCGGTGGGTTCCTTTGACATGACAGTTCTCCTTTGGGGATTACAGCGTTGAACTCGATCAAGTGGACAACAGAGGCGGCTGTCCAGCGTGAATCGCGATTATCCTACGGGCGCCGGTTCCGCCGCCCTTTCGAAGTCGCACTCCTTATTTGGACATGCGATTACTGGGCCAGCTTTCAACATTTTCTCCACCAGGTAGTCGCTGCCGCAACTCGGGCACTTTTCTGCTATCGGTTTACCGGCGGAGGTGAACTTGCATTTGGGATAATTTGCGCAGCCGTAGAATGTGTTTCCCTTGCGAGCCTTCTTTTCGACTAGGTCGCCTTCCTTGCAGAGCGGGCACTTCACTCCGATGAAGTTCTGCTTCACATATTTGCAATCCGGATACCCGCTGCACGCGGTGAACTCGCCGAAGCGCCCGTGGCGGATCATCATGTTGCGTCCGCACTTGGGGCAGAGTTCGTCGAGCGGAATGTCGGGAACCTTCTTACCCTGGTCGAGCCGGCGAGTGGTCTTGCAGTCAGGATAGCCGGTGCAGGCCATGAACTGGCCGAAGCGGCCTCGCTTCAGGACCATTACCCGGCCGCAGTTCTCGCAGTATTCTTCCTGGGTGGTTTCCTGGATGTCGGCGGAATCCAGATCCGGCAGGTTGATCGGATTTTCCTTGGTGAAGGTGCAACTATCGGGGTTCTCCTTGTCGTAGGAGCTGCAGGCGTAGAAGGACCCGTGCTTACCCCACTTGATCACCAGCGGAGAGCCACAGCGCTCGCACTTTTCGTCCGTTGGCTTCTCCATCCGCTTGATGTTCTCCATGTGCTTCTCGGCATAGCGGAGGTCCTTGGCGAAGCGCTTGTAGAACTCGGCGAGCGCGTTGGTCCAGGTTTCCTTGCCTTCTTCGATTTCGTCGAGTTCTTCTTCCATGCGCGCGGTGTACTGCACGTCGAAGATGTCGCGGAAATTTTCGACCAGAAGATCGGTTACGACCAGGCCGATCTCCGTAGGCGTGAACTTTCCGCCTAGTTTCTGCACGTACTGGCGCTCCTGGATGGTGCTGAGAATTGCCGAATACGTGGAGGGTCGCCCAATGCCGCGTTCTTCCAGTTCCTTGACCAATGAAGCTTCGTTGTAACGCGGCGGCGGTTCGGTGAAGTGCTGCTCCGGCTTCAGCTCCTTAAGCGTGAGCTTCTGCCCTGCTTCCAACGGCGGCAACTTGTGCTTGAGCTCTTCCTCTTCTTCGTCTTTGACGTCTTTCGATTCCTCGTAAACTTTGAGGAAGCCGTCGAACTTGAGGACTGATCCGGTTACGCGGAACCAAAAAGTTTCTGTGCCAGATTTCGCGTCGATATCGACTGTGGTTTGGTCGAATACGGCCGGCATGATCTGCGACGCGACAAAGCGCTGCCAGATCAGTTTGTAGACTTTGTATTCGTCCTCTTTTAGATGCTGCTTGATCTGGTCAGGATGCCGCATCGCCGAAGTTGGGCGGATGGCCTCGTGCGCCGCTTGTGCTTCCTTCTTCTCTTTGTAGGTATTTGGCGACTCCGGCAGATATTGGTCGCCATACTGCGACTTAATGTACTCGCGCACTTCGGTCAACGCTTCACTCGAAACCCGGGTTGAATCGGTACGCATGTAGGTGATGAGGCCGACCGAGCCTTCCTCGCCCAGTTCCACGCCTTCGTAGAGCCGCTGCGCAATCATCATGGTACGCTTGACACTGAATCGTAGTTTGCGCGAGGAATCCTGCTGCAACTTGCTGGTGGTGAATGGCGGAGTAGCATTCCGCCGCCGCTCTTTGCGATCGACAGTACGGACGCGCCAGTCGGCTTTTTCCAGCGCGGCGCGGATTTTCTCTGCATCCTCGGCGTTGTTGACTTCGACCTTCTCTTCACCCTTGCCGACGAAGCGAGCATCGAATGCCGGGGACTTGGGCCCGGCAAGATGAGCGTCAATGGTCCAGTATTCTTTCTTTTCGAACGCCTTTATTTCGCGCTCACGTTCGACAATAAGTCGCAGAGCGACAGTCTGGACCCGGCCCGCGGACAAGCCGCGCCGAACCTTGTCCCACAACAGCGGTGAGACCTGATAGCCGACCAGGCGATCCAGAACGCGGCGTGCCTGCTGCGCATCAACCAGGTGCTGATCGATGGCCCGAGGATGCTCGAAGGCTTCCTGCACCGCGCGCTTCGTGATCTCGTTGAAAGTCACGCGGCGAATACGGTCGGGTTGATCGTCCTTCTTCTTTTTTTTCTTCTTGGTCTTGGTCCCGTTACCCAATTCTTCAGCCAAATGTGCAGCGATGGCTTCGCCCTCGCGGTCGGGATCAGGCGCCAGATATATGTTGTCCGCAGATAAAGCCAGCTTCTTCAGCCTGGCGACAACCTTCTCTTTACCTGGGATGACGATGTATTCCGTTTCGAATTCGTTGTCGATATCGACGCCCAGCGTACTCTTGGGCAGGTCCTTGACGTGCCCGAGCGAGGCTTCGACCGTGAAGCCCTTACCCAGATATTTCTGGATGGTCTTCGCCTTGGCCGGCGATTCGACGATGACTAAACCTTTTGACAATGTGTCCTCAATGGGTAGTTTGGTTTCGAAGCTAGCACGAATGAGGCGGCAGCAACAAGTTTCTAGAGTGCGGAGCTAAAACCCAAGAGCTGATAGCTAAAAGCTTTTTACAAAATTCTTTCCCGGCAACTGCTTAACCTTGCCGGCCAGCTCCAGTTCAAAGAGCGCCGCAAAAATTTCAGATGACGACAGATCCGTTTCCAGGCGCTCGACGATCTGGTCGAGGTGAGTGGCTTCGTCCGCTTTCAGCAGCGCAAAAATCTTCTTTTCGTGAGGAGACAGCTCGCTTTCCCCGAATAGAGATGCAGTTTGTCCCGCTTGAGATTCACTGCCGGGGGCGGGTTCCAGGGCAAGTCGTACTTGCTGCGGGAGTTCCTCCCAAACATCTTCCCAAGTGGCTACCAGCTTCGCACCCTGCTTAATCAGTGTGTTCGGGCCCCAGGAGTTCTTGTTGGTAACATTGCCGGGAACGGCGAAGACCTCACGATTCTGCTCCAGAGCGCAGCGAGAGGTGATACGGGTGCCGCTGTATTCTGCAGCTTCCACTACCAGGACGCCCAGCGAGATCCCACTGATGATCCGATTGCGAATCGGAAAATTCTGCGGTGCCGGGAAGGTGCTGAGGGGGAACTCCGATATGAGTGCTCCGCCCAGGGCCAAAATTTGTTCCACCAGCCGCGTATTTTCCTTGGGATAAATCTCGTCGATGCCGGTGCCCAGAACAGCCACGGTCTTGCCTTTTCCAGCAATTGCCCCCACGATGGCCAGCCGTATCCACACCCCGCGCCAGGCCGCTGAAAATGACCAGGCCGCGTGCCGCAAGATCACAGGCCAGGCGTTCCGCCATGCCCGTGCCGTAGGGTGTCGGATGCCGCGTGCCAACCAGTGCGATCCCTGGGCGCGAGATCACCTCGGGATCACCGCGTACGTAGAGGACCAGCGGTGGGTCATAGATCTGCTTAAGTTGTCTGGGATAAGCAGGGTCCTCTACGGCAACCAAACAGACGCCAGCGGCACTCGCGCGATTGAGTTCCTCCTGTGCCAGTTCCAGGGAGCGGCCAGTGCCCAGCGATTGTGCCGCAATCGATTGAATTCCGGTAGCTTCAAGTTCGGTAAGGGACGCTTGGAAGACGGCTTCGACGCTTCCCAGTCGTTCGACGAGACGTCGGGCTTTTGTGGGACCTAGTCCCGGAGTGAGCGCGAGAGCCAGCCACTGGAGCGTGGGGCTTTCAGTTGTCTTGCTAGCGGAGATAACTGCTTCGGGCACTGCGACACCTCGCACGGTGGGCCATTGGTCGGACTCTATACACGGCTCAAAATCGGTGTCAAGGTTAGCCGACACAGTGGTTTGTTAGAATCAAACATTACCGGCATGAAACGACTTCGTATCTCTGCGATTTCATACCTCAACACTGCACCCCTGATGTGGGACTTCGAACACGGGGATGCAGGTTTAACATTCGACATTTCCTATACTCTCCCTTCTGGATGCGCGGCAGTTCTGCAGACGGGATCGGCCGACATCGGCATCATTCCGGCAGCGGCTTTTGCCACGATTCCTGAACTAGCAATCCTTCCAGGAGTAGCCATCGCCTCGCGGGGTGCGGTTCGCTCCATCCTGCTGGTGAGTAAAGTGCCGCTGGAAAAGATACAGTTCGTGGCCCTCGATACCTCGTCGCTCACCTCAGTCGCACTGACCAAAGTTCTCTTCGCGAAGTGGTGGGGCGGGGTCCGAAGATTCACGCCCATGGCGCCGGATCTCGACAAGATGCTGGAGCAGCATGACGCCGCTCTGCTGATTGGCGATCCGGCTTTGCAGGTGGATCGCTCACGCTATCTGGCCTACGATCTGGCCGAAGAATGGATTCGGCTGACCGGAAAGCCTTTTGTGTTTGCTTTCTGGTCGGTACGCCAGGCGGCTTTGCTGGGCGTATCAACTGATCTCGATCTGGCTACCATATTTCAGGACTCGCGTGACCATGGTTTACAGCCTGCGAATCTCGATCGGATCGCACACGAGTGGGGGCCGCGTCTGAGCTTGAGCCACGCTGCTGTGAACTCCTATCTGACAAACAACATCCACTATTTTCTAGACGACGCCTGCCTGGATGGTATGCGTCTTTTCTATTCCTATGCCGCGGAGTGCGGTGCTCTCCCGGTCGCCCCGCCCCTGCGCTTCCTCGAGGTGGCAAAGCCAGCAGCAATGTAGGCGTATTTTCAACCTCAGGCGAAAAGGCGGTCGAATGGTGCCGCATCCTCAACTCCTGTTTGCCGCTGTTTCCATCTGGCGCCGATTGCACCGCATGGGCGGCCCGGGCCTGATCTTGTTGGGAATCGCAGACAACTCGGTGGTCCCGCTGACCGGCAGCATGGATGTTCTGACCATCTGGCTGGCCGCTCATCATCGCGAGCCCTGGCTTTATTATGCATTTATGGCAACGGCAGGTGCCGTGCTCGGCGGCTACATTACTTATAGTTTGGCCCGCAAGGGTGGCAAACAAGCGATGGAGCGCAGGCTCTCGAAAAAAAGTGCGGCGAAGGCCTACCAGAAATTCGAAGAATGGGGCTTCGCCGCCATCGCTGTTCCAGCTCTCCTTCCTCCGCCATTCCCCTTTGTCCCTTTTCTGCTGGCGGCAGGTGCAATGCAATATTCGCGAAAAAAGTTTCTGGCGGCACTCGCGCTTGGCCGCGGAATCCGGTACACGATAGTTGCCGGCTTTGGGTCGCTCTATGGAAATCACATCGTGCGTTTCTTTGCGCGATACGATAAACCGGCTCTGGCTGTACTCATCGGGTTAGCGGTTGTGGGCGGAGTTCTCAGTTTGATCCAATACCTTCGTTACAGGGAAGGTGCATCTGCTGCTGTAGCGCGTCACAGCGCTGCCTGAGCCGGGCACTATTTGGAGCACACCCAACGCCTCCGTTAGAATCATGATGGGTTCTTGATCAGTTATGTCTCTGACTAAACAGCAAGCGCTCGACCTGTTTCGTTCTGATGACCTGATTGGCGTTGGGATGGAGGCCGACGCTGTGCGCCGGAAACTGCACCCGGAAGGCGTAGTCAGCTACATTATTGACCGCAACATCAATTACACGAACTACTGCACTGAGTACTGCACGTTCTGTGCTTTTTACCGCCCGCTGAAAGGCCCCAGAGCCAAAGAAGGCTATATCCTCGAATTCGAAACCATCTACGACAAGATCCGCGAGACGGTAGAGCTTGGCGGCACCGGCGTGCTGATGCAGGGTGGCCTGCATCCCGACCTGAAGATTGATTGGCACGAAAAGATGCTGCGAGGGATCAAGCAGCGTTTCCCAAGAGTTCATCTGCACTGCTATTCGGCTTCAGAAATTATCGCTATCGCCGAATATGGTGGACTGAGCATTCGCGACACCATCGCCCGGCTGCGGGACTCTGGCTTGGATTCGATCCCGGGTGGCGGCGCGGAAATTCTGGACGACGAAGTCCGCTACAAGATTGCCCGCCTCAAATGCTTGACCGATGACTGGCTGAACGTGCACCGAACCGCGCACCAGCTGGGGATGCGCACGACCGCAACCATGATGTTCGGTGTCGGAGAGACCAACGAAAACCGCGTGAATCATTTCCAGCGGCTCTATGAGTTGCAGGAAGAAACCGGTGGCTTTACCGCGTTCATACCTTGGAGCTTCCAGCCGCAAAACACCGCGCTTGGAGGCCGTCACTGGGACGAGGCTACGGCTGTCGAGTATTTGAAAGTGCTGGCCATTTCCCGGCTCTATCTCTCGAACTTCAAGAATGTTCAATCGAGCTGGGTGACACAGGGATTGAAAGTCTGCCAGATGGGCCTGCGCTTTGGCGGCAACGACGTGGGCTCGGTGATGCTGGAAGAAAACGTGGTCCGCGCTGCGGGGGTAACCAACTGCACCACTGAGGAAGAATTGCGGCGGATCATCCGCGATGCGGGGTTCAAGCCAGTGCAAAGAGACACGCTGTACCGGACGTATTTCCTCAACTAAGCTCACTCCTCTCATTCTGTTGCGTTCATTCTGTTGCGTTCATTCCATTCTCCTTGGTGCGTCTTCCGAAGGAGGAACGATGGCGAGCATTCATATCGAGGCCCTCAACCCTGACGCGACCCCACAAGCCTGCCGCATTCTTGCCCAAGCTTTTGTCGCGAATCCGCTGAACATTGCTGCCTTCGGTCCAGCTCAGCTGGCCAGGAATGAGGCGTTCTTTCGGGTTGGGCTGGCAGCGATGAAAGGCGTCAAACTAGTCGCGATCGAGAGCTCTCGTATCCTCGGCCTGATTCACTGGGTGCGTTCTCCGCAATGTCAGATCTCAGGATTTGAGAAACTGCGATTAGCCCCGCGATGGTGAGGGGTTTTGGCCTCGGTTCTGCACTGAGAGTTGGCTCCTGGTTGTCTGTCTGGTCCAAGAGCGACCCAAAGACTGCACACTCACATCTGGGCCCGATTGGGGTGTCACCGGAGGCGCAGGGTCAGTGGATCGGTCGTCGACTGATGGACGCATACTGCAACGAACTCGATCGAACGGGCGAAGCGGGCTACCTCGAGACTGATCGACCCGAGAACGTGACCTTTTATCGTCAATTTGGTTTTGAGGTCACCGATGAGATCTTGGTCCTCGGTGTTCCGAACCATCTCATGTGGCGCAACGCGCGAAGATAATCGTTAGCTTGACACTGCCGAAGAACCGGCAGCTCAACTCAGGTACAATAGAGGCCTTTGGGCTGGTTCGTCATTGCCGGCTCGAGGGACTCATCCTGACCATTGCCTCGATTTCGTTCCAGACTGTCGCCGCCTTTATCGTCTCACGAGGTTTTGGGCAGTACATTCGGCAGCATTTTCTCGACACGACCTTCCGGGGTCTCTATCGCGCCAACGCCTTTGACATGGCGTTGTTGATTCCTTATTTCGTCGTTCTCATCTGGTTGGCATCTTACGGGATGCACCGCTACGTGCTGGTCTACCTTTATTACAAGAACCAGAAAAGCCGTACTACTGATCCACCTGAACGATTTTCGCACTTGCCGCGGGTGACGGTTCAGCTGCCCATCTTCAATGAACAGTTTGTAATTGAGCGGCTGCTCGAAGCCGTTTGTCGTCTGAATTATCCGACGGAGAAGCTTGACATTCAGGTACTCGATGACTCGAATGATGAAACCGAGGACGTTGCTCGTAGCCTGGTTGAGCAATACGCTGAGCACGGATGTCCAATTACGTATCACCATCGCAGTAATCGTGAAGGCTTCAAGGCGGGCGCTTTAGCAGAGGGTATGAAGACTGCCAAAGGCGAATTCATCACGATCTTTGACGCTGACTTTGTTCCTCCAGAAGATTTTCTGCTGCGTACGATCCATCACTTCACCGATCCAAAGATCGGTATGGTGCAAACCCGCTGGAGCCACATCAATCGCCACTATTCGTTTCTTACGGAAGTCGAAGCCATTCTGTTGGACGGACATTTTGTGCTGGAACATTCCGGCCGGGCTCGCAGCGGCGTGTTTTTCAATTTCAACGGGACCGCGGGCGTGTGGCGTCGCGCGGCGATCGAGCAAGCCGGCGGATGGCAGCACGATACACTTACCGAAGACACCGATCTGTCTTACCGGGCGCAACTGAAGGGCTGGAAGTTCATTTATCTGCAGGACGTGGAATGTCCAGCGGAACTGCCGGTGGAGATGACAGCGTTCAAAACGCAGCAGGCGCGCTGGGCCAAAGGCCTGATCCAGACCAGTAAGAAGATTTTGCCGCGTGTGCTTAGAAGCGACCAGCCGCTCCGCGTGAAGCTGGAGGCTTGGTATCATCTGACGGCAAATCTCAGCTACCCCTTGATGGTCGTGCTTTCGGTACTCCTGTTACCCGCCATGATCATTCGCTTCTACCAGGGATGGTTTCAGATGCTTTACATTGATCTGCCCTTGTTCCTGGCGTCGACTTTCTCAATCTCCAGTTTCTACCTGGTCTCGCAGCGGGAGCTGTATCCCAAGTCCTGGCCGCGCGCATTGCTATATCTTCCGTTCCTGATGGCGCTGGGCATCGGTCTCACCATCACCAATACGCGGGCGGTACTGGAAGCGCTGATTGGCAAGCAGACAGAGTTTACGCGCACTCCGAAGTACCGAATGGAATCGAAAATGGACAGAATACGAGTCACCAAATACCGGCGGCGCCTGGGCTGGGTGCCGTGGGTGGAACTTCTGATCGGCAGCTACTTTGCTCTGACCGTGTACTACGCGTTGGATAACGAGAATTACATCACCGTGCCGTTCCTGATACTGTTCGTACTCGGCTACTGGTACACCGGCCTGATGTCGCTGCTGCAGGGACGGCTTTCCGAATTGTCTCTGGGTGCGGAAACCCATAGCAAGCCCTTTCCAGTCGGGATCTAACGTTCGTTCTTGAGTACCAACTATGCGCTCGCTGTGCATCTCGGTACTTTTAGTGGTTCAGCTTGCTTCGGCGATGGATCGCCAGCCGAATGCTGACTACCAGAAGCGTCGCCAGGCACTGGCCCGCAAGACCAGCGGCGGAGTTGTGCTTTTATTCGCGCCCAGTGAGGTGGAGGGCCCAAATGACATCTATGGCTATCGTCCGGAGAACAATTTCTTTTACTTAACAGGCTGGTCGGAACCTGGCGCCGCGCTGCTGATAGAGCCTCCCGTCCCAGCGGGAAACAACTCCCCGGAGCGTCCTTACACTGAGATACTTTTCCTGCCTTCCCACAATCCGTCCCAGGAACAATGGACCGGAACAAAACTCGGCCCGGAAAATCCGGACGCCAGCCGAATCACCGGATTCGATCACGTGGAAGTTCTCGACAATTTGCGCTTGGCTCTCGCCCGCGTGCTATCCCTGCAAAGCAGGGCGGTCTACACGGATATTCCCGAGGGCGAGCAAACCTCGAACTCTACGGCACCGTTGGATTGGTTGAAACGAGCCAACGCATTTCCGGTATATGTTTCCTTTCAGGACTTACGACCGCTGCTACGTTCGCTTCGAACTTATAAAGACGCTGGCGAGATTGACCGCATTCGTAAGGCAACCGATGCCTCGATTGCGGCCCATCTGATGGCCATGCACGTCCTGAAGCCGGGCATGACAGAGCGCGAGATCTCCGCCCTCCTGCAATATGAATGGGGCAAACGAGGATGTGAGCGTCCGGCGTATGCTCCTATTGTCGGGGCCGGATTGAATTCCACTGTATTGCACTACTCTGACGACTCGGGGCCGATTAACGCTGGAGACCTGACTCTGATCGATGCCGCGGGTGAGTATTCTATGTACGCGTCTGACATCACGCGCACCCTGCCTGCATCCGGAAAATTCACGCCCCGGCAGCGGGAGATTTACGAGATTGCGCTGGGGGCGCAGAACGCGGCCATTGCGGCATTTCAGTCGGGGAAGTCTATGCTTAGTCGCGACCGGCCAAACTCTCTCTACCAAGTTGCATACGACTACATCGATTCCCATGGCAAGGACTCGGACGGCGAACGGCTGGGCAAATACTTTATCCACGGGCTGAGTCACTACGTCGGCTTGAATGTCCACGATGAAGGCGATTACGACGTTCCGGTTGGTCCGGGAATGGTGTTCACCATCGAACCAGGGATCTACATTCCGGAGGAGAAGCTGGGCGTACGGATCGAAGACATGTTCTATGTGGATGCGACCGGCAAACTCATCAACCTGACTCAATCGCTTCCGCATACCGTCGAGGAAGTCGAACGCGCGATGGCTAATAAATGATGTCGCCTGATTCTTTCAGGGCAGCCCAACTTCGTTTGGTATCCTAATGCATCGTGCGGATGCTCTGGTGGTTTCTCATTCTAGCCTGCAGCACAGGAGCTGTGTTGTGGGTAGGCATGGCGCTTTATCTTCGTGTGCGCCGTCACACCAAGGAAAGCGGATCTGGAGAGACACAGGCGAAAGACTAGACGCAGCCTAAGGCTTCTGGAGTTCCTGGATTTCAGAATCGAATTGGAGAACGCGCAAATATGGCAAACTCCGAGACTCAAACTCTCAGCGCTGGTGATCGAGTTCTATACTGCGCACAGCAGGCGGTGATCGTAGTCGGTGCAAGCCTGTTTGTCGCATTATGCGCCCGTGTCTTCCTGCCGTTGCGCTTCACGCCTGTGCCTCTGACGCTACAAAACTTTGCCGTGTTGTTGGTGGGTTTGGCGCTGGGCGGATGGCGCGGGTTTGCAGCTTTACTGCTGTACCTGGCCGAAGGCGTCGCAGGAATGCCGGTGTTCAGCCCGGCTGGACCCGGCGGGCTGGCGCAATTGCTCGGTCCCACCGGTGGATTTCTGCTCGCGTATCCGCTGGCTGCGGGTCTGGCAGGCTGGATCGTTGAGCGGGGCAAGATCAGTTTCGCGCGCGCTGCCGTGGCTGGTGTGGTAGCTGAGACTGTCTTGTTTGCCGGCGGAATCGGCTGGCTGGCGATTTTGACTCACTCTTTTGCTCAGGCTGCGAAGTTTGGCCTCTACTTTTTTATCTTTGCAGAGGTCATTAAAGTGATGATGGCTGCCGCGATCTCGACCGGCTGGCGACGTGCCTACGGAGTCCAGCCATGAACTTGATCACAGAAGCAAAAGATTCCGTGCAGACCGGTGCGATGACTCCCGTCCGTGAAATCACAGTTGCTCACAGCCCTGATTCCGATGATGCCTTCATGTTCTACGGCTTGGCCACGAATAAAGTCCGAGTATCCGGACTGCGTTTCACCCATACCCTGTGCGACATCGAGACGTTGAACCGCAGAGCAATGGAAGGCGATGGCTTATACGACGTAACCGCCATTTCGTTTCACGCCTATCCATACATTCAGCACAATTATGCGCTGCTTCCGAGCGGTGGCAGCGTCGGGGACGGGTACGGTCCCATGATCGTCGCTACGAGGGCCTTTTCACAAAGCGAGATCAAGCGCAAGCGAATCGCGATTCCCGGCACACTGACGACGGCGTACCTTGCCTTGAGACTGTTTGCGCCGGGGATCGACACTGAAGTCGTTCCCTTCGATCAGATTATTCCTCAAGTGCTGGAAGGTAAGTACGAGGCTGGTCTCATCATTCACGAGGGCCAGTTGACCTACGGGAAGTCCGGTCTGCAGCGCATTGTAGATCTAGGCAAGTGGTGGCTGAAAATGACCGGATTGCCACTACCCTTGGGAGGGAATGCCATCCGCCGCAGCCTCGGTCCGGACCTCATCACCAGCGTAGCAACCGCTCTGCGCGAAAGCATTCAGTATGCGCTTGATCATCGCGATGAGGCGCTGGCCTACGCCATGCAATTTGCTCGTGATCTGGATCCGCAGCTAGCCGATAAGTTTGTCGGCATGTACGTGAACGAGCGCACTCTGGACTATGGGCCGGATGGCCGGGAAGCGGTCCGCCGCTTGCTTGACATGGGACACAAGGCAGGAATTATTCCGCAGGCCGCCAACGTGGAGTTTGTAGCCTAAGGAGTTCGTCTCTAATTTCATTAACGACGAGCCAACGGACAAGACTACCTCACGGTTTCCTTGAAAGAGAACACCGGATCAATGTCCACCGGTACGCTGGTAGCGGACTTTAATGCCGTCTGCAGGTCAGCCGGCATAACGTCGTATTTTTTGAACCAATTTTCAGCCCGCTGCCGGTCTCCCGTGGCCTCGATTTCCAGAAGTTCCTTGGCCAGATCGTTAAGAGCGGTGGGCATGACTGCGTAGTCGATCGCGTAACGTCCCGAAGGTTCGCGCCTGATCGCGCCGCGCTCACAGAGATAGTTGAATTCCATCATTTCGGCTTCGCCGTGCGCTTCCGCGATTCCAAAACGGACGGTACGGAAAATTCCTGCCACATAAGACGCGTAGTATTCATCCGCCTTGTCCTTAGGCAGCGCCCCACGATCCATCAGCCACTTTAGCCCGAACATCCCAACCACGTCAGCCTTTGCCTCTTCCAAGCCGCTATAGATCGGCCCAATCGCCTCCCGAATATTCACCTTGCCGGAAGATGTGCGAGCAAACGCTGGACCCAGTCCGTGCGCCATCTCGTGCATGATGGTGCCCAGCATGTAGCCTTCACCCGAGGCTTTCGCTGTCTGCTCCGGACGCATCATGAACTTGGCGAGCGGCAGGATTACATAATTCACGCGCGCATCCATGAAATTCTTGAAGAAGATTTTCTTGCTGCCTTTCAACTCATGCACACGTGGGTCATTGGGCAGATTATCAGCGACGGCCTGGTAGCCATGACGGAGATCGCCCGCACGGTACGGAGCGTCCATCACCTCCATGGGAGTCTGCAGGCCATGCTTCGAGGGACGATCCTCCGCGGCTAAGGGCAGCGCATCCTGAATGTCGGCAACGTATTTCTGGAACACTGCCAGCTTTTGACTTTCCTCCCCATTGCGAATCAACACCGCCGCGCCATAGGAAGCTTTCAGTCCCATGAGGGTGTCGTCGTAGGTTTCATACGGCGCAAAGATTACGTCGAACTTTGGATCCTTCAAATCAAGCCAGGCAAGGTCGCTCTGATGGTAGTCGTCGGTGAGCAGAGCATCGGCGCGCAGACGCAGAAAATTGGCGAATGCCGGATCGTCGCTCAGGATGGCCGCTTCCCGCAGATCTTGAGCCGCCGGTTCGAGAAATGAACGATAAGCGACGTGGTACGGGACCGCTTCGAGCTGTTCGCCATGCCAGCGCACGATCGTGGTCGTGCTGTAAAGTTCCGCTCTCTTTTCTGGATGATCTCTGACGTACTGCTCCAGCTGTTCCCGCGTCAATCCTTGGGGATAAAAGCCCCGCGTGGGAGGCATGGGCTCCGTGCCGACGAATGGCGTATTGTTGTGGATGAGGTCGAAACGCGAGGCATTGATCCAGATATATCGCCGTAGCCCTTCATCCTTTGGGTACTTGCTCTCCGCGAGAGATTGATAGAGAGTCAAGCCATCGGGATCAATCTGCCGCCAGAAAATTTCTTCCAGGTAGCGCGACGCGTCCACGAGCTTCGCGACCAGCTTTTGCTCGCGAGCGGTTAGACCCGTGGAGTGAAAGGGCATTTCCACTCGGCGGAACCGGGCTAGACGTTGATCCAGATCAGGTACTACATGCACGTTTGCGGACACCGCGCTTTTGGCCGCGGCTTCGCCCGTTCGAGAATGACTTGTCTGCGCTGAAGTTGTAGGAACCATGAAAAGAAAAACACCTAGGAAGACCAAAGCGGCCCATGTTGTCATAAACTCTGGATTCTAACAGAGCGGATTTCGCCTTCCACCAGCCGTGAATCTCGCCAGTCAACGCTGTCTCCCGTTATGATGTTTATATGATGGTCGGCGAAGGAAATTCTGTTTATGAGCAGACCTTGCTCATCGACGCGGATGACACGCTCTGGGAAAATAACATTTATTTTGAGCGTGCCATCGCTGGGTTTATATCATTTCTGAATCATCACGAGTATTCTCCCGAGCAGGTACGTGAGGTTCTCAATCAAGTCGAGCGTGAATGCATCGTCAGCCACGGTTACGGGCTGCACAGTTTTGCTCATGCCCTGACCCAGACCTTCGAGCGGCTGGCGGTCGAGCCACTTACTCCTGCCCTACACGAAACCATCAGCGGCTTCGCTCACACTATCGCTGATCACCCAGTCGAAATCCTGCCCGAGGTGCCCGAAACTCTGGAGTACCTTTCCGGGCGACACCATTTGATACTCCTGACCAAGGGTGCCCTTGAGGAACAATCCGGGAAGGTCGAGCGATCCGGACTGAAGGACTATTTTGCGGACGTAGATATCGTTTCGGAGAAAGACGTGTCGACTTACAGCAGCGTGATATCAAAGCATGGACTGTTCGCCGAATCAACCTGGATGGTTGGGAACAGTCCCAAGTCGGACATCAATCCTGCTCTTGCGGCGGGCTTGAATGCGGTATTCGTGCCCCATGGGGCCACTTGGATTCTTGAGCATGAGGAAGTGATGCCGCCGCAGCCGCCCAGCCGGCTTCTGGTGGTGGAAAGGTTCTCGGAGCTGCGGCAGCACTTCTAAAGCAGTTGAACAACCAGCTTTTGTGTGGGCCACCTCGTGTATGAACGCGGACGGTCTCACTTGACTGCGGTAACGCTGGGATCGACAATGTGCGACGGCGTTCTTCCCAGATCAATCGGCTCAGGTGCAAACGAGGAGCGCTCCGTCCAAGGAGTCCAGCATGAAGCGATTCATCCTAATCACAACCGTTTTAATTTCCGGCATCTGGCTGACATTGGTGGCCCCCGCCGTTGCCCAACATGAGCATCCCGCCGGCGAACCGGAAAAACTCGGCAAAGTGAGTTTTCCGATTTCGTGTGACGCAGCGGTGCAGACGCAATTCAGCAGTGCCGTTGCGATGCTGCATTCCTTCTGGTACGAGAAGGCCGCGGAGGTGTTTACCGCCGTAGGGGAAAAAGATGTTACTTGTAGCATGGCCTACTGGGGAGTGGCCATGACGCACTACCATCCGATCTGGGAAGCGCCTGGCCCAAACGACTTGAAAGCCGGTTGGGCGGCGGTCGAAAGAGCGAAGTCCGCCGGGTCCAAGTCGCAGCGAGAGCAGGATTACATCGCGGCCATCGAGATCTTCTACAAAGATTCCGACAAGGTGGACCATCGAACCCGCGCGTTGGCGTATGAAAAAGCAATGGAGCGGCTTCAAGCCCGCTTTCCAGACGATCAAGAGGCAGCGATTTTCCACGCTCTTGCCCTGCTGGCAACCGCGCCTCCTTCCGACAAGACATATGCAAACCAGAGGGAAGCGGGCGCGATTCTGGAGAAGATTTTTTCGCAGCAGCCCGACCATCCGGGAGTAGCACATTACATCATTCATGCGTACGACTATCCGCCGCTTGCCGAACAGGCCCTGGATGCAGCGAGGCGCTATGCGAAGATCGCCCCGGACTCGCCGCACGCTCTCCACATGCCTTCGCACATTTTCACGCGGCTTGGCCTTTGGCAAGAGTCCGTCGCTTCCAACCTCGCTTCGGCTGCCGCGGCACAGAAATACAACGCGCCCGGTAATGAACTGCACGCGAAGGATTACCTAATGTATGCGTATCTCCAAATGGGCAAGGACGGCGAGGCAAAAAAGGTGCTCGAGGCGGCGCCGCAACCACGGCAGGGTGACCCGCAGTATTTCAACGGGCTCTACGCTGCCGGAACCATGCCTGCGCGTTACGTTGTGGAACGACATCGCTGGGCGGAAGCTGCGGCCCTCACCGTGCCACCGAATATATTTCCTGGCGGGCGCTATGCTTGGACCGAGGCGAACATCCATTTCGCGCGAGCTCTGGGCGCCGCGAATACGGGCGATACCGAAGCGGCGCGAAAGAGTCTGCAGCAGCTCGGTTCGCTTCGCGATACGCTCACTCAGACGAATGAGAAATACTGGGCGGAGCAGGTGGAAATCCAGCAGGAGACTGCGGCTGCCTGGTTGGCCTTGGCCGAGGGCAAGCAAGAGGAAGCCTTGCGGCAGATGCGTGCTGCCGCTGACCATGAAGATGCGACCGACAAGCATCCGGTTACTCCTGGGGTCATCCTGCCAGCTCGCGAACTCCTTGGGGAAATGTTGTTGGAATTGAAGCAGCCCGCCCTGGCGGTTGTCGAATTCGAAGCTAGCTTGCGCACCGCACCAAACCGCTTTAACGCGCTCGCCGGTGCCGGACGTGCTGCCAAACTCTCCGGTGACCGCGAAAAAGCGAAAACCTACTACGCCAAGCTGATGTCCGTTTGCGACCATAGTGACGGAGAGCGGCCTGAGCTTGGAGATGCGCGGTCCCTCTTGAGCCAGAAATGAACCAAGGTAGCGCGCAACACTAACCGTTGAATGCGATGTGCTGTTCCTCAGCACCAAACTAACCAACAAGTCTCCTGCTCCTGCCGGTTTAACGCGTGGTACTCTTTTTCTGCTCTGGGTTTCTGCCCCCACTAAACGTGGCCGTGCAGAAAAATAATTTCCGGCGGCTGTTGCGAACCGTTGAGGCCGTGTCTGACCTCGGACCTGAAATAACGGCCGAGCGCGAGTTCCCGCAGACCGCGCGCGCTATGGTGTCGGCACTGATGCAGGCGGCCGACGCCCGCGAAGTCGCGCTCTTTAGTTTCAGTGATAAGCCCTCCATGCTCGTCTCCATCGCCTCGGATGGCTTCGCCCTGATGCCCGAGCCGGCCGTCATTCCGCTGCTGCCCAGGCATGTCCACGCCCTGATCACAGCCCGCGGACCAGTCGTCCTGACCTCCAGTTCTTACTCGATCTTCCTCAGTTCGAATGGCAATGTCGCGCCCGAACTCTTCAGATGCATTGCTCCCTTGAAGGTGGGCGGGAAACTGGTTGGAATGGCAGCGCTGGGGCGCCGGGAGGCTGATGCTCTCTACGCTGCGGATGAGCTCGATGCGCTCGATCTATTGTGCAACTACGTAGCCCTCGCAATCCAAAATCACACGCTCGCGCAGAGCCTGGCTCAGCGTGTGGGAGAGAATCTGCGTTTGATGGCGTCATTGCACGGTTTCTATGACACGGCGCTGGAGGCTTTTGCCGCTGCCATCGACGTCAAGCACATCAATATTCATGGGCACTCGCTGCGCGTAGGACGTTACGCTGCAGGCATTGGCGAGGCCATGGGGATGGAACCGGGCGACGTGGCGGCGCTACGCTCCGCGGGTTACTTGCACGACATCGGCAAGGTCGCTGTCGACAAGCGGCTGTTCGGAAAACCTTCCGCTCTCGATCCGGAAGAGTTCCGCGAGATGGCCGACCACACCGTGGTGGGGCACCAGATTGTGAGTGGCGTGCAGTTTCCCTGGCCGCGCATTCCGGAGATTGTGCGCTCACACCATGAGCGTGGCGATGGCTCAGGCTATCCCGATGGGTTAGTGATGGACGATGTAGCCATGCCGGTGCGTATCATCGGGCTAGCCGATACCTTCGACGCTATGACCAGCGAGCGGCCTTATCGCGAACCGCTTTCGGTGGGTAGCACCTTGAGTGAGATCGTGCGGCTGGCGCCGCAGAAGTTTGATCCTAACGCGGTGCAGGGATTACTCCTGCAAGTGCGTCGGGATGCCGTGGGCAGTAACCGGTCCCCTTTCCTCGAGGACCGGACAGCGCTGAACATAGCCCCAGGCGACATCGACCAACTAGCCGCCAGTCTGCAGCATAAGATCAGCCACGGACGTCTCTACTTAACCTAAGTTAGAAACGTCCACGCCGCCAGGCGCTGGCTTGCACGAAACCAACGTAACTGTCCGGCCAACAACTTTTCCCGCGGTTTGGGTTGATAATTCTTGGAAGCCTGTTGAAGGTGGATTCCTCGGTCCGCGGAGATGACCAAAACAAAGAAGGTAGGATATTTTCAACCAGCGGTTAGCGGTTCTCCGCCGAGCCGAGGCATGCGATTCGGAGCCAGACAACTCGGGGTTGCGATAGCCCTATCGTTACTGGGATTTGGACTTCCAGCCCAACTTGCTCTGGGCAATAAGGACAAGCACGACTCTCCAGTAACCGAGATGAAGGAGCAGAAGCGTGCGCTGCACGCTCTGAATCGTCTGACCTTTGGACCCCGCCCCGGCGACATCGACCGCGTGATTGCGATGGGCGTTGACAAATGGATCGACCAGCAACTTCATCCCGACAAAATTGACGATCAGGCGCTGGATGCCCGCCTGGCTGCATTTCGAACACTGCGCATGAGCACGCGAGAGATTGTGGAGAACTTTCCGCCCGAGCCAGTGATCAGAGCAATCGCCGAAGGCAAACAGTCGTTGCCCTCTGATCCGACCCGGCGCGTAATATATCAGGCGCAACTCGAACGCTATCAGGAAAAGTTGGACCGTAAGCAGGCGGCAGCGAATGCCGAACCTGCGACCGCGATGCAACCGGGCGTGATGAGCGACGACGATCGTGCCCGCCGCCGCGAAGGCCGCATGTCCGCCGATCAGACCATACAAGAGCTTCTGGATGTTCCAGCTGAGCAACGCATGCGGACAATCCTCAAGATGTCTCCCGAGGAGGAGCGTGAGCTAACGGCCTCGCTCAAGGGCGACAAGCGCGACCAGTTCATGGCAGACATGAGTCCACAGCAACGCGAGACTTTGATGGCACTCAACAATCCGCAACAGGTGGTAATCGACGAACTGGTCCAGAGCAAGCTGCTACGCGCAACCTACAGCGCACGCCAGTTGCCGGAAGTGATGTCCGATTTCTGGTTTAACCATTTCAATGTGTTTATCGGCAAGGATGCCGATCGTTATCTGCTCACCAGCTATGAGCGGGATGTCATCCGTCCTCATGCCCTGGGCAAGTTCGAGGATTTGCTGGTGGCAACTGCGCGGAGCCCGGCCATGTTGTTCTATCTGGATAACTGGATGAGCGTCGGCCCGAATTCAGATGTCGCGAACGGCATTCGCAATCACAACGACTGGAGAAGAAGAGCAAGAAGCGCCGGTCCAATAAGACAAGCCAAGGGCAAGCGTAGCGGGCTGAATGAAAATTACGGCCGTGAGCTCATGGAACTGCACACTTTGGGCGTCAATGGAGGCTACACGCAGAGAGATGTAACCGAAGTCGCGCGGGTCCTTACCGGCTGGACGCTAAAACAGCCCAAGGAAGGCGGAGGGTTCACTTTTGACGAGCGCATGCATGAGCCAGGAGACAAAATGGTGCTGGGTCATCGCATTAAACCCAAGGGCGAGAAGGAAGGCCTCGAAGTCCTGCACATCCTGGCGCGTCACCCATCGACTGCTAAATTCGTTTGCACCAAGCTGGCCATGCGCTTCGTCTCCGATGATCCGCCGCCGGCGCTGCTAAACCGCATGTCGCAAACCTTCTTGAAGAAGGACGGCGATATCCGCGAAGTGCTGAAGACGATGCTGCATTCGCCGGAATTCTGGTCGCCCGACGCATATCGGGCGAAGGTGAAGACTCCGCTGGAGTTCGTGGTCTCGGCCGTACGTGTGAGCGGAGCTGATATCAGCGATGCCATGCCACTGGCTAGGCAGCTTCAAAATCTGGGAATGCCCCTTTACGGAATGCAGCCGCCAACCGGTTATTCAATGAAGGCTGACGCGTGGGTGAATTCTTCGGCACTTCTAGGGCGCATGAACTTCGCTCTGGCGTTGACGGCGGGAAAGATCAAAGGTGTTCAGATGGACTCCGCACGCGTGCTCGGAGCCAGCGGGGTGCCCCTCGTCTCGCAGCAGACTTTGGCAGTGCTGGAAAATAATTTGCTCGCCGGCGACGTGTCCAAGCAAACACACGATACGATCGCTGCACAACTCAATGATCCGAAAATTAGCCCGCGCCGCCTGGATGCCCCGGCGCGGCCTCCAAACGTGGGTGGGATTGCCGGCCTGTTGTTGGGTTCGCCCGAGTTTCAGAGAAGATAACGTGAAGCCAGAACCTAAAAGCTAGCAGCCAGGAGCTCTTTATGTCGATCACGCGGCGCGTTTTCTTAAGAAATAGCGGCATGGCCATTGTGGGCACGGCGGCGATTCCATCGTTTCTGACGCGTGCCGCTTACGGTGCGGAGTCACTGGTTGGCAAGAACAAACGGCTGGTGGTGATTTTCCAGCGCGGCGCAGCCGACGGTCTCAATATCGTGGTCCCCCATGGTGAGCAGGCCTACTATACGATGCGGCCGTCCATCAACATCCCACGGAACGCGGTGTTTGATCTGGATGGTTTCTTCGGTCTTCATCCCTCCCTGTCTGCTTTCCAACCACTGTGGAAGCAGCGCCATCTTGCGATTGTGCACGCTGCGGGCTCGCCCGATCCCAGCCGCTCGCACTTCGACGCGCAAGACTTCATGGAGTCGGGAACACCGGGGGTAAAGGCCACCGAAGACGGATGGTTGAACCGCACCCTGCATTCGTTGCCCGAGCCGGGGGATAAATCGCCCTTCCGGGCCATCGCCCTGGGGCCCTCGTTACCACGAATTCTTTCGGGAAGTGAACCCGCGGTAGCCGTAAACAACATTAATGACTTCGGCGTGGGAGGCCGTAATCCCAACGCGGTGCCGATCTCGAAGACCTTTGAAGCGATGTACGACCAGTCAGTGGATTCCGTGTTGCACGGCACCGGTCGGGAGACATTCGAAGCGGTAAAGATGTTGAAGTCAGCCGATCCCTCGAGATACACGCCGTCCGCGAACGCCGACTATCCCAAGGGGCGCTTCGGCGACAGCCTCAAACAGCTTGCTCAGTTGATCAAGGCAAATCTTGGGGTGCAGGTGGCTTTCGCTGATATTGGGGGTTGGGACCATCACGTCAACGAAGGCAGTACCCAGGGCCAGATTGCAAATGTCTTGCGCGAATTTTCGCAATCGCTGGCGGCACTCTGGACGGACCTCGGCGATCTCACGGAGGAGACCGTGGTGCTCACAATGTCCGAGTTCGGCCGCACGGCGCGCGAGAACGGCAACCGCGGCACCGACCACGGCCACGCCAACGTGATGTTCCTCATGGGTGGTCCGGTGAAGGGCGGCAAAGTATACGGACGCTGGCCGGGGCTCGACCAATCGCAGCTTTATGAGGGCCGCGATCTGGCCTTAACCACCGACTTTCGCCGCGTGATCGGCGAAGCGGTCTTTCATCACCTCGGAAACAAATCGCTGGACCAAGTGTTTCCGGGGTTCGACAATCAGCTGGGGAAATTCTTAAGGTACTTGGGATAGGTCCTGCGATCCCTAAGCGCGGGCCAATCGCCTTTAGCTGAATTAACGACACTTCGGAACGATCTCAACCCTGTACCTCTGATTAAACACAAATTCCTTGGCGGGTTTAGAATCCTGTTCACCCGCGAGGTTTGCACTGGGTGCATCTTTCTGCTGGTCAGCCTCATCAAAGTTGAGTACAACTGACTCAAGGAGAAACATGACCGAAAAGACGCGCACCGAGCGCCCTCCTAAACCCAAAGAAGAGCAAAAACAGGAAGCACAGGCCCTGCCTATCCTGCCTGTTCGCGACACGGTTCTGTTTCCGCATGCCGTGTTGCCCCTGACGGTGGGCCGGGAAAGTTCTGTCCAGTTGATCAATTCGCTGGGCGAGGACAAGACCATTGTAGTTGTGGCGCAGCGGGAAGCCCGTGTTGATGCGCCCCAAGCGACGGACCTCTACACCGTAGGCACCTTGGCTGTAGTGCACAAAGTGGTCAAGATGCCGAACCAGAGCCTGTTCGTTTTCGCGGAAGGCCTGGAGCGGGTGCGGTTGACGGAGTTCGTCCAGCTGACGCCATTCATGCGAGGCCGGGTTGATTCGGTACCGGAAGCCATTCCACCCAAGAGTTCCGAGGTGGAAGCTCTGCAACGCAACGTTCTAACCCTCTTTCAACAGATTGTGGCTGGATCGCCAACCTTGTCGGACGAGCTGTCCACCGTGGCCATGAATATTGAGGAGCCGGGACGCCTGGTTGACTTCATCGCCTCCTCGCTGCCTTCGCTCTCTACCTCGGACAAACAGGACACGCTGGAAACCACAGATGTGCGGGTTCGCCTGGAAAAGATCAATCAACATTTGGCCAAGGAGCTGGAAGTCCAGCAACTGCGTAACAAGATTCAATCCGAAGTGCAGGACCGGGTACAGCAGACCCAGCGCGAATACTATCTGCGCGAGCAGATGAAGGCTATCCAGAAAGAACTAGGGGAGCAGGACGAAGGCGCGCGCGACACGGAAGACCTGCGGCAAAAAATCGAAGCTGCGGGGATGCCGGATGAGGTGAAGAAGGAGGCATTGAAGGAGCTGGGGCGCCTGTCCCGTATGTCCCCGATGGCCGCCGATTACTCCGTTACCCGCAATTACATTGAGTGGCTGGCTGTTCTGCCTTGGGCGAAAACATCTGGTGGCGAGGTGGACATTCTCAAAGCCAAGGAGATCCTCGATACCGACCACTATGACCTACAGAAGGTGAAAGATCGGATTTTGGACTACCTGTCGGTTCGTCGTCTAAAGCCTGGGATGAAAGGCCCGATTCTGTGCTTCGTTGGCCCTCCGGGAGTAGGGAAGACTTCGCTGGGAAAGTCCATTGCTCGTGCCTTGGGACGCAAATTCGTCCGTATCTCGCTCGGCGGCGTTCATGACGAAGCCGAGATTCGTGGTCATCGGCGCACTTATATCGGTGCCTTACCGGGACAAATTATTCAGGGCATCCGCCGTGCCGAAACCAAGGACCCGGTATTCATGCTCGACGAAATCGATAAAGTCGGCCGTGATTTCCGCGGCGATCCGGCTTCGGCTCTGCTCGAAGCTCTCGATCCGGAGCAGAATTCAACTTTTCGCGACAATTACCTCGACGTCACATTCGATCTGTCGAAAGTCTTGTTTATCACAACGGCGAACATGTTGGATCCGGTTGCGGAGCCATTGCGCGACCGCATGGAGATCATCGAACTCCAGGGCTATACGGAAGAAGAAAAGGTCCACATCGCTTTCCAATACCTCATCCCGCGACAGATTGAAGAAAACGGTGTAACCAAGGAGCAGATTGAATTCCCGGAGGAAGGCGTCAGCTACATCATTCGCCACTACACGCGTGAGGCTGGCGTGCGTAACCTGGAGCGCAATATTGGCACTATCTGTCGCAAACAGGCACGCCGGTTGGCAGAAGGCAAGACGGAAAAGTTAATAGTGACCAGGGAAGTGGTACAGGAGTTTCTAGGCGGTATCAAGGTGCGAAGTGAAGGCGAGATTGCAGAGCGCACCCGACGTGCGGGCGTGGTAGTCGGCCTGGCTTGGACGCCCTCCGGCGGTGACATTCTGTTCGTTGAAGCCAACACCATGAAGGGAAAAGGGGGCTTCACCATGACGGGCCAGATTGGCCAGGTCATGCAGGAGTCAATGCAGGCGGCCTTGACGTGGGTGCGCTCCAATGCGACCCAACTTGGGATTGAGGAGAATTTCTTTGCCGAGCATGACATCCACATTCACGTGCCGGCTGGTGCTATCCCCAAGGACGGTCCATCCGCGGGAGTGACCATGGCAACAGCGCTGGTTTCATTGCTTACGGGCCGGCCCGTACGTCCGTTGACTGCGATGACCGGAGAGATCACCCTGAGCGGCAACGTCCTGCCCATCGGCGGTGTCAAGGAGAAGGTCCTTGCCGCCAAGCGAGCTGGCGTGCGGGACGTGATTCTGCCGGCCGAAAACAAGATGAACGTGGACGAGGACCTCACGCCCGAGCAGCTCGAACATCTGAACGTTCACTACGTCAAGACGATTAGTGAAGTCCTGGATCTGGCCCTGCCGTCCACTCCCGGAGAAGAAAGACGCGATGAGGCGGAGCGAGAGAAATTTCTCGCAGAGCAGGCAGTCACATAATCAGCCCCCGCTGTCGCCACGACGTTAACTTGCCAGCTTCCCCATAAGGAGCTGGCAATTTCTTTTGGGCTAAAGTCTTACACTACGGAGCTTAGGGGTATGGAACTTTCGAGCTGGAGCGGTGTTTAAAGACAATGAGCAGTTGTCGGTGCGTTTGCCGTGCTAAGGAAGGCGAAAGGAAAGCCAATGAAGACACATAAGATCCTGGCGGTTGCGACCTTGCTGGCGGGACTCTTGCTGATGTTGCAATCGCCACTCATGCTCGTGGCGCAAGATCAAGATCAAGAACAGGGTCAGGATCCGCCGAGCCGGGTGGCGCGCCTCAATTTCTCGGATGGCTCAGTTTCGTTTCAGCCTGGAGGCGAAGGCGACTGGGTGCAGGCCGTCCCCAACCGACCGCTCACCACCGGGGACAACCTATGGGCCGACAAGGATTCACGAGCCGAGTTGCATGTAGGTTCGACCGCAATCCGTATCGACTCGGAAACCAGCATTACATTTCTCGATCTGGATGACCACACGCTGCAGTTGAAGTTGTCGCAGGGGTCGGTCATTGTGCGACTGCGCCACCTTGATGATGGTGACGTCGTCGAAGTAGATACGCCGAACCTGGCATTTTCTCTGCAACAGGCGGGCGAGTATCGGGTTGACGTGAACGCCGATGGCACCGAGACTGATACGCGAGTCTGGCACGGTCGAGGCGAGGTCACGGGCGGAGGCGCCACTTATACCGTGGTTGCCGGCCAGAACGCGCGTTTCACCGGGACCGACCAGCTTGATCATCAAATCGAGCAGATTCCCCGCTCTGATGATTTCGACAATTTTGCGTTTGCGCGCGATCAGCGTGAAGACCACTCCGAATCCGCCAATTACATCTCGCCCGAGGTGACCGGTTACGAGGACCTCGACGATCATGGCCACTGGCATTACGTTGCGGATTACGGTCCGGTCTGGACCCCGACGGCTGTAGCTGTCGGATGGGCCCCATACCGTTATGGGCATTGGGTATGGGTCGAACCTTGGGGCTGGACCTGGGTGGAGGATGAGCCTTGGGGCTTTGCTCCATTCCACTACGGACGCTGGGCCTTCGTCCAAAGCTCATGGTGCTGGGTTCCTGGCCCGGTCGTCGTGCGGCCGGTCTACGCACCGGCTCTTGTGGCATTCATCGGCGGGGGCGGGTTCTCACTCGCAATCGGCGGTGGAGTGGGTGTGGGTTGGTTCCCGCTGGGTCCCCGTGAAGTCTTCGTTCCCTGGTATCGCGGCAGCCGCAACTATGTGACTAATGTGAATGTGACCAATACGCGGGTGAACGTTACGCAGGTCACCAATGTGTACAACAACTACACCGTCAATAAAGTCACGAACATCACCTACGTTAACCAGCACGTATCAAACAGCGTAACGGTGGTTTCACATGACACATTTGTGAACGCTCGTCCTGTGGCCAGAAATATTGCTCACGTGGATGAAAGGCAACTCGCCGCTGCTCCGGTTACTCATGAAGTTCAAGCGCAGCCGGTCAGGGCTAGTGTATTGGGCGCTGGGGGACCAGCGAGGGTCAAGCCCGCCGCGGCGGTAGTAAATCGGCAAGTGGTCGCCACCAGAATGCCGACGCCACCCAGAGAGCCGTTCGAGCAGCGGCAGGCGAAAGTGAACGTACGTACAGAAACACCGGGCCAGCCGCAGCCGGCGGCGCGTGGACAGAAAGAACCGGCTCGACCGCAGGCGCAAGCTCCACCTGGCCGACCTGAAGCCGGGACTGGAACACCGCGTCCGGAAGCGTCACGACCGGTTCCGCGTCCGCCAGCCCCAGGGCGCGCCGAGGAAGCGCCGCAGCCGTCCCGTCCGCAGCAACAAGAGCCTCGCCCGCAGGAGCAAGCCCGTGGGCAGCAACAGCCGTCCCGTTCGCAAGAAGCCCCCGCCCCCGCGGAGCGAGCGGTACCGCGGCCTTCCAATAATGCGCCAGCGCATCCGCTGGTTAGGCAGGCTCCTCCGGTTCAAGAGAGGCCTGAGCATCAGCAGAACGAAGAACAGAAGTTCCGTCAATGGCAGCAACAGCGTCCCCAGCCAGCGCCGGCCTCACGGCCCGCGCCGGCCCCACGGCCTTCAGAGAGGCAGCAGCCACCTAAGGAAGAGAGGAAAAAATAGCTCTGAATCCGTCGCATGCGGAGTAAGCCAGTTCTCGCGAGGGAACTGGCTTTTTTCTGATGGCGCCGAGGCCGTAGATTCTGTTAAATCGCCAGCCCACGATAGACTACCGAGAACTGGGAACTGTGATCTGGCAACCGACCTTCATGCGGATACGCGTCCTGTTTTTCGGCATTTTGAAGGACCTCACCGGCCGGGCCGACGAATTTCTGGATCTGCCCGAGCATGCCACCTTGGTTGACGTTCTGCGCCATTACGAGAAGACCAATCCGCGCTGGAAGGATTTAATGGCTTCGATTGCCATGTCCGTCAACCGGGAATATGCCGACCCGCAAGCGAAGCTGAAGCAAGACGACGAAGTGGCACTCCTGCCGCCTGTAAGCGGTGGATCAGGAGAGCCGCCAGGAGTGCGCACTTTCAAACATACCGCCGTCGTTCGGGAAAAGATCGATACGCAGGCGATTCTCGATGGCATTAAGCAACCTGAGGACGGAGGGGCGGTGGTGTTCGAAGGCATCGTACGGGACAATAGCCGCGGAAGGCGTACTCTCTACCTCGATTACGAAGCTTACGAAGAGATGGCTCTCAAACAGATGGAGGAACTCGCTGGGCGGGCGCTTTCCCGGTTCAAGATTCGTGACGTTGCTATTATCCACCGCATAGGACGGCTTGAGATAGGCGAGACCAGCGTGTTGATTGTGGTGGCATCAGCGCATCGGGCGGCGGCCTTTGACGCCTCTCGCTGGCTCATCGATACTCTCAAGCGCACCGTTCCTATCTGGAAAAAAGAATATTTTGAGGATGGCGCTGTCTGGGCGGACGGTGAACCTTTCCCACCGGAAGTCAGTCGCGCCGAAGGCAGCCATTCGGGAGGGCCTGCATCTAATTGAACGGTCCCTCCATGAAATCCTTGCTTGTTTTCCTTGCATTGGCTGGGGCGATTGTGCCTGCCCAAGTGCCAAAACCGCCGTGGGCGACAAGCCCGTCGGGCACTGAAAAACCCAAGTCCCGCAACACCGACCCTCAGGAACCCGACACTACTTTCAAAGTTGACGTCAAACTGGTCAACGTCTTCGTCACCGTCACGGACGACCACGGCGCACCCATTGCCAGCTTGAAAAAAGAGAATTTTGCGCTGCAAGAAGATGGCAAGGAGCAGCGAATCGCCGTATTCGACAAGGAATCGGCACTGCCGCTATCCATTGTCCTTGCCATTGACACCAGCCTGAGTACCCGCAAGGACCTGCCACTCGAACTGGGTTCCGCACGCCGCTTCGCCCACGCCATCCTGCGCCCGGTCGATGCCCTGTCGCTTTATGAGTTCAGTGAGATAGTAAGCGAATTGACGCCGTTTACTCCTGATCTCAACCGTATCGACCGGGCCATTAACCGCCTCCGCCTTGGCTCAGCCACGGCCCTATATGACGCCTTGTTCCTGGGTTCGCAGGCCCTCGAACCGCGCCAGGGCAGAAAGGTATTCGTAGTCATTACGGATGGAGGCGACACCATGAGCAAGGTCGACTACAAAGATGCCGTGCGCGCCGCGCAGCAAGCCGAGGCCATCGTCTATAGCATCATTGTCGTGCCCATTGAAGCCAGCGCCGGACGCGATACCGGTGGGGAGCACGCGCTCATCCAGCTTTCCATGGACACGGGCGGCAAGTATTTCTATGCCACTTCCGCGTCCCAATTGGACGATGCTTTTCGCCAGATCGGCGACGAACTACGTACACAATATCTGCTGGCGTACTATCCCTCGCAACGATTTTCCGATTCTGACTTCAGGCGCATCCAGATTACGGTTAGCGGCCTGCCGCCGGATTCGGGCTTCAAGGTGCGTCATCGGACCGGATACTACACTTCCAAATCTCATTAATCAGAAATCGTAAAAGACCACCTTTGGACCGGTAACTAAAAAAGGTTTTCGAGTCTTAAGCAAAGTTGCGAAGCTAGAGGTGGTTGACGAGACAAATTCCCGTGTGAAAGTCTATGGGATTGCGAATTGCAGACTCTGTGTTGCAGTATGATGCTTCACCTCCCGGGAATGCTTCAGCCCCGAGCGGGCTTCTCTGTGCTGCCGGCATCAGTCCTTGGCCGGCGGAATCCTTCAAACTGCCGTCCTTCCGGCTTCTCGCGGCCGCGCAGTGGCTGGTTGGCTAATTTTTTGGGCGGCTTCACGCCTGGAAAGATCGAATATTCGTAAGGAAGGTAAAAGGTCAACGATGTCGCGCAATTCTGGTTCTGCTTGCTCTGCCCTAACTCGGATGAGCTTGACAACAGCAGCGGCTGCTGTTCTTTTGGTCGGCTCGTTGACGCTCTGCGCCCAAACCGGGTCCACCGGCAATGTCGCGGGGACCGTGACTGGTCCACGGGGTACCTCCGTCAACGGCGCAGTCGTAACCCTCACCAACAAACTGACGGGGGAAGCATTCCATACCACCAGCAGTCCGGCCGGAACCTACACCTTTCGCGACCTGATTCCCGCGGATTATGTCCTGCACATCGAAGCCAAAGGATTCAGCAATGCTGAGCTTCTGCTCAGAATCCAGGCCGGGGCCACGGTGACCGGCGACGTGAAGCTACAGCGCCTGCCGCCGCCAGGAGTTGCACTGGTAAACACGCAGAGCGCCGCAATCGAGAGCACCGTCACTTCCACCCAGCTTGAGCA
The DNA here is from genome assembly GCA_035512155.1 of Terriglobales bacterium. Taxonomy (GTDB): domain Bacteria; phylum Acidobacteriota; class Terriglobia; order Terriglobales; family Acidobacteriaceae; genus JABCYV01. The sequence goes on along the minus strand of DATKEN010000051.1, from coordinate 47,535 downwards.
ACTTCCCACCGGCAGGAATTTCCTTGAACTGGCAAACTCGGAGCCGGACATCCAGGTAATCGACGGGCTGGTGCTGGCTCCCTCGAAGAACGGTTTTTCCTCCGCCTCGATTAATGGACGTACCGGACGCACCACGCGGATGAGAGTGGATGGAGCGGACGTTACTGATGATACGGTCGGTGCAACTACACAAAATGTCGCGGTGAGTTCGATCCAGGAATTGCGAGTTGGACAATCGAACGTTGGAGGACTTGACGCACTCACTTCTGCAGGTGCAGTGAATGTGGTGACGAAGGTCGGCGCCAATGATCTTCATGGACAGGCTCTGGGCAATTTTCGCAACAAGACTTTGGGAATGGTGAACTTCCCCGGCGGCCAGGACAACTCTTATTCGCGGGAAGTCTTCGGCGGGGAAGTCGGAGGCGCGGTGGAGAAAGACAAGCTCTTTCTCTTCGTTGCGGGCGAATACTTCAAACAGGATTGGATGGCGCCGGTCGTATTCAACGCGCCCTTCAATGCGCTCGACGGGAAATACAGCTCTCCCTTTCGTGAGACCGAACTCGATGGCCGTCTGGATTACCAATTAACCCCGACAGCGCGCCTGTTCTACCGTTTCCTGTACGACAACAATAGTGGGGTGAATTCTTCCGACGGAAGCAACTTTCAGCTGTTCAAGAATCATGCCAATACCCCGAGTCACGCCGTCGGCCTCGACTTCAATCGCGGCGCTTCCACAAATAGTCTCCGCTTTGCCTACAACCGCTTCTCCGACAGCATCGCGAACGCTGTTAGCGTTTTCGATCTTGCCCCGCGGGTCAGTCTCAAGTTCGACGGCGGGTCCGGATTCGCTAGCGGTGCAACCCCACTGGCGCCGCAGCGGACGATCCAATCCAGCAAAGAGATTTCGTACGATGGCGGCAGAAGCTTGCAGGAACATACGTTTCACTTTGGGTTTGAAGTGAATCGGATTGACAGTCTTGTTTTCGCCAATTTGTTTGACTTAGCGCCGCAGGTCGGCGCGGACACTGGTGCGGCATCAACTGCTCTAGCCGCAGTAGGACCATTCCCCGGCGGCGCGAACAATCCCTTAAATTATCCGGTGGATAGCATATCGCTAGGAAATGGCGTGGGATGCTCCAGCGGGAAATCGGCTTTCGGTTCTGCTTGCGGCGGTTGGGGCGACACTCGCATCCAGTTGTATGCATCTGACCAGTGGAAGCTCCGTCCGAATCTGACTATCAGCTATGGTGTGAGTTATGTTCGTGATACTGGACGTACGGATTCGGGTTTACCGGCGATCCCCTGCTCGGCCGTGGCTGCCTCTTTCGGCCCGTTTGCCCCGTGCAGTGGCAGTGCCAGTCTGTTGAGTCAGTTCGGCTTTCTGCCGGGCATTGGAAATCGGATACGGCAGCCTAACCTGAATTTCGCACCGCGTTTTGGAGTTGCCTGGGATCCCGGCAGGAGTGGAAGGACAGTCGTCCGAGCCGCAATCGGAATGTATTACGACAATTCGGAGCTCCAGAATGTCCTTTCGGACCGCATGGTTCGTTCCGCCACAGCTCAGTTCAATGCGCAAGCGAACGATCCGTGCGCTGGTCACGGAATCGTGGTTTTTCCAGGTAATATCCTCCAACCCGCGGCGGGCATCTGCGGGCAACCCGTAGGAAGCGTGGCCGGCGCGGTTGCGAACCTACAGACACAATTCCAGGCGGCAAACGCAGCGCTCTCTTCGACATCCTCGAATCCTAATTTCCTTGGCCAATTGTTAAGTAGCCAGCAGGGAGTTCTGGCGCCCAACTTTCAGACTCCGCGCACGGTGCAAATGAATGTCGGTCTGGAGCATCAACTGCGCCAAGCGTCGGTGTTTAGCGTGGACTATGTGCGCAACGTAAGCACGCATTATCTGCTGGGACAGGACACCAACCACGTGGGCGATGCAAGCTTCCTGAATACTGACGCCGCTTTGAGGGCTATAACAACCACGGTAGCTCGCGTCGGTTGCTCCCCTGCAGCCAGTGCGGGCGCAAGCTCGCAGTCGGCTGTTACTTGTTATTTGGGAAAAGTTCCCGGCGCCAGTATCGCCGATTTTGCCAGGAACGGGATGGATTCCGGTGGCCAGTATCTTGCCGGCTTTCCGGCGGCTTTATTTGGTCTGAATCCAAGCAATGGTGCGTCAGCTTCCGGCGCTGCTTTCCCCGGAGTCAACCCCTTGGTGGGACGCAACATCATGTTCTTCCCCCAGGGCCGTTCGGTCTACAGCGGCGTCCAAGTATCGCTACGAAGCCAAGTCAGCAACCCGGTGCGCAGAGTCCAAAGCATGAACTTGCTGTTGTCCTACAACCATTCGGTTTTCAAGAGCAACGTTGCCGGAGGCATTGGCGACCAGGACTTAACCCCACGAGCAGCCGACTTCAACAGTCCAACAAGGTTTTTCGGACAGGCTTCACAGGACCGTAAACATCAAGTTTCCATCGCAACGATTCTGGAACTCCCGTATAGCAGCCGCTTGAGTTTCGTCGGACACTTTGATTCCCCTTTGCCTCAAACTCTATTCTTGCCGGCGAGTGGTGGCGTGCCCGGTGAAATCTTCCGCACCGATGTTACCGGCGACGGATCGTTCGGGGGTCAAGGCGTAACCGGGAACAGTTCTTATGGTGATATTGTGCCCGGAACCAACATAGGCTCGTTCGGACGAACTATTACCGCCAGCAATCTCAACAACGCCATCCAGAATTACAACGCTAACTCTGGCGGCCGACTCACCCCCGCCGGCCAGGCCCTGGTGACCGCGAATTTGCTTCGAGGCGACCAGTTGCAAAGGTTGGGCGCGGTGACTCCGCTTCTTCAGACTCCGCCGCCCGGCAACGAGGGCTTGTCCTGGCTGCGGACCCTAGATGCGGCACTGGCATGGCCACTCAAAATCAGAGAAGGGTTAACCATCGAACCGAGGGTGTCCGTGTTCAACGTTTTTAACTTCGCCAACTTCGACGCCCCCAACAATTTGCTGGTAGGAATCTTGGGTGGTCAGCCCGGACAGGTCAACGGCACCAGCCGACAGGGGACCGTCCTCAATGGAGTGCAAACGGGCAGGGCCGCCAACCGCACTGGAGCGGGATCCGGCATCTTCACGTTGGGCGCTCCGCGTCAGATGGAATTCGGCTTGAAAGTTATTTTCTAGCGGGCTCGACGGCCCGCATATTTGCTACTCCGGGGCGGCTGTACGCACCGTGTAAAATACCACCTATGCCCTTTCACGGACAAGGATTACCCGGCCCACCTCGAAGAGGACGACCGGCTCCTCCTGAGGAGACATCAGAAGAAGCGAGCTATTTGAAGTCCTTGGGTGAAAAGCAGAAGCCGGTCATCATCAAGCTGGCCGACGGTGAAGTAGTGCGCGGCTGGATTGAATATTACGACAGGAACATGGTGCGACTCACGCGCGAAGATCAGCCCAATCTCTTTATCTTCAAACACGAGATCATGTACATCGCTGAAGACGGCGGGAAGCGGAAGTAGCTGCTGACCGGTGCTCACAAACTCCCGCCCGTAGGCCGTTCCAGAACGCCATTTGGCACATGACATCTTCCGCCCAGAAAAGCGACTTCGTCCCCGCGATGACGGAGATCGCGCGCGAAGCCGGCGCCCTGCTGATGACGTACTTCCAACAAAATGTCAAGGTTGAATACAAGGGCGACGCTGACCTGGTGACCATCGCTGATCGCAAATCGGAGGCCTTGATACGCGAGCGCATCCGCAAGTATTGGCCCACGCACGATGTTTTGGGCGAAGAGCAGGGCCTGGTGGATACCGGCAGCGACTATCGCTGGTATGTCGATCCGCTGGATGGCACGACCAACTTCGCTCACGGCTTCCCGGTGTTCTGCGTTTCCATGGCACTGGAATATAAGGGACGACGCATCGCGGGCGTAATTTACGATCCCACGAGAGACGAGTTGTTCGCCGCGGAGCAGGGAAGTGGGGCTTCCCTGAATCAGCAGCGCGTGTCGGTCTCAAAAATTTCTAACCTGGCGGAGTGCCTGGTGGGGACAGGATTTCCCAGCCATAAGCGGCACAAGAATCCGAATATATTTTTCTATCATCAGATCACTCTGCGTACGCATGGCGTGCGACGGGCAGGATCGGCGGCTCTTGATCTGTGCAACGTAGCTTGCGGAAGATTTGATGGATTCTGGGAGTTCAATCTCAACCCATGGGATACTGCTGCAGGCGTGCTGATAGTCGAGGAAGCCGGAGGCAGGATCACGGATTTTAGCGGTGGCCCGTTTCAACTCAACAGTCGCGAAACTCTGGCCTCGAATGGCTTAGTGCACTCCGCTTTGCTGAGCGAATTTGAGCGGATCTTCAATGGACGTGGATTGGAGCCTTTGCCCGACGTCGCGGAATATAAAAGGTGATGGCTCGATGCTGAGGACTTGAACGTGAGATCTGCTGTGATGTTCATCACCGTAACTGCTTCGTTGTTTGCTGGCGTGGCCTCGGCGGCGGACACGCCGGCAAAACCTATCGTCGATTCCGCGTATCAGCAATCATTTGAGAAATGGAAAACCGAGCTGGTCGATGACCTTAAGCAAAACTGGCTGTCTCTGGCAGGCTTATTCTGGCTCAAACCCGGCGAGAACAGCTTTGGTACTGATCCGGCGAGTGCCATCGTTTTTCCCAAGGGCCCAACCCACGCCGGCATTTTCGAGCTCCAGGGAAAAGATGTGACGCTCAAGCTTGCTTCCGGAGTTCAGGCAACCGTCGCCGGCAAGCCTGTGACGACCATCAAACTCGACCCGGATACTTCCGGCCATCCGACTATGGTGGAGCTCAACAGCCTGCGGTTCAAGGTCATCGTGCGCGGCGATCGCATCGGCATTAGGCTGAAAGATGTCGACAGCGAAGCGGCAAAGGACTATCACGGCCCGATATTCTTCCCGCTCGACCCGTCATACCGCCTGACGGCAACCTGGATGCCCGCTGATGCCAAGAAAACGGTCGACGTCCCCAACGTGCTCGGCGATGTGACGCCCACGCCGGTGGCCGGAACGGCCGTATTCAAGATCAACGGCCAGGAATATCGGCTAAGTGATCTAGGCGGCGATCCCGCCAAAGGCCTCTTCTTTGTGTTCAACGATCTGACCAGCAAGACCGATACGTATCCAGGAGGGCGTTTCCTAGATACGGACCCGGTCACGAACGGAACAGTCGTACTCGATTTCAATCGTGCTTACAATCCGCCCTGTGCCGTGACGCCTTATGCCACTTGCCCCCTGGCGCCGAAAGAGAATCGACTGACGGTGGCGATCGGCGCAGGGGAGAAGTACGATCGCGAACACGGACATCATTAAAACCTGCACGACAGAGGACACTAAGTCACACGAAGGAATTCACAGGCTAGGGGTTCCTTTGTGTGCCTTTGTGTCCTCTGTGGTTAAAGCCCCTTGATCCGTGCTGGAACCGAGGCTCGCGTTACAATAGAAGCGTGAATCTTATGCGGGATGGGTTAGCTCAACCGTGATTAGCTCACTCCTAGAACGCAAGATCGAGAGGCGCCCCGACAAAGTTCGTCTCAAAGGGCGACTGTTATTTCTCACCGAGGATCCTGAACTCATCAAGCGCCAACTGGCCGGCGAGGATTTGCCTTGGGACACACGGAATCCGGGCAACAATCCCAAGCTGCGCGACGATATCTCAACCGATGAGATCACTCCGGCGCACATCTGCTTCTTCTTCGATGAGACCTTAGGCGATTTTCCCTATACCGGCCTGAAATGCGGTAACGAAACCCCCATCCAGCGTGGGGACGTGAAAAAAGGCGGCTTCGTAGCGGCAGTGAGCGGGAAGCGACGTGGCAAGGGCTCCAGCCGCGAGCAGTCGCCGTACGCTGAACTTTGTGCCGGCATAAAGATCGTGATCGCCGAGAACATCGAGCGTATCTATAAGCAGAACTGCCAGAACCTGGGCGTGCTGACCTCTACCAATTTCACTTTGATCGACAAGATCTGGGCAGGAGAAGAAATCCCTCTTTCCGAGTTCACCCAGGGCGAAGACGAAATCACCCGGCAGATCATCGAACACGGCGGATTGTTCAATTTCAATGTGGCTCGCATGCAGGGCAAGGTCTTTTTGCCGCCGCTTGATACCAAACCTCGCCCCATGACCCTGGCGGAGAAAGTTTTTGCTCATCACATGATCGGCGCAAATGGCAAGGTCGGCGTTGAAGCCGTGAAACCCGGCGATGCCGGATTTGCCCGCACCGATCTACGCTTTAGCCACGAGTACGTTACGCCTATGGCCGCGATTTTCTTTGACCAGCTAGTCGGGCGCGATGCTCCAGTGAACGATGCTGCCTCAGTGGTTTTCTTCCGCGACCATCTGACGTTTCTCGATGAAGTACTCTCCGAACAGAAACGAAAGATGGGCCTGCTCGACCTGGCCACGCAGCTCAAATTGAAGCAAGGGGATTTTGCCAAACAACGTGGCATCCGACTGCATGGGGAGTTGACCGACCGCAAGGGGTCGGAAGGGATCTGCCACTCCGTGGTGCTTGAGAGCTACGCCCTCCCGGGACAATTGATTGTTGGATCTGATTCCCACACCCCGCACTCGGGTGCGATCGGATGCATAGCATTCGGCATCGGCACGACGGATGTTTTCAATTCCTGGATCACAAAAGACGTTCGCGTGCGGGTGCCGGAATCGGTGAAAGTCGTGATCCACGGACGCAAGCATCCCAATGTGACTGCGAAAGATTTCATCTTGAAGATTCTGGCGCTGGATTACGTGAAGACTGGCAAAGCCCTTGCGAAAGTTATCGAGTACTCCGGCAAGGCCATCGAGGATCTCAGCGTCGATGAACGCGCCACCATGACCAACATGGCAGCAGAGATCGGTGGATTCACGGGCATCGTTGCGCCTGACCGAAAAGCAGTCGAATTCCTGATAGAACGTCGTGGCATGGATCGCAAGAAAGCCGAAGCCATGATCACTGGACTCACCAGCGACCCCGATGCGCAGTATGCGCATGTAATCGAGCTCGATGCGTCGGAAATCACGCCGATGGTTGCCACGCCGGGGGATCCGGGGAACGGCAAATATATCCGCGAGTTGAACACACCAGTGCCGGTTGAGCTCGCCTACGGTGGCACTTGCACTGCCGGAAAAAATGAAGACATGGATATGTACGCCCTGGTACTGGCCGATGCGCTGAAGCACGGAAAGCGCGTGGCCAATTCGGTGCAATTCTACATCCAGTTCGGATCGCAGGAGACCCGTGACTACTGCGTGCGCAAAGGTTATCTCAACATTTTCCAGAAGGCTGGAGCGAAAGTGATTGAGCCGAGCTGCGGCGCTTGCATCAACGCTGGACCAGGCGTGACCACGCGACCAGAGCAGGTGGTGATCAGCGCACAGAACCGTAATTTTCCCGGCCGTAGCGGCCCCGGGCAGATGTACCTGGCGAGTCCTTTGACTGTCGCGGCCAGCGCGGTCGCGGGATACATTGTCGAATATGAGCCTAGCCAGAAGCGGGAATTGGTGGAAACACCCTAGCGTGAAAATTCCAAAGCTCTGCTGATATCCAACCGACTCATCGATACGTCCATCAGATCTAGCAGTCGCTGAAGTGCTTCTTGAGGATGAGGCAATGAGACGCAGAGAATTCATTGCACGCGCGGCCTACGGGCTGGGAGCGACTTGGCTCACTTCGAAGGTATTAAACGACCGTGCGCTAGCGCTACTCAGTTTACCCAGAAAGTTCAGCGCCTCAGATACGGTGGTGATCGGAAAGACCGGCATTAAGACCAGCCGGCTCGCCATGGGAACCGGCACGGTGGGTTCTGGGCATCACTCTAACCAGACAGCGCTCGGGCTCAAAGGTCTTTCAGAGTTGCTGCTTAACGGCTATGACAGGGGTTTGCGATTCTTTGACGCGGCCGATTCTTACGGCAGCCATCCCCATGTAGCCGAGGCGCTGAAGCATGTGCCCCGAGACCAAGTCACCGTCCTCACCAAGACCTGGGCCCGCGATGCGGCCTCGACTCGCGCCGACCTCGATCGCTTCCGCCGGGAGCTCGGAACCGATCACCTCGACATTTGCCTGATGCATTGTCTAACTGAAGCCGACTGGACCGAACGCTTCAAGGGGACGATGGATGTTCTTTCGGAGGCGAAGGCAAAAGGTATCATCCGCGCGCATGGATGTTCGTGCCACAGCATTGAAGCGTTGCGGGCGGCGGCTAGGTCTACGTGGGTTGAAGTCGACCTGGCACGAATAAACCCCATCGGCTCACACATGGACGCCGATCCGGATACGGTTCTTGCAGTGCTCCGTGAAATGAAAGCCGCGGGAAAAGGAATCATTGGGATGAAGATCCTGGGTCAGGGAGATATGCGGACCCGCCCGGATGAGGCTTTGAAGTATGCTTTGTCGCTGGGAGTGCTCGACGCCTTTACGATTGGCGCGGAAAGCAAGGCCGAACAGGAAGACTTGATCCGCCGGATCGCCAGCGCCGCGTGACCGGCTTGACTAAGTCAGCCCGGGAAGATTACTGCCGTCTTGGTTGGCTGCGTACTGAGCGGTACACTGCTGAGAGGACCCCATAATCGGATCAAGCCGGCCCTTCACGAGCTGCCCCGTCCTGTACCTGACCGCGCATTCTTGCTAGAATTGCCGGTTCTGGTAAGCTGGGAATATCAGGAGACACAGACCCTATGACCTACGTGATCGCAGAACCCTGCATCGGAACCAAGGACACCGCTTGTGTGGACGCGTGTCCGGTGGATTGTATTCATCCCAAGAAGGATGAACCGGCGCACGGCGAAGAGGAGATGCTCTACATCGACCCGGTGGAATGCATCGACTGCGGCGCCTGCGTGCCGGTGTGCCCGGTGTCGGCCATCTTCGCCCTCGACGATCTTCCGGAGAAGTGGGCATCCTTCACCGAGCGCAACGCCAAGTACTACGGACGCTAGGTTCGCGTCGGACGTCAGAATTCGGATTTCCCTCTGGGAGTCTTGATAGATCATGGGCTTCGGCACCTCACTGGAGCCCTATTCGTTTTTATTCGAATCGCCGAAGTCCGAAGCCCGAACCTGGCAGCTTTGCATCTCCTGACCGCTCCATTACAATCAAAGATTACCTGCTGGCTTCCATGGCACTGAAGGAGTCGGAAGCGATTGTCCTGCGCACCTATCCCCTGCGCGAGGCCGACCTGCTGGTCACGCTTTTCACGCGGATTGAAGGTAAGGTTCGCGGGGTGGCGCAATCGGCCAAGAAGTCTAAACGGCGTTTTGGGGGAGCGCTGGAGCCGCTGACTTACGTCCGTGCGTTTTACGAAGACCGTGAACGGCAGGAGTTGTCCCGGCTCGACTCCTGCGAGGTGCTGGAATCGCCATTAGCGACGGAAGTCAGTTATCCGCGCGCGGTGGCGCTGAGCCATGTGGCGGAGTTGCTGGATGAGCTGTTGCCCGACCGCGAGGCCAACGACGCGGTATTCCGGCTCGCGCTTTCAGTCCTGGCTGGCTTGCGCGGACCGGATGTCTGGATGCCCGTCACCTATTTTGATCTTTGGATGACGCGGCTGATGGGTTACTTACCAGATCTCTCCGAGTGCACCGTGTGTGGCCGGGCGCTGAACGGAAGTCGGGCATTCTTCCACGCTTTGTCGGACGGTTTGATGTGCGCCGAAGACAAGCGCCTGGCGTCATCGGAGATCTCAGCCAAATCGCGGACGCTGGCCGCGGAGATGTTTCGCGCTCCGGTCGAGAATTTTGCCGGGACGACCTGGCCAAAGGCTTTGGGAGCTGACCTGCGAAAGTTCTTGATCCAGGCTCTACAGCGTCACATTGAAAAGAAGCTGGTGACGGCCGGGATGCTGGAGAAAATCAGCGCCTAGCGCCTAGTTTCCTCTGAAGAATTTGATCCACAAGCGAATGGCCAAGAGCTACGATTTGAATTCATCCAAACCCAATCCGCTGACTTTTCAAGAACTCCTCCTCCGCCTGCAGACGTTCTGGGCTGAGCGCGGATGCGTCTTGCAGCAGCCCTATGACGTCGAAGTCGGGGCTGGAACGATGGCGCCGGAGACTTTCTTGCGAGTGCTGGGGCCGAAGCCCTACAAAGTCGCCTACGTGCAGCCTTCGCGTCGCCCGGCCGATGGACGATACGGCGACAACCCGAACCGGCTCTACAAGCACATGCAGCTGCAGGTCGTCCTGAAGCCGCCGCCGGATAATGTGCAGGAACTTTATCTCGAGTCGCTTGGTGCCATCGGCATTGATCTACGCCAGCACGACCTTAAATTCGAAGAAGACAATTGGGAGTCGCCGACGCTCGGCGCTTGGGGAATCGGCTGGCAGGTGATGCTCGACGGGCTGGAGATCACGCAGTTTACTTATTTCCAGCAGTGCGGGGGAGTAGATTTGGACCCGATTTCGGCCGAGCTAACCTACGGTCTGGAACGGATTGCAGCGTTTTTGCAAGATGTGGACTCAATCTACGACATCGTGTGGGCACGCGATCCTAAGACTGGACTGGCGACAACGTACGGCAACGTGCGGCTGGCGGAAGAGTTCCAGTTTTCGGTCTACAACTTCGAGTTAGCAGACGTCGAAAAGGCCTGGAAGCACTTCGAGCTGTGCGAGACCGAATGCAAGCATTTGCTGGATGGATACGCCGTGCTGAGCCGAGAAAAGAGCGCGTCGGACGGCCGTGTGCGCAACAAGAAACTTTTCCCGCTGCTGGCTGCCTACGACCTTTGCCTGAAGTGTTCACATCTCTTCAACATCCTTGATGCTCGCGGGGCGATTTCGGTGACCGAACGCGTGGGAGTCATTGCCCGGGTACGAGCGCTGGCCGTAGGGATCGCAAAGGCGTGGGTAGACCAGGAGCAAGATCAACCGACAGCTGCCGAAGAGGAAGAAGCTGTCGAGCAGCGAGCGCCAAAAGCGAAGAGGGAGAAACTGCCGTCCGCAGTGTCATCCTGAGCTGAGCGGAAATTTCGCGATGCGAAAATTCCGCGTAGTCGAAGGATCCCTACCGCAAGCAGACGTGCCGACAATAGGGATCTTTCGATTCCGTCGGTCCGCTCGCTAGCGAGCGAACTGACTCCGCTCAGGATGACAAAGGCTTAGAGATGCCAGACTTCTTACTAGAAATCGGGTGCGAAGAGATTCCGGCACGGATGATCGATGCTGCGTCGCTGGAGCTTCGCGAGCGCGTTCACAAATTGCTGGAACGCGAGCGACTCTCGCCTACTGGAACAATTTCAGCTCTGGATAGCCCGCGGCGCCTAGCTGTCCTCGCTCCCGGAGTTCCAGCCGCGCAACCTGATGTCACCGAACAGATCACAGGTCCCTCGGCGAGCGTTGCATTCAAGGATGGCCAGCCCACTCCGGCGGCGCAAGCTTTCGCCAGAAAAGCTGGCGTGGAAGTCGCACATCTGGAGCGGATCACGACTCCGAAGGGCGAATACCTATCAGCTAAAGTGACCAAGAAAGGTCGGGCCGCAGGCGAAATCCTTTCTGAGATGCTGGCCAAAGAGGTCGCTTCGATTTACTGGCCCAAGAATATGTACTGGCGTACCCCCGCTGAGAAATTCGTGCGTCCGGTGCGTTGGTTAGTGGCCATGCTCGATAGCGAGGTTGTCGCTCTCGAATTTGATGGAGTACGTTCAGGCGACAAGTCGCGGGGCCATCGCATACTCGCCGATCGTCAGGTGCAAGTTCCTCGGGCCGGATCGATGTACGTAGATGTATTGCGACAAGCCAAGGTTCTAGGCCGTGGGGAACGCGAGCAGCAAATCCGGAAACAACTTGATGCCGCTGCTCGGACCATACCTGGGGCACGTTGGCGCGAAGACAGAACTCTTCTGGACACAGTCGTCAATCTCACCGAGTTTCCTTCCGTCATCCTGGGCAATTTTGATCCCGAGTTCCTGGAGTTGCCGGAGGAAGTCCTGGTCACGGTGATGCGTGACCATCAGAAGTATTTTGCCGTCGAAGATACGCAACATAAACTGCTGCCTCACTTTCTCGCTGTCCTGAACACCGATGGCGATCCGCAAGGCGTCATCCGCCACGGCCATGAAAGGGTGTTGCGGGCGCGTTTCAACGACGCCCGTTTTTTCTGGCAGACTGACCAGAAGCATCCCCTGCGCGAGCGGACACAGTGGCTGAAGCACGTCACCTTTCAGAAAAACCTGGGAAGTTACTACGAGAAGACGATCCGGGTGCAGCGGCTGAGCAGTTGGTCGTCCGAAACGATCCGGCAGAGGGGCATGGCAGTTCGTCCGGGCGTGATTCACAAGGCGGCTTGCTTGGCGAAGACGGACCTGACCACCGAACTGGTGAAAGAGTTTACCGAGTTGCAGGGAATCGTGGGTGGGTTGTACGCGCGGGCGCAGGAACTGGATCACGACTTGCCGGAAAGCACACGCTTCGCAATTGCGGACGCGATTTACGATCAATATAAGCCGGAATCGATGGAAGACTCGGTCCCGCGAACGGTTGAAGGTGCCGTGCTTTCGATTGCGGACAAGGCAGATACCATTGCCGGAATGTTTGCGCTAGGACTGCAGCCAACGGGCTCGAAAGATCCGTTCGCATTGCGGCGGCAGGCAAACGGGATTGTTAAGACAATTGCGGAGCACAAACTGCCGATCAGCCTGGGCCAACTTTTTGGAGACGCACGCGAAGCCTACAGAGATTCGGCGGCAGAGCGAAAATTCTCCCCGGCGGTTGACTATGCCGGCGCATTACGCAATTTCTTCCGCGAACGTCTGGAGTTTTATCTAAAGGAGGCGCTTGGGTTCAGGTACGACGTCGTCAATGCAGTGCTGGCTGCGGATGCGGACGATGTTGTAGATGCCGTGGCGCGAGCGAAGGCAGTGAGTAAGGTGCGTCCTTTAGCGGATTTCGAATCCATCTCAGTGTCCTTCAAGCGGATGAAGAACATCGCACGGCAAGCGGATGCTGCGATTAAGCAGGGTGCGTCCACAGCTGATGCCTCTGCACAGCGATTGACGAGAGCAGCGGAAACAACGGCCAGACAGGCGGAGCTACAGGCAGAGAAGTTGCTCAACGAACAAATTGCTCAAATGGCCCCAGCTGTTGAGGCAATGCGGGCCACACGTAAATACGACGAGGCACTGGTGGAAGTCGCCAAGCTGCGGCCGGTGATCGACAACTTTTTCGACAAAGTGATGGTTATGGTCGAAGATGAGCACGTACGCGCCAAGCGGCTGGCTTTGCTCAAAACGCTGCTCAACAACTTTTCCACGATTGCCGACTTCTCCGAGATTGTAATCGACAGCAAGGAATCTAAAGAATCTTCGAAACAATAAAGGACTAATTCCATGGCAACGCAAACTCTCTCCGAAACAGAAATCCGAAGCACAGAAAAAAAACCAGCCACGCAATACGTCTATTTCTTCGGCGACGGCAAAGCCGATGGCAATGGCAAGATGAAAGATGAACTGGGCGGCAAGGGCGCCGGCTTGGCTGAGATGACCAATGCTGGACTGCCCGTGCCTCCAGGTTTCACCATCCAGACGGAAGCCTGTCGCGAATACATGCGCAACAGAGCCGTGTCAGCCGAAGTGGACCGACAAATGGAGCAAGCCCTCGCCCGCCTCGAACAATTGCAGGGACAGAGGCTCGGCAAAGGCGAGAATCCGCTGCTGGTCAGCGTGCGTTCGGGCGCAAAGTTTTCCATGCCCGGCATGATGGACACCATCTTGAATCTTGGCTTGAACGACGAAAGCGTCGAAGCTCTGGCGAAGCGCACCAATAATCCTCGCTTTGCCGCCGATTCCTACCGCCGCCTGATCCAGATGTTCGGCAATGTCGTGCTGGACATTCCGAAGCCGGCGTTTGATGAAGTATTCGATGCCAAGAAGAAGCAGAAGAAAGCGAAGCTCGATACTGATCTCGATGGCAAGGCTTTGAAGGAGGTGATCGCGGAATACAAGAAGGTCGTCAAGAAGCACACCAAACAAGACTTTCCGCAGGATCCGCATCAGCAACTCGTCATGGCGCGCGACGCCGTATTCCGTTCCTGGCAAAATGACCGCGCCAGGCACTATCGCCGCATCAACAACATTTCCGACGAACTAGGCACCGCAGTGAATGTGCAGGCAATGGTGTTCGGCAATCTCGGCGAGACTAGCGGCACGGGTGTCGGATTTACCCGTAATCCCGCTACCGGCGCGAAAGAGTTTTACGGCGAATTCCTGATGAACGCTCAGGGCGAGGACGTAGTCTCGGGGGTGCGGACTCCGGTGCCGATCCTCGAACTGCAAAAGATCGTGCCCGCTGTTTACGATCAACTTCGCGAGATCACTACGCGCCTGGAAGAGCATTATCGCGACATGCAGGATTTCGAATTCACCATCCAGGACGGCAAGCTCTACATGCTGCAGACTCGGAACGGCAAGCGCACTGGACGCGCTGCCGTGCGTGTTGCCCTACAAATGGTGGAAGAAAGTCTAATCAGCAAGGACGAAGCAATTTTCCGCGTGGAGCCCAACCAACTTTACGACTTCCTGGTACCGCGGCTGGACGAGAAGAGCACTAAGGTCGAGGTGCTGGCCACAGGCTTGCCCGCTTCGCCGGGAGCGGCCGTCGGCCAGATCGTATTTACCGCTGATGAAGCGGTGGTCAAGGCCGGCCACGACCGAAAAAATCCTGTGATCCTGGTGCGTGCCGAAACCACACCGGAAGACATTCATGGCATGGAGGTGGCGGCCGGCATTCTGACGTCGCGCGGTGGCATGACTAGCCACGCCGCCGTGGTTACCCGAGGCATGGGCAAATGCTGCGTCGCGGGCGCGGGTGATATTCAGGTCGATGAACGGGCTGGCGAAATGCGCGCCAAGGGTCAGATATTCAAGGCGGGCGATTGGATTTCGCTCGATGGCACAACCGGTCGCGTGATTAAAGGCAAGCTCAAGACGGTTGAGGCAAAGTCGGACGATCAGGAACTGCTGACCCTCATGAGTTGGGCCGAACCATTCCGCAAGATCGGCGTGCGCGCCAACGCTGACATCCCGCGAGATGCCATCCAGGCTCGCGCATTTGGCGCGGAAGGCATCGGCCTTTGTCGCACCGAGCACATGTTCTTTGCGGAAAAACGTATTCCTCACATGCGGGCGATGATTCTGGCCGATAATGAGAAAGACCGTCGCGCCGCGCTGAATAAGCTGCTCCCCATGCAGCGCGCAGACTTCGCCGGTCTGTTTGAGGCGATGGACGGACTGCCGGTAACCATTCGCCTGCTCGACCCGCCATTGCACGAATTTCTTCCCAAGCGCGAAAAGTTGATGGTGGACATCGCAGCTCTCCCCTATGCAAAGGCCCAGCAGAAAAAGGCACTCACCGACGAATATCACGAGTACGGTGCGAAACAGTTCACTGATTTGAAGAAGCTCATTCCGACACTGCTGCGGCGGGTGGAAGAGTTGCACGAGTTCAATCCCATGCTCGGCCATCGCGGCTGCCGTTTGGGAATCACCTATCCCGAGATCACGGAAATGCAGGCTCGCGCCATTTTCGAGGCTGCGGTTGAGGTCGAGAAGAAGGGCGTGAAAACACACGCGGAAGTCATGATCCCCTTGATTGCCACTGTCAAAGAGATGGCTCACCAGGGCGGCATCGTGCGCCGGGTAGCGGAAGAGGTCTTCAAAGAGAAGAAAGCGAAGGTACACTATCTGGTTGGGACCATGATCGAGTTGCCGCGCGCCTGTCTGGTCGCGGATGAGATTGCCAAGGAAGCGGAATTTTTCTCCTTCGGTACCAATGATCTCACGCAGACCACGTTCGGCTTCTCGCGGGACGACATCAATAAATTCTTGCCCACATATCTGGCCGAAGGCATGCTTAAACAGGATCCGTTTGCCGTCATTGATCGCGAGGGCGTTGGGGAACTGGTTCGCATCGGCATTGAGCGCGGACGCAAGACTCGTCCCGGTCTTGAGGTAGGAATTTGTGGCGAGCATGGCGGTGATCCGTCGTCGGTCGAGTTCTGCCATCAGGTGGGGATGGACTACGTTGCCTGCTCTCCCTTCCGCGTGCTGACGGCAAGGCTGGCGGCGGCACAGGCCGGAGCTGCCGAGAAGCTGAAAGTTGAGGCCGGCAGAACCAAATAATATGCCGCACGGGACACGGAGCTGAGAAGAAGGCCAGGCTGTATCGGTTTACTTCCTGTAACTTCGTGTCCTTGGTGGTTAATGCCTTTAACCTTGCCCTGGAATACCGCCATCAACTCACCCAATCTAGGAACTTGTACCACGCCCCCGCTAACGGCAAGAACCATGGTTTCCCGTTGTACAACCCGAGCGGCGCGCCTGGGAACGGAATCCCAACAAAGGGATTCTCCGTCTTGTCGCCCGCTATGAGCTCCGCCATCTTCAGTCCTTGCCAGGTCGCCATAGCGACGCCGTGTCCCGCATATCCGACGGCATAGTAAACACCATCCATTTGCCCGGCATGGGGCATGATATCGAAGGCAAAGTCCAGTGTTCCTCCCCAGACATACTCGACCTTCACGTTCCGCAATTGCGGATACACATCAATCATGCCGCGCCGCAGGATTTCCGCGCTTCTGCGGATCGAATCATCAGTTTCAGGGAAAAACGCCGCGCGCCCGCCAAAGAGCATGCGATTGTCGGGAGTGAGCCGGTAGTAGTAAAGATAGTTCTTGGAGTCGTAGATCATGCGATTCCGCGGGCTCACTTCCCGCGCCAGCGCTTCAGGCAAGACCTCGGTGGTGATGATGTATGAGCCGATGGGAATGATCTTATTCCGCAGTGACGGGGTCGCCGATCCCGTGTAGCCACTGGTGCCGACGAACACATCGCGGCTCCAAAGAACACCACGAGAAGTTGTAACGCGCCAACCTGGCTTGCCCTGCTGAGCCTGGCGCTCGATCTTTTCCACACGCGTGTTCTCGATGATCTTCGCGCCAGCATGTTCGGCTGCGCGCGCCAGTCCCGCCACATATTTGGCAGGATTCAGACCGGCGCTGACCTCATCCACCATCCCGCCGAAGTAAATTGACGATCCGATCTCTGCCCGCAGTTCGTGGCGTGGCACAATGCGCAACTGATGATTGAACTCGCGTGCGATCACTTCCACCTGGCGGCTGTAGTCGTCAAAGTGCCTCTGCTTGCATGCGACTTCAAGATGTCCGCACCGGTAGAAATTGCAGTCAATCCCTTCCTCACCCACGACCTGCTCCACGCAATCGATCGACGCAAGCGACGCCGCGTACATCCGTTGCGTCCGTTCCCGCCCGTAGTTCGAAATCAGCTTGTTCGCGCCGAGCTTCAGGCCCGTAAGAACCATGCCACCGTTGCGCGAACTGGCGCCCCATCCGATAGTCTCAGCCTCCAACACCACTACTTTCGCCCCGCGTTTGGCGAGGGTTCGGGCCGCCGAGAGTCCGGTGAAGCCTGCACCTATGACTGCCACGTCCACGCTTTCGGGAAGCGGTTGCGCGGTGTCGGTCCCCGGCATTTCAACCGTGGTCAGCCAGTAGTTTCTCTCTTGCACAGTCATGGAGTGATCGGCTTCGGCCTATCTAAGTCAGGCTAATCTACTAGACCAGTACGCCGCGCAACAAGCAGGGCTGAATCGTGAAAGGTTTGACTTGGCAGCGTTCGCAGCCTAGCATTCTCGTTCGACATCAAGGTCGGGAGCGCTATGATGATCGGCAAAACCATCGGCCACTATCGCGTTTTGGAGAAGCTCGGCGGCGGTGGCATGGGCGTGGTCTACGAGGCTGAAGATCTCAGGCTCGGCCGCCACGTAGCGCTAAAATTCCTGCCCGATGATCTTGCCCACGACCCGCAGGCTCTGGAACGTTTCCGGCGGGAGGCACGTTCTGCTTCGGCGCTCAACCATCCCAACATCTGCACCATCCACGACATCGCGCAGGAAGAAGGCCTCCAGTTCATCGCCATGGAATTCATGGCGGGCCAGACGCTGAAACAGCGCCTGGCCGCCGGTCCCATTCCAGCGGATGAGTTGCTGGACCTGGCCGTCCAGATTGCCGATGCCCTCGATGCCGCGCACAGCGAAGGTATTGTGCACCGCGACATCAAGCCCGCAAATATTTTCATCACCAAGCGCGGCCAAGCTAAGATTCTGGATTTTGGATTGGCCAAGCTGACTGGGGCGCAGATCTCGGCATCGGCGCTCTCGCCGGAACAAGCTACTTTGGAGGCACACCTCACCAGCCCGGGAACGGCGGTCGGCACAGTGGCCTACATGTCGCCCGAGCAGGCGCGCGGCGAGGACCTCGACCGGCGCACAGACCTGTTTTCCTTTGGCGCTGTGATTTACGAGATGGCCACTGGTCGCATGGCTTTTTCGGGGAATACTTCGGCCTTGATCTTTGACTCTTTGCTGCACAAGACACCAACTTCTGCGGCGCGCGTCAATCCGGAGCTGCCTCCCGAACTCGAATACATCATCAATAAGGCGCTGGAAAAGGATCGTGCCCTGCGCTACCAGAGCGCCGGGGAGATGCTGGCCGACCTGAAGCGCCTTCGTCGGAATTCCAGCTCCACGCGGGTCGAGGTGGCTGAAAGTCGTGAAATGCCCGCAAAAAGCTCGAAGCGAAAAGTCCTGTGGGCCTCGGCTGCTGGCATTGTGGTGATCGGGATGGTTGTAACGTCAGCCTTCCTATGGCGCGGCAGAAGTAGCGGTCAGGAAATTTCGTCGGTGGCGGTGATGCCGTTCGTCAATGCCAGCAAAGATCCCAACACCGAATATCTCAGCGACGGCCTCACCGAGAGTCTGATCAATAGCCTTTCTCAAATTCCAAATCTCACCGTCATGTCCCGTTCGTCCGTCTTCCATTACAAGGGGCGTGATGTGGACCCGCAAGCTGTGGCGCATGAGCTGAAAGTGCAAGGCGTGATTACCGGCCGCATCGTGCAGCGCGGGGATCAACTCATTATCAGTGCTGAGCTCATCGACCCGCGCACCAATCGCAACCTTTGGGGTGATCAATACGACCGCAAGCTCTCCGATGTTCTCGCGGTGCAGCAGGATATCACTGGCGCAATTTCTGCCCGGCTGCGGGAGCGGTTGTCGGGCGAAACTAAGAAGCAGGTAGCCAAGGGCGGTACGAGTGATCCCGAGGCCTACCAGCTATATCTCAAAGGCCGCTTCTACTGGGAGAAGCGAACCCAGGACTCACTGGAGAAGGCCAAAGACTACTTCAATCAGGCGATTGAGAAGGACCCGAACTACGCGTTGGCCTACGTCGGCCTGGCCGACTACTACTATGTTGTTTCCGACTATGCCCCAGTGTCGGCCGTCGACGTTGCCCCCAAAGCGCGGTCAGCGGCGCAAAGGGCATTGGGTATCGACGACACTCTCGCGGAGGCCCACGCAGTGTTGGCCGGTTCCGACGAGAACCTGTGGGAATGGGACGCAGCGGAGCGAGAATTCCGGCACGCTCTGGAACTGGACCCTAACAACGGCACCGCCCACCAGTGGTATGGCTTGTTCTTGTCTTATCTGGGACGCCACGACGAGGCTCATGCTCAATTCAGGCGTGCCCTGGAATTGGATCCCTTGAATCTGACCTTCAACAATAATCTCGCAATGAGTTATTCGGCCGCGCGTCAATACGATCAGGCCTTGGATCAATTCAGAAAGACAATCGACATGGATCCGAATTATGCCAGCGCACACGACAATCTGGCTCAGACCTATTTCGACATGGGCAAATATGACCTGTGGCTGGCGGAATGGAAGAAGGCAGCGACCTTGAACAATGATCATGAACAGTCGGCGATTTCTGAGGATGCTGCCCGTGTCTACGCCAAGTCTGGAAGTCGGGCTACCGTGAGCAGAGTCATCGAGCTCCTCAAGCAGTTGGCTCAACGCCGGTATGTCGATCCGGGCTCCATTGCCTACGAATACGCGGCGCTTGGAGACAAAGATCAGGTTTTCTATTGGTTGGAGAAAGGCTATTCTGAGAAAGCGGAGAGTCTGCAGTTGATCAAGATTGTCAAAGTGATGGATCCGTTCCGCTCTGATCCGCGCTATCTCGACCTGCTGAAACGCATGGGCCTCCCGCAGTAGGGGCAGCTACAATACCGCCGTTTCCTCGATCATCCTTCCTTCCGCGAAACGGGATAGACCCAGCAACGATGCGTCCACCAGATCCGTCTTCCCTGTGAGAATCAAATCCGACAAGATCTTCCCCGTCGCTGGAGCATGCATCACGCCGTGACCGCTGAATCCGTTAGCCAGGAAAAAACCGGGCACATCCTGCACCGGCCCTAAGATTGGATGATGATCGGGCGTCATCTCGTATAAGCCCGCCCAGGCACGTTTCGGATTCACTGCCAAGTTCTCGAATACCGGCACGCGCTCAGCGGCTCGAGTCAAGATCTTCTCGATGAATGCCGGGTCGAAATCCGTCTTGTAGCCCGGCGTCTCTTCCGGATCATTCCACGCCAACAGAAATCCCAGACCTTCCGGCCGAAAATGGAAGCCGTTGGACATGTCGATAATCATGGGAGCGCGGTGCGAAAATTGATCGAAGGGCTCGGTCGGGACGAGCATTCGCCGCAATGGTTCCACTGGGAGATCCACGCCTGCCATTTTCGCGATTCCCGCCGCCCACGGTCCCGCGCAGTTCACCACTTTTCTCGTGGACACAGTTCCCTTGGTGGTCTCCACTCCCGCAACCCTCTGAGCGTCGCGTTGAATGCCGGTAACCTCCGCGTTCTTCCACAACTTCGCACCGTGGTCGGCGGCCCACGCCATTAATCCGATCATGGCGCTGTAGGGATCGACGAACCCGTCAGTCGAACAGAAACTGCCGCCTAAAATGTCATCTCCGCGAAGCTGCGGGAACATGCTTCGAATCTCATCGCCAGAGATCAGTCGCACCGCCTTGAGTCCCATGGCCACCTGCTTGGCGTGATTCGTCCGCAGGTAAGCCATATGTTTTTCCTCGGTAGCACAAAATAAATATCCCTGGGGACGGTAACCCGAAGGATGTCCCAGCTTGTCCTCGAAGCTGGCGTAGAAGGGAATCGAATACAGTGACATCTGAATATTGACGGGAGTAGAAAATTGCGCCCGCACGCCACCCATACTCTTGCCTGTGGAGCCCTTGCCCTGAGCCGTTTCCCGCTCGATCACCAAAACGTCGTCGCATCCGGCGGCCGTCAAGTGAAAGGCAATGCTTGACCCGACAATCCCTCCCCCGATGATGACTACCTCGGCTGTCTCCATTCCCCTTCGGCCTCTCACGAAATAGAACGAAGCATTGTATGCGATTGCGACGAGGACTGGATTCTCGTTTTGCGGCTGGTGGCGGCTTATTCAACGCCTGGCGTCATCCCGAAGCCCCGCGTTCTCACCTGCGGGGCGAGGGATCTGGCGTGGAGACCGGGCCAGGTGTTGGGATGAATTCACACACAAAATCCCGAAGATCTACGTTGCGCCAGTACTCCGGCCATTACCGCTGTGCCCTTGAAGCCACCTGAGCATCCCCGTAAACTGAAAGAATGCACATGCACACCAGCCACGGCGGGGGCGAGAGGACTTTCCGAGTCCTGCGAATCTCGCTGGCCGTAACTCTGGTTTACATTGTGCTGCTCGTAATTGCGGGCATCCGGGCCCATTCGCTGGCGCTGCTCTCCGAAGCCGGGCACAATCTCTCGGATTTCTTTGCCTTACTGCTTTCGCTCGGAGCGGTGTACCTGCAGTCGCGTCCACCCAGCGCCACCAAGACCTACGGCTACCATCGCGCGGGAGTCCTGGCCGCGCTGGTGAATGCGGTCTCGCTGGTGGCAGTGTCTTTTTTCATCTTCTACGAAGCCTTCCGGCGCCTGCAAAATCCCGCGCCCGTGAGGGCTGGGCTCATGATGGTTGTGGCCGCCGTCGGCGTGGTCATGAACGCCGTCATCGCGCTGCTTCTTTACCGCTCCGACCGGGATGTGAATATCCGCAGCGCTCTCTTGCACGAAATTGGCGACACTCTCTCCACCGCTGTCGTAATCGTGGGTGGCTGGGTCATCCTGGCGACCGGACAATACTGGATTGATTCCGCGCTCTCGTTCGGAATTGGCGCATTGATTCTTTGGTCAGGCTTCGGCATCGTGCGCGAGACTCTGAACATCCTGCTCGAGGGCACTCCACGCGGGATAAAACTGGAAATCGTAGAAGCGGCGATGCGCGAAGTTAACGGCGTCAATGATGTTCATGACCTCCATGTGTGGAGCATTGGGTCAGAGACGCGCGCGCTTTCTTGCCACATTTCTATCGCCGATATTCCGCCCTCAGTCAGCGAGCGTATCCTGCGCGACGTCAAAGAGAGGTTGCACCACGATTTTCGCATTGACCACACGACCATCCAGTTCGAGCACGAGGTCTGCGAAGTGGCGCACGGATGCGTGATCCCAGTGAGCGAAGAGCTACATCAACACAAGCATTAAAAGGCATTGGCGAATTCCATATTTACGGATTTACGAATTAGATTTGCGAACTCAGATCGGGGGTCTCAGATTTTCAATCGGTTAATTCGTAAATTCGGCAATCTTCAATTCTTCTGCTTTTCGTAAATTTCTCGCGCTCTCTCAATCGTGTCCGCGTCCTCGGGAGGCTTATCTCGTCTTAGCCGCACAATCCTCGGGAAGCGCAGGGCATATCCGCTATCGTGCCGGTCGGATTTCATCATGTTGTTGAAGGCTACTTCGAGCACGATCTTCGGTTCCACAATCAACCGGAGACCCTGATCTTCAACCGTGTGTTCTAGAAACCACTTGGTCATCTCGGCAATCTCGACGTCGGTCAGCCCCGAGTACGCTTTGCCAATGTTCACGAGCCGGTCGCCATTCCGCACCGCAAAGGTGTAATCGCTGAAAACTCCGATGCGTTTGCCGTGGCCGTACTCGACGGCCGTGACCACCACGTCGAGCGTGGCCAGTTCGCGTTTCATCTTGAGCCAGGATTTGCCGCGCCGTCCGGGTGTGTAGACCGACTCGGGGTCTTTCACCATTAACCCTTCGTTCCCTCTGGCCTGGGCGGCTTCAAAAAGTCGGTCGAGTTCCTGCGCCGAGGAGGCCTGAAACACGGGCGCGCGTAGGACTCGGGCGTTCGTCTCCGGTTCGGGCGGCTCAAATATCAATTGTCCCTGGTCGTTGCGCGAGCGTAGTTTCACCGGTTTACGCTCCACCGCCAGCAGTTCGTCGAGAATCTGCACTCGCTCTCGCAACGGACGGTCAATCAACAACTCGCCTCCTGCGTATAGCACGTCAAAGGCGAGATACACGACCGGCACCCGCCGCATTATTTCCTCACTCACTTTCTTTCGCCCCAGCCGCTGCTGCAGCGCGCTGAAGGGGAGCGCTCGTCCTGCTTCGTTAGACTCAGCGGCCAGGTAACTCCAGGCTGCGATTTCACCGTCGAGGACCGCATCCTGCGGCAGCCCTGCCAACGCGTCAGGCAGTTCAGGGAATGACTCGGTGATCTCGTCTCGCGTCCGCGAGAAGATACGTACCTCGTCTCCCGCGCAGTGTGCTTGCGCTCTGATGCCATCGTACTTGTCCTCCACCAGAATGTTTTGGAAGTAACTCAGCGCGTCTTCGGCAGACTCCGCCGGGCTGGCCAGCATAAAGCCCAGAGGATGAAATAGTCGCATCCTGGCCTCTCCTAACTTGCCCGCTGCAGCCAGTTGCAGGGTTTCGCCGATATCACCCAGCAGCATATTGGCGCGCTGCACTTCGCCCAACGTCCCGCCATAGGCCTTTGTAATCGCCTCTTCGACCAGGCTCTCTTTCAATCCGATTCGCAAATCGCCGGTCATGATTTTTACAATGTATTTGGCTTCCAGAGGCGTCACTTGTGAAATCAGTTCCCGGATCAGCGCCGCTTTTGCCGTAGGACCACGAGTGGCAGCAATCTTCTGAAAGCGTTGTTGCGCTTCGATCGCACTCAGGTCGCTTCCTTCATGCGAAGGCAGAATCTCGTCCGCCACCGCACCTAAATCGCCCAGCTTGCGATAGGCCGCGGTCAGCTCCTGCTCGCTCTTCCCCGAGAGTTCTTGCACGACTCGCCACAGCAACGATCCGCCTACCTGCAGTGTGGCTTCCTGCCACATCGGAAAAGGGCGCCCAGAAAGGAATACGGCTGAGATAGCCGCCTCTTCCGTCGTTCGCAACCTCAAATAGTCGGCGACGATCGAAACCTTTTCGAGCTTTTTGGTCGTGGCTGCGATCCGCTCGCAAGCTTCGGCTAGTTTTCGCATGTCTCCGACTTGTATACCTGTGATAACCTTACTAGTTGAGCCCTCGGGCCCGGAAGGATCATCCAATATCTATGCAGGGTTTCCGCACATTATGGCGTTTCCTGGTGGCTATCCAGCTGTTGCCCGTGCTCGAGGGTGGCGAGGAGACCCTGGTCGGCGGCCAAGCTGTGCTCGAGGGCGTTATGATGCGCTCCCCCCATGCCTGGGCGATTGCCTGCCGTAAGCCTTCCGGCGAAGTTTCCACGCACAGTGAGCCGCTTGAGCGCCTTTCAGAAAAGCACAAATGGATGGGCTGGCCGGTGATGCGCGGCGTCATCACCCTGGGACATGCCATGTCTCTGGGTTTCCGCGCTTTGAAGTTTTCCGCGAACGTTGCTCTCGACGAAATTCCGGCCAACGAAAAAGGCAAAAAGCTCGAAATCAGCGGTTGGGTGGCTGCGGTCAACGTTATTTTTTCCGTGGGATTTTTCATTTTCATGTACAAGTTCCTGCCGCTGGTGGCGGCCACGGAACTCAAACGCGTGAACCCGGTATTCGGCCAGCAGATCGTCTTTAACCTGGTTGATGGCGTCATCCGCATCGCGCTATTCCTGTTTTTCATCTGGGCCGTTTCCCTCTGGCGGGACATTCATCGTGTCTACGAATATCACGGGGCCGAGCACAAAACTGTCTACGCGTTCGAGAACGGTGATCCGCTCGAGACCAGCGCGGTGCAGAAGTATTCGACCTATCACCCGCGTTGCGGCACCAGCTTTCTGATGACAGTGATGCTGATATCGATTCTGGTGTACACCGTGATACCCGTCACCACGTTCTGGGCACGGTTTGCCGTGCGCATCGCGTTGCTGCCTGTGATTGCGGGCCTTTCTTATGAGATCATCCGCTTCGCCGCCAAGCATCGTGGATCACTCTTCGCTCTGATGACGGCTCCCGGCCTGTGGCTGCAGCGCATCACCACGCAACCTCCGACGGACGATCAGGCGGAGTGCGCCATCGTGGCATTGGAGCAGGCAATGGCCGTCGAAAAGCAGCGTGGCGGCGAACTGGTGATTGCCTAGCGGCCCCGCCGCCGCGAAATTCTTCTCTCTTTCCCTGCATTACTAAAATCAGCCGCGGTAGTAATGCGGCTTGGCACTTCTCTACGGAGAGATCAAATGTTTGAAAGACTCGACCAAATCGAAGCCCGCTATGAGGAACTAAACGCGGCCCTCGCTTCGCCGGAGATTACCAGCGACTCAGTTCGATACCAGAAGACCGCTAAGGCGCACAGCGAAATTGCACCCATAGCTGAACTATATCGCGAATACAAGGACCTGAAACGCGGCATCGCGGAGAGCAAGGCCATGCTGGCCGATGAAAAAGATCCTGAGATGCGTGCCTATGCGCTGGAAGAACTGAACAAGCTGGAAGCTCGTGTCACCGGGGTCGAGGAAGAACTGAAGGTTCTGCTCCTGCCCAAAGATCCCAATGACGAAAAGGACGTGATCCTGGAAATTCGGGCGGGTACTGGCGGAGACGAAGCCACACTCTTCGCCGCCGAAATGTTCCGCATGTATAGCCGCTACGCTGAGACCCAGGGTTGGAAGGTCGAAGTGCTTTCTACTTCCGAGTCGTCGGTCGGAGGTCTGAAGGAAGTGATCGCCATCATCGAGGGTCAGCGGGTTTTTTCACGACTGAAATATGAAAGCGGTGTCCATCGCGTACAGCGGGTTCCCGCTACCGAGCAGCAGGGACGAGTACACACTTCGGCCGTGACCGTTGCCGTCTTGCCCGAGGCAGAAGACGTGGACATCAAGATCGAAGCCAAAGATCTCCGCATTGATACCTTCTGCTCATCTGGTCCTGGCGGCCAGTCGGTCAATACGACCTACTCCGCCGTGCGCATCACGCATATCCCGACCAACACCGTCGTAAGCTGTCAGGATGAAAAATCGCAGATCAAGAACCGTGAGAAAGGCATGCGGGTGCTGCGTTCTCGCCTCTACGAAATCGAAATGCAGAAACAGCAGGACGCGCTCGCCAAAGAACGCAAGGCCATGGTGGGATCGGGCGACCGCAGCGAGAAGATTCGCACCTACAACTTCCCTCAGAACCGTGTGACCGACCACCGTATCGGTTTGACCATCCATCAACTTCAGGAAGTCATGGACGGCAAGCTGCAGCCCTTGATCGACGCTCTGGTCACTCACTTCCAGGCGGAAAAGTTGAAACAGGAAACCGCTGGCGTTGCATGAAGCTCTCTTAATCTATAAGAATTTGTCATCGTGAGCGAAGTCTGCAATACCATGCTTTTCTCCGTGTGTCTGTGCCTCTGTGGTGGTGAAATACCTTCGTGACCCTTCGCGACATTCTGCAATCTGCCATCGACAGCCTCACCGATGCTCGCGTCCCTTCGCCACGGCTGAACGCCGAATTGTTACTCATGTTCACGCTCGGATGCGATCGGGCGTATTTGTACGCGCATCCCGAACGGCAACTAACTGCCGATGAGCAGGCCCGCTATGAGCAAGCGCTGAGCCAACGTTCTCGCGGCGTTCCCACGCAGTACATCACTGGCCATCAGGAGTTTTGGGGGATGGATTTTATTGTGACGCCCGCGGTCCTAATCCCACGCCCTGAAACCGAGCACATGATCGAAACCGTACTTGAACTTGGTCACGTGGAGCAGGGACGGGCGACCCTTCGACAAGCTCAGGGCAAGCTCTCACACGCCAACCGACTTCGCATCGTGGACGTAGGTACCGGCTCTGGCTGCATTGCGCTGGCCCTCGCCCAAGAGTTGCCGCACGCCGAAATTCACGCTACGGACATTTCCCCCGACGCACTTGAAATTGCCGAGGCCAACGCTGCCCGCCACCAGCTCGCAAGCCGAATCATCTTTCATGATACGGATTTGCTTCAGGGGCTCGAATCCAGTTTCTTCGATTTTGTTGTTTCCAACCCCCCATACGTCGGCGAATCTGAAGCAGACCAGGTTCAACTTGAAGTCCGCAAGTTCGAGCCGCGCAATGCCATCTTTGCCGGACCGACGGGACTCGAAGTCATCGAACATCTCATCCCCGCTGCTCGGGCCGCTCTCCGCCCGGGAGGTTGGCTGGTGATGGAAATCAGTGGAACAATCGCCGCGGGAGTGAAGTCTCTCCTGGAAAGCTGGGATTGCGTCCAGATCAAGAACGATCTGCAGGGTATTCCGCGCGTGGCCACGGCACAAAAGAAAGTTTGACGGCGCTCTACTCCTACGAACTCTGGTAGTAGTCAGCTTTTCTACGCTAGTCTTGCGCCATTGGGCGCTTGGTGCACCCGAGCCTAAGAAAACGGCATGTCAGAAAAGTCATTCCCTAGAATGAGAGCCACGAATCGGTTCGCCACCGCCGTTTGTCTGGCATTATCCTTCATCGCGTTCCAGTCCTCCATAAGCGCGCAGAATCCGCGGGGAACACTGCGGGGTGTGGTCCAGGACCCCAGCGCTGGCCGGGTTCCAGCCGCAAACATTACGGTACAGGCGACGGGGTCTTCATTGAAGCGCGAGACCAGAAGCGACGACCACGGAGAATTCAGCCTCAACGAATTGCTGCCGGGTCTCTATCGCGTGACCGTGACCGCCAAGGGCTTTGCCGACGCCCAATCCGATGTGAAGGTCGTCGTTAGTTCCGCGCGCGACATCACCGTGACCATGAGCCCTGCAACCGTGCAGCAAATCGTGAATGTGCAGGCGCCGCCTTCTTCCATCACGACCCAGCCGATTGACCTCGCGAGCGTCGTACATCAGGCTACCGTTTCCACTCACGACCTCGAAACCCTGCCGCTGGCGGCTCGCAGCTTCGCTAACATTGCTTACCTAGCCCCAGGTACGGAGCCGGTCGAGCCCTCGGATCCCACCAAGGCGCGGATCACCGCGGTTTCCACGGGCGGCAGTTCAGGGTTAAACAATGAGTTGTCCGTGGACGGTGGCGATAACTCAGATGATTTCATTGGTGGATTTCTGCAGAACTTTTCTCCCGATGCTATTCAGGAATTCGCCGTGCGCACTGCGCAGGAAGATGCCGACACAGGACGCACCACCGCCGGCTCAGTTGTGATCACTACCAAGCGAGGCACGAACCAGTGGCATGGCAGCGGAGCTTTTTATGAACGAGCGGCGGCGCTTAACGCGCGCTTCCCAATCGAAAATCCAGCTCCCAATCCGAAACAGCCGTTTTCGCGTCAGAACTATGCGGCCACCATAGGTGGCCCGATCAAGAAGGACAAGCTCTGGTTTTTCTCGTCTTTTGAATACGTGCATGAGAACGCGAGCATCGCGTACAGCCCTGCCAGCCAGACCCAGTTCAGCGCTTTAGGCTCCTTAGCTTCGCAAGGTCTCATTCCTGGCATAAGTTCGATTTCCGTGCCCAACAACGTGCCCGTCCCGTTTCGCGACTACCTAGGTACGGCGCGCTTCGACTGGGCGCAATCGCCGAAGTCGCAGTGGTTCCTTCGCGCTGCCATTGATAACTACGTCACCCATAACGCGCTGGTGCAGCAAGGTGCGCTGCCCTCGACTGGTCTGGAGCAGCACAACAATTACTTGAACATGGTGATCAGCAATCAGCACCTGTTCAGTCCAACGTGGTTGGGAAACTTCGTGTTCAATGCCAGTGGATTGCATCTTACCGAGGCGCGCAATTCTAACTTGGGCTTCGCGCTGGCTTTTCCGTTCACATCAACCTCTCAAACAATTTCCGGCTTCGAGACCTTTGGTGACAACCAGTTTCAAACGCCCATCACCGCTTTCCCGGTCTTGCGCAATCAGGAGAAGTATCAGTTCCGCTACGACCTCAGTCGCGGTTCCGGCGATCACGCGCCGAAACTCGGGATCAACTTCATTCACGAACCGGTGTTGAGCGGTGCACTCTCGGGGACAGCAGAAACCCTGATCACGTATCCCAGCGATCCGAATTTCTACGCCGCCAACCCCACGCAGTTCTATTTCAGTCAACGCTGTGCGGCGCCGCTCGACCCAGCTTCCGGAATCACCTGCACATTCACGCCTGCACGGAACGGCAGCTTTTCCCAGAATGTGCAGCGGCTAGGGCTGTACGCCCAGGATGCCTGGAGAGCAACATCGCACCTCACCGTGAACTATGGCATGCGCTACGACACTTCATTCGGACTGCTCACAGCTTCTGGCCGCAGTCAGGGAGATAACCCTGTATTTCTCACGCTTAAAGCCCTGCAGATACCGCTGATTCCCGGCGTTCCCCGCGACTATCACAAAGCCTTCGGTCCGAGGCTGGGCGTTGCCTACTCTCCTGGACAATCCGGGACCACCGTGATCCGCGTCGGCTTCGGTCTTTTCTACGACGATTTGGCCCAGAGCGGTTGGGTCACTGCGCTACAGGCGGTCAATGCGCCACCTGGGCCGTGCGTCAATCCCGGCGACCCTGGCTGCGTTTCGGCGGGAAATATTATTGATTCGAATTACAAGACTCCGTACGCGCTGCACGCGTCGGCGGGAGTTGAGCATGCTTTCAGCCCAAACTGGACCCTTGCCGCCGATTACACCCACGAGCAAGGGAATCACAGCTACCGAGCCTACAACTACCTGGCGGGCTTCACGTTGTTTTCTCCTAACCCAGCGAACCAACCCTTGGTTCCCAACGTTTCCGTCTTCAAGTCGGACAACCGCTCCAGCTATAACGCTCTATTCCTCCACCTGCAAGGCAATGTCTCGCGACGCTTCAATCTGGTCACGAACTACACTTTATCGAGAGCGAAGACGTGGGGCTGTGTCCTCGGCGAACTCTTTGACTACGTGAATGGCGTCTGTAATCCGCTCAACCCCTTTGGGCGGGGCGACTATGGACCTTCAGGAGAAGACGTCACTCACCGCTTCGTTTTAGCGGGAACTCTTTATGTACCGGGAGGTTTCGAGCTCACGACCATCACCCAGGCGGAGAGCGCCCGCCCTTTTACGCTCACCACGCCGGTAGACATAAACGGGTTGGGAGATTCCGCCAACAATCGCGCCGTGATTAACGGAGTGCAGACCGCGCTCGACCAGTTCCGTGGGACTCCTTACGTTCAGGCCGACCTGCGAGTTAGCCGGCCGTTCAAACTCAAAGAGCGCTGGTCGGTTATACCGTTCGTGGAGTTCTTCAATCTCATCAATCGTAACAATCCCGGAGCGAATTACGTTACCGACATATCGGTTCTTCCCGTTAACAATCTTTCCAACGTCACCGGGGTCTGTACAAGCCCGCTGGGCTGTCCTCCGTCCGGGTTCACGCCCATCACCAGCTTTAGGCAGTTGCTGGTCCCGGCCGGTGCTTTGGGAGATTTCTTCGGTCCGGGTACGACCGTCGGCATTCCGTTCGCCGCTCAGTTGGGTGTGCACCTGACTTTTTGAATGGGTTGCCTGGGGATTAGGGTCGAACAAATTGCGAGGAGGACCTACCGCACCAGCCACTCAGTAACGAGATGCAGTTGGCTGAGTGCGGCGTTGTAAGTCAGTGCCGCGCAGACGACCATCCCAAATGCTGGCAGCAGCGCATACCAGGTGGAGAACCGCCGAGTTGAGGTATGAATATGATCCCACGCGATCAGCCGTTCGACACGGGCACTCACCGTTGCGGCGGAGCTATGGAGCAACGCTGTAGTCAGCTCTGCCGATTGCGGGACTGGCTCGAATCGCGAAAGCTTGATCAAAGCTGATGCCAGGTCAAGCGCTTCGCTGGCGTTAGACACAGCTGCGTCATCAGCCGCCATCTCCGCGGCCTCCGACCATCCCTTCTCCAACCCCGCCATTCCGGGGAAGGCGCAAAAGCGAAAGAGAAGCTTCTTCAAGTTGTCCCGGCGTCGTCCGTGGGCAACTTCGTGCGCTATCGCCGTTCGGAACTCAGACTCTGTCAAGACGGCTGCTGCACCATCCGACATTAGTACTTTGGATTTCAGAATGCCAGCAGCCGTGAGGGCGGGGACGACCTTGCCAGTGCGGAACACAGGGACACTCGCACCCGTTGCGGCACGAGTAGCTTCGCTCGACCAATCAGCTACGACTTTCGTCGTCCTAACCTGTGCCACGGTCGCTTTAGAGATGCCGACTACGAACAACAGGACACCGCAGCAGCTCAGGGCCAGAGGAATCGCACCGATTGGTTCGTCAATCGAATGCGGCTCCAGAAGCAAGAAGGAGGGCACCATGAACACCAGGGTTGCGAGACCAGATAACACAAGCGGCATGATCCGTAGACCAAATAAGAAATCCGCCGTGACCTGCGCCGAGAACCGGCGGAAACGTCGCTCCACCATCCTCCATCCCCAGCCAACCACAAGGGAGAGCGAAGCGTAAAGTAGAACCATGACCGACAAGGAGAGAGCGACACCGCGCGCTAAGAACATTACGGTCTCTCCTTAGGCTTGGGTTCGAGGCTCTTCGTGTCGCGGTTGCGTAGCTCGCGCCGTTTTTCTTCGACCAGTTGTTGCAGATCATCCAGCAATTGCGTGTCACGCTCGGTAAGGATCTCCACGAGATAGGAAAGTGGCAGCGAGGAGGCCGCGCCAGAATCGAACAATTGCAGGATCGCTTCTCCCGCCGCGGCGCGTTGAAACTCTTCTAGAGTCAGCCGCGGCGAGTAGCGAAATGCTTTACCTTCTGCCACTCGGTTCAGGACACGTTTCTTGAACAGACGATCAAGCGTCGTCATCACAGTCGTGTACGCCAGCTTGTGATCTCCGTCGTCGACTAACTCGCGAACCGTGGCGGTTCCGCGGGACCATAGCTCCTGGAGCAATCGCTGCTCCAGCGGCCCAAGCGCCTTTCCTGTAGCTGGCTTGAACGAGCTGAGGATTCTCTTCATCGCCGCTTTCCAACTGCAGAATTCTATCTTATGCCTAGGAAAAAGCGAGGGCCATTTGCGCTTGTCTTTTATCAGCGCTTGCCGGCTGTGGTGGCGGGCTGGATCTCTTCCACGTCGACCCAGTTGGTGGGATACACGCCCGTGTAGCAAGCGGCGCAGTAAGTGGTGTTCTCGCCGTCGGCACAGGCCTTCTTCATTCCCTCGAGCGAGAGATAAGCCAGTGAATCTGCACCAATAAACTCACGAATCTCCTCCACTGACTTGTTGGCGGCGATCAACTCTCTCTTAGATGGCGTATCTACCCCGTAGAAACACGGCGAGACCGTCGGTGGGCAGGAGATGCGCATGTGTACTTCCCGGGCGCCCGCGCTACGGATCATGCGCACGATTTTGCGGCTGGTGGTCCCACGCACGATGGAGTCGTCAATCAGCACCACGCGTTTGCCTTCGAGCAGCGTGCGCACTGGATTCAACTTCAGCTTTACTCCAAAGTCGCGCACAGTTTGCCGCGGTTCGATGAAAGTGCGTCCCACGTAATGATTACGAATCAATCCGAAGCGGAAGGGAATTCCGCTCTCCGCGGCATAGCCAACCGCTGCAGTCACGCCCGAGTCCGGCACCGGAACCACGATATCGGCTTCCGCCGGCGCCTCGCGCGCCAGTTGCCTCCCCAACTCTTCCCGGCTGGTCTGCACTGGACGTCCGAATACCATGCTGTCCGGACGCGAGAAGTAGACATGCTCGAAGATGCAACTTGATTGCGGGGCTGGTGGTGCGTACGTGCTTGAGGCAATTCCCTCCGGACCCACAGCAATCAGCTCGCCAGGCTTGACGTCGCGCTCGAAGGTTGCGCCGATCAGATCAAAGGCGCAGGTTTCTGAAGCGAACACAATCGTGTCCTGCGTCTCGCCCGGCAGTTTGGGGATTCTCCCCATGGCCAGCGGCCGGAAGCCCCGCGGATCACGTACAGCGAAAATCCGGTCGGGGCTGATCATGACCAAAGAGAACGCGCCTTCCACACCGCGTAGTGCGTCGGCCATCGCTTCGGGCAAGGTATGCTCTTTGGACATCGCAATAAGGTGAACAATAACCTCTGTATCGCTGTTCGTCTGGAAGATCGATCCCTGGCTTTCCAGGCGATGCCGAATTTCCTGTGCATTCACCAGGTTGCCGTTGTGCGCCAGCGCCATGATTCCTTTGTTCGATTGCACCATAATCGGCTGAGCATTCAGCAACGAGGAATCTCCTGCGGTCGAATAGCGGGTATGCCCAATCGCCAATCTGCCGTGCAACTTGGACAGCGCTTCTTCGGTAAAAATGTCGGCTACCAGACCCATGTCACGATGATGCCGCAGGGCCAGGCCATTCGAGGTAACAATCCCGGCCGATTCCTGCCCGCGGTGTTGTAGTGCGTGCAGCCCGAGATAGGCGAGCTTCTCCGCCTCGGGGTGACCGTAAATCGCCACTACCCCGCACTCGTCTCGAAATTTGTCAGAAGATAGCATCTAGCTTCTGGCTCTTATCGCGAGGACTTCCTCATCGGTCCCCAGAGCTCTCTCTAGCGCATTCTCATATTCGTCCCGCAGCTCGCCTATCGTTGCTGACACCACCACACGGCCATCCAATTTGATTTCCACTCCTTCGGGGACCGTCTCCCCGACCTGTTCCGCTGAGACGCCGTGTTTGACCGCCACCTTTTTGATTTCTGCCAGGCCGGCATGGTCGCAGGAGATCACTACCCGGCTGGCATCCTCGCCAAACACCACAAATTCCGGCGGCAGTCCCTGCGACGCCAGATCCATCTTCAGCCCCACCGACCGGCCAAAGGCCGATTCCGCCAGCGTCACCGCGATTCCACCCTCG
The DNA here is from genome assembly GCA_035512155.1 of Terriglobales bacterium. Lineage (GTDB taxonomy): Bacteria > Acidobacteriota > Terriglobia > Terriglobales > Acidobacteriaceae > JABCYV01. The sequence continues at coordinate 13,557 of DATKEN010000051.1, read as the reverse complement.
GAGCAGTCATGTGCCGATTCCAACAGCCCAGCCTCAGCCATCTCGACCAGCGCTCTCTGCAGTCCCGCCTCTTTCTCTAAGTTCAACGCAGGTGGATAACCCCACAGCGCGCCCAGGATCTCTTTGGCATACTCCGAGGAGCCAAACTCCGATTCTGCGTCCGTAGCGTCGCCCGGGTCGGAGGCACGTAACAGAACAATCGCTTGCCCCGCTTCCCGGAAATCCGGCCGCACCGCCTTGTGTACATCCTCCAGAATGCCAACGATCCCCAACACCGGTGTGAGATAAATCCCCTCTCCCAGAGTTTCATTATAAAAGCTGACATTGCCGCCGGTGATGGGCACCTCCAGCTCTTCGCAAGCTTTCGTGATGCCGTCGACCACCTGCGAGAACTGCCACATGATGTGCGCCTTCTCTGGATTTCCAAAGTTCAGACAATTCGTGGCGCCGACCGGAGTCGCGCCCGCGCATGCCACATTGCGAGCAGCTTCCGCCACCGCGTGCATTGCGCCCAGCCGCGGATCGAGGTAACACCAGCGCCCGTTGCCATCAAGCGCCATCGCCAGCCCGCGCTGGGAGCCTTTAATCCGAATTACCCCGGCATCGCCTGCGCCGGGGCCCTCGACGGTATTGGTTTGAACCATGTGGTCATACTGCTGCCACACCCACCGTTTTCCGCAAATATTCGGACTGGCCAACAGACGCTTTAGATTGTCCGTGAGATCCCCGGTTGCAGTCAGTTTGATATGCTCCGGCATTTCGCGCGGAACCGGCGGCTCCCATCGTTCCAGGGGACGCTTGTACACCGGCGCATCGTCGGTCAAAGCCTGGTTGGGAATTTCGGCCACGACCTGCCCATGTTCAAGAACTCGCAGCCTGCCGTCGTTAGTCACGCGCCCCACTTGCACTCCGTCCAGACTCCATTTCTGGAACACCCGGAAGACCTCGTCTTCGCGTCCTTTTTGCGCCACCAGTAGCATCCGCTCCTGCGATTCGCTGAGCATGATCTCATAGGGGGTCATGCCGGTTTCGCGTTGTGGCACGTGGTCGAGTTCGATTTCGATTCCCACATGCCCGCGCGCGCCCATCTCGCAGGTCGAACAAGTTAGTCCGGCCGCGCCCATGTCTTGAATGCCGACAATCGCGCCGGTGTGCATGGCTTCGAGACAGGCTTCGAGCAGAAGTTTCTCCAGGAAAGGATCGCCGACTTGCACGTTGGGCCGCTTCGCCTCCGAAACCTCGCTGAATTCTTCGCTAGCCATCGTCGCGCCGTGGATGCCATCGCGACCGGTTTTGGCCCCAACGTAAATGACCGGGTTCCCCTCGCCTGAGGCTTTCGCGTAGAAGATCTGGTCCCGCCGCACCAGGCCGAGGGCAAAGGCATTCACCAGTGGATTCCCCGAATAGCAATCCTCAAACTTGGTTTCGCCACCCAGGTTAGGCACGCCAAAACAATTTCCATAAGAAGCGATCCCGCTGACCACGCCTTCCAACAGAGCATGATTTTTACGGATCTCTGGTGTGGCGCGGGCGCCCCCGCCCGCGGCTTGTGAAATCTGAATTGGCCCAAAACGCAGCGAATCCATTACCGCCACCGGCCTCGCTCCCATGGTAAAAATGTCTCGCAGAATCCCGCCCACACCGGTGGCTGCGCCCTGAAACGGCTCAATGAACGAAGGATGATTGTGCGACTCAATCTTGAACACGCACGCCCATCCCTCCCCGATGTCTATGATGCCGGCATTTTCACCTGGCCCCTGCACCACCAGTCGGCTGCGCGTCGGCAGACGCTTCAGGTGAACCCGCGAGGACTTGTAGGAGCAATGTTCACTCCACATCACGCTGAAAATGCCAAGTTCGGTGAGCGTGGGTTCGCGTCCACCCAGCAATCGCTGGATTTTTTCGTATTCGTCAGGCGTGAGCCCATGCTCCCGGATAAGCTCCGGAGTAATGGCAAGCGTCGGCGACAAGTTCATAGGGGTTCACAACTATTGTCGCATTTCGCGGAGGGGCTGGATAGAGAAGTGTTGTTGACAGTAAACGGCTCGCAAAAAGCGGTAACCCGCGCCTTATGATTCGCCGACTATACTGTTCTTCCCCATGAAATCCGTCATCGTCGGCACCGCCGGGCACATTGATCACGGAAAGACTGCGCTGGTAAGGGCATTGACCGGCATTGACGCCGATCGTCTGGAGGAAGAAAAGCGCCGCGGCATCACTATTGATATCGGCTTTGCCCACCTTGAGTTGCCCACTCCGCAGGGCAAGACTCTCCAGCTGGGCTTCGTCGACGTTCCCGGCCACGAACGTTTCGTGCGCAACATGCTCGCTGGTATCGGCGGAATCGATCTGGTGTTACTCGTGATTGCGGCTGACGAGTCCATCAAGCCCCAAACTCGTGAGCACTTCGATATCTGCCGATTGCTTTCGGTGCGTTGCGGAATTACCGTGCTCACGAAGGCTGACCTGGTGGACCCGGAAACCCTCGAGGTAGTGCGGCTTGAGGTCGAAGAATTCCTGCGTGGATCGTTTCTCGGTCCCCCCAGTCCGATTATTCCGGTTAGTTCGCTGACCGGCGCCGGCCTTGACCGGCTCAAGCAAGAGCTAGCGAAAGCTGCCGCCGAGGTTCCGCCTAGGGACTCGAACGCTCTGTCTCGTCTTCCCATTGATCGTGTCTTCACTATGAGGGGCTTCGGTACCGTGGTGACCGGAACGCTGATTTCCGGCTCGATTCGCAAAGAAGAAGAGCTGGAAGTTTTTCCTCGCGGACAGCGGGTGCGGGTGCGCGGCCTGCAGGTCCATGGACAACCGGCTGACCACACGCTGGCCGGACAACGGACAGCATTGAATCTCGCCAGTGTCACCAGGAGCGACCTATCGCGCGGAATGATTCTCGCCCCGCTGGAGACCTTTCGCCCCACTTCTCGAGTGGATGTGAAACTCTCGCTGCTTTCGTCGGTCAAGCCGCTGAAAGACCGCGCCCGAGTGCATCTCCACGCATACACCTCGGAGACGATCGCAACCGTCGTGCTGTACGGCAAAAAGCTTCTTCCGCCCGGCGAAGATGCGTTTGCGCAATTGCGCCTGGCGGAGTCGACGCTGCTACTCCCGGGCGATCGTTTCATCATTCGCCAGTTTTCCCCCTTGGTCACGATCGGCGGTGGAGTCGTGCTGGATGCCATGCCGCTTCCTCGGCAGCCCCCGCAGGAAGCCTTCTTGAAGGTCATGGGTTCCGGCGATGCTCAAACGATTCTGAGAGTCAGAATCGCACGCAGACAGCATGAGGGCCTGAGTTTGTCTCAATTGATCGCCGAAACCGGCTGGACGAAACAGGTGATCGAAACGCATCTGGCTCAACCGATACGACAGGGCCACGTTCTAAGGCTGGGCGATCTGGTCGTGCATACTCCCGCCATTGAAGGTCTTAAGCTCTTCATCACTAGTGCGGTCGCAGATTTCCACAAAACGCATCCCCTGGTCCGCGGGATCGGAAAAGAGGAACTCCGCGAACAAGTGCAAGCGTCCACCACTATATTCACGGCCGTGATCGATTTGTTGGTCCATGAGAATAAGCTTGAAATCGACGGCGACTTGGTTCATCTCCCCGGCGGCGGCGTTGTCATGAAAGACGAAGAGGCTGAGTCCAAAAAGATCATCGAAATGGCGTTCGCCTCCGCCGGGCTGAAAGTTCCCGCCCTCAAAGACGTGCTCAGTGAATTGAAGGTGGACAAGACCAGAGCACAAAAGATTGTCACCCTGCTACTGCGTGACAAAATCCTGATCAAAATTTCCGAGGATCTGGTCTTTCACCGCGTTGCGTTGGACGATTTGCGCCGCCGCATGACGGCGGAGAAAGAGAAGTTTCCCAGAATCGACATTGCCCGCTTTAAAGACCTCACTGGAGTTACCCGCAAATACGCAATTCCGCTGCTGGAGTATCTCGACCGAGAACACGTAACCAAGCGCGTCGGTGATGAAAGGGTAATCCTGTGACTATGAAAGGGAAATCCGATGAACTAGGCGCAGCAGAAACCTACTGTACTTTCTGCAGCCGAGTGATCAGCCTCTGGGCGAAATTCTCTTCCGAATCCGACCAAAGCAATCGTCCGCTGGCGCCAGAGCTTTGTTGTGCCTTGGTCGTAAACTCCACGAGTTTCTGGACATTCGCTCGCACCCTGGCTTCGCCTTCATCGGTGAGTTGCACGCCTTCGTGGAGAAAAGGCGTGTCAAGACCCAAGTCCACCTCGATATGGCCGTCTTGCTGGTAAGCTCCGTTGTCAAACTCAAGCCCGTGAACTAGAAACTTCACGCCAGACGGCTGTAGGTCCCATTGTTTTCCATCTTCGGCAAGCATCCAAAGATCCCAGAACGCCTCGAACAGGTAGGCGTAGTCCTCGTGCAGTAAATCCGAGGCAATCTGCACCGCTTCGGCGGGAGCAATCCCCGGGCGGAAGCGCTGCTCAAGCACTGTGGCTTCGTCCCACGACACGGGATGCAGCGCCACATAGCTGATTCCCGGCTGCACCGCCGAAAACGGAAACTGCTGCATCACCGCCAAAGCCCGAGGCAGCATCTCCTCAACGTCGAAGCTGGGGAACCACAGACTGAGATATAGAGGATCAGGCATGCAGAACTCACGGAACCGTCAATTCCACATATCTATTGTAAATCGCCGAGAACGGTAGCCAGGTGAGCGGAAGAAACGCGGGTTTCGTCGATTCCTCACAAAGAAGAACTCAACCACTGCGCGCGGGCCCTGCTGACAAGACGTTAACGGAGCACCCTTTTTTGACACTCAGTTAGGGCGCTGCTACCATCTACATCGTAATCGCACTCCCGCCCAGCTCGTGGTCCCCGTCGTCTAGCCTGGCCTAGGACATCGCCCTTTCACGGCGGTAACACGGGTTCAAATCCCGTCGGGGACGCCAACAATTCAATGCCTTAGCGGCGTCCGGGTCACTCTTCCCACAACATTCCACAACGATCATGCGTGTCCTACCTTACTCGTGTGCATGATCAGGTCCGCCAGTTGTTCCTGCGCCTGGCGCTTCGGTTGTTCCAGGGCCTGCGTATAGCCGTCCATCGTCGTCCTGAAAGAGGCATGGCGGAGGAGTTCCTGCATCTTCTCGATATCGTCCCGATCCCGACGTCCGACCCCTGGCTCTTCTTTGCTGAGGTTGGCTCCCGAAGCGAGAGGCGTCGGGCGTGGTCCAGAGATCCCCGTCGCCAGGAATATAAAGACAACCCCAGCCCACGCGGCTTTGCTGACTAAAAACATTCCTTCTCCTCTTATTTGGCACACTGGCGGTCCAAGGTAAGGCCCTGAGCGCGGAGTGTTCCTGTGCCTTCGGGGACTCACCACCGTGTCTCGGGGAGGGCCTGCCTCAAGAGAGAGATCGGGCCGCCTGGTTTGACTGGCAAAACTGCTCTCTTGAAGCATCAATAGGTTCGCTCATTTACGAGCCCAATACTGTACAGAACGGCTCATTTTACGAGCAGACGTGCTCAGGGAGTGAGTTGCATGTAAGCCCGGATTGGCTGAAGTCCAGACTATGGCGAAAGTAACTCCATCAGTTGGTGACCAAGCGGCTGCGTGGATCATGAAAGGAAGCCTGGAAGCAAATAGCTATCCACGAAGTCTTTCCCTCCCGAAATGAGCATTCTTGCTCAGACGAATGCGGGGTGGAGTGCTAACGTGAGGTGTGCTTCCAGCCGAATCGCCGAGGAGCCCCAGAGTCGCTTCGCCGCTGACCGCCTGTTCGCAACCATACAAGTGCACTCGTGGCGCCAATCTACATCTACTTAAACACTGTGTTCTAAGTCATTTACACGCATTTATTACGCTTTGTTTAGGGCTATCGCGCAAAACCCTGCAAAGATACGAAACTTCCTCTCGTTCCGGATCACTTTTCCAAAATGGGGACCTTGGCGGAATGTAGTTCAACCGCCATGGATGCCTCGATCAGCAGCAGCCTCTTGATTGCGACGGGTTCGGGCGACGGCGGGAAGAGCGGCTAGAAGTGTTCACCTCCAGCTCTGCTCGTGAGACGTGACGGGGCCACTACGCGCCTGCCGGAGTAGAACCGACGTTGTTGGATGTGGCGAAAATGGTGCCAATTCCCGGTTTAGATCCAGCAGAGAACAGAGATAGGTAAATCAGGGCCACTCCGCCTTTGCTTGGAACATAGCTCGGTTTCACGATGGTGAAATACATCCGCGCCATTGAGGTCATCGATCATAAGCCATTGGCAAGGGCCGTCAACAAAGTGCCGACCGTAAAACCCAACGGATGCACGTTCCCGTCCCGAAATTATCTGTTCAAAATTGCACAGATTCTTAAATCAGGATTTCCTTAGACTGACGGATCAATTAACCAGGCCGTGGTGGCATGACTGTGAATGAACGGCAGATCGCTCTCCATATTGTAGAAAATCTGAAGGAGAAAACAGTGCCTGTCCAGACTGCCGCGCGGGAATCCGCGATAGATACCTCCGGCCAGAGGGACTGGTTACAGCGCAAGTTGCAAGAACTGACACAAGCGGCAGGCGTGTAGCCCCATGAACGAAACAACTTTTCAACGGCCGGTTTGATTTCAATCGAGTCACGGGCCAAGGACCTCCAAACTAGGAGACCCCGTCAGCGTCTGGACGATATTGTTTGTGGTCTTGTTGATCGCTTGGATCGGCGGTTTCACTGTTTTCCATGTGGCGGGCGGGCTGATTCACCTGCTGCTCGTATGTGCCGTAATTTGTTTGATCGTGCATTTCGTGATGGGCGCACGGACAACATAGGGAGCAACACCTTAACCGGAAGCACAACCGGCATCTAAACACCCACCAGAGGAGACAGATGCCGTAATCATATCCGCATCTTATCTACTTCTTAGTGTGCTTGGCCCTCCTAGCCCTCCAACGAGCTTCGCGGAGGGCGATTTCGAGGGTGGGGTGTACGCTGAAGGCCTGTCACGCTTTCCGATGACCAACTAAGATCAAAATGTCACGCGACCCTGCTGTTGCGGTACCCGCGCGTTCGAGGCTTCAAGAAGGAAATCCTGGCTAAAATTGCGAGGAACAACCGTCCTGGCTCCTGGCCTGCCAATTCCTGAACGTGCTTCTGACGGAACGCCGTTGTCAAGGAATCACATGAAAGTTTACCTTATCAATCCGAGTGACAGCTCCTTCGGCATCAGCGTCATCACACCACGTTGGCTCTATGTGCTCGCTGCTGCTACACCCTCCTGCTTCGGTGACCCTGTAATAGTTGACGAAACATTGGAGCAGTTGGATGGCAGAGGTATTGCAGAGGTATTGCAGCTGGGGATATTGTTGGAATTGGGATTCACACGGGCAATGCACTGCGTGGCTATGAAATCGGCAGGCTGGCTCGGAATTGAGACGCACTAAAACAGCTACGCCAAGACTCTGGTTGCCAGTTTTCGTTTTCGTGGCAACGCTCGCCTCATCGTCACAGGTGCCTTCGTCCACCACTGAAATCGAACCTCCCGACCTTAACCTGATACTGCAACGCTTGGAGGATGTCCAACACCATGACCCCGCTCAATCTAGACCATATGAGGTGACGCGAGAATACAAAGTGTTCCGCGGCAATGATAAGCAACCCACCTCTGAGGTCATGGCGCAGATCAATTTCGTTCCTCCGGACATGAAGACGTACAAGATTACGCAAGCGCGAGGGAACTCAAGGGGAGAAAAAATAGTTCGCGAGCTCTTAGACCGGGAAACCGAGTCGGCGAAGAAAGGACACGGTAGCGAGATCAGTCGAACGAACTATGACTTCGTTTTTCTTAGGCAAGAGAACTTCGGCGTCATTCCTGAGTACGTTTTGCTGATCGTTCCGAAGCGGAAGGATAAATACCTTTTACGGGGGCAGATCTGGGTAGACGCAAGCACTTTTCGTATCCGGCGAATTGAAGGAGTACCCGCCGCTAGCCCCTCCTTTTGGATCAAGAACATTCATATCACTCTGCAATTTGCACAACTGGGTGGCATGTGGGTACCCGTTTCCTTCGACGCTGTCGCGACAGTCCGCTTCTTGGGGCAGTACACACTTGCTGGCCTCAATATCCGAGCCGCCGAGTCCTGATCCCGGCCTCTCCAGCGTTGTTTTTTCGTTATGTGCAGCTTCAGCAGCGATCACTGAACTCGCGCTGCCCCAGTCGCGGCATCGATCTGCGCCTGCATTTTCGACATCGCATCCGTAGCCTGTTGCGGCAGCCGTGAAATGTGTCCAGACGGGATAATGGGATCGCGCTAGTCGTCGCCAAACAGCTTCTTCCTTACCACGTCGACGTTTACCGCCACGCTCATACCACCGCTGATATCCCCGACGACCGGTTGAACCGGTTCTGAGTGTCTCGGAGAGTCGCGTAGGTTTACTGCGCCAGTCCGTCAATGCTTCGCAGTCTGCTCGAGTTTAGACAAGAGTGGCTGTATTTCCGAAAGTGCAGCGGCATCTCCCTTCGCCAGGTCCGCCGTTACTTGATCGCGGGTTGCCAAGGTGTCACGAAGCAAGTTGCGGACTGCGGCGTCCTCCGTGCTACTCGCAATTTGCTGAGCTTGATCAAAAACCTCCCTGGAATACTCCCCGGCCTTCCCATAGTTTTTTTGCACCACCTCCAGATACATCATCGTGGCTGTGTCGCGAAGCCGCGACAATTGTTGGCTGGACTGACAGGAGCCCAATTGTTTTGTCGAGGCCGACAGTTCCTGTTGTACTCGCTGCAGTCTGGCGTATTGCAGGATGAGCCCAGTAAGAAATCCAGCAATCAATAACACAAACCAAAGGGCGAGTTTATGTCGCATTGATCTTTCCTTCCTTATATTCCTTCAACCTCGGCGAAGGCACCCAGTGCGAGCGTCTCCAGTCGATACCCAGCTTGACCAGACGGCCTAGACTTTCTTGAGCGATGGTTGGTGGAGTTTCATACGACCGTCATCATCCCATTTGACGATCGCGTCATCTTCGTTAGCTTGCTCAACTGTGCCGAATTCTCCAGTCGGCTTTCCGAAGTCGCCCAAACCCTCGACCCGATCTCCAGGATTCAACTCCTGTTCGGTGGCAGCGGGCTCGGCGAGCGGTGGCTTCTTGGCACGGTCTGAGTCAGGGGTCGCCCCGGGGTATGACAGGGGCGGTTGGGAAGCTTTATGCAATTTGAGTATCAGCTTGTTCGTGATATGGGTCATATTCCATTGCTTCTTTTCCAAAAGGTCGGAGCAGCACGTTTCGCCACGACTGTTTATCTGCTCATATAGATACAGCATAGGCTTGGAAAGAATGGTCCGGCTGGTCCAAACTGCACAGTTCTGACAATGACGCAGGTATGTGTCGAGCGAGCGTGCTCGACGGCAGGAAGATCGGCAGTCTAGACAACCAACATGGCAATGCCGCGGACCCCGCCAACGTCGGGATCGCAAGAAATCCAACACCGACAATGCCGACGGTAAACAGGCTCGCAGCAAACTTGCCTGCGAGAGGCCGAAGCGCTTCGGCGGCCTGGCGAGACGTCTCGATGTGGGTGACGCCATGGCGGTTGAGTGTGATGGCGGTTGTCAGGATGATAAAGAACATGACCAGATTCGAGAAAAACGTTCCCACGCCTACATCCATTCGTCTCAGCTGAAGTTCTTTGACCGTCGCCCCTCTCCGTTTAGCAAGCGTACTCTGACCGGCCGCCTTTTCCTCTTCAACCTCTTCACTCGCTTGCCAGAAAAACAAATACGGACTGATCGTGGTGCCGAGAATGGCCACCAGCATCGACCATTCATCTCTGGTATGCGGCATCGACGGTATGAGGGTAGCGCGTACCACTTGGCCCCAATCAGCTCCCACCACAAACGCTGTTATGGGGTATGCGAAGAGCACCAGCACCAGCCACTTAAGTACGTTCGCTATCTGGTGATAGGGGAGCCGAACCGTAGCCCACGAAATCAAGATTGCGAAAACCACGACAAACCAGTGCGCATTGATCCCGGACAGCATTTCAGCTGCATCCGCCATAACGGCGAGGTCTGCCGCGATGTTAATCGTGTTTGTTGCAAGCAGGGCCACAATGAAGACGGGTAGCAGCCAACTTGGAAATCGCTGCTTGAAGTTACCGGCCAAACCCTGCCCTGTCACCATGCCGATTCGGGCACACATGATTTGAACCGCGGCCATCAGTGGCCACGTCAGGAGTGCAGTCCAGAGAAGCTTGGTTCCAAGCTGCGCGCCCGCAACGGAATATGTGGCAATGCCTGATGGATCATCGTCGGCGGCCCCGGTGATAACGCCCGGGCCGAGCGACTTCCACAGCAATCGCGTCCATCGAGCTGGGGCAAATGTCAGCACAAAAGAGTTGAAGTGTAAATTCCCTATGAATCAAAGCGCGAATCCGGTCACGATCCTGGAAGGTGCGCCGTAAAAATCGAGCGCCAAAGTGGTCCAATGTGACCAGACATCCGCCTTCGCCAGTTCTATCATGTTGCCTAGTGAAGAAGTGAGACGACCGTTACACAGGCCAGTCCAGCTTCCTCCTAACACGTGAGGTACAACATGGAAACCGTATTGATTGTTCTTTTGGTGGTATTTTTGCTCGGTGGCGGGGGCTGGGGATACTCTCGTTGGCGCGGTTAGCCCGGTTACAGGACGAATGCTTGGCCGCGCTGGCCCTAGTCTGTGGCGCTGAGCGTTCGAAGGAGATAGACCCGGGAACCCTTTTTCAGGTCCCCCTGAACTAAGTCAGTCCACCTGAAGTTTACTCGTCTTAGGTTCTCAGGAAAGCCGCGTACCCGTGCATCCGAATGCGATCCTGCACGAAGTTCAAAAACATCCAGAGGTGGGGCATGAAGTTGCGGGTGACCCCGTTGTCAGGGTTGTAAAGCAGAATAGATTGCATCCCGACCGTTCTCTGCTTCCCCACATACTTTCCAACCTGAGGTATGCTCGAAAGTCGTCCGCAACAGATGCCGGATCGAGACACTGTCATCGACGATGAGAATGCACTTGGGCATGAGACCTCTGCCCACAGGCAGTACGTTGGCTCTTGAGATGCCCGGTTGTGGAGCAGGTTGGCTGAGAGGTGGCTGCCTTGCCCGCGAGACGAAACGATCCTGGCATTGTTCTGCAGGTTCTCATGGGTTTGGGAGCAAGGACTGCATGGTCCGAGGCACTCTTGATGCAAACCTTTGCCACCTCTCCTCATCCTAGGAATGCGCCCTCGTCCAATATAGAGGTGCGCCGTGCCTCATTATGATGACTCAAAACTCGATGCTGAGATTATCCGACTACTGGAGCAACAAATCGAACTCATGGAATTGGCTGCTTTTGTGAGGTTGACAGATGCAGAACTGAGTGAATACCAGACAAGAGAGAAGCGAATCTCTGAACTGCTTGAGCACGCAGAGATGTTCAAGGATGCCGCATAACTCAGGTGGGCCGTGACGCTCCCCGCTCCCCAGCTCTGCTTGCGGAACGAAACGCCGCACTTCCCCGACCATTCGTTTAGCGCGACCTATTCGAGTCGGCTGTTTACGCGTGCAATGAAGCGGCCTAGAGTTTTGTCGCCGCAGTTGCTCTGGGGAGAGCGTTCGGAAGCGCCAAGCACCTCAGATCGGGTGGATTCGGGGGCGCTTTGTTTCGGGTCCTAAGAACTGAACTCACCTCCTGCCCCGAGGTGCAAGGACCGATCTAACGTTCCCGAAGTAAGCCCGCCAGTGCAACCGCCATGCAACCTGTCCCGTAAGTGAGTGCTGGCAAAGGGAAGATTTCAGAGCATTGCCCTGTGCAGACAAGGCTGATAGTCGGTGCGCCGTGAGACCACAAGCCACGTTGTACCGCCTCGCAAATGCAGGACCTGGAAAGCCCACCTCCGGTCGCTGGCGATGGTACGTACGTAGGTGGCAACTGTTCAAAATTTAACACTTTCGTGACGATAGTGTCGGAGTTAAAATGTCACTGTTCGTGACGAGAGGCGGTGCTGTATGACTCCGAGCGAACAACGGGGCACGCTTAGAGTTCTCGTAGCCGACGATGACGACTCAGTACGATTCATGCTGCAAGCGGCTCTGGAACGCGACGGGTTTGAAGTCGTATCAGTAATGAACGTAACCGAAGCTCTCAGTCGTATCGCGAATGAGAAATTCGACGTACTGCTCTCCGACCTGCACATGCCACACGCTGGCGATGGTTTTACCGTCGTCACCGCTATGCGTCACACCCACCCGAACGCGGTAAGTCTGGTACTCAGTGGCTACCCCGCTCTGGAGGAAGGCTTGGCTGCGATCCGCTTGCAAGCTGACGAGGTCCTCTGCAAACCAATCGAAATCGCATCACTCAGAAAACTCATCCACGAAAAGCTAGAGCACCCTGTTGCTCACTGTCCGGTTCCGACTGAAAGCGTGGCAGACATATTGGAGCATGACCTTGATGCTACGATTCAATACTGGATGGCATTGGTGGAGAAGGACGCCGAGCTGACTTGTATAAGGCTGAACTTTGAAGACCGCACCGGGCATCTTCCCGGCATACTCGCTGACCTGATTTACCGCTTACGACTACCAATAGCAACAAAGGCAGAAATCTCCATCGCAGCACGCGAACATGGAGATTTGCGACGCAAACAAGGATACAGTGCTGCAATGGTGGTTGAAGAATCTCGAATCCTTCAGGTCAGCATCTTTAACACTCTGCAAAATAATCTTGCCAGAGTTGATTTCAGTAAGATTTTGCTGGACGTGATGACCATCGCAGATGAAGTGGACTCGCAATTGAAGCAAGCGATGCTGAGTTACGTCGAACCCACAACATCCTCTTGGTCGGCGGCCTAGACCGATGAGAAGAGTCCTAACGAGCGCGGGCCATTCGCGAGTCCTAGTAAAGCTATTTCACCTAGGAGGTAACCCCCGCTATGAACCTCCGCCTAGTCTTTGCAAATCTCCGCCTAGTGATATGGCCTCTGTGTATGGCGTATGCGGCCTTCTTGTTGGCTGACACCAAGAGTGTGTCTTCGCTCAGCGTCATGATCACCGCCGCATTTCTCGGGGCGATGCTTGGATTTTACCTGGGAATTATGTTCGCTAACAGAGCACACCGTAGACACCGCGAAGATGTCCTCGGGGGGCGATTGCAAGAATGCCGCGGAGAAGCGGTCAGCCTAGGCGAGACTCTCCAGACCGAAAATCTGCTGCATAATCAACTGGGGCCGCCTCACTGGTCTAGGTGCGAGACGTGACAGGCCTCGCACCGTGTCCGCGCAGGCACTCGTGTTTCGGAAGGCAATTGCTCTAAAACCCGCCCTTTATTTTCATAGTCTCATTGCCAACGAAAACAGTAACTGCACAAGGCCCTGCACACGCGCAGGCTCGTGAGACAGTTCCGACACGCGTCCCGGAGTGTCTCGGTATTCGTTATTGACACCACCGCAGAAGCAGAACAATGGGAGAATCGTATCGTCGCGCAAGCAGGGCTGGGAGGTGGCGCGTTGCGTTCCGCGAGCAGAGGAGATTAAAGTAATGAAACTTGAGCAGACGTGTTAAACCATCAGCGTTACAATGTGCTCCT
>DATKEN010000050.1:0-7932 GCA_035512155.1 Terriglobales bacterium | reverse complement strand
ACATCACGTGGGGAAGCCAGGGTCCTTTGACGCCGGCATTCAAATACCCTTGCTTTGACATCATGTAGGACACCGAACCGGGTTCGGGCGTGGGCAACTCACCTTTCGCGATGCCGTCTATTATGGCGTCCTCTATCTGAGTGTTCGAACGTCCGGCAATCGCCAGTTCGGTCTTCTTGAGGTAGATCGGTAGAAAAGACCGCGCACCCGGAGCGCTCAGGCAGATCGGACCGTGTATCTTTGGATCCCAAAAAGCCGGATTGTTTTTCGGTAAATCCCATGATCGTCCCACTAGGCACACGAAACCGTTCTTCCCCTCCACGGCGGTTTCATAGCCATGCCGTCCAAGAACCAGCACCTTGGCCCCCTTCGAAACGGAGTTCGGGCCGGCGCTGCGGGACATCGCAATCTCCGCGTCACGGTCCATCAGGTATTGATCGAGTGGGAGCATGTTCGGATAGGGGCCTTTGGCGTCCTGTGCCCGCGCCTGCCAGCCCGCGTCCAGAATAAGAATCAGTGCGACGCTTAGAGAGGCGATCGCCTGGAATCTCTTTCGGTTCATCACTTCCTCCTGTGTTGGCTGAATCTCACCGCAGTTGTTATTCAGAGGGACAGATCTGATTGTTTTTCTCCTTCCATCAGCCCCTCGTCCACTCTCGCCAAGGTATGCCTGCACTCGATGCGAACTCGCCTTGCCTACGAACCGGTTGGTATGTAACAGTGTCAAGCCGTCCATTAGAACCGATGCGATCAGACCCGCTTGCGGTTGCCCGGCGAGCGCAGGGACCGCAGCCAGTCCACGATGTTTCTGATCCCCGCTTTCATCACTTTCGGATCCTGAGCATTCTTTGCCAGCGAGCCATAGCCTTCGACCATCGCGATCAGTAAGCCAGCGGCGTCAGCGGGCTCCACGTCGCGGCGAACCCTTCCGTGGGTTTGGCCCTCTCGCAAAGCGGAGGCAACGGCCTCGCGCCAGGCATCGAAGATTCTCGCCAGCCGCTTCCGGAATCCCGCGTCAAGAGGAGACATTTCCTGCGCCAGATTGATCAGTTGACAGCCGCCCCGTACATCCTCGGGCCGCACGGATAGGCCTTGAACAATGCCGATCAAAGTGTCGAGAGGGTCCTTGCCGCTCTGTAGAGGACGCACCCATTCGCCGTAGTTGTCGGGGCCGATGACCTCTTCGACAACGGCGTATCCCAAGGCTCGCTTGCTTTTGAAGTAGTAGTACAGCGCTCCCTTGGTGACGCCAGCTGAGGCCAGAATTGAGTCTAGGCCGGCACTTTGGAAACCCGATCTGTAGATCTCGCGGAATGCCGCCTGCAGCAGGCGCTCCCGCGTGCGCTCAGGATCGCGCAACCTAGTCGCTCTACGGTTCGGATTCTTGCGTGCTGCCGACATACCAACCAGTATGTATCGTCGAATCACCAGATTCAAGCTCGGAAGGAATCTCCGGAAATCTGGACTTTTGGAAATTCCTTTCCTGTTTGATGTAGTCCGACAGGACGCAGTGACAGCTTAACAGACACGCAACGTCAAGCGCACGATATGCGCTGTGAGGACTCTCCAGTTGGCATCCGACATTTCATAACTGCGGGTTTGATGATTGATGTAACCGAATGAAAAAGCAGACGAGTGCGCTTTGGTTAGCCTCTTGCAAACACTAGAGGGGTCGTGGCTCTGGGCCGGTGCCAAAGTTCTCAGGGTCTTGGAAGTTGAAATTGATTGGGAATTGTCTATCTATTGAGTTGAGGAGAAAGCCAATGAATCGAACCGTCTTCACCGTTAGAACACTCGTGTTAGCAATTGCGTTGTTGAGCCTCGTGGCTTTTGGAGTCAATTTATCCTTTGGCCAAGCCGTCAGCGGCAACATGGTGGGTACCGTTGTAGATTCTTCCGGCGCGGCGGTTGCTAATGCGGAGGTTACTGCCACGAATGTGGCCACGGGATTAGCTATCACCAACAGGACAAATAACACCGGCGAATATCGGTTTGACAACCTACCAATCGGTAACTACAAGTTCACGGTAAAGGCCAACGGTTTTCGAACAACCACTGAACTGGCCGAAGTGGTATTGAACCGCACTGGCACGGTCAACGTGAGCCTCGCGCCCGGCGCTGCCACTGAGACCGTGGAAGTCTCGGGAGAGGCTCCGCTGGTCGACACGACCACCGCGCAATTGCAATCCAGTTTCGACGCGCGCCTGTCGCAGGATCTGGGGATTACCTCCGCGGGCGGAGCGGGCGCCGGAGTCTTGAACCTGTCGCTGTTGAGCCCGGGGGTTACGAATTCTAGCGCGTTGAACTTGGGTTTTGGTCCGTCGGTGGGTGGTCAGCGTCCTCGCGACAACAACTTCACGGTTGAAGGCGTGGACAATAACAACAAGACTGTGACCGGAGCTCTGATCACCGTTCCGAATGAAGCAGTGGAAAACTTTACCCTTCTGTCGAATCAGTTCAACGCTGAATTCGGGCACTCTTCGGGGGGGCAGTTCAACACCAATATCAAGAGCGGAACCAATAGCTTCCATGGTTCACTTTATGAATATTTCAGAAATCGTAATCTGAATGCAGTGGACAACTTTTGGATACTCCAAGGTCTCAAGGAGAACCCGCGTCTCGACAATAATCGCTACGGGGGCACCATTGGTGGCCCAATCATCAAGAACAAGCTGTTTTTCTTTACTAATTACGAGCGTCAGGAGATCGGGCTTACCGGTAGCAGCGGGCTTCCGGTAGTCACGCCCACGGCTGCAGGTTTGGCCGCTATCTCCGCAGATCCCACGATTAATGCAACTAACTTTTCAATTTTTAAGCAGTATCTGGCGGTCGCCCCAACGGGGAACGGGTGTATTCAGTACGATAAGAGCCCAGTTAACGGCAACGAACCTGGGCAGGTAGGATCATTTATTGCCCCGGCGAACGGAAGTTGCCCTCTTGGCATGGCTGAGGTCGGGACCATTACTCTCGCGGCAGGCGCATTCCAAAACTATACGAATTTTGTTCAAAGCGTCGACTTAAACCTATCCGAGAAAGACCAGATTCGTGGGCGCTACGTTTACAACCGGCTGGGTCAGGTCGATACGAATGCCAGCCTGCCAGCTTTTTATCTGGTCGAGCCTTCTAGGTTTCACTTGTTCACCCTCGGTGAGTATCACACCTTCTCGCCCGCGGTACTGAACGAAATCCGGGTAGGGTTCAATCGTTTTGCGAATACGGTTCCTGCCGGGAACTTCCCGTATCCCGGTCTGGATGCCTTTCCTAACATTCTTCTAAACAATCTTGGCGGCGTCAATATCGGACCAGACTCCCAGGCACCGCAATTTACCATTCAAAATTTCTACGGCGTGGTTGACAACGTCACTTGGACCAGGGGTGCTCACAGCTTCAAGTTCGGCGGCGAATACCGCCAGTATATTTCTCCGCAGAGCTTTACTCAGCGCCAGCGCGGCGACTACGAGTACAACAGCGCGCAAATGTTTCTGGAAGATTTCACGCCCGACATCATTGGTGAGCGCAGCAATGGCTCCACAACGTACTATGGCAACCAGAAAGCGGTTTACTGGTACGCCAATGACACCTGGCGCTTCAACCAGCACCTCACGCTGAATCTTGGCGTGCGCTACGAGTACACCACTAGTTCTACGGGCGAGAATCGCCAGTCTCTTAATAGCATCTCCAATCAGCCTCAAATCACTGTCGCGGGAGTTAATGAGCCCTTGGTATTCAATGCGCCTACCACACCGAAGAACAACTGGGCGCCTCGCGTCGGAGTGGCGTACTCGCCAGGGACCAGCGGCAATACCTCAATCCGTGCCGGCTTTGGCATGGCGTATGACGTGCTTTATGACAATATCGGCATTCTCGGTGTCCCCCCCCAGGTCGGCTCCACTGCTGACGTCGATCTCAATAACGGCAAAAGACCCTTCCTCGCGACGGGTGGCTTGCCGGGCGGTGGCGGTACTGGCATAACGATCCTGCCTCAGGCTGATGCGATTGCCGCGACGTCTGCCTGGATCCCACCACAAACCAAATGGCCGTATTCGATCAATTGGAACTTCGGCATCCAGCATTCGTTTGGCAAGAGTTACACCGCTGAGGTCCGCTACGTTGGCACACGCGGCGTACACTTGGATGTTCAGTCCAGAATTAATAGACAGTCGCTGGTAAGCAACACGCCCGAGACCGCAACCACTGGCTTTCTGCCTACGTACTTGCAAGCACCGTCGCAGGCCACACTCGATGCTCTGCCCCTGGCGTTATGCGTTCCCGACGGCAGTGGTGGCTGCTCAAGCGGCTTACAATCCAGGAGCAGCTTCCTTCCTCAGTATGCCAATGCAGGTTTCGCCAGCAACATCACCGCTGATTTGCCGCTCGGCAGTTCCAACTACCACGGGTTGGAGACTTCGCTCCAGCGACGCTTCAGCAATGGCTTGACGTTCCAGGCGTCCTACACCTACAGCCGCACGATTGACAACAGTACGGCGGATTTCTTCACTACCAGTCTTACTCCGCGCCGTCCGCAAGACTTCCAGGACATCGGCGCCGACAGATCCGTCTCTCCTCTTTCCCGCACACACCGCTTTACCTTGGCGGCTGTTTACGATCTGCCGTTCTTCAAGGGTGGTAATTGGTTCATGAAGAACATCGTAGGGAACTGGGCGTTTAGCCCGATTTACACCTACGAGTCTCCGCAATGGGCCGACGTGCAATCCGCCTCGGATGCGAACTTGAACCACGATAGCGCCGGTGATCGGGCTGTCTTCAACCCGAGTGGAGTTCCGGGAACGGGAAGCGACGTCACCGCTTTGACGAACACGGCTGGCAATGTTGTAGCTTACCTGGCGAACAACCCCAGCGCCCAGTACATCGTAGCCGGAGCGGGTGCGCTGGCCACCAGCGGCCGCAATACTCTGGCCACCAGGCCAACCAACGATTTGGACCTTGGCACCTATAAGGACATAAACATTACCGAGAGGTTCAAGTTTCGTCTGGGTGCGCAGTTCGGCAATATCCTCAACCATGCTCAGTACATTCCGGGCAGTAACCCCGGCACGGGACTTGGCGTAAACGACGTGGCTGGTTTCAATACCATTACCGGTGGTTACCTGAACTATCTGACGCCTGGGAATGCAAACTTCAACAATCCAAAGTCGGTGTTCGCCAGCAACGCGCGTACGATGGCGATCATTGCTAAATTTACGTTCTAGTTCTGTCGTGCAAAAAACAGCAGTCATAGGGAGGCTCGAAAGAGCCTCCCTAAATTGTGGCGTTTGATTTTGTCGCGAGGCCGAAAAGGCGTGGTGCAAAAACCTATGTCGACACAAACCTCGGGCGCGGAACATGTTGAACAGGTGATTGGGCGAGCACACCAAGAACTCGAGTCGCTTTTAAAGCAGCGCGCAGCGATCATTAAAAGAATTGGCACCATCAAACAGACAATTTTGGGGTTGGCAAATCTGTTCGGTGATGACGTGATTGGCAATGAACTGCTGGAACTCATTGATCACCGTTCGGACTCCCGACAGCCGGGATTCACCACGACGTGTCGCACCATATTGATGGAGTCTAACAGGCCTCTGCTGACGCAAGAGGTGGCCCAGGAAATCGCGCGAAGGAACCCGGCCTGGCTAGCCCGCCAGAAAGTTCCTCTGGCTTCGGTCTCAACCGTGCTCCACCGGTTGGCTAGCTATGGAGAGGCCCGGTCCTTAGCCAACGATAGCGGCCAGCGGACTTGGCAATGGGTAACAGACAACAGCAAACCTGCCTAGAACTCATTCAGGCAAGCTCGGGTCTCCGACAAAACATAGCAGAGGCACTAGCCAGGACAGCATTGTGTCGGCGGCGTGTGCACGTCGGTAAACATCAATGGGGAAATGGAATTTAGAGCATTGAATGTCGTTGCGAGCACCTTGCGCGCGGAGCTTGTCCCGGAGCCAGTAGAGCATTGGTGCCAGGTCTTGCTTGGCAAGTTCTTCGTGCTTCTTCCATGCGGCTATGATTGCCGCCTTGAGTTCTTGTTCGTTGAGTTTCGCTGGGTCGGCGTGGTCGGCCTTGACTGGCTGAACAACTACGCCTGCGTCTTCCTTGGCCTGTACTGATTGCGGCGACTTCTTGGGTAATTTCTGTTCCGGCTCTTCGGGTAAGAACACCCGTATGATGAAGGGCTGCGATCGCCCGATCGCTTGCGGAGGATCACCGTGAAATGGATTGTCCCCGCCGTTCTCATTCTCTTACTGACTCCGATCTGCCTCGCCGCCGATAAAGACGAGCCGTTAAAGCCCGCCCAGTCCACCGATGAACTGCGCCGAGGTCATCAAGATCGCGGAGAGTCCCAATCCTGCAGCCAAGACGTGAACTGAGCCGCCGACAAAGGTCCCGAGGGCAGACAGGACACCTTCTCGTCTTCCACCATGTAGAGTTCGACCCAACACGTAAGGAATGCCTGGGCCGGGAGTCAGCGCAAGTATGGCCGCGGCACTCACGAACAGCGCGACGCGCGTTCCGTCGATCACTGTGTTCCTCGCAAGCAGTGTATTTGTGTTGAAATCCGCGAGACAACCACCTCAACCAGACTAATTTATGCTGCGTGCCGGCTTTGCTGTACTGCGGATACCTTTTTATGTTGCAGAAGAATCCGGAAGCCGAGTCCGTGCGTAATCAGCAGTAGGGGCACGATGAAAGTCGGAATGAAATATGTGGCACCCAACTGTCCCGCCATGAGCCCGGCGTGATTTGCCTGATAGAAAGCATTGAAGAGATCGGCTGTACCCCAGAGACTGAAGATCCATGCAATGACAACGCCGGATGCACTGGGCAGCGATATTAGCGCAAGCAAGGCGAGTATCGCCGCAATGATGTCCCCATACGCCGCTGAATGCGCGAAGGCAGACGGCAGGTCAGGAGACACGACCCCTGGCACCAGGAACGCTAACCCGATGTACCGGAAGCTGTGGAGAATAAGCAGAGGCCGCAACGCATCGGCCCGTTGCCGGAGCCGGAGTTCCGGCCAGATGTATCGGGCGCTGACGATTCCCCAGGCGATCAAGCTGAATGCAATGCTTACGAAAAAAGCGAGTTGCGTTTGCATAATTCCTCCTATTGTGATTCCAACCATTTAGGGCGGCTGGTGGCAGAAGTGGCCTTGTTGTGGAGCGACGCTGCCAGCTTCGCAGGGTCGGTGACATTGTGCTCACGCCGCCAGACTTTGGACTCGGGGGCGGACTGCGGCTCAAATGGGAATGGGCGGCGCAGCTCACCGTCGTAACGATCGAAATTGAAGCCAGGGCTGACAGGGGAGATCATGAACTCTGCGAACTCGTGAACCCAGTTGCCAATCGTGCGTTGGTTGCGGGGCTGCGCAGCATAACGCCGAGCGATGGTCTCGAAGTCCTCTGGGGAGCGCCCGGTCACATTGAGCACATCGGTCGTGGGTGCGCCCAGTTCAAAGCCACCACGCTTGTGATCGTCGATGTAGTACCGGACATTGCTCATCAGATCGATGGATATGCCGGCCATTCTGGCAGCCTTCATGAACAGCCACGTCGGCGTCGGCACAACCCTGACCGATCGACCAACCGCTCTGCCGATTGCCTGGGCCATGTCGTCCGCGCCAAGCAGTTCCGGTCCGGTGGGACGATAGCGCTGTCCGGCGTGTCGCGCCGGATTCATCAGGGCTCCGACGGCGACTCGCGCGATGTCCTCGTTCGAGGGTGGCGCGTTGCGGCTGTCTCCGTACATCCAGGGAAACACGCCGAAATGCGCGGCCAAACCAATCGTCACCAGGTAAGCGTCAGCGAAGAAGCCCGGGTTCACGATCGTATGCGCCACTCCCGGCGTCATTGAAAACAGCCGGTCCACGAGCCAGCTCTGGCGTGTTGCGAGTGAGGGATGCGAGGGACTCGCTAGCCATTGGCTCAGGCCAACGATCTG
>DATKEN010000049.1:0-17088 GCA_035512155.1 Terriglobales bacterium | reverse complement strand
GACGTGATTCTCACGCTGGTCACGAACACGGCCCTCGGCGATGGGGTGGCGCCCGATATGCGGCTGATGCGCCCGGATTTTCCCTATTTCGGCGAGCCGCACCCTACGGCGGCGAGTTCCGCAAAGCAGTGAGGGCGAAGGAGTGAGCGCACGGACGACACAGCGGCGATCTGCGATTGGATGGATTTGCTCGCCGGCAGCGAGGAGCGAATCTCCGTCGTCTCCGGCAAGCGCGCTGCCCTGTCAACCGTGATCATCAGGCCAAATGGACTGAGTGCCTGATTAACGCTGCCGGCATCTCGGACAAATCTCCTCAAAACCTGATGCGGGCTTGCCAACCTCAGTATTGAATGATAAAGGACGCTATCGCCAACTTCGCGCTCGATAGCGGTTTCCCGAACTTTTTCAGCCACAACCGCCTCCAAATATCCATAAGCGCGGAAGCACCGCGCGAATGAGCCGCGTCGACACGGAATTCGATCGCCTTAAGAAGGGGCTTGGGACTGTTGATGTGAACGTCCTTTATCATCCATGATCGACAGGGCTTCGGCAGGATTGGCTCTCCTTGAAATCAGGCACACAATCGGCGCACGGCAATGTGACGGCGAGCGGACTTGTCGCGGCGCAAACGAATGGTCGGCTGATCGGCCGTCAGTCCGCCCGACTCGCTATTGGGGCTTTCCGGCACGATGGGAAACGGCGGGAGTATCTTGATTACTTCACGTCGTGAGCTGTCTGGGTGATACTACTGATACTGATTCTTCGCGTTTTTCGTGATGCTGAGAGTACCCGGGAGTGCTCGGGAGTACACGAAACGTCGATTGCGAATCTGCTTGAAACACGCATGAATACAGGCTAATATCGTCGAAGTCTAGATATCGCCGCAATTTACGAAAAGAGGGCGAAGAGAATCCCACTCTCTCCGCCACATTTTTCAACAACTTGCAAGCGCTGCAATCACTACTCAAACGAACTGGCCACTGGGACATCTCCCGTGGCTGTGGGGCGTCCCGCGCAGAGCTTGTAAATGCGCCGACCCACGGGATGGCGGACTTCCGATTGGAACCCCGTGTCAACGCGTCACTTACCCGAATCTCAGTCCAAAGAGTCCGCCCATCTCAGTCGCACCAGTCAGCTTTACAGGG
Source organism: Terriglobales bacterium (assembly GCA_035512155.1). Lineage (GTDB taxonomy): Bacteria > Acidobacteriota > Terriglobia > Terriglobales > Acidobacteriaceae > JABCYV01. The sequence continues at coordinate 15,943 of DATKEN010000049.1, read as the reverse complement.
AGCACGTGGTCCGAAACATTAAAGTCGGGAGGACCTTCAATCTGCTTGTCAGAATTAAGAGTCACGATATATTGGAAAGATCGTTCATCTGTTAGTGTGACACATACCAGTCGTGGGAAGTCCTTTTCTCGCCAAGACGCCGTCCGATGGCCGGTTTCAAGAGTTGAAATTCAGGCCGTCAAGATTTGTGATTCGTGGTTCTTCTTAACCTAGCCATCTGGCGAGTGGCAGCCCGGCTGTTTGGGAGTAGAATGACCGCGAGTTGCTCAGGAACTCACTGCAAGCATTCGTGGACACGGTGAGGAGTCCGGGTCGTTTCCATCCACTTGAGCTGCTCCCAGACCACAAGATGCACCAACCGGAAGGAGGGGCTATGTGGGGTCGATGGCACGGTTCAAGGTCGAGAGTCAGATCCTCAAAACGCGGCGGTGGCGCCAAGATCAGCAACGGTTCTTCCGACGGCTGCTGGAACTTCGCCGCAACGCTGTGTGTTCTCGGTTGCCTTGCTTCTACCCTTGTATTGTCAACTGGATGTGGAAACAAGAAGGTTTCGGCAGCGGCTGCTCCTCCGCCAAACGTCCAGGTTGCTCAGGTCACGCAACGAGACGTCCCGGTCTACGCCGAATGGATTGCAACCCTCGATGGGTATGTAAACGCGATAATTCAGCCGCAAGTCTCGGGCTACCTCATTAGTCAGAATTACCGGGAAGGCGCGTTGGTTCGCAAGAACGATGTGCTTTTCAAAATCGATCCACGGCCTTTTCAAGCAATACTTGATCAAGCAAAGGCACAGCTCGCGCAAGCTGAGGCACAGCAGGGGAAGACACAGTTGGACGTGCAACGCGATACTCCGTTAGCAAAAGAAAAAGCAATCGCGCAGAGCCAACTTGATAATGACATACAGGCGAACTTAGCTGCTAAAGCAACGGTTCAGGCCGATAAGGCGGCTATTGAACAGGCCGAAATCAATCTGGAGTTCACAAACGTCCGTTCGCTTATCGACGGAGTTGCTGGTATCGCCACTGGCCAGGTTGGAAATCTGGTCGGCCCACAGACTGTTCTCACAACAGTGTCACAGCTCGATCCGATCAAAGCTTATTTCGTTGTAAGTGAACAGCAATATCTTGCCTTCATTCAGCGAAATCCAACCGTGGCGGCGCGAGAGCAAATTGAAAAACAGCTGGTATTGGAACTTATTCTGGGCGATGGATCGACATATCCGAAAAAAGGGAGATTCTTTGCTGCCGACCGTCAAGTTGATGTGCAGACGGGAGCCATCCGCCTAGCCGGATTGTTTCCTAATCCCGACAATGTGCTTCGGCCTGGTCAATACGGCCGTGTGCGCTTCGTCAGCTACATCAGGCCGGCGGCGCTGTTGGTACCGCAGAAAGCGGTCACGGAACTCCAGGGCATGTACCAGGTGGCTGTTGTCGGCACGGACGACAAAGTTAGCGTGCGAACAGTCCAAGTGGGAGAGCAGACCGGGTCCATGTGGATTATTGAGCAAGGCCTCAAAGCGGGCGAGCGAGTTGTGGTGGAAGGCGTGCAAAAGGTCAGGGACGGCATGCCGGTCAAGGTCACTTCCTCGACTGCTTCTGGGGCAGGCAATTGAGTCATGTCCAAATTTTTCATCAATCGTCCTATCGTCGCCATGGTGATTGCAATCGTCACCGTGATTGTCGGTGCAGTAACGATCGCCGGTTTGCCGATCGCCCAGTTTCCTAACATCGCGCCCCCGGAAGTTCAGATACTTGCCACGTATGTTGGCGCGGACGCCCAAACTCTGGAGCAAGCGGTTGCCACTCCTATCGAACAGCAAATGAGCGGAGTGGACAACATGAACTACATGTATTCAACCAATGCGACCGGGAACTCGCAGACCATTCTAGTGGTGGACTTCGACATCAAAACCGATCCCAATAACGATCTGATTCTCGCCCAGTCCAGAGAGACGCAAGCCGCATCGCAGCTTCCCACCGACGTTACCAATTACGGAATCTCGGTACGAAAGTCGGTCACCGCGCCGCTCATGCTGATCGCAGTGTATTCGCCGCACGGCAGCTACGACGCAAAGTTCCTCGCGAATTACGCATATATCAACCTGGTTGATTCCATCACCCGCTCCCCTGGCATTGGTCAGGTGCAAGTATTCGGAGCTGGACAGTACGCAATGCGGATGTGGGTTAAGCCGGATCAGCTTGCCAAATTGGGGATCACCGTTCCTGAAATCGTCAGGGCGGTTCAAACGCAGAATACCGTGAACCCTGCCGGCAAAATAGGTGGGGAACCGATCCCGTCGGGACAACAGTTTGCTTATGCGGTTCGCGCTCAAGGCCGCCTGGTTTCGCCGGAAGAATTCGGGGAAATTGTGGTTCGTGAGTCGTCCGAGGGCGGCGTCGTGCGTGTGAAAGACGTCGCTCGTATCGAACTCGGAGCGCAAGACTACTCGGTGGCGGGCCGCTTAAATGGCAAACCGAGCGCCGTGGTTGCCGTTTATCAACTTCCTGGGTCGAATGCCGTGGACGCTGCAAACGGCGTGACGAAACTGATGGAAGAGCTGAAGACCCGCTTTCCGTCGGATATGGATTATGCGGTCGCGCTCGACACCACGCTGTCCGTTGTTCAAGGAATAAGGGAAATCATCCTTACCCTGGTGATTGCCATCGCCTTGGTGATTCTTGTCGTCTATCTCTTCCTTCAAGGATGGCGAGCCACTCTGATTCCGCTCTTGGCCGTACCCGTGTCGCTGATAGGCGCGTTTATCTTCTTCCCGCTGTTTGGTTTTTCGATCAACACGCTCTCTCTCTTTGGTCTGGTACTGGCGATCGGCTTGGTGGTGGACGATGCCATAGTCGTGGTGGAGGCGGTGGAACGTCACATCGAAGAAGGGATGACTCCGAAAGCCGCAGCCTTGAAAGCAATGCAAGAGATCTCCGGGCCCCTGGTAGGCATTGCCCTCGTGCTTTCGGCGGTATTTGTGCCTACCGGTTTCATACCAGGAATTACCGGCAGGTTATATCAGCAGTTCGCGATAACCATTGCTATATCGGTGCTGATCTCAGCGTTCAACGCTCTTACGCTCAGTCCGGCTCTGGCTGCACTTCTGCTACGGCCCAGAGAGAAGCGCGGGGGCTTGTTGAGAAGGTTCTTTGATTGGTTTAATCGCATGTTTGAGCGGGCCACCAACGGCTACGTGAGAATCTGTGGAGCGCTCATTCGTAAAACCGCACTGACGCTGATCGTGCTTGCAATGTTCGGAGTGGGAGCCGCTTTTTTCAGCAACAGAGTCCCATCGAGCTTTCTTCCCGATGAAGATCAGGGATACCTCTATGTCAATCTGCAGCTTCCCAGCGCGGCTTCTCTCGAGCGCACAGACCAGGTGGCGCAAAAGATTGAGAACATTTTGGCGCATACACCGGGCGTGCAATCCACGACCACCGTCGTCGGCTTCAGTCTGCTCAGCTTCACGCGCACCACTTACAACGGGTTTTTCTTTGTCACGCTCAAACCGTGGGACGACCGCAAGACACGGGCGGAGCAGTTCCAGGTCATCAAAGCGACCTTGAATCGCGAACTCAGCCAGCTTCCGGAAGGAATTGCTTTCGACTTTTCACCCCCTGCCATCCCCGGCGTTGGTACCTCGGGCGGATTCACCTTCGTTCTTGAGGATCGTGCCGGCAAGGACGTCGAATTCCTGAATTCAAACCTGAACAGGTTCATGGCTGCGGCCCGCAACCGCCCGGAGATAGCCAGCTTAAGTACTACTTTTCTAGGAAGTGTTCCGCAGCAATTCATCGACGTGGATCGCGACAAGGTGATCAAACAGGGAGTGGCCATCGCCGACGTGTACCAGACCATTCAGGCTTTTATGGGCGGATTGTTCATAAACTATTTCAATCGTTTTGGCCGGCAGTGGCAGGTCTACATCGAGGCCGAGGGCGAGTACCGCACGAGGGCGGAGAATGTAGGGCAATTTTACGTCAGGAATCAAAATGGCGGGATGGTGCCACTGTCGGCGCTCACCAGATTTGAAGCGCGCCCAGGTCCTGAATTCACGATGCGCTATAACCTCTTTCGCTGTGCACAAATCAACGGCAGCGCCGCGCCGGGCTACAGTTCAAATCAGGCGACGGCTGCCCTGGAGCAAGTCTTCGCTCAGACCATGCCGGCGGAGATGGGCTATGACTACTTAGGAATCTCATTTCAGGAAAAGAAGGCGCAGGAGGGAGTGCCGCCGTCGGTGATCTTCGGATTGTCGCTGTTGTTCGTTTTCCTGATTCTCGCAGCATTATACGAAAGTTGGACGCTGCCCTTTAGCGTACTGTTAAGCACTCCGGTCGCGGTGTTCGGTGCTTTCGCGGTTCTGTGGCTTCGACGAGCGCTGATCAGTGAGTTCTATCCGCCTTTCATGGTGCAAATCGAGAGCGACGTCTACTCCCAAATTGGCCTGGTGATGCTGATCGGCTTGGCTGCGAAGAATGCCATCCTGATTGTGGAATTCGCTAAAGACGAGTACGAAAAAGGTAAGTCTCTCGTGGATGCAGCCCTCGCGGGAGCCAGGCTTCGCCTCCGACCCATCTTGATGACTTCCTTTGCTTTCATTTTTGGGTGCATCCCGCTATGGACCGCCACTGGTGCGGGATCTGTAGCCAGGCAAATCATGGGCACGACCGTGATTGGCGGGATGCTGGCGGCGAGCGCGCTGGGGATTTTCTTTGTGCCAGCAGTGTTTTGTGTCGTGGAAAAATTCTCCCAGGCGGAGAGCAAGAAGCTATCTCCTGCAACCACGATGCCTCTCCCCGCACAAAATCGGGAAGCGGGAGACGACTGAGATGAGGAAGCAGGCCTCTTTTCTGATCCTCGGACTGGCAGTTCTGGGATTCGCCTGCGGCTGCGCCGTCGGGCCAAATTACAGAAGGCCGCCGGTCAACGTTCCTCCTGAATATCGCGGTGCCACACTCGAGGAAGCAGGCAAGGGCGGAGCCCAATCCCTTGCCGACCAGAAGTGGTGGGAGGTCTTCCAGGATGGACAACTAAGGGAGCTGGTTAAGACTGCTCTGCAACAGAACTATGACGTCCGCATTGCCGCTGCCCGCATTCTGCAAGCCCAGGCACAGTTGGGCATCACGCGCGCCAATCAGTTTCCCACCATTGCAGCTAATGTGGCAGCTGCCAATGAGCGCAGCGCGCAATCAAAATTTTTACCTGCGTTCGAAACCAGTGCCAACCAGGTGGGTGGGAGCCTCGCGTGGGACTTGGACTTCTGGGGCAAGTACCGCCGCGCAACCGAAGCAGCCCGTGCTGACCTGCTGGCCAGCGAGTGGGCTCGGCGGGAGGTCATCACCGCCTTGATAGCAAATCTGGCTGGGGGCTACTTCCAGCTTCGTGCGCTTGACTTACAGCTTGAGATTTCCCAGCGGACACTGGCATCACGCCGGGATTCCCTGCGACTGACTAGCCTCCTGGCTCAAGGCGGCTCAACCTCCATGCTCGATGTTCGCCAGGCAGAACAGCTGGTTTTTACCGCAGCTTCAGAGGTCCCGAGCCTTGAACAACAGATTGAGCAAGAGGAAAACTTCATCAGTACTCTGCTTGGGAATAACCCAGCGGCTGTCCCACGAGGACGGAAACTAACGGAACAAGAACATCCTCCCACCGTGCCGGCCGGGCTTCCCTCTTCTTTGCTGGAGCGGCGGCCAGACATCCGCCAGGCCGAAGAACAGTTGATCTCCGCCAACGCTCAAATCGGAGTCGCGCGGGCCGCGTATTTCCCCCAGATTTCACTTACAGCGACGGCGGGATATCAGAGTTCCGCGCTGACCAGTTTATTCAGTGGCCCCGCGGGACTGTGGAACTTTGGCGGAGCGCTCACGCAACCGATCTTCACTGCAGGGAAGCTGCGATCGAACGTCCGCCTGACGCAAGCCCAGCAGCAAGAGTTTCTCCTCCGGTATGAACAGACGATCCAGAATGCGTTTCGGGAGGTTTCCGATTCCCTGGTGGCTTACCGCAAGACCCAGGAGTTTCGCCAGCAACAAGAACTTCTGGTTGCTTCCGCCCAGGACGCAACACGCCTCTCGAACATGCGGTACAGCGGTGGTGTTGCCAGTTATCTCGAGGTGCTCACCAACGACACCAACTATTTCTCCGCCGAACTCGCCCTGGTACAGGCCCAACTCAATGAACTGTTGGCCCTCGTGGAACTCTACAAAGCCCTGGGCGGAGGATGGGAGCAATGAGTTCATTCTGTACCTTGGCAAAGACCAGGCATGAAAGTCGATTTGCCTGCGGTATCGGCTACGCAGCGTTGCTCAAAGCCGACGTGTCTAGTGGTTGTATCTCGGCACGATCCGCGGATGTGAAGGAGTGGATTCACATAGACAATTGTTGCCGGTTCGGTCTGCCAACTTCCCGGGTGGTCGACCACAGCTAGTTGGGTGCCATTGTCCAGATTGAATTTAAGGAAACGCAGTGAATGTGGCTGGCGATATATGCTGGCACCGGGGTTTCTGGCATTGCCTCCTCCTGCTAAAAATCATAAGTGCTGTAGATACAAAAATGTTAGCGCCACACTGACTCGTCCTTGCCGGAAAGGACCCTGTCGAGATAGGTTGCGGTGCTGATCAGCGCCAGATGTGTGAACGCCTGTGGGAAGTTGCCGAGGTGCTGTCCCCTTGGACCAATTTGCTCCGCGTAAAGCCCAAGATGGTTGGCATATCCCAAAAGTTTCTCAAACAACAGTTGAGCCTTTTCTAACTCCCCCGCACGCGCCAGGCATTCGATGTACCAAAACGAGCATGCAGTAAAGCTACCCTCTCCGCCAGGAAGCCCGTCCACGTGCGTGCGTTCCGCTTCGTACCGACGGACAAGGGTATCCTCGACTAACCGTGCTTCGATCGCTTTCATGGTCGAGCGCCACATCGGATCGACCGGGCTGATGAACCGCATGAGCGGCATCAGCAGCGCGGACGCGTCCAAGTCCTTTGTCCCCTTCGACTGCACAAACGATTGCAGTTCCTCATCCCAGAAGTTCGTGAAAATGTCCTCTCGTATCGCGTCGCGGGTGCGTTGCCAGGAATCGAGAGGCCCCGAAAGCGAGCGTTTCTGGGCAAGGCGCAGTGCTCGATCGAAAGCCACCCAGCACATCACGCGCGAGTGCAGGAATTCTCGGCCGCCGCCACGGACCTCCCATATACCTTCGTCGGGCCGTTGCCAGTTCTTGCCCAGCCACTCCAGCACGCGCTGAACTTCCTGCCACCCGGCATAGGAAATTGGGTCCCCATACTTGTTTGCGAGATAGATGGAATCCATCATTTCGCCATAAATGTCCAGCTGCAACTGCTGATAGGCCGCGTTTCCGATACGCACGGGCTTCGAATGTTCATAGCCCTGCAGATGATCCAGCGTCAGCTCATCAAGCTTCTGCCTGCCGTCAATTCCATACATCACCTGTAACGGTCCCCGCTCCGCATCGTCACTGAGCCGTCCCTTCAGCCAGTCAATGAACGCTTCAGCTTCTTCAACAAAACCCAGGCGGATCAGCGCATAAAGCGTGAATGTGGCATCTCGCAACCACGTGAAGCGATAGTCCCAATTGCGCACTCCGCCAATTTGTTCTGGCAGAGAAAATGTCGGCGCTGCAATGAGCGATCCATGCTCCCGGCTGATCAGCAATTTCAACATCAGGGCCGAGCGGTTGACCATCTCGCGCCACCGGCCTTTGTACTTTGATTTCGCGATCCAGCCCTTCCAGAAACGTGCTGTCTCATGGAAGCGCTGCTCTATGAACTCCATCTCGGGTTGCTGCCCTTGGGGGCGAACTCCACCGAAGACAAAGGTCACCCTCTCGCCGGCTCGGAGGGTGAACTGCGAAGTTATATCTTCGGAGTGTTGTTGGAGGGGAATGGCCGAGTACAGCGCCATCGGCGGGCAAGTATCGCTCGCTGGCGAAAAAATCGCACACCTCCCTTCGATGTCCACAGTGTACCCACACCTTGAGTAGTCAAATCGGGGTCTGCAGCGCATGTTGAAATCGACTTCACCCCTGATAACGGCCACGGTGCGGATAATCTCATTCGGCTGCTCCCCGTCGGTCCCAATAGGCATGTAGTCGGTCAGCTCGGCCACACCTTCGTCCGCAAGAAATCGCGTAAGCAGAATGTTCGTGTCTGGCAAGTACAGCTGCCGTACTCGCTTTTTTTTGAGTAGCGGCTGAATCTGAAAACAGCCACCTCTCTCATCATCGAGCAGCGCTGCAAACACGGTGGGAGAATCGAAATTTGGGTAGCAGAGAAAGTCGATTGAACCGTTTACACCCACGAGAGCAATCGACCGCATGTTGCCAATCACACCGTAGTTCTCAATCGGTTCAAAGCTCATCGGAGTGGGTCTAATTTCGAACATGAATTGCTCATGATGTCAACTCGGCTCCAGACTAACCCCATTTGTTTCGATCTCACTTGCACATACAAAACCACCTGACTGCACCTCATTCTGCAGGGATGGGACAGCAGTAAGTCGGACATCAAAAGGAGGTGCAGTCTTTCGTGACCTCCGCGTTTTGTAAACCTCCCTAACAGGAACTCCTGAGCCAGACTGCCGCCGATGCGTTCAGCCTGCCGATCGCAAAATTCCCGAACACCAGTCCTGCCCCGCGATTCGCACGCGGATAATACAGGTTGCGAGGGCTGAGGACGCCAGAACTCCGCCCACGGTGGAGTAGTTCGGTCCCCAACTCCCGTTGTCGTTCCTGCTGACAAAAGGGCTCAGCACAGCATGTCGAATTCTAGAACTATTTGTGCCCGTCCCCCGATAAAAGTAGCGGGGATCCTGGTGCAGCAGCGATGGCAATATGGCGCCACCGATCATGATATCGGTAAAACCATCCGCGGCAGTTACACTATTGCGCTTGCCATAGGATCTTTTGCCAGATGGCGAAGAGCACAAGACCAACCGCAATGCCTATCGTAACTTCGAAAAATCGATGAAGCGCGACCAGCCGGCCGCTTGTGGATCGGGTCACCAGCATAACGATCACAAGGGTTGTACTTGCATATCGAAAGGCGCTCCTCTCCACCCGCAACGCAACGAACAGCAGTCCGACAAGAACAACGGCTGCGCCGAACGCTCGCACGCTTCCGTGGAAGTAGATGTCGGCGACTGCGCCAGTCGCGGCTCCTATTGCTGTTCCAGCGATATACTGCACGGCGACTGGCAATGCAGCACTTAGTGTCAACTGCATGACCATGAGGGTGGATATCGGAGCCCAGTAGGCTTCGGGCAAACGGAACAGCCGGGCAATCAAGAAAGACACAACTGCAGCTGTCGCAGTCAGAGCTACGTGCGCTACAGAAGGAGGATTATCTTTGGCAATAACCCATTCACGGAGCTGCCGATTGATGTCAGGAGTGTTGGCCACAGTTGGATTACCGCTAGCTTCTTAAAACGATCATGAGTATGAACAGCAACGGAAGATAAATAATGGATGCCGCCAGCAGCCGGCGCGCGGCAGAATTGGATCTGCGAACCACGAACTGGACTCCGCAATAAAGGAAACCAGAGCTGAGGAACAGGGCTCCGATGAAATAGAATGTGCTCGAACGCCCTGGCAGCATTGGCAGAAGACCAACAGGCACCAAAGTTAAGAGCGGCAAAAGAGTTTGCCAGCTTACAAAACGCGCTCTTGCCCGGTCGTCATATGGCAGCACCCTGTAGCCGGCGCGAGCGTAGTCCTCGCGGTACATCCAGGCGATGGCCATGAAGTGCGGAAACTGCCACAAGAAAAGAACCGCATATAGTGTCCATGCCTCGACGCTCAACTTGCCGGAGGCTGCTGCCCAACCGATCAGCGGGGGCATCGCGCCCGGAAATGCACCGACTACCGTACATAGCGATGTTTTTCTTTTCAGTGGAGTGTAGAGAAACAGATAAGACAACAACGTTCCCATTGCGAGCACGCTCGCAATCTCATTGACCGCCACAGCCAGGTAAAGGCCGCCCATCAGGGACAATGCGATACCGAACCATAGCACTGCGGATGGCTTGAGCCGCCCGGCCGCCAACGGCCGCCGGGCTGTCCGGCGCATTTGGGCATCGAAGCGGCGCTCAATATATTGATTCAGCGTTCCGGTCCCGCTGGCGACGAGCAATGTGCCCAACACGGTATTGGTCAACAGCAAAAACGGAAAATCTCGCAACGGAACAGCACAACCCAAGTAGAAGCCGGCAAACGTTGTGATCACGATCAGGAAATTGACTTCGGGCTTGGTCAGGGCCCAGTAGTCGGACAAAACTCGCGAGCTTCGAGGCCGACGGCTCAGCGTCAAGGGCACATCGAGAGACGCAAGAATGGGCTCAGTCGCCATGCTGGACCGCCTCCAGACTATGAGCTGTTCGCGGCAATGCACTGCCCCACAATTCTCCTTGCACCATGATGTGGTCAGGCGAAATCCGCGGTGAGAGCAAGTGCATGGTGACAACCGCGCCGCCAATGAGATAAACAACCGTGACGCATGTCCACATCAACGCAGCCGCGAACTGCTGATCCCCGAGCGCCAAAACGCCAAACAGATGTGATGACGACAGGTAAGCCGGATAGACTACACGATCGCAAAAGACAAGAAATCCCGAGAGGATATCGCAAGGTATAGTGGCAAGGAACAAATACAAAATGATCGATAGGTCTGGAGTCGATATGCTCGGCCAAGGCTGAACCACGGGCCACCAGAACAGAAGCCCCGTCGCGAGAAACGATCCTTGCTCAATCAGGTGCCACGCTTCTGAATGCATGCCGACAGCAAAGACTGCCGGGATGTGCCAAACCACCAATACGGCAGCGGCTGCGAGCCAGCAAAACTTAGAGTTCCCGAGAGCACTACCAACCCTCTTCACCCAGGGCCGACAGGAAGCTGGAGCAATGAAACGGTACACAAATGGGGGTGGCAATCCGTAGAGTAAGAACTTTATGGGATTCCCCAGCCAGATTAGTGGGGGAGCCAACGTCATCAGCAGAAGATGTTGGAGCATGTGAACAGTCAGCAATTCATGATCGAGTGCGGCAATCGGCGACGCTACCGCGATCCAGATCAAGAACAGGCCGGCTACAAAACTAATCGAAGGCCAAAGGCTAATCACGATGAATAGAGCCCGCCGGAGCTGAAACCATCCGCGCAGGTACACCATCGCGGTAATAACGAAGACTATAGTGAGCAACACCGACCCGGCCGATCCCAATACACCGTGATGAGAGTGTGGCATGGGGACCATTCTCCTACGGTTTCGCACCTGCTTGTTTCTCATCGCTGAGCGCCACATCGCGTGAAGCATCGCGCGCGGGCGCTTGCCCCTTCGGATGCAGAGACTCGAGAAACGCAACAAGCGCCGTTGTCTCCGCTGGACTTAAGTTCTTTCCGTACGCCGGCATGTTGCCGCCGCCTTGAATTACCTGCCGGATAAGCTGGTCCTGCGTGAGCCGCACCGCAACCGTGTCCAGGGAGGGACCTCTCTGTCCGCCCCTTTCCCCAAGCGAATGGCAATTACGGCACTGCTTCACCTGAAAGACGAGCGCGCCTTGCCGCTCAAGAGCGGTTGAGTGATGGATATATCGATCCGGCACTGGATCACCGCTCCACGCGTTCATGTGCGGACTCCAGGGTGTGTATCCCGCGAGATGAGTAAACGTCCCGAGCGTGATCGCGATCAACAGCACGGTCAAAACTGCGATCGGCCGTCGCTTCCAACTCTTTTCACCTTCGCCGGAAAGAAACGGAAGAAGAAGGAGTCCGGCAATCACCACTACTGGTCCGATCAGAAGTGCCGGTGTCTCGAGCGACGGCGGAAGCAGCGACAGCAAAGCATAGAGCCAGAGGAAAAAGTAATCCGGTTTGGGAACGGTCTGGATGATGGTTGGATCGGGCCTGCCGGTCGGCCCAAATGGACCAAAGTAGAACGCACATGCGGCAACAGCCAGGATTATGAACGCCGCGAAGAACATATCTTTCCACACGGCATAGGGAACGAACGGCGCGCCATCTTTCTTTGTCAGCTCGTGGTAGTCGTTTATGTACGTCGCTCGTTTCACGACGCGCCCCGGCATCGGCCATTCATTGATGCCCAGCTTCAGCACCATCAACAAGTGGAGGCAGACGAAGCCAATCAGCAATCCCGGGATCACGAACACATGCAGAGTGAAGAATCGTGACAGAGTCGCACCCGCGATGATCGGCCCTCCTAGCATCAACTTTACAATCGCAGGACCTAGGATAGGAACGCGGCTCGCGATTGACGCTCCGATTCCCAGTCCCCAATAGGCATCCTGATCGAAGCGCAGCACTTGCCCACTGAAAGCCATGCCCAGCGTCATCAGCAGAAGAAAGACGCCTACGATCCAAGTAAGTTCGCGAGGAAACTTATACGCGCCAAAAAGGAACACCTGGACCATATGGATCATGACGATGGCGACCATGAAATTCGAACCCCACCCGTGCATCGCGCGAATGAACCAGCCAAGCGTCACAGCGTGGTTCAGGGATTGCAGGCTGCTCCACGCTTCCGCGCCCGAGGGCACATAAACCAGCGCGAGCAGAATTCCAGTCACAATTTGCAGCACGAACACCGTCAAGGCCGCGCTGCCAAACACATACCACCAACTGGCGGTGTTCCGCGGCACGGGATGTTCGGCCATTTCGCGGACCGGCGCCGCAAGCTGCAAGCGGCGGTCAAACCATTCCCCAATTTGGCGAATCATGATGCACATGGCGGTTTCTCTCCGGTGAGAGCTACAATTGCTGCCCCCGGCGTGGGCAACTCACCAGCCTGAATCGTCACCAGGCCGTTCTCAACTTTATATGGGTATTCAAAAAGTCCGCGTTCCGGCGGCCCCGACGCGCGCGAGCCATCGCGGTAGTAGGCTCCCCCGTGGCAGGGACACATGAACAGACCGGATTGCGGAAACCAGCGGACGGGGCAGCCCAGATGCGCGCAGTTGACTGCAAAGACCTGGAATTGTTCTGCCGCGATGCGCCGTACCCAGCAGGCCGTGTCGGCGGTTTTGCCATCGGTTGGCATCACGTACGGGTTACGAAAAGTAGCTAGTCGAGTCTCGCCTTCGGGAAATTCGCTGACCTTACCGAGCGGGACCCACGAGAGGTAGCCGTTGGCTCGCCCGCGAGTGATCGAGGAGAAAAGGAATCCCACAATCGGTACGGCCAGGACGCTCGCAGCAAGACCATTGAATAAAATTCCTAACTTCATGAAGAACCCGCGCCGAGAAATCGTTGCATCAGTCGACGGGGCAAGTGTAGGTTTGGTAGCCATTGTTCTAAGTCCTAGTGTTGCGCGTTATTCGCGGCGGAATAAGGTTGACCGGGGCTTTGGACCCGGCGCGACGCCAGCCAGGCAACTACGTCGGTAATTTCCTGGTCCGACATTGGCTTCCCGGGCACGTTCCCACGCCAGTCGGGCGCGCCCAGTTCGCGACGGCCAGTGATAACAATCGTGCGTAGCCCCTGATCGCTGACCAACGCGAGAAATGAATCGTTGCTGATGGCGCTGCCCTTCGGCCCACCTTGGCCTTGTGGGCCGTGGCACGATGCACAATAAGTTCCATAAACAACCTCGCCATGCTGAACGCTGCCGGCAGACTTGGCAGCATAGGCAGGCGGATTGGCTCCATCGAGAATTCCCGGCCTGCTCCAGCGCGATCGTATTTCACGGGTGATCACGTCGATCTGCTTGTCCGTAAGCATTCCGCCAGCACTTTGAGCGAAGGCGGGCATCGAAGTGCCGCGTACGCCGTTCGCGATGACCTTGCGCAGCGCGGTATCGTCTGCGATCGCGAGATAAACCGGATCAGCCAGCGCGATCGCCGCTCCTCCTCTGCCTTCTGTACCATGGCAACCCGCGCAGTTTTCCGCGTACAGCGTTCTAAATTCCATGACTTCGCTCGGCGCAAGAATCTCTGAGGCTTTGCGTGGCTGGCCGGGCGGAGAGCTGCAGCCCGAAAGCAGCATCATGCCCAGCGCCCCCAATGCACACAGATATCGAAATGGACTCACGGGCGTTCCTCTCCGCGTGGTCGAATTATTCCTGGTGCCTCAACGCCTGCGCGCATTGCAAAAGGCAAGTTCTCGCGCGTGAGCATGCGCGACTGACGGACAACAACCAAGCCTGCGACGAGACCGAAACCCACTTGCGAGGCGACAAACCAGTACCAGTCGATGTGGCTCGCAAGCAGCGGATTGAGCAGGCCGAGCATCGTGTAAATCAGACCCGACCACAGCACCGGCGCGATCAGTCCTCCGAGCACGATGGGCCGACGAGCGAACATGGGAAGCATCGCGCCATAGAGCAAACCAACGACTGTAGAGACGAACGCGTGCAGACCCAAGGCGATGGCGAAGCTCTCGGCATGAAACGAATAAAGTTGCGCTGGGCCCAGTTTCATTGATTGCGCGTAAACCGAGGCGGCAAGAAGATTGATGGGATACCAAATGCTCCCGGCCTTCAGCACGCCATAGGTACAGGCGAGGACTGCCATCGCCACGCTGCCAGCCAATCCGCCTTTCAGGCCAGCGGAGACCGGATACGTCTGAACGGGAAGCCAGGCGCGTAACTGATCTGCCGCGACCGGAAGCCGGTCAACCACCCGGCGCTCGGTTGACACGCTAAGCTCCTCTGGAACCACCAGCACAGGAGTCTCGTGCTGGCGAGGGAATACCTCACGGAACCAGCCGACGCATCCGGCCACAGCCAAAACGGCGCCGAGGATAGTCACAGAAAGGCTGGTGAGGAGGCCTGTGAACAACAAAGTAACACCAACAGCCAAAACAAAAGGCCACGCTGTGGGTGCGGGCATTTCAATCTCGCGTGGGGCCCGAGAGCTTTGGTCGAGTTGTTCCGCCGTCAGCAGCGTTGCCATCTATTTTCCTCAGCGACCAACTATGTACACCACGGTGAAAACCACGACCCACACGGTATCGACAAAATGCCAATACAAAGCGAGCACGTCAACGCGACGAAACTGATCCGCACCGACACGGCCAGCCAAGCCGAAAATCAGCACCATGCTGAGCATGAACAGGCCTGCGGTGACGTGAAACGCATGCAGGCCAACCAGCGAGTAATAGGTCGTTCCGAAAAGATTCGTAGAGATGGTCAGCCCGCGTTCGTAAATCAGCCGGCGCCATTCGCGCCCGGTGCCATATAGAAAGAGGCCGCCGAGAAGAATCGTGAGCGACCACAAAATCAGAAACGCCCCATGCTTACCGCGTTCCAGCGACTTTCCTGCAAAGTGGATGGTAAGACTGCTGGACAGCAGGCAGATGGTAAAGAAGATTGGCGCCTCAAGCACTTCCTGCGGGGTCGGCCCTGTGAGGCTCTTCCCAACGTAGAAGAGATAGGCGACAACGAAAATCGTGAAGATCGCCGACTCGGCAATGATGAGACCGGCCATAGCAACCTTGCCTCGATACGGAAGGCTCCAAACCGCCGGTGTTCCTGGAAACGGAGTCGTGATTGCGCTCATGGCTTTCTACCTTCACTCATACTGATTGTCCGGGTCTTCCGGATGCTTCAGGTCCCACAAAGGACGGCGGCTCGCAACCACCGGTACAGTTGCAAAGTTGTAGGCGGGCGGTGGAGAGCTTGTAGACCACTCGAGGGTCCAAGCATCCCAGGGGTCGTTCCCCGCTTTGGCTCCCTTGAAATAAGAAATGATGAGATTCGCGACGAACACGAGAATCGCGATCGCCTGAATGAACGCACCGATCGAAATGATGAGGTTCAAGGTGTCCCAACCACGACCGGGCTCGTAGGTATAGATCCGGCGCGGCATGCCGAGCAATCCGGGAACGTGCATCACATCAAATGTGAGATGAAAGCCGATCAGGAACAGCCAAAAATGCCATTTGCCGAGTCGCTCGCTCAACATCCGGCCGGTCATTTT
>DATKEN010000048.1:0-39013 GCA_035512155.1 Terriglobales bacterium | reverse complement strand
GATGGCACGCTCGAAGGCTTGGAACGACATCATATTCTTCGCGTGCTCCGAGAGACTGGCGGAGTGATCGCAGGTTCTCGAGGGGCGGCGGTGCGACTCGGCCTTAAGCGAACCACTCTCCAATCCAGGATCCTGAAGCTGGGCATTTCTCGTCAGGAATACGAGAGTTGATGCCACTGATCATGCCGGTCCAACCCAATTCGTGGAATGACGAAATATCGGCGTTCTGCCGGACTATCGTCGTAATGGCCGCAGGAATATCAACTAACCCGAGCCCTCAAACGTAATGCGGCGACCCTGTTTTCCACAGCTCAGAACTTTGACCCGTCTTTGGAAGGTGACCTGCCGCAGAAGACTAGATCGAGGCCCCAGTTCCAAAGCTTCAAGTTTCAGTTCGGGGACTGATGCGAGTCTGCGACGATCTGGCGGGGGCGAAGCCGGGCTGGTTCACCGGCAAGACGATGGCTGCAGTGTCGAGTCATCCGCTTGC
Organism: Terriglobales bacterium; assembly: GCA_035512155.1. Taxonomy (GTDB): domain Bacteria; phylum Acidobacteriota; class Terriglobia; order Terriglobales; family Acidobacteriaceae; genus JABCYV01. Next base: position 38,523 of record DATKEN010000048.1, on the reverse strand, counting down.
AGCAACCCAGATGCCCAGCGCAGCAATACTGGACTGGCCGCATTCGAGCGAATGCGATTCGATCGCAGGTAAAAGAGAACCTGAGGAACTACCTGTCGCCGGTGTCGATCCTCTGTACCTGTTCTGCTGCGGCGTGAGCTGGCATCGACAGGCGGATGCAGGTGCGGGCTGGGAATTGATTCAGGGTTTAAGAGCGCCGGGGCGCGAGGCGCGGTTGGTTGCATCAGCACTGCTGGCACGAGCCGCGGATATGCATTTGCCCGTCCGGGACTTGAGCCAGACGAGTCATGGTATCGAAAAGACGGCAGCCGCCGACTCGCAAAAGGTTGACTGGCACGTCATCGACAAGGTGGTGACGATGAACACTCCCTACGGGTTGGAAATTATCGAGAGCTGCGTCGCTTGTAAACTGCGGAGAGACAAATGGTTCTGCAGCCTTTCCCCCGAGGTGCTGAAGTCATTCAGCGCCGCCAGCCATCTGAGCACTTACCCCGGCGGCGCTGTTCTTTTCGTCGAAGGCCAAATGCCGCGAGGCGCCTTCGTCCTCTGCTCGGGCAAGGTCAAGCTCTCGACAACTTCTCGCGAAGGGAAAGTACTCATTCTCAAAATGGCCACCCCCGGAGAGGCTCTGGGACTGAGTGCTGTGATTTCGGGGACATGCTACGAATTGACCGCCGAAACTGCGGGACCGTGCCAGGTGAATTTCATTGAGCGCGACGCCTTGACCAAGCTGCTCGACAAACATGGAGAATTGGGGCTGCACTCGGCCCAGGCATTGAGTAACGAGTTTCAGTCGGCCTATCGTGATATCCATGACTTAGTGCTGGCGCGATCGTCGGCAGGGAAACTGGCCAAATTACTGCTGTCCTGGACGACTGGCCGGGACAAAGAAAATGGGGCGTGTGAGATTCGTATTCGGTCGAGCCTCACTCACGAGGAAATGGCGCAGATGATTGGATCTTCGCGTGAAACTGTGACCCGTCTTTTGAGCGAGCTCAAGAAGAAGGAGTTGATCCGGCTGGAAGGCTCGACTCTGGTAATCCGCAATCGAACTGCTTTGGAAGCGCTGGCTGCGTGACTGGTATTGCAGCCGAAACGGCGGCCGGTTCCTCCTCCGGCCGCCCTCCCCTATTTGATCTTCTCTCGTTGAGTTTTGGAAGGGCGACCGCGACAGTCGTCCTCCTCCCGATGATCTGCCCCTAGAAGTGGAAGCCCAGCTCAGCAGTGAACGTCCGCGGTGTGACATAGTGCGTGCCGCTGAAGGTAGAAAGGAAATTGTAGAGCGCATAGTTGTTGGTCAGATTAATGACCGAAAAGCGCGCACTCCACTTGTACCTCTCCCCATGGAAGACGTTGTCATGCCCGATGGCGATATCGAAAAGGTGACGAGCCGCAATCCGCGGGGGATTCTTGTCGTCGTTTTCTGTATTCGGCTTAGGCACGTTTAAGAGAGTGGAGCCGAACTGCGATACCGGGCAAGCAAGCACGGCCGTGCCCGGAATGCTAAAGCCGATCAGCGTGCTCGGGGTGGCGCGCTGGGATCCACAGAAAAGCCCAGACTGGAATTCCTGATCGGCGGTTAAAGGAGTTCCGAACGAATCGGTCAGGCTGATGAAGTTGGTGCCGCCAACTGTTATCCCTTGTGCGCAATTGCCCCCAAAGCAGGGTGTCTGACCCGCGACCAGTCCGCTGTCATAGCGCCAGTTGAAGCCGAGCCAGGGCCCTTGCTTCCACGGCTGATATTGCACGTGCGTGGTTTGGTTGAACTTTTCATCGTGGTCGATGCGGAAAGGCAGTCCGCTCTGCCCGACAGTTACGCCCAGCCCGCTGGTTTGGGGTGGGAAGAAACGGGCGGCCACGCTGGAAAAGACTACCAAGGCTGTTAACCCGTGAAACTCCGGCACGCTCACCCGGACCGCGTACCCAGGAATCTTGGAATTATGCCAACCAATCGGGAAGAAGATCGGAGTCGCAGCCAGGGTGCTGAAATCATAGCCGGTGTGCGTGTATTTCCAAATGTAATCACCGCTCACCACGGCGTAGCGGCCGATGGCTTGTTGCAGACCCGCATGGAAATCATTGCGATAGCCGGGGTCGAGCGGAGCGTTTACGCACGGGATAAGAGCCGAGATGACCGCGGACTGGCATCCGGTACTCGAAAGGATGAGATTTTCATTGAACGGAGTCTCCAGTGTTCGCGCGTAGGAAACGCGAAGAACCGTGTTGGTCCGCTTGATGTTGTAGGCAACCCCGAGTCGCGGTTCCGCCTGACGAGCAACGGTAAGGCCGTTGTAAAGATCGCCACGAATCCCGAGGTTGGCGGACCAGTTCCCCTTCGTGATTGTGTCCTGGATGTAGAGAGCGAGTTCTTTTACATCCGTGTGGCCATGAAATGGAAAGAGGCTGCCGCCGCGCGTCAGGTCGAAGGGCGCGAGGATGGGATTGAACGAGGGGCTCGCGGGATCGTTAAGACTTGGGTCCACTATGCCTAGCTTGAAATCTTCGGTGAGAAAGGTCTGCTGATACACCGCTCCGACCTTTACGTTGTGAATGCCCTTCACATAGGAGACGTCCGAGCGCAGGCCAGTGTTGGCGAGGGTCCGATTCTGGGAGATTGTTTCCTGCTGCAGATTAGGCGGACCGAGGTCTGCGAATGGATTATTGCTCAGATAGTAGTTAAACGTGTCGCGGACCACGCCGTGGCATCTTGGGTATCAAATGAATTGGGCGTCTGAAACCAGGAACGCGTGAAGCCAAAGTTTGCGTGAATCGAATCAGCGGCTGAGACTTGATAATCCACACGATCGAAAATGTTCTCTTCGTTGCCCTTGTCGTGGAGTACGGCGAACTCCGGCGGATCAAGGAATCGCCCACTATTCAATCCATTCGCGGAGATAAAATTCCCCCACTTTGCGCCTCCGTAAGAGAGGTCGAAACCAACATTGGATGAGCCAAATGTGCCGTAGGAGGCGTTCACACTGCCATGCGGCGTCGTAATGCCCTGGCCGGAGCGCGTGGTCGCCACGATCACAAGGCTGGTCTTGCCTCCGTATTCAGCGGGAGGGGCGCCGGGGATGACCTCCAGGGATGCAACCGAATCGACGGGAATCTGGTTGGAAAAAACCTTGCTTTGCTGATCGGTGATGGGCTGGCCGTCAACGGAAAACGAGTTTGATGCGTGGTCGCCAAGTCCATGAAACAGGCCATTCGAATCAGCGGCAACTCCGGGTGACGCCAGCGTGACCAGTGAACTCAGCGACGATGACTGGCTTTCGAGAGGAATTTTGTCGAACAATGCTCGATCCACGTCGGTGTGGCCGGTCGGATCGTTCTCCACGAGGTCAGCTCCCGCCTCGACCGTAACCGAGCTGGAGCTCCCGGCCACTGTCAAACTGACTCTCACATTCACCGGTACCGCCGACCGAACCTCCACATCCTGAGCGTTTTGGGCGAATCCGGCTGCGGTCACCGTCATGTGGTACGGGTTGAACGGAACGTTCGGAAAACTGAATTTTCCGGAACTGTCGGTGGTTGTTGAACGGTCAAACGCGCTGACTGGGTTATGAATCTCAACTGTTGCATTCGGAACCACCGCGCCCGAGGGGTCTAGGACAGTGCCGCTAATAGAGCCCCCTCCGGACTGCGCGTAAGCGTAAAGACCCAATGCCAAACAGAAAACTAAGATGAAAGCCGCATGAAGTGACTTCCGGTAAAAAGCCAGCATGATTCCTCCAAAGAGAATTAGGGTTGAAGAATTAACCAAAACGGAACCGATCGATCGGGTCTGACCCTAGACTGACGGTGGAGGGCGGATGTGGAGAGACGAGACGAAGCCTGAGGACTTAGAAACAACCTCGGGGACAACGAACAGCACAGCGCGAACAAGAGGGCGCGGACCGGTACAGCGTGCTCGTGATAACTCCGGAGTGCGCAACCGAACAAAGGGAGCAGTCGTGGCTCGGGAGTTTGGAGTTCTCTGGATGAACGTGGATAGCCTGGGCAAAGCCGCTTATCGCTACAAGGAGAACACACAGAACATGTAGCGATCGGATTGCTTTGCCCTCGCGATTCACTGGTGCACCTGTTCCTGAGAGGGCTAAGTCTGGTATTCACTTTCGTGGGCGCGGCCATATTTGCTTTCGCCCGCACCCGCCGCGGACGTATTCCCCAAGAAGCCTTCATTGGCATTGCGTATGCGGTGGCTTCCGCAACTGCCATTCTCGCGATGAGCAAGGCCACAGGCGAAACCGAGCATCTCAAGGACATGCTGGTGGGCAACATCCTGGCCGTTTCGATGCACGATGTGGCCAAGACGGCGATTCTCTACGGAGCTATTGGAATTTTCCACTACATTTTCCGCAGGCAGTTTCTGTTAATCTCCACCGACCCGGAACGCGCTGAAGCTAAAGGCTTGAGTATTCGCTTCTGGGATTTTCTGTTTTACGCGTCGTTTGGCTTCGTGGTGACTTCCTCGGTCGCGATCGCGGGCGTGCTGCTGGTGTTCTGCTACTTAGTTGTTCCATCGGTGGGAGCGATGCTCTTCGCAGACCGCATCGGACGCCGGCTGGCAATCGGTTGGACCATGGGAACATTGGTTTCTGCGCTAGGGGTGTACTTTTCCGTCTTGTTCGACACGCCCACCGGCGCCACCATTGTTTGTACCTTCGGCGCGGTGCTGGTCGTAATGTTCTTGGCTTATTTGCTCTTCTCCCGTGAACACAAGACGCCCGCGCCGGAAATGGCAACCTCCGGGAAACCCTTCTTCGAGATTCACGCCTTCCTCTCCGAACGACAGAAAGAAGTCGCCGCGAGCGTAGGGATCAATGATGGCCTGAACGCCCAGTTCCGACTCATGCATCTGAAAGGATGGAGACGGATTCACCGGGTTATGTCCGGCAACACCGATGAAGTCCCCGATCATACTAATATCGGGGTTCAATGCCTTAGCAGCGCTGCCTCCGGCCCCGCCCAGGTTTGGCTCCTGCAGCGCCCCTTCCTGGGTAGGCGCCGTCGAAACTTGGGGCGGGACAGGAGTCTGGGCTCCAGCGCCTGCGGCAGCTGCCGAGGTCGTCGCAGATGCTGGCGGCTGAGTCTTCAACTGCCTAATTTCCCCTTCCATTGCAACCATGCGGTCCTCGAGATCGAGGATCTTCTGCATTAGAGCAGCGTTATCGGGTTGGTTCGCCGCCGGCAGTCCGCCTGCCTGTTGGGCACAAAGAGGAATCGCCAGAAGAGCTGCTTGTACTAGCAAGGTCAGATAATGTCTCATTCGAAGATCACCTCGACGATCTGGAGATTGGACCTCCTCCGGAAAGCCCGGATCGCCACCTGTTAGCCACGGATGTATAAGGCTCCGGGCATGGCATAGCGCCCGGCTTCGGGCAGTTAGACAGACTTGCTAGGCTGACGGTGGAGGGCGGATGTGGAGGGACGAAACGAAACCGGACGACTCCGGGAATGCGGGTGTCGGAAGAACTAAGGGCGCACCGTTGAAGACCGCATCCGGTTGGAACGTAGTGCTGCTGAGTACTCCGGAATGCGCTACCGAGCAAATGGAGCATTCATGGCCGGGAAGCTTGGAATTCTCAGCATGTACGTGGATTGCTTGTACGACGCCGGTAAAGGCCACCAACCAGATACATAGCCAAGACAGAGCCGCTACATGCCTGCCTCTGCGTGACTTGTATCCAATTGAATTCAAAATAGAATGTCCCAAACTCCCAATTTTGTTATAGCACGCTTAACGGGTCCGATGCAGTTCGTAATCAATGAGTTGCCAACCAAAGGTCACAGCCCGAACAGTTCCCGAAGTCGCTTGGTTTGGGCGCGGCTGACCGGAATTTCGCTTTGCTTCTTGTCATCCATGCGCAGCTGGTAGGAACTTTTGAACCAGGGAACAACTTCCTTGATGCGGTTAATGTTCACCATGTAGGAGCGGTGCGCGCGCCAGAACAGATTGGGATCGAGGCTATCCAGGAGTTCTTCGAGGGTGCGGCAGTTCGACTGGCCTTCCATTCCGTTGATCCCGCTGGTCACCACGGAGATGACACCCTCCTCGATGGAAGCGAAGCAGATATCCTTCTGGTTGACCAGGAACAGCCGTCCCCCAGACTTGAGCAAGACTTTCGATGTCTGCGGCTTCTGCGACTCCAGCATGCGCATCAGCGTCTCTAATTTGCCCGCCGAGTTACTGGTGGATTCAACTTTAGCGCGCGCTTTTTGCACCGATAGCGCGACGCGCTTCTTGTCGAAAGGCTTTAGCAGATAATCAACCGCATTTACTTCGAATGCTTTGACCGCATACTGATCGAACGCGGTGGCGAAAACGATCTTGGGGAGTGGAAACTTCTTATCGAGCAACTTTTTGATCACTCCGAAACCATCGAGACCCGGCATCTGCACGTCGAGAAACACCAGATCAGGGTTGTGCTCGCGGATCAGGTTAACGCCTTCGACACCATTCTTTCCCTGAGCGACAACGTCCACATCACCTACATTTTTCAGCAGGAAGGCGAGCTCGTCGCGGGCAAGCTGCTCATCGTCGACGATTACGGCGGACAGCGTCATTAAGTCCTCGAAGGCCACATTCAGTATAGTGAGGCGATTCCGCGAAGGTCAACGCAAGCAAGCGTCGGACGTGAACGCGGCCGGCCGGATCGCTGGCAGAACCTCTCGGGCGGTACACTGAACTTTCATGAACTACATCTATGGAATCAATGCTGTGGCCGAGGCGTTGAAGGCGCGTGGGCGTTCCTTTGAGTGGGTGGGCGTCTCCAAGGAACGTCATGATCTGCGCCTTCAGCGCGTGGTGGACGAGTGCCGGCGGCAAGGTGTTGCTGTCCGTTTCCTAGGTCGCGCTGAGCTTGACCGCATGGCAGGAAACAACGCTCATCAAGGGGTTGTGGCGATCACATCAAGCAAGCGCTACAACGATCTCGACGACGTGATTGCCGCCAAGCGCGGCCAGCATTCGCTGATTGTGGTGCTCGATGGAGTGGAAGATCCGCATAATCTCGGCGCGATCCTCCGCACTGCCGACGCAGCCGGCGCTGACGGAGTGGTGATTCCGGAACGCCGCGCCGTTGGTGTGACGGCGACGGTGGCCAAAGCATCCGCAGGCGCGAGCGAACACTTGCCCATGGCTAAGGTCACGAATATTGCACGGACGCTGGAAGAACTGAAAGAAAAAAAACTGTGGATCGTTGGCCTCGATGAACGCGGAACGCAGACCTACGACACGCTCGACTACAACATGGATTGCGCTATCGTGCTGGGGTCAGAAGGCAAGGGGGTTCACGACCTGGTCGCGAAGAAATGCGATTTCCTGGTTTCTATCCCAATGCTGGGAAAGGTGCCATCGTTGAATGTGTCGGTGGCAGCGGGAGTGGTGCTCTATGAAATCGTGCGGCAACGACGGAAAAAGGCGGGGCCGGAAACAAGATGAAGTTTCTCCGTGTCCTCATGGTTATTCTCTCCGCGTTGTCTGTTCAGGCCTTTGCCCTCGATCGCGAAGCTTTCACCTTTACTAAATATGACTTGGATGTCCGTGTTGAGCCGGAACAGCAGCGCCTGGCTGTGAGGGGCAAGATCACGCTACGCAACGATTCGCCGTCCGCGCAGAAAAATCTCGTGCTGCAGATTTCTTCGACTCTGGATTGGAAATCCATTCAGATCGGCGGCAAGACGGTGCAGTTTGTCACTCACGAATACACCTCGGACATCGACCACACGGGTGCTCTTTCGGAAGCGATTGTGACTTTGCCCCGCGAAGTTCCACCTACAGGCACAGTCGAGCTGGACGTCGGATATGAAGGGTTGATTCCGCTTGACGTCACGCGGCTGATGCAAATCGGCGTGCCCGAAGATAAAGCTAGACACACGGATTGGGACCAGATCAGCAAGTCTTTCACCGCCGTGCGCGGAATTGGTTATGTGCTGTGGTACCCAGTGGCGACTGAGTCCGCAAATCTGTCAGAAGGCAACAGTGTGTTCGAGACGATAGGACGCTGGAAGCGGAGGGAAATAGACGCGGAGATGAAGATAGAGGTGACGCATTCTGGCAGCAGTTCCGAGCGGCGTTTGAAGCTGTTCTGTAATGGCGAAGGCGGCGTGCAAGGGCAGGACTCGATCTCCGGAGCAGATTACGGAGTTACGACCGAATGCCGGTATCAACCACTGGGGTTAGCCGTGCCACTTTTTGTGATCGGCAGTTACAACGCCTTGGATCGACCAGAAATAAATAATTCTTACCTGGGCGAGCACAAGTCCGGAGCGGAGGACTATGCCATCGCAGCGGAGTTGGCCGTTCCGTTCGTGACGCAATGGTTTGGACAACCACGGGTAAAGGCGGAAGTCGTGGAGCTGGCCGATCCCGACGCCACACCTTTTGAGGCTGGCAGCATGGTTTTGACGCCGCTAGGCGCCAACGACTCCCGGCGGTACTCGCTCACGGCGGTTCATCAACTGACGCATGCGGCCTTTGCATCCCCGCGTCCGTGGATTTACGAAGGGCTGGCCCACTTTGCCCAGGCCGCATATCGTGAGCGCCAGAATGGACGTCAGGCGGCGCTCGATTTCATGAGTTTGCATCGAACGGCAATCGCTGACACGGAGAAAGCGGTAGCGGCGGAGCACAGCCAGAACTCGGCGGCTAGTGAATCGCTCATCAACACAAATAGCGAGGAGCTTTATCGCAGCAAGGCTATGTATGTCTGGTGGATGCTGCGCGACATAGTTGGCGATGATGCGTTGCAGAAAGCGATGGCCGCGTATCATCCGGATCAGGACAAGGCGCCCGCCTATCTGCAACACTTGATTGAGGCCCAGTCTAAGCGCGATCTCGAATGGTTTTTCGATGATTGGGTTTATCGCGACCGCGGCTTGCCGGATTTCCACGTGGAGTCAGTCTATTTGCGACAGACGATACACGGCACTTACATGGTCACAGTGTCGGTCGAGAATCTGGGAGACGCAGGGGCGGAGGTGCCGGTCACAGTACACACGAATAGCGGCGAGCTGAGCAAGAGACTGGAGGTGCGCGCGAAGTCAAAGAATGCAATCCGAATCGAAGTCTCAACTCCGCCGCAGCAGGTTGTCGTCAATGACGGCAGTGTGCCGGAAAGCGACATGAGCAACAACTCTTTCAAAGTCGAAACTCCAGCACGATAAAATCTGCAGTCAGATCAAACGCATTTCTTCTTGAACTGAGGATCCCCCATGACGAACGCTGAATTGAAGAAGCATTTGGAAGCGGCGGAGAAAAGTCCCAAGCAGATCGCAGCGGCCGTTTCCAGTCTGCCAGACAAGACGATGCGCTACAGGCCCGCGCCCGATAAGTGGTGCATCCTGGAAATCCTGGGCCATCTGGCGGACATGGAAGTCATGTATGCGTATCGCATTCGCCAAATGCTGGCCGATAAGAAACCGGTGATTGCGCCCATCGATCAGAACGACTGGGCGAAGCACCTGGGGTACACAGAAACTCCTCCCGCCGAACTGGTTGCCCTCTACGGATTGAATCGCCATGCCAATTTGCGATTGCTGCAGCGCCTAAAACCGTCTGACCTGGAGAAATCCGCGTATCATCCTGAGCTTAAAACCGACGTGACTGTGGCGGAGTATGTCGAAAAGATGGGAACGCATGGCGCAAGTCATCTGGAACAGATTGAGAGATTGAAGAAAGAAGCGAAGACTGCATAGGTCCTTCGTCGGTTGCCCTTCGCAAAGCGAAGGGTAACGCTGCCTCAGGATGACAAGCGCATGAAGACCACTCAATGATGCGCGTTCGTAAACTGCACCAACGCCTCCAGCTTCTGAGTCGCGGCTCCTGAATCAATTGACTTCTCCGCCAGCGGCAGCGCATTAGCCAGATGGTCAACCCTGCCCGCCGCCACCAGCGCCGCCGCGCCATTCAGCAGCACGACATCACGCCGCGCTGACTTCGTGCCGCTGAGAATTTCGCGGATGATGGTTGCGTTGGTAGCTGCGTCTCCGCCGGAGATATCTTCGATCCCAGCACGCTTCATCCCGAATTCCTCAGGCGTGACCTCATAAGTGTGGACATTTCCTTCACGCACTTCGGCGATGCGCGTGGCACCGGTGATGGTGATTTCATCCAACCCGTCCAGTCCATGAACGACCAAGGCCCGGTGCAACCCCAGCATGCTCAGCGCCTCGGCAAGCTTCTCCACCAACTCCGGGGAATAGACGCCAACCACTTGCGCTGAGGCGCGCGCGGGATTTGTGAGCGGCCCCAGCAAATTGAAGACTGTGCGCAAGCGAAGTTCGCGGCGAGCAGGTTGCACGTATTTCATCGCAGAATGCATCGCTGGTGCGTAGAGAAATGACATTCCAACTTCTTCCAGGCAGTTGGCCAGGCGCGCGGGCGCGAGGTCGATGTTGACTCCCAGAGCTTCCATCACATCCGCCGAGCCGCATTTAGAAGTCACGCTGCGGTTGCCGTGTTTGGCCACGCGCACGCCCGCACCCGCCACCACGAACGCTGTGGCTGTCGAAATGTTGAAAGTGCCGCTGGCGTCGCCGCCGGTGCCGCAAGTGTCCACCAACGCATCGCGTCCGGTGCCGCTGACGTCGACAATTGAGTTCCTCTGAAGAGGCAAAGGTGCCGCAGCGGCCCGAATCGCCTCGGCAAAACCAACTATCTCCTCCACCGTCTCGCCTTTCATGTGCAACGCGACCAGCAGGGCGGCAATCTGGGCGTCAGTACATTTGCCGGTTAGCATCTCGGACATGACGGTCCGCGCCTCTTCGCGTGAGAGCGATTGGCGGTGGTTGGCGATGCGGTACAGGGCGTCGAGAATCATGGACGGCTATTAAGGTTAGCATCCGTCAGCCAGCGAGAGACTCAATCGCCTTTATCGCCTCGGGAGGGAGTGCAAGGTCGCGGCTGGCCAGGTCTTGCTTCATGTGCTCTGCATTAGAGGTGCCGGTCAGCGGCAACATTCCAACCGCGCGTGCAAAGCTGAATACAACCTGCGCCGGAGTAGCCTTCGCGCGGGCAGCGAGATCGGCGAGTAGTGGATGGCCGAGCACCTCAGCATTCGCGGTGAGAAGCGAAAAGCCCTGATAGATGATCGCTCGCTCCGTGCAGAACATTCGCACATCGCGGTCCCAGCCGAGGCGGGCGTAGCAGCGGTTTTGCACAAAGGCAGGAGCTTCGGCGTTGGCGGACGTCATCTGCTCCAAGTGGCGCAGAGAAACATTGCTCACCCCGAGAAAATGCGTGCGGCCGGAATCACGCTCGCGGATCATGGCTCCCCAAACCTCGGCATCCGCCTCGGTCCAGCCGTAGCCGGAGGCGGGCCCGTGTAGCACGTAGCTGTCGACGTGGTCGGTGCCAAGATGTTCGAGCGAACTTGCCATAGACTGGGCGACCTGAACCGAAAGGCTGGCCGCAGGATCGTAGGGAAGCCGGTGGTCCTGACCGGGCCGATAGGTGAATTTTGTCTGCAGAAAAAGATCGGCGCGCGTGACAATACCCGCGCGATAGGCGGCAGCCAGCCCCTGTCCAACCCCGGCTTCGAAGTAATGCCGACGCTGATTTGCCGTGTCGATGCCCCGAAAGCCCATCCGGAGGGCGAGTTCGACCAGAGCCGGAGTGCGGTCTTCCTTCCATGCGGTGCCGTAGAGAAAATCGCGAATGGACGAAGGTTGCTGGGTTGGCATCGCGTTATTCTGCCACGAACCGATGAAGCTTCGATCCGGCACGCTGAGTTTCTACTACGCTGGCGTCATCCCGAGCTTTTAGCGAGGGATCTGGCGTGCGGGAAGGCAGCATGTCCAGGTAAGCGTCCCGCGCGAGATCCCCTTCGACTACGCTCAGGGCAGGCTCGCACCCGGCTGAACTGCGCCGAGTTTCTGGATGATACCCTCTTGAAGACGTCTGGGTATTCAATCCAACTTCCGCCGACGATCCATCTCGTTTGCCCTATCGCTCCGCCCTTCTATAAAATCAATGGTTTGCTGCCCACAGTCGAAAGTTGCAAGCAGGTTCCTGCCGAGCGCAAGCTGATCGAGCATCATTTATGAAAATTCACGAATACCAGGCCAAGGGGATTCTGAAGAAATATGGCGTTGCGGTGCCGCGAGGCGAGATGGCGGAGAGCCGCGAGCAGGCCGAAGCCGCCGCGAGAAATCTCTTCGGTGCCGGAGCCAGCGGCGTTGTGGTCAAGGCGCAGATCCATGCCGGCGGCCGGGGGAAAGGCGGAGGCGTAAAGATTGCCAAGTCGGCAGAAGAAGCCAGCGAAATTGCCTCAAAAATGCTAGGCATGACGCTGGTCACGCACCAGACCGGGCCTGAAGGGCGTATCGTGCGGCGCCTGCTAATCGAAGAAACCTTGCCGATCGAGAAGGAACTTTATTTGGGGATCGTCATCGACCGCGCCGAAGCCAGGCCGGTATTCATGGCGTCCGCGGCCGGCGGAATGGAAATCGAGCAAGTCGCGGCAGAGAATCCCGCTGCCATCCTGAAGGAATACATCGATCCGGGCATGGGCCTGGAAGCGTTCCAGGCGCGCAAACTCGCCTTCGCGCTGGGCCTGAAGCAGCAACAGATTAATCAAGCAGTACAGTTCATGACTGGTCTTTACCGGGCGTTCGAGGAGACCGACTCCTCGCTGATGGAAATTAATCCTTTCATCACTTGCACCGACGGCCGATTGTTCGCGCTTGACGCCAAGATGAATTTCGATGACAACGCCATGTTCCGTCACCCCGAACTCCGCGAATTGCGCGACATCACGGAGGAGGATCCTCTCGAAGTCGAGGCCTCGAAGTACGCCCTGAACTACATCAAGCTGGACGGAAATGTCGGTTGCATGGTGAATGGCGCAGGCCTGGCGATGGCGACGATGGACATCATCAAATACGCTGGCGGAATGCCGGCCAATTTCCTTGATGTGGGCGGTGGCGCGAACGCCGAACAGGTAACGCACGCGTTCGAAATCCTGCTCAGCGATAAGAATGTGAGGGCAGTGCTGATCAATATTTTCGGTGGCATTTTGCGGGTAGACACGCTGGCAACCGGCGTGGTCGAAGCGGCCAAGAAAACCCAGATCCAATTGCCGATCGTGTTGCGCCTGGAGGGAACCAATGTCGAGGCGGGAAGGGAAATTCTGAAGCAGTCAGGATTCAACTTCATCGTGGCCGAGACTATGAAGGACGCGGCTGACAAGGTGGTGGCAGCGGCTAGAACGAGTGCATAGGTCCTTCGCTTCGCTCAGGATGACAGGGGTGGGACGAATTCATGAGCATTTTGGTGGATAAATCGACGCGGGTGATTGTGCAGGGCCTGACGGGACGGGAAGGCACGTTCCACGCCAAGGCCTGTGCGGAGTATGGGACTCAGATTGTCGGAGGAGTAACTCCGGGCAAGGGCGGCACCACGCATGAGAGCTGGCCCGTGTTCAACACTGTGCAAGAGGCAGTGGACAAGACCGCTGCAGACACCTCCATTATTTTTGTGCCTCCGCCCTATGCCGCCGACGCCATCATGGAAGCTGCCGACGCGGAAGTGGAACTGATCGTCTGTATCACCGAGGGCATCCCTACTCTGGACATGGTGCGCGCCTGGGAATTTTTGCAGAATCGGCGCGCACGCTTGATCGGCCCCAATTGCCCAGGAATCATTTCGCCGGGCAAGTGCAAGATCGGAATTATGCCAGCCCGGATCCATAAGCAAGGTCCAATCGGAATTGTGTCGCGCTCTGGTACCCTGACCTACGAAGCGGTTTATCAGCTCACCACGCGCGGAATCGGCCAATCGACAGCCATTGGCATTGGCGGCGATCCTATCATTGGCACCAACTTTGTAGATGCACTCGAGTTGTTCAATCGCGACCCGCAGACTGAAGCGGTGATCATGATTGGTGAAATCGGCGGCAACGCCGAAGAAACGGCCGCCGAGTACGTAAAAGCGCATATGAGAAAACCAGTGGTGGGATTCATCGCCGGGCAAACTGCGCCTCCGGGGCGCCGTATGGGTCACGCGGGGGCGATCATTTCGGGCGGGAAGGGAACCGCGGCCGAAAAAATCAAAGCTATGGAAACAGCGGGGATTCGCGTGGCCAAGTCTCCAGCGGCGATCGGCGACACCGTGGCGGCGGCCATCGGCATGGCGGCGCGGGCGTAGAACTTGCTACAAGCAAGGACGTATGGACATCGACTAAGGACTGACGACTGAAACTATGAAGACTCTGCAATGGACTCTTACCATCATTAAACCTGACGCGGTCCGTAAGCATGGAATCGGAGACATCATCGAGCAATTCGAAAAGAACGGATTCCGTATCCTGTGCATGAAAATGCTCGAGATCTCCAAGCATCAGGCGGAGCAGTTCTACGCCGTGCACGCCGGCAAATCATTTTTCAATTCGCTGACCAACTTCATGTCCAGCGGTCCCATCGTAGTTCTGGCGTTGGAGAAGGAAAATGCCATTGCCGACCTTCGCAAGCTCATGGGCGCCACCAATCCCGCCAATACCGAGGAAGGCACGATCCGCAAGAAATGGGCCACCAGCATCGAGCTGAACGCCATTCATGGGTCCGATGGAGAGGATTCGGCCCGCTTCGAGCTGAGCTATTTCTTCGCTGGCTACGAGCTGACCCAGTGACTTCGGCGCAGCTCGGATGAAATCACAAATTGTGATCTCAAACTCCCGCAATTTCGAGGCGGCTCGGCTGTTATCCTGAAGAGGTGAGCATTTCTAGAGACACTCCGGCATTCCAGCCGAACCCGGGGCTGTGCGGGGACTGCACTCATGCCCGGCCCATCGAATCCGACCGGGGTTCGCTCTTTATTCTCTGCCAGCTCGCCCTTACCGACAATCGCTTCAAGAAATACCCAAGGCTACCCGTCGTTTCCTGCATTGGGTATGAGCGGAGGGTTGAGTCAGCTGTATGAAACGTGTAGCCGGGCGAAACTTTTGTTCGTCTCACCACTCTAATCTGTTGCAGGCCAAAGCCGGTCGTGGAGGGGTACTCATGTTCAGGTTTTCTGGGCATATCTTGTTGTTGTTTTTAGTGGTGGTCGTGGGTACGGTCGCTTGGACAGCGGGGAGTTCGTCCAACGTCGCTGTCCCCAGTCCTGCCGTGGATGCCGCCAGGGCCACCCAGCCCGGCGAGCAAACGGCGGTGGTTGCTGGAGGTTGCTTCTGGGGAATTCAGGCCGTCTTCCAACACGTGAAGGGTGTGATCAAAGCGACTTCAGGCTATTCCGGCGGGGCTGCCAACACCGCTGAATATGAAGTGGTAAGCACGGGCAAGACGGGGCACGCGGAGTCGGTGAAGATCACCTACGATCCCTCCCAGATCACCTATGGCGAGTTGCTGCGAGTGTTCTTCTCTGTCGCGCACGATCCTACGCAGTTGAACCGGCAAGGGCCCGATGAAGGCACGCAGTATCGCTCGGTCATTTTCTATGGTACCGACGAACAAAAGCGTATCGCCGAGGCTTACATCGCACAGCTTGACAAGGCCAAAGCCTTCCCGCGAGCGATCGTGACGCAAGTGGTCCCGCTCAAGGCGTTTTATCCGGCTGAGTCCTACCATCAGGATTATGCGACGCATCATCCTGACAGTCCGTACATTATGTTTAACGATGCGCCGAAAGTGGCCCACCTCCAGCAACAATTTCCCGACTTGTACCGGGGGAAATAAGAGAATTCCAGGAGTAGGTTCATGTTTGGATCTGATCTCGATCGGGATGCGCCTTCACTGAGGCCGAGTCGGCGGGCGTTTCTGGTGGCTTCGGTCTCCACGGTTGCCGGCTTGGCTTTGTGGTCAATGAAAGAGCCGCGGTTCATAGAAGCCGCTTCGTCAAAGGAGCCGCCCGGGGACGTCACGATAGTTGAATTTTCCGACTCCGGACAGCGCTTGAAGAGAGTCACTGTGCCTAAAGTGGCTAAGACCGAAGCGGAATGGCGCAAACAACTTTCGCCCAACGCCTTTGAAATCACACGTCGTGCGGACACCGAATTGGCTTTCAGTGGCCAATACTGGAAGTTGCACGACAAGGGGCTTTATCGTTGCATCTGCTGTGACAATGCGCTGTTCAGCTCAGAGACAAAATTCGAGTCGGGAACTGGCTGGCCCAGCTTCTGGGCGCCGATCGCGGCGGAGAACGTGCGAACCATCAGCGACCGCAGCCTCGGTATGGCGAGAACGGCCGTCTCCTGCACTCAGTGTGATGCCCATCTGGGCCACGTATTCGACGACGGCCCGCCCCCGACACATCTTCGCTATTGCATGAATTCCGCGTCGCTCAAGTTCATCAAGCAAGTCTAGGCTGTCAAACTAAGTCTTTATTTTCTGCTCGCAGCCGTGACGTCGTGCACCAGTTCCCGCCTTCTCTCCGGTCCCCTGTAACTCTCGAGAACCCGTGCCCGTCGCGCGGGCATGTTGGTCGGGACGAGCCGGAAGATTTGGCCATTGTGAATCTGGATATGAAAGCGGAACCAATCGGTGCGAAACATCCGGCCTGAAGCAAAGAATGTCAGCGAGGCGGCGATAAGGCCTTCGAACTCTTCCCCAGTACATTCCAGCAGCGTCTTGCCCATGTTCTGCGTCCACGTCATGCCACCCACCAAGGGATCGTTCAGAAATGACCGCTGGAAGGGGACAGCGTGGGAAATCTTCCGCAACTGCATGAGCTGAAGTAAGACCGAAATCTTAGCCAGATTGGTGACCACAATTCTGGCCTCCGCTGACGAGATCCGCTCCAGTTTGATGTGCAGGTCGGGAGACCATTCGCGCTCGAATTCTTCCCGCGCCAGCGCCAGACTCTTGTCGCTGGCTTCTGCATAGCGCAGAGTGGCACGGGCCAGGATCACGCTGAGCACGCAGGTAATCACGGTCGCGGCGACCGGGACGTAGTTGAGGAGGTTGGCAAACGGGACGCTAAGCTGATACATGCGCCGTGGCTCGGGCTCGCCAGAGTCTAGCCACAGCCCGGAGTCCGCCACAGATACGCATAGTCCAGAGTCTTTAGTAACGCTCCGGCATCGAATATTGGAGGTTGGCGCGTGTCAGCCTCATCTCCTGGTCAATAGCGAGGACATCTTGCAACGATCTCTCTCCATATGAACTCCAGCCAGCCCACTTTTCGTAAGCCCACCGCCCTCGAGAGCGCATTCAATCGGGTCTTTGGATTTCTGGTTGGGCTCGGCTTAGGCTTCGCCTACAACTACCTGCTCGAAGTCCGTGGACGTAAGAGCGGCAAGACTTATTCCACACCGATCAACCTGTTGGAACTCGGCGGAAAGAGATTCCGGGTGGCACCGCGGGGGCAGACGCAATGGGTGCGCAACGCTGAAGCGGCGGGAGAGGTTACGCTTAAAAGGGGAAAGACGCGGCAAAGATTTCGTCTGCGGCCCATCCCGGACGCCGACAAGCCGGAGATATTGAAAAGATATCTCGATGCTTTCAAGCGTGAGGTGCAGCAGTATTTCCCGGTGGCGGCCGGATCGCCCGCATCGGCTTTCGCCAGCATCGCGCCGAACTATCCAGTGTTTGAATTGGTCAGAGTTTGACCGCGGTCCGACGGCTTCCGCGCGAAGATGTAGGCCCGGTGGCTCGGGAACTCCACATCAGGATAAGGTTCTCGTTCTACGATCTCTTCAATGGTGAAGCCTGCGGTTTCCAGATAGCGCTTGATTTCCAGCGGTTGAAAGAACAGAAAATCCATGGAAATTTTGTGGCCCCATAATTCCTCTTCGCGATGCGCTTCATCGCCACGGTGAAATCCCAGCAGCAGCAACCCGCCGGGTTGCAGCACTCGATGCATTTCGAAAAAGACTGTGGCCAGGGATGGCCTGGGAATATTCACAATGGCATAGAAAGCGGCGATTCCCGCAAGTGACGCGTCTGGGAGATCTAGCGACATCATGTTGCCTACGCGGATGGTGATTCCCGGGTTCAGTTTCCGCGCCTGCTCCACCATGCGGGGAGATAAGTCGAGCCCAAACACCGAGGACGAGGCCTGGTGTAGATAGCGTGCCACGTGACCGGGACCGCAACCTATGTCACAGACCTGGCCGCGCCCGCTGGTTTGCAGGACGAAGCGGTCGAGCAGTTGGCGGTCGAGGGGCTTATGCTGGAGCTCGTCGAAGATGCGCCGGGTGTACTCCTCCGCCAGCCGGTCGTAGCTTTCGCGGATGGAATTTGTGACGTGGTCGTTCATGTGCCGTCCGCGGCCTCGAAAGCCTGGCACCTGGTACCTGAGACCTGTTTACTCCAGTACGCTGTCGTCCAGCTTTTTCCGTCCCCAGTCGGCGGCGGCTTGGGCGAATGCCACGACCAACGGATGCGGAGCGTCCGGCTTGGACGAAAGCTGCGGTTGGAATAATGTCGCGACAAAAAAGCGGTGCGTAGGCGACTCAATAGCGCGAATCTCGCCTTTGGAGCCACGCGCCACGATGGGGAATCCGGCTTCCATCGAGATCCATTCGAAATCAGGATTGACCTCGAAGTTGCAAAAGAATTCTTCGACGGCGGTGTCCTGCGCATAAAACGACTGCAGATAGGATCCCGGGCGCAGACGAATCTCCGGGATTGGCCCGGAGAGCCTGGGAGCTCCATTGGCACGATCGGGCACGGCGCACGCCACCGGATAGATGATGATGTTTTTCGATCCGGAATTATTCTCTGCGCTATCTGCGTCTTTTATGCCCAGCACATTTCGGGCACATTCGATCAAGGTGTATTGAAAACCCGCGCAGGTGCCCAGGAAGGGCCAGTCGCGCCGCCGGGCAAACTCGATCCCCTTCAGCATGCCATCAAAACTTTTATAGGGACTGCCGGGCGCGGCCCAGATTCCATCGAAGCTCTCCAGTATTTTTTGTGTGTTCGGTTCGACCAGAGAGGGCGTAGGAATCCATTGCGATTCGATGGCCAAATTCAACTTAGCTGAAGCGTGCTGCAGCGATTTGTCGATGGTGGGAAGCGTGGGGGAATCGGCATCATAGTCGCCCAGAATCCCAATGCGGACGGCGTCGCTCACCGGGTCATTCTAATCGAGAAATTGGGACGTGCGGCAGGTGGCAGGTGAGAAGATTGGTAACCTGACCACGCTGAGCGCTGCTCTCAAACGGTTTTGGGTGGCGCAGCGCCCTTCGACTTCGCTCAGGGCAGGCTTTTAAGCGCTGCGATAAATGCCCTGAGACACGTAAGGGTTTTAGCCCCACAACCTACTACTGCGCCGCCCCAAAACTCATCCGCACATCGGCTCTGTCCGCTTCCTCCACCTTAAACATCGGACGCGGCTGCAGATTCATGAAGCTGGCCACAAAAGTGTCGGGCATCTGTTGGATTCGAATGTTAAACGTGTTCACGGAATCGTTATAGAACTCGCGACGGTCGGCGATCTGGCTCTCCAGTTCCGTAATCCGTTTTTGCAGCTGCATGAAGTTATTGTTGGCCTTCAACTCAGGATAGTTCTCGGCCACGGCAAAGAATCCGCGCAGAGCCGAGGTCATACTCTGATCGGCCTGCGCCTTCTGGTCCACGCTGACGGCTTGCTGATACATGCTTCGCGCCTGTGTGACCTTCTGAAATGTGTCGCGCTCGAAGTCCATATAGCCTTTGCAGACATCGAGCAGTTTGGGCAGTTCGTCATGGCGCTGCTTCAGCATGATGTCAATATTGGCCCAGGCCTTGTCGATGTCGTTTTTCAACGTGACCAGGCCGTTGAAGATGGTGATCACGTACGCGATGACGCCGAATATCGCGAACAGAAACATCAGCAGGATGACGGTGTTCATATGAGTAAATCCTCAGGTGCTCTTCACGTTTTTACCGTGCGACGCATCCAAACTACAACCAGCCGAACCGCGCGGCCAAGAGATAAACGCAAAATACAGTCAACGCCGGCCCGCCCCAAATCATCAAGGCCGATTTCCAGCCAAGTGCTCTCACCACGTCCCGCTGACTCTGCCAGGAAATAAAGAAGGCGGGATTGTGATCACCCTTCATCAATACGGTCTTCGGCGTCAACTCGAATTCTTCCGCAGGGCCGGTGGCGCCGCCGTCTTCTGGGTTGGTAGTCGCGCCAGGATACTGCAGTCCGGCTACGGCCCAGGCTGCAGGGTTGATGATGCCAGCCTTCATCATGGCTGCAGCCAGCTTACCTTGCTGTGTCATGTCCATCGCTTTGGCAGGGCCGTTGGCGGTCGAAAGCTGGATCACTTCCTCGGGCGCCATGCCCCCCTTGAACGCTGAAAGAGTTAGATCTGAACTGATCGACAGGCTCCCAATTCCGTTGGGGATATGGAAGGAAACCGCGCTCTGATCGGCGGATAGCGTCCGCACCGTGGTGGGGCTCGCGGTCAGGCCCGGATTCTCCGCGAGCGTTCCCAGGACGAACAGAAAATTCTTGATCTTGATGCAGTACTCCTCGACCTTGATTTTCTTGTCGGTTCCGACTCCGTGCCGCCCCAGGAAACTGGATATGTTCGCTGGAATCTCCAGGCTGCTGGAGAAGACGGAGTTGCTGAATTCTTCGTGGAAGTCGCGATGGATGTCCATTTCCGCGCCTTGAGGATCGACCAGCACGCGCCCGGTGGTGTCATCCAGATAAAAGGGAACGTGCATGCTCTCCTCGGCGGCCTTGACCCAGGAACTGCTTTTGCCGTTCTGCTTCCACTGCCAAGCCAGCGTCCGGTAGAAATAACAGGCCACACCGGTAATGGGCGCGGGCAGAGTGTAGGGGCCGACGGCCAATCCGCTCAGTTCGACCAGTCCCATGGAGGCGCTGCGAATCTTTGACGACGGCGTGTCCATGATCAGCCGCTTGCGTCGCAACAGGCGGAAGCCGCGAACAAACAGATAGACGCCGGCGCCTGCGCCGACTGCCGCCCACACCCAGCCGTCACTACGTCCGTAATAGAAAGCAATTGCCAGAGAAAAGAACATGAGTTCGGGTTCGACACTTCTGCCCTAACCACAGCAGATGGCGTCGGCCCGAGCGTAGCGGACGGCGAATAGAGAAGGCAGCAGAAAAGGCTAGATTGGGCTTACGTTGGTAATGCGCCGGAGGGTCGAACGATCGAACGACTTCATCTCGCCGCGACCGCACGCTCTTTCAGAATCTCTTCCACCGCGGCGATTCCGGTCTCCAGCTCAGCATCCGTGTTGTAGAAATGCGGCGACATGCGCACGCCCGCTCTCGGGCGCCAGTCCACCAGAATGTCGCGCTTCAACAGCTCTCGGCAGACTTCTTGCGAGTCCGGCATATCGATGGAAACCGTTCCGCCACGCTTCTCGGGATCACGCGGGGAATTTACCCGCCAGCCATGCTTATCGGCCAATTCGATCAGCCGCGCCGTCTGCCGCTTGGATTTTTCGCGGATCCGCGAAACTCCGACTTCAGTGATAATCTTCAGCCCCGGACGCGCAGCTTCCAGTGAAGGAATGTGGGTGGTGCCGTTCATGAAGCGGAAAGGCGGATCGGTATAGCGAATCGGTCCGACTTCAAAAGCCATGGACTCCTGGTGCGCGAACCAGCCCGTGAACTTCGGCTCCAGCTTTTTACCCAAATCTGGACGCACATACAAATATCCGACGCCGGGACCACCGCAGAGCCACTTCAAAACCCCGCCGCAGGCAAAATCAACGTTCAGCACCTGCACGTCCACGGGTACCGTACCCAGCGATTGGAAAGTATCCAGCACCACGTGCGCTCCGACTTTGTGCGCCTTTTCGATGATGGCCTTGGCGTCTTGAATGTAGGAGCTGCGAAAGATCACGTGCGAAACCGGCACCAGCAGCGTGCTTTCGTCGATTGCGTCCAGCAGGCGCTCGATTGGTACCGTGATTCCATCATCGGTTTTCACCATGTGCACGCGAGCGCCGTAGGCGCGCTGCGCTTCCCAGAAATACATGACCGAAGGGAAATTGAGATCGCTGTAAACGACTTTGTTGCGCTTGCCCGAAAAGTCAAAGCATGAAGCCACCACCGCCTGGCACGTCGTTACATTCTGATGGGTGGAGACCGACCCCTTCGGCGCATTCATCAGCGCCCCAATCTCATCTCCGACTTCGACCGCGAGCATCCACCAGCGTTCTTGCCAGGCCCGCACTCCGCGCGTAGCCCAAGTGTCGGCGTAGGCCTTCATGGCGTCATACACACCGCGCGGCATTGCGCCCAGTGAGTTGCTGATCAGATATGTAGTCGTTGCGAGGATAGGGAACTCGGGCCGATAGCGGAGCAGTGGATCGCTCATACTTACATTCTACTTTCCTGGCGGGCTAGCCTCAGCAGAAGATATGCCACGCTTAGCGCAAGTACGGTCGACAAGCCGCTCACGAGGCTTATTCGCGAATCCCACCAAGTTTTCAGAATAGCAGCGGCTACCAGCGTCAGTCCCAGTACCGAGCCCCAGGCGCCAAGCGGTGAACGCATGGGCAGAGCGGTCACCTGGCTGGAACTCATCCGCCGCCGGAATGAAATGTGCGCCGCCAGGGATACCAGCCAGGAAAGCATTAGACCGAACAAGGCTCCGCTGAGTATGTAAACGAACGCGTTCCTTGGCGCCCATTTTTCCAGAACCAGCGCTACTACGATTCCGTAAGAGGAGGCCAACAGGGCCAGCCGTGGTGATCCTGCCGTATTCAACTGGCCCAGTTGTGCGGGCGCCCATCCCCCTCGCGCCAGCGAGAACAACATCCGGGACGCAGCGTACAGATTAGCGTTCGCACCGGAAAGTGCAGCAGTCAGGATTACAAAACTCATCAGGTTGCTTGCCGCCGGAATTCCCACCATACGGAACACGGTCACGAATGGACTCTCCGTAACGCCCGCCCGATTCCATGGCATTACTCCCACCAGCACCGCGATCGCGCCGAGATAGACGACGGTCAGGATGATAAAGGTCGATCTTACAGCGCGCGGAATCTCCGCCGCGGACCGGGATTCACCGGTTGTGACCGCCACCAGTTCGATCCCGCCAAAGGTGTACAGCGCAAACGTCAGGGCCAGGAAGGGCGAGAGCATGCCCCGGGGAAAGAATCCTCCATGGCTCGTGAACTGGGCCGGGGCGCGCCCGGTCACCAACAATGTCCCCCCGATCAGGATGAAGGTCACCATGGTTGCGACCTTCACCATTGCGAACCAGTATTCAAATCGGCCGTAATCGCCGACGCTACGTAGATTGATCACGATCAGCACACCTGAGAACAGCACCACCCAAACCAGGGCCGGAGCCGCGGGAAACCAATACCGCATATAGGTTGCCGAGGCGACCAGGCTGGCGCCCACCGAAACCGAAATCGAGATCCAGAATCCCGCGCGGGAAACAAAGCCTGCCCACTCGTTTAGATAGAGATCGGCGTACAAGCCGAACGACCCCGCCCCGGGATGCATATTGGACAACTCACCCAGCGCCATAGCCACTGTCCAACTGATGAACGCGGCCAGCGCAAAGCTGATGATGACAGCTGGGCCGGCGATCTCGATTGCGGCCGCTGACCCCAGCAGCAAGCCCGTACCGATCGATCCGCCCACAGCGACCATGGCCATCTGCCCGGCGCTAAGCTGGTGCTGAAGCCCTTGTTCTTGATTTGTCTCCTCTGCGACAGGCATTCGGCACCTATACCAGAAACCCCTTTTCCGCCAAAGACTTATTGTGGGTGACCTTCGTAATCGCGGCGGAACGCTACTTCATTGCGGCGGGAGGTAACCAAATCCTAGAATTCCAGTGGGTTACTCCGCACAGCACCCGTCTCTCTCATGGCAGACACGACCAAGCGAATGGATCGATCCGAGATCAACAGACGCGTTGAACGGGCGGAAAAACTCCTCCAAAAAGGCAAAACCAACGACGCTCTAGAGGAGTATCTGCAAGTCCTGGCCGAGGACCCGCAGAACGATGCGGTCCGCCAAATGGCCGCGGAACTTTGCCTTTCCCAGCAGCGCACCACCGACGCGGTAAAACTCCTGGGAGAGTTGTTTGAGCGCCAGATTGAGGCTGGCGACGCTACCCGTGCCAGTCTTACTTACAAGAAGATGGCTCGCTACGTAAACCCCACGTGGAGCCAGAAGATCCGTTTTGGCGAAATCCTGGAAGCCTCCAACCGAAAACTGGCATTGGAAACCTATGAGAACGCGCTGGAAGAACTAGTCAAGCAGGCGCGCAAACCCGATGCTTTGGAGGTTCTGAAACGCATCGTTGCCCTCGATCCCAGTGAGCGGAATTTCTTGCGACTTGCCGAAAACCTTGCAGAAGCCGGAGATAGCCCCAACGCCGCCGTCGCTTTTTTGAAGCTGGCGCAGTTGACGGAAGCTTCTGGTGCTAACGCCGCTCAGTGGTTCGAACGCGCTTACGGGGAAGATCCCAGCGATCTTCAGGTTGCATCAGCCTATGGCAAAAGCTTGATGGTGCAAGGCCAAATCGGAGCTGCAATTTTTGTACTTGAGCCGCATGCCAACATCGCGACAGCTCCGCTGGAACTGCGCGAAGCCTACGCCAAGGCGCTCCTGGCGGCGAACCGGCTGGCCGACGCGCAGCCTGTGCTATGGCAGTTGTTCGAGCAGAATCCAAGCCGCATCCACGAGATCACAAATCTGATGGGACTTTTGATCGACGCCCAGCAGGATACCGAGGCTGTGGCACTCGCCCGCAAGCTGGAGCAGTTCCAACGCGGCCGGGGTGAGCGACGAGCCTTTGTCACTCTGATGCAAGATCTGGTAGCTGGCCATCGCGCCTCGCCCGAAGTGTTGGAATTCCTGAGCGAGTTGTTCAACGGTTCGAATCGCGAGGGCGATTACTGCCAGACTCTGCTCAAGCTCTTCGATCTGCACTGCGGCATGGGCAACTACGTGAAGGCCGCCGAGTGTCTGGATCGTGCCGCCGATGTGGATGCCTATGAGCCGGGCCATCAGAAGCGCCTGGAAATGTTGCGCGGAAAAATCGACGACAATCGCTACAAGGTGATCGCCTCGCGCTTGACTACTATGAACAAGGCGGGGTCCACGACGGTCAAAAATGAAGAGCCAACCCTCGGCGCGGCCGCTTTGCAGGACCTTATGTTGCAGGCGGAAATCCTGGTGCAGTACGGAATGCGCTCTAAAGCCATCGAGCGCCTGCAGCGTATCCAGGAACTTTTTCCGCACGAAGAAGAGCGCAATCAGGATCTGCAACAGTTGTATATGTCAGCCGGAATGACGCCGCGCTACGCTGGGTCCGCGCCGCTGCCGCCTGCGCCCGCAGCAAGTGCGCCGACAAAGAGTCCAGCTCCGGCCTCGTCCGGAACTGGCCACGCGCCCGCGACCGAAGAAGCTGACGTCAACAGCTTTACCCGGGTCGCCGAAATTACTCGCAAGTTATACCGCCAGACCAACGCGGACACAGTGATGTCCACCACCGTAAACGAACTCGGCGCGCAGTGGAAACTGAGCCGGTGCGTGGTCGCCATGCGCAAACCCGGCCTGCTGCCCAGCGCGATCAAGGAGTACTGCGCCGAAAATGTGAAAAAGGGAGAGACTGGTGCGCTGGCCAAGCTGGTCGCTGCGGTGCAGGACTTGGCTGTAACCCGCGGCACTCTGACCATCACCGACGCTCCCGCCGCACCTGAATTGCAGCCCGCTCACGAAGCTCTGGCGGAGTTAGGCGTCACCTCGCTGCTGGCGATCCCGCTGGCCGAGGGATCCGATCACGTCGGCATCCTTCTGCTCATTCAGAACACGCCGCGCGGCTGGCACTCCAGCGATATCGTAGTGCTCAAGACCATCAGCGATCAGATCGTCATCGCACTCAACAACGCCGGCCTGCGCCGCCTGGTCAAAAGCCTTTCGGTTACCGACGAGCAATCCGGCCTGCTGAAACGTGCGTCTTATCTCGACCTGCTGAGTGCGGAAACCCGCCGGGCTGTCCAGCAGGGCACTCCCGTGACCGTAGTCTTAATGCAATTCGGCAAAAGCTCAGTCATGATCAAGGAGTACGGCGAGGCTGCCGTCGAAGCCCTGATGCGCCAGATTGGACAGCTTTTTGCCGCCAACATCCGCCAGAATGATCTGGCCTTCCGCTACGAATCGACCACGATCGCGCTGGTGCTCGGCGAGACTGCCGAAAAAGAAGCGCTCATGGCCGTGGACAAATTGCGCAAGCTGCTGGCTGATGTACGCCCCGCCGATCGGCAAGAGCCGCTTCCCTTCAGCGCTGGAGTCGCCGAAGCCGTCGTGCGCCAGCAATACGATCCCGTCGACATCGTCACCGAAATCATCAACCGCGCCGAACTGGCTCTGGACATGGCCATTGCCCAGGGAATGGGCCGGGTTGTCAGCTTAGCAGCCACGTTGTCTACCGCTGCCGTGGCGTAGTTATCTTTCACCGTTCCTGCACTCTGCCGTTTGTCATCCTGAGCGAAGCCCGAGCCGCGCTTCGCGCGGTGAGGGCAAGAGAGGGATCTGCAGTTGAATCATCCTTCCTTGTCATTCCGAGCGCAGCGAGGAACCCCCCTGCTTCCCGGAAAACGAATTAAGGGAATAGGGATCCTTCGACTCCGCGGCTGCTTCGCGTTGCGAGGCGGCCACTCCGCTCAGGATGACAACGCCCTCTCTGGCGAAAATTCCTTCCTCGCTGATAAACTGATGAGTTTGGCTCGTCCTTTCGGAACACTTCTGATCCCGGGAAGCCATCACTAGGAAACCAATGCTGAAAGCAGGCGATATCGCCATCGTCAGCGGGGCGCGCACGCCCTTCGGCCGCTATTGCGGCAAGCTGAAAGATTTCACTGCCCAGGAACTGGGCGCGGTCGCGGCCAAAGCTGCCATCGAGCGCGCCGGGGTCGATCCCAAAGAATTCGACCACGCGGTTTTCGGTAACGCGCAGCAGACTTCCGGCGACGCCCTCTACGGCGCGCGCCACGTCGGATTGCGAGCGGGTTTGCCCATCGACACACCAGCGCTGACGGTCAATCGCCTCTGCGGATCCGGCATGCAGGCCATTGTCAATGCGGCGCAGATGGTCATGACCGAAGAGGCTTCCGTTGTTTTGGCCGGAGGCATGGAGGCCATGTCGCAAGCGCCGTTCGTCATTCGCGGACGCGATGGCTTCACTCTGTCGCCCGGCGGCAAGCTGGAAGATTCGCTCATGGTCGCGCTGCTCGATAGTTATTGTGGCCTATACATGGCCAACACCGCCGAGCTTTACGGCGAGCAGCAGGGCATCACGCGCCAGATGCAGGATCAATTCGCGCTGCGCTCGCAGCAGCTTGCCGACGCGGCCTATAAAGAAGGACGCCTACAGGAAGAGCTGGCTCCCGTGCCGCTGAAGAATTCCAAAGGCGACCTTACCGACGAAATGTTCACCGAAGACGATCATCGGCGTCCGCAGACCACGATAGAAGGCTTGGCGAAGTTGAAGACCGCGTTCGGCAAAACTGGCACCGTCACCGCGGGCAATGCTAGCGGCATCGTCGATGGCGGCGCGGCCGTGGTGGTGATGTCTCTCGAGAACGCGCAAAAGCGAAATCTCAAGCCGCTGGGCCGGATCGTGAGTTGGGGAGTCGCTGGAGTGGATCCGAAGATCATGGGCCGCGGGCCGGTTCCGGCAACCAAAATCGCGCTGCAAAAGGCGGGGATGACGCTGGAGCATATTGATCTGATCGAAGTGAACGAAGCCTTCGCCGCGCAATATCTGGCGGTCGAAAAAGAGCTGGGATTGGATCGAGAAAAAGTCAACGTCAATGGCGGAGCGATCGCATTGGGTCATCCGTTAGGGGCGACCGGGACGCGGCTGGTGATCACGCTACTCCACGAACTGCGCCGCAGAAAGAAAAAGTACGGCTTGGGGACGGCATGCATCGGCGGCGGGCAGGGCATCGCGATGGTGGTGGAGAGCCTGAATTAGTGGGAAGTGCACGGCTTTAGCCTTGCTGCAATGGCTCCTAAAAACTTGTCATCCCGAGCGCGGCTTGAGTCGCGCTTCCGCGACGAAGGCAAGTCGAGGGACCTTGTGTTTTGAATAACCACAAAGGACACGAAGGTGCACGAAGGGACTTCATGAAATTCGGTTCAAAGAAGGTTCTCCTTTGTGATACTTCGTGCCCTTTGTGGTTAAAAAAGGAATCATATGGAAATTAGGAAAGTAGGCGTTCTCGGTTGCGGGCTGATGGGTTCTGGTATCGCACAGGTGTGCGCGACGGCTGGTTTTGACGTGACCGTATTGGAAGTTGACCAGAAGTTCCTCGACAAGGGCTTCGCCGGGATTGAGAAGTCGCTGGCCAAGCTGGCCGAGAAAGGCACCCTGAAGGAAACGCCGCAGATCGTCCGCGCCCGCCTGAAGGGCACGACCAACCCACAAGATTTGGCCGACTGCGACAGCATCATCGAAGCCGTCATCGAAAACGTCGGTGAAAAGAAGAAGACCTACGCAGCGCTCGACAGCGTCGTAAAGAAAGACGCCATCTTCGCCTCGAATACGTCATCGATCTCGATCACAGAATTGATGACCGCCACCAAGCGGCCGGAACGTTTCATCGGTCTGCACTTTTTCAATCCAGTGCCGCTGATGAAACTGGTGGAAGTGGTGCGCACGATCGCCACCGCTCATGCGGTGTACGAAGCCGCTTACGAGTTCGCGAAAAAGCTGGGCAAAGTTCCCGTCCGCACCAGCGACAAGACCGGATTCATCGTGAACCGGCTGCTGGTGCCGTATCTGCTCGATGCCATTCGTGCCTACGAAGAGGGCGTGGGCTCAATCGAGGACATTGATAACGCCATGAAGCTGGGCTGCGGCTACCCCATGGGTCCATTCACGCTGCTCGATTTCGTCGGCCTGGATACGACTTACTACATCACCCACGTGATGCACGACGAGTTCAAGGAGCGCCGCTTCGCTTCGCCGCCGCTGTTGAAGCGTTTGGTCATGGCGGGCTGGTATGGGAGGAAAACGGGCAAGGGCTTTTACGATTATTCCGACCCGAATAATCCCAAGGCGAATAAGCTGTGAATTGTTTGCCGTGGATTTGGGCAGGTGAACGCTGATTTCTATGATTTGTCATCCTGAGCGCAGCGAAGGACCTATGGATTCCAGTGTTGCCGGCAAAATGCATAGGTTCTTCGCTTCGCTCAGAATGACAAGAGTTTAACTTACAATAGTCGTTAGCTGGGGATAGTCGGCCGCCACTCCGTGGCCGATTTGAATTTATGACCTTCTCCAATATCCTCCTCGAAAAGAAAAACGCGATTGCCTACGTCACCGTCAACCGTCCGAAAGTCCTCAACGCGCTCAATATGGCCACCATGGAAGAGCTGCGCACTGCGTTTCATGACATCAAGAGCGATGCCGGCGTACGCGTGGTCATCCTGACCGGAGCGGGCGAGAAGGCGTTCATCGCCGGCGCGGACATCAGCGAGTTGGCCAAGCACGATGCCGTCTCGGGCAAAGAGTACACGCGCCGCGGGCAAAGTGTGCTCAACCTGATCGAGAACCTGGGCAAGCCGGTGATTGCCTGCATCAATGGCTTCGCGCTCGGCGGCGGATGTGAGATTGCCATGGCTTGCACCATGCGCCTGGTTGCTGAAAATGCGAAGCTCGGCCAGCCCGAAGTGAAGCTGGGAATCATTCCCGGCTACGGCGGCACGCAGCGGCTGCCACGGCTCGTGGGCAAAGGGCTCGCCATGCAGCTTGTACTTACGGGCGAGATGATTACAGCGCAGGAGGCGCATCGCATCGGTCTGGTGAACGAAGTCACCGCCCCCGCCGATCTCATCCCGCGCGCCGAAGCCATCGCGCAAAAGATTATTGCCAATGCTCCGCTCGCGGTTCAGTACACGATGGAAGCGGTAAACAAAGGCATGGAGATGACTCTAGCGGAGGGCTTGTATCTTGAGGCGGTGTTGTTCGGCGTCTCCTGCGCGACCGAAGACAAGAAAGAAGGAACCACAGCGTTTCTGGAGAAGCGGGCGGCGGAGTTTAAAGGCAAGTAAAATCTAAGGGCAC
Organism: Terriglobales bacterium; assembly: GCA_035512155.1. Lineage (GTDB taxonomy): Bacteria > Acidobacteriota > Terriglobia > Terriglobales > Acidobacteriaceae > JABCYV01. The sequence continues at coordinate 8,569 of DATKEN010000048.1, read as the reverse complement.
AGATTCACGCGGATATAACAACTGGTTCCTATTATTGTCATGCTGAGCGCAGTAAGAACTTCGTAAAAGCGAAGTTCTTGCGAAGTCGAAGGATCCCTGCACTGTTGGTGCTAAGGTACAGTGGAAAGCTGTTGTGACCACGGGACCAGCGGAAGAATTCACTGCAGATATCAAGAATTGCGCGAGATCCTTCGACTCCGTTCAATCATCGCAAGCGAATCATTAAACTTCGCTCAGGATGACAGGTTGTGGTTCTCGTGTAACGCGGCGCTCAAAGCGCCGCTCTTCCACAGTTGTTCTTCAGTTGAACTTCGGAATATCAGGGATGAAGGAAGACTCAGTACGGCGACACGCTCCGGCTTCGCTTAGGGCGAGCTCCGACAAAGAGAAAGCCGCCGACGAAAACCTCCGCAAGAAGGCGATTGCCGGAAAATTGGAAGCCGACGCATTGTGCTTCGGAATCGTTGTTTCACGGTTCAACGAGTTCATTACAGAAAGGCTGCTACGGAGCGCGTATGACGGGCTGCTGCGCTCTGGGGCGAGAGAGAAAGACATTCGCATCGTCCGCGTCCCCGGCAGCTTCGAAATTCCTTCCGCTGCGCGCACTCTGGCCGAAACCAAGAAATACGACGCGATTATTTGTCTCGGATGCCTGCTCCGCGGCGACACGGCCCACTACGACGTCATCGTCAACGAGGTTACGCGCGGCATCGGGCAATCGGCGCAGGAGACCGGTGTCCCTCACGCTTTCGGCGTTCTCACCTGCGACACTCTGGAACAGGCCATCGATCGCGCCGGCTTGAAGATGGGCAATAAAGGATTTGAAGCGGCGCTGGCGGCAGTGGAGATGGCGAATCTAAGAGCGGAGGTCAGACGTCGGACCTCGGGCCTCGGCAAAGGCAAGAGAAAAAAACGAACCGGCAAGTCCAAGAGCCGCAAATCCTGAACTTCTGTTCACATCCTTCCGATCACCAACATTTCTTGTAGACTGAGGTCCGACGCCCGACGTCTGAGGTCCGCACCATGGGCACCCGCCGCAAATCCCGCGAACTCGCACTGCAAATGCTCTTCCAGGCCGACATGGGAGGGCAGGAGGCGGCCGATGTGCGCCGCTCTTTCTGGAGCGAGCGCGACTCGGTGGCAGCCGACGTCCGAGGGTTCGCCGACGATCTATTTCGTGTCGCCACCGATCGTACCGTGGAAATTGATGGACTGATCGAGCGTCACGCCGAGCACTGGCGCATGGATCGTATGGCAGCAGTCGATCGAAACTTGCTGCGGGCAGCCGTGGCGGAGTTGCTGGGTTTTCCTGAAACGCCACGGGCGGTAATCATCAACGAAGCCCTGGAAATCGCGCGCAAGTTTTCCAGCCCCGAGTCGGTGCAGTTCATCAATGGTGTGCTGGACAGCGTGGGTCGCGAGTTGGAAAAAGCCAAGGCATAGTTTGGGCTCCAGGTGTCAGGTTTCAGGTGTCGGGTATCAGGGTCTCAATAGATAGCGTCGAATCCTGAGACCTGAGACCTGCTCAAGGCCTCACCGCAATCAAATCGGGAAGACAAGTGAAGGTCACACCGCTGCACAAGCCGGTCGGCTGGGACGTGGTGCCCGGAGGGAACGAGATCTGCAAGAAGTCCACGGCGGGGGACGCAACGGTGTTCAACAAGTGAACCTGTCCGTCATTGGCCGCGACGTAGAGCAGGGTTCCATCAGGAGTGAGCGTGGCGCGAATGGGCGTCGCCCCGCCGGTCAGCGCGATCGACGAGGATGTGTGGCCGCTAATATTGAAAATTATCACTTTAGGGACAGAACCTGAGATCACATACGCCGTTGACCCATCGGGCGTGACGATCAATTGCGTGGGCGTGAAGTTCCCCTGCCCCAAGTTGAAGAAAGTGGCGGGGCCATTGCTCACCGTAGGGGGACAGCCGACAGGCGTCGTGCTGACACTGATGAGATCAATCCCAGGTGGATCCACGGCCAACACCTGAGTATCGTTTGGCAGCGCCTTTATGAAGGAAGGCGTGGCGGGAGTTGGGACGGTCTGCGTGGGAAGAGAGTTGAGGGAGTAGCTAGTGCAGGTGGTCCACGTGGTCACTGCTGGCGTTGAGCTCCCTCCAGCAAGATAGACGAAGGCTCCTACGGGTAAAAATGACACATCGGTTGCGGGCGCAATAAGCTGAACATTTTGCAGCGCCTCCAGCGTCGAGTAGATATACAGGCACGAACTGCTCGGGATAATCGAGGAAGGGCACGGAGCGTCCGCCACGATGTATGCCTTCAGGTTATCGGGAGAGAAATCCGCAGCGGTTGCTCCGGTTATGTTGAGCGCAACGCTGCTGTGGCTAGTGCCGTTGCTAGTGAAGATGAACACCTGGTTGGGCGTGGCAAGCGTATCCGACACAATCACCGTGTTGCCATCGGGAGAAACTGCCAATACTTTTCCCGTCACCGACGTGAATTCACTGACGGTCGCGGGAGCACTAAGCATCATCAATCCTTTAGTCCCCAGCTCTCCTCGATCGGTTCCCAGGTAGGCATTCTTGCCTTGCCGATCGAAGACCAGAGAATTAGGCGTGGCCGGAAGATTGATTGGTGCTCCGACAGTAGTTCCCGGGGAAGTAGTGCTTGCTGCCGTGGTGATGGGGATCGTCGCGCTCACGCAACCTTCGATGGTGCCGCATCCTGTGCTTGCAACATATACCGTAGAGCTCTGCGTCGTGCTGGTTGGAGTGACGATCAGGTCCACCACGCTTTCGGGATAAATCGGTAGGATGGGAAGAATCCCGATATTGCACGTCGGCGGAGTACAAGACGCAATGATGCTTGCGCCTCCCGCCTGCGATGTAGCGACGGCGCCACTGACGACGGTGCCACTGCTACTGCCGGTCACCGTCGCAATCGCCGGATCCGACGAACTCCAAGTCAAGAACGTTCCAGTAATGGTCGCGCCCAGAGTGTCAAGTACGGTCGCAGTGATGGTCTTCGAGCCGCCCTTAGACACGATCACAGGATTGCTGCTGCTGCCATTCACGGTCAGTGTGATCGATTGCACGGGGCAAGTAGTGAAACTAACGGGGACGCTGTTCACGCCGCTGATGCTGGCGAAGATGGAAGTCATGCCGGGCGTGACTGCCGTCGCCTGCATCTGGCCGGGGAGCAACCCAGTGATGGGATTGCTAAGGGTCACCGCGTTGGGCGTGGCTACGGCGCTATTCAGGGTTTGCCAGGTGAAAGTTCCTACGGTTGCAGTGATGTCGGTGCCGCGACTGAAGGCAGAAGCCTGATAGTTAGCAGTCAATCCTTTTGAGATACATGGAGGCGGCGGGGTCGGTGGCGAGGTCGGCACTGGGCTAACCACGACGCTATCAATGTGCTGGTGTACATAGACAGTAGTGGGAGGGCTGCTCACTCCCATGCTGGTAGCGACGACTTGAGCCGTGCCCACCGGCCCCGGCGTACAGATTTGCGGAGCACCCAGTGAATTCCAGGTACCGGCACAGGCGAGGCCATTACTGGCAATAGTCAGCACGGCGGGATTGCTGGATTGATACGAAACCGGTTCGGCAAAGGCGACACCTTTGCTATTTTGCGGAGCCCCGGCAAAGGTCAGAGTCGACCCAACCTCCATGGAGGCGGTTTCTGCCGGGCTCAGCTTGATGCTGGCTGGCACCGGGAATGCCGTACCCTTGGTGGCGCTGCTGCCGCAGCCAGATAGGGCTGCAGTCATCGTAACTATAACTAGAAGAAGGATTGCAAACCGCAGCGAGCCCCACCTACCCATGTACCCTCCCCGCTCCGTGACTAGCTACGGAGCGAGCACGCTTTGTTTTGGAAAATTTCCAGTGTAGAGGCTGCGAATCTTTTCATCAAGTTGAGGCGCCTGCGCGGCGTCTGAGCCGGGCGCCGAAATCCCGAGCGCAGCGAGGGATCTCTCATCATATTTCTCCCCATGCTTGACCGGTGTTGCGGGCGTGAGCCCGCAGGCGAAATCCCGAGCGTAGCGAGGGATCTCTTGTCTTGTTCCTGTTTTTCCGGGCCCAGCCCCGAAATCCCGAGCGCAGCGAGGGATCTCTTACTCGATATCTCTAATCTCTTAAGTTTTTACTTATGGCCCCGCCGCGTCGATGCTAACCCGTCCGAAATTCGCACTTGTCCGTAAGATGCGGCAAAGTATGGTTGACGATGTGCCACACCGTTGCTATAGTTGTAAAGTTCCGCGAGTTAAGTCTGGCTTGCCTGTACGCGGTTGGTTTTCTTCCCGCGCGCGTGCGTGTGTGGAAGGCGCCGAGAAAAAGCAGCTGAGCTTTAGAGATCCACGTCTCCGAAAGGAAACTCCTTCTGGGGACGCCCTCGCTGAAACGTCCTGCGCACACCTTCACCCGTTTGGAAGGCTATGTGGGACGGTGCGGGCGAAACGGAGTACCTCCCGAGGTTGGTTACGGGCCTGGTGCCACCGTCGTCGGCGTTTAATCTGAACGGGACACCGAAATTTCTCGCTGGAGTTGTACGTGGCGAGAAGCATGGTTGGTCGATAGCCATCCAGCCCCTGAATCAGGGAAAAGCATGAGCAGCGTTATTCCGCGTATGTGCGTGTGACTGGCGCGCGTGAAAGGAAAACGCGGCCGAAGGAGCAACAAAGAGTGCCGACCTTCAATCAATTGGTGCGTGATGGCCGCAAGCGGCCTCGTTACAAAACAGCGAGTCCGGCCTTGCAGGGCTGCCCGCAGAAGCGCGGCGTCTGTACGCGCGTTTATACGCAAACGCCCAAGAAGCCGAATTCAGCGTTGCGGAAAGTGGCTCGCGTTCGTTTGACCAACGGGATCGAGGTCACCACCTACATCCCGGGTGTTGGCCACAATTTGCAGGAGCACTCCATTGTGCTGATCCGCGGTGGCCGCGTAAAGGATTTGCCCGGCGTCCGCTACCACGTAGTGCGCGGCACACTCGATGCCGTCGGCGTAGCCGGCCGCAAACAGAGTCGTTCGAAGTATGGCGCGAAGAGACCTAAAGCGTAGTCGAGAGCAGGAGCTAGAGCTGAATGCCAAGAAAAGGACATATCGCCAAGCGGACGGTCGAAGCAGATCCGGTCTACGGTTCGGATCTGGTGACGAAATTCGTTAATTCCATGATGTGGCAGGGGAAGAAGAGCACGGCGGAAGGCATCTTTTATGAGGCCTTGACCCGCATGCAGGAAAAGGGTGGAGACGAAGCCCTGAAGCTCTTCAAGAAGGCAGTCGAGAACGCCAAGCCGCTGCTCGAAGTGAAGACCCGCCGCGTGGGTGGCGCCAATTATCAGGTGCCGGTGGAAGTAAATGCCGACCGTCGTACGTCGCTAGCCATTCGCTGGCTGATTACCTACGCCCGCGGACGCGGCGAAAAGGGCATGATCGACAAGCTGAGCAATGAATTGCTGGATGCCGCGAATGGTCGCGGCGCAGCCATAAAGAAGAAGGAAGACGTTCACCGCATGGCCGAGGCCAATAAGGCTTTTGCGCACTATCGCTGGTAACGAGACATCTAGAGACATTTAAGAAGGGTAGAGATTTGACTGGTTCCGTTGTTAACGAGCAAGAGTCCCGAAGGGAAGAAAGAAAGAAATCTGTGTCCCGACAGGTCCCATTGGAGCGGTGCAGGAATATCGGCATCATGGCCCACATCGATGCCGGTAAGACCACTACGACGGAGCGCATCCTTTTCTATACCGGAAAGACGCACCGTATCGGAGAGGTGCATGAAGGCACAGCCACCATGGACTGGATGGAGCAGGAGCAGGAGCGCGGCATTACCATTACCTCGGCCGCGACCACTTGCACCTGGCGCGACGTTCGGATCAATATTATTGACACGCCCGGGCACGTGGATTTCACCGCCGAAGTGGAGCGCTCTCTGCGCGTGCTCGATGGCGCGGTAGCAGTATTCGATGCAGTACACGGCGTGCAGCCGCAATCGGAAAAAGTCTGGCGTCAGGCGGACAAATATGGCGTGCCGCGTATCTGCTTTATCAACAAGATTGACAAGATGGGCGCCGATTTTGAGCATGCCATCGATACCATCCGCAAGCGCCTCAATGCCAAGCCTATCGCCATCCAGATTCCCATCGGCCAGGAAGACAAGTTCAAAGGCGTAGTCGACCTCATCGAGATGAAGTCGATTATCTGGCAGGATGACACCATCGGCGCCGAGTACACGACCGGCCCAATTCCTCCCGAGCTGCAGAAAAAAGCCGAAGCCTTCCATGCCCAGTTAGTTGAAACCGTCGCGGAAAATGATGATGAAATGTTGCACAAGTTTCTGGAAGGCGAGACCATTTCCGCCGAGGAGCTACGCGCGTCTCTGCGCAAGTCCACGATTACCCTGAAGGTATTTCCGGTTGTGGTCGGCACCGCATTCAAAAACAAAGGCGTACAACCGTTGCTGGATGCGGTGGTGGATTATTTGCCGTCGCCCATCGATGCGGGCGCCGTGACCGGCACCAACCCCGATAACGGCGAAACCATTACCCGCAAGCCTGCCGACAACGAGCCCTTCTCCGCGCTCGCCTTCAAAATCATGGCCGACCCTTTCGTAGGCCAGTTGACTTTCATTCGCGTCTACTCCGGCCTGGTCAAATCCGGCGACTCCGTCCTCAACGCCGGCCGGGGACGCACCGAGCGCATTGGCCGTCTGCTCAAGATGCACGCCAACAAGCGGGAAGATATCAGCGAGATTCTGGCCGGCGATATCTGCGCCGCGGTGGGCTTAAAGAATGTCGGCACCGGCGACACCATTTGCGATGAGAAGCATCCCATCGCGCTCGAATCCATCACATTCGCCGTCCCCGTGATCTCAGTCGCTGTCGAGCCTAAGACCAAAGCTGATCAGGAAAAGATGGGCATGGCGTTGGCTCGCCTCGCTCAGGAAGACCCAACTTTCAAGGTTCACACCGACCCCGACAGCGGTCAGACTATTATCAGCGGTATGGGCGAACTGCATCTCGAAATCATCATCGACCGCATGATGCGCGAGTACAAGGTCGAAGCCAATGTGGGCAAGCCGCAGGTCGCTTATCGCGAGACGATCCGCAGGAAATCCGAAGCGGAAGGTAAGTACATTCGCCAGACTGGCGGCCGTGGCCAATATGGTCACGCCAAGATACGCCTGGAGCCGCAGGAGCCAGGCAAGGGATACGAATTCATCAACGAAATTGTGGGTGGCTCGGTGCCCAAGGAATTCATTAAGCCGATCGATCAGGGTATCCGGGAGGCCATGGAAGGCGGCGTCCTCGCCGGCTACGAGATGGTCGACGTGAAGGCCATTCTTTACGATGGCAGCTATCACGACGTGGATTCGAACGAGATGGCATTCAAGATTGCCGGATCGATGGCCTTCAAAGAAGCAGCGCGCAAGGCCTCCCCGGTGCTACTGGAGCCTGTGATGGCGGTCGAAGTGGTAACCCCGGAAGATTATGCCGGTGTCATCATGGGCGACCTCAGCTCGCGTCGCGGACGCATCGAGGGCATGGAGCATCGCGCCGGTTCGCAGGTCATCAAGGCAATTGTTCCGCTGGCTGAGATGTTCGGCTACGCGACCCATATGCGGTCGAGCACGCAAGGCCGTGCGGAATACTCGATGCACTTCGCGCGCTATGAAGAGGTGCCGCGCGGTGTGGCGGATGAAATCATCGGCCGGGCCCAGGGGCCGGGCAGGTAGTGACATGGCTGCTCCACATTTCAATATTTTTGTCTCCGGCGTGACCGGCTCTGTCGAGGACTGGCAGAGAGCTATGAATGCTCCTAAGACCGAGCTTCCAAAACTGAACGACGAGCAGAAGGAAGTCGCGCGCAGGATGGGTATCTCGGAGGAAGAATACGCTAGGAGCGTACTGGTAGGACAGTACGGGGAAAATAGACAGCTCCAACGTGGGAAAGCAATTGGTTTGCGGATTGAAGAAATACTGGAAGTTCTAGGGAAGGCGTACGCACTGGAGGCTCTGATTCGTGAAGGTGCTAGGGAACGGTGGGTTGCGCGAATCAATGCGCCTGCGGGTCCGAAAAATGTTGCGATAAGTCTGGATCTAGCTGATGACGTCATTGACTCTGGCACCGTGCAAGATTTGGAGAGGTTGAGAGTGCTGATATTGCAGGCGCTAGGTGGGACCGAACTGCTTGGTAGCTTGCAATGATTCTCGAAGGCAGGTTGGTTCGATTCCGACTGTCGCCCGAAGGCAAGAGTGCACTCAAGGGTTGCTGGAAAGGTCGACCCTATCGGCGTTTGTCGTGTCGGCCGATGAACTCGGAGTTTGGATTGATTTGGGATCGAAGAAACCGCCGACTGTCGGGCAAGCGAGCGTTCTGATGTTACTGAAATGGGATTACTTCTCAACCGCTGTGCTTGATTACAAGTCTGAGCCGACCGTCAGGAAGCGGCCCGCAGGATTTAGGAGCTAAGTTATGGCGAAAGAGAAATTTGAACGCAACAAGCCGCACTGCAACGTGGGGACGATTGGTCACATTGATCATGGCAAGACCACGTTGACGGCGGCCATCACCAAGGTGTTGCAGAAGCACAATCCGAAGATTGTGTTCCGGTC
>DATKEN010000047.1:0-17503 GCA_035512155.1 Terriglobales bacterium | reverse complement strand
GCCTTTTTGGTGCATGGCAGCCTCAACCTGGCGGGCAACCACCCGTTTGATCGCCGTGGCGCTAACTTTCTCATAGAGGCCTTCCTCGCGAAGCCAACTATCGAAAGTCGATCCGATATTCTTCTTTTTCATGATTGCGTCGCCTTCTTTCGTTTCAGCGCCAGATCGATTTCCTGTTTAGGTGTTTTCTGCGTTTTCTTTAGGAAGCCATGCAGAAGCATCATGCAATCTTTCTCAACGCAGAAAATCACGCGGGCGATACGGCCATGCGGCAAGCTGCTTCGGACTTCCCACAGTTCGCGGCCAAGCGAGCGCACCAGCGGCATGCCAATCGGCCACGAAAACTCGACACCCTTGATATCTTCGCCGATGATCCTTCGATCCTGTGGCTCCAGGCTCTTGAGCCATTGCCGCACAGGCTCCCGTCCGCCATCCTAGCGATAAAACCGTGCCGGCAATCGCTTTAGAGTGCGTTGAATCATAGGTAGTGTACCATTTTTGATGCATGCGGTCAAGGAGAAGACCGGCTACTCTGCCTTTGTGGCGAAAGCAGGTTAGTCCCCACGGCATGAGGACAATCTAGTTTGTTCGCCGGACTAAGTCTGTGACGTGTGGACATCCCCACTCAAGCCAAAACCGGGCTTGAGTGGGCCACCCGTCAAGCTCGGCTTTGGCTTGAGTGGGGCAGTTCTATAGCTGGACAAAGTCTTCCCGCTGCTCGTTCGTGTTTTCGTGCCGTCCATTCCGACTCGATCACCACCCGTCCGATGCTCCGCTCAGACACCCTGATACACCCATCCCAAAAACGACTTGGGACTCTGAAAAGATTGCCCCCACTCCGCATCGTAGCGGGCGATGGGCTTGGCGGCGATCACCTCTTCCAAAGTCCTGCCCTGCTTCTTGAACTTGGCGACCTTCTCGCGCGCCTCGACGAGCACATCGCGGAACAGCGTGAGGTCGGCTTTCCCGCCGACCGCGCCATGGCCTGGAATCACAATCGTGGTTGCGCTAACCTTTGCAAGATTCGCTTCCGCTGCGCGAATCTGGCCATCGATGCTGCCTCCGGTCGAGTAGTCAACAAAAGGATAGTTTCGATTCCAGAACGTGTCTCCGGTGTGCAGAACATCAGCCTCGGTAAAGTGTACGGAGATGTCCGAATCGGTATGGGCGGGGGCATAGTGCTTGAGGGCGAGAGTGGAGCCGTTGGCGTGAACCGTGTACTCGTCCTGAAAAACAGTTGTCGGAATCGCTCCGGCGGGCGCGGCCGGAAAAGTGTACACCCAGCCCTCCACGCGCGTGTCCACGGAAAGATGCTTGCGCGTATTCTCGTGAGCCAAAATGCTTGCGCCCGCCTGGTGTACCCACTCGTTGCCGCCTGTGTGATCGAAGTGCCAGTGCGTGTTGATCAGTTGTTTAATGGGATCTGCATTGATGCCGGCGAGAGCCGCCGCGACTTTCGACCGCGCGGTGACGACTTCGGCATCGATGAGAAACTTCCCCTCCGGTCCCGTAAGCACGGCGATGTTTCCGCCGGGACCGAGCAGGACGCTGATATTGCGCCGAAGTGCTTGCACCGTGATCTTGGCTGCGGCGGACTCCTTCAGAGCCATTTCAACGAGGCCTTGCTGAGAAAAGAGTCGGGGCGGGGTCAGACAGGCGGCCGCCACCGCGACACCACTTGAAATCAAAAACTGACGCCGCGACACTTCGTTGGCTACTCTGGTGCTCATCGATTAGCGCCTGTTCCGTTCTCCCACACTGCTGCTGTGGAATCGCCGCGTCTCCGCGAAAAGTATAACCGGCCAACTTGACACGATGGCAGAAAAGACAAACTGAGGACATGAAATCCAGGGACAGACGGAACGTTCCCAGTACCTAGGCGTGGGCCACCCGTCGGTTTTCGTTGTGTGGGGAATTTGACGCAACGTTCCAGCGCCTAGTCTGAATCGCAACCCAAAGAGAAGTGCAGAGCAGCGCACACCTCATTCATTCGTGCGGAACTAAGCTGGGCCACACGTTTCCCCAGGCGCTGTTGCGACACCGTAACTGCATTGTGCAGGTTCACCGCGCACGGGAACTTCATGCCGTCCTCTTCGTTCAGAACGACTTCCGATGGGACACCGCGAATCGTGGAGGTGACAGGCGCAACCGTGACTGTGGATAAATACGCGATGGCGCTGTTGCGGGTGAGCACGAGGGCCGGTCGCTTCTTGTCGGGCGCGGCAAACTGGTAGAGCCGAACCTCACCTCGGGCTATCTGGCCTCGGGCTATTCTTCCGGCCACGCGGCCTCCGACTCCCAACCCCGCGCTTCCGCGTCGGCTTGCGACTCTCGCGAGTAGCCCTGGCGGTCGCGCTCTTCACTGGCCTGCAGTTCCAACCGGCGGAGATGTTCCCGGAGGGCGTCGCGCACCAGAGCGGACCGGTTTCGCTTGGTGCGCTTCGCGGCTTGGTCGGCGGCGCGTAACAGCTTTTTATCCAGCACGATTTGAACGATTTGCATATGTGGAACTTATTCCACAGTATACTCCACATAGAAGAAATTTCAAAGCACGCTGTTACATTCCAGAAGTTGGCGGGCGGGGCCGCCTGCCCCCACACAAGCAATCTCCAGCGTCCATCATGATCCCTCGCCCAGGACGCTCGGGATTTCGGCTGCAGGCTCCCGCTGCGCTCACGCCCGCAAAACGCCTCAAGTTGCAGGTTACGCTGAGCGCGGCTAAATTAGGTGCGAGAGTTGGAGGTATAGATGAAAAGACCCGTCCCCGTGGAATCTGCCTCTGCATCAATCGACGAGCTGATCGCAGAACTCACAGACTGGCGTGGCAAGACACTAGCCAGCATTCGCAAGAGCATCCTTGAGGCAGACCGGGAGATTGTCGAGGAATGGAAGTGGATGGGAAGCCCAGTGTGGTCTCACGACGGAATGATCGCGGTCGGCAACGCCCACAAAGATAAGGTAAAGCTTACCTTTTCCCACGGGGCGAGCCTCCCAGATCCTGACAAGCTGTTCAACGCAGGACTCGGAGGCAACGCGTGGCGAGCGATCGATTTGTTCGAGGGCGATAAGATTAATGAGCGTGCTCTGAAAAATCTCGTCCGCGCCGCCGTTGATTACAATCAGATCAAATTGAAGAGGAAAGCGCCTGCGGGTACTCGAGCGAAAGTACATAAAAGTAAAAAGTCGTGAAACTACAGCTTTTTCTCAACTAACCCTCTTTGCGGGACTACCTGACAATGGGTGCTTGACGCTGCTGGATTGTCTTCACAGTCACGGACAAGACTTCGGACCGCCGAAGACCGCTACCCGAGAAGCATACACTCAAAAAAGTGGCCCCATTTCTGGGGCCACGATTCAAAAGAGGCAGGGTTTTGGCGGGCTAAGTCAGGAAAGGCGATGCAAGGCACCGCTCCGCACGCGGAACGGCTCAAAGAGAAATGTCAAAAACAATGTGAAGAGGGTGAAGATCATTGGCTTGTAAAGCCTCTTTTTCTTGCAGGCTTAAAGTGCACTTGCGCGGCCAAAAGATAGTGCCCCTCTATTTGTTCCGGTTGGTCTGAGCCAAATGAAAGCAAAATATGGGTTTTATGACTGAATTCACATGGTCAGCAAAGACCCTCACCCGATTGAAGGCACATAGGAAGGATGCACAATCCTGCACATTCACTGCACGACAATACTTCGGCCTGAAGGAGCCAATGGAACGGTTACGACCCCGCCTGGTCGAAGTTTAAGCCCGCATCTAGGAATTGCCGGCCACGGTGCGTAGCTTTCCCGGCAGAAAATGGTAAGGCGGCCAGGGACCGCTGATTAGCAGTTCGCAATTCTTCAACTGCTTAGCGGCGCTGCTATAACGGTTCTGATACTTTTCCACCGACTTGGAATCGATCAAATGGGCGATGTCGATCAGCATTCCATCCGAGCTCACCCGCTTACAACTAATCTCTTCCTCCAGGGGATTAAACAGCTTGTGCACCTGGACCGAGAGGGCCCGGGCCTTGGTCTGGCGCTCACGGTCTTTCGAGGCTTTTTCCCGTAGCTTGACCAGGTATTCGCCGCCGACCGTGTCGGGCAAAACCACTTCCGCCATCGCCTCGCGCAATGTTCCGCTCCGGACCAATACTTTCAGGTGCATCTCCGCCTTGCCGCGCAGTCTGGCCACGCTCTGTCCGAACGCCCGGCGATTGGCGCGCACTGCTTGGCGCAGCGCGTCCTCAGTGTCGAAAATCGTCCCGAAGCGAAATGGCAGTACCGTACCAGTGCGGAAGCAGACGCTGACCACCCGCGCGTGCTCCAGCACATGCTTCTCTTCGAGCTTGTCTTGATTGCGTTCGTATTCGCTAACCACCACGGAAAAATCACCGCTGGGATAGCTTAGGACGGCGGCGCCATTCACCCCTTGGATCCCCTCCAAGAGAAAAGGTCTACGGGTGCGGATGCCATTGTTTAGGGTCTGTTGCTCAGTAAGGCAATAAGCGTACCACGCCATATAGTTCTCTCCGAACCTGGTGCGAGGCGAGAGTGCTTCACCTCAAACATGCATGACAGTTGGCTACGGCTCTTGAACCTTTTGGAAGAAAGGGCGGTACAGCGACTAGAGTGGACATTTGCTATCTCGTCCACAGGTTCATATTAACGCCAGATGAATGAAAATTGCAACCTTTTCGTTGCACCGGGCATCGCCGGGGCGAAAGAATTTGAAAGGAAACACAACTGTGACCAGGGGTCACTCATCCTGATTCAGGTCCGCCGCAGGAGGATTGCCGAGGTTCCGAGGCAGGATCGTTATTAGGAGACGCCCTTGGCCGCGTTTGGCGATGCTCGCTCCTGCAAGGCGATGGTGACCACGCGCAGCATGTCATCCCAAGGCGCGGGCTTGCCGGTCCAGATTTCGAACTGGCGCGCGGCTTGATGGACGAACATCTCGATCCCGGGGATGACCTGCGCGCCCTGGGCCTTGGCCAGCTTCATGAGGCGGGTTTCTGGCGGGTCGTAAATCATGTCGAAAACGTAGCGGGCTTTGATTTCGTTTTCGTTTAGCGGAGACTCGCGAGTGTTCCCCATCCCCACTGGCGTAGCGTTGATAATTACGTCAAAGGCCAGCTTTTTCAGATCAGCCCGCTTGATCACGCGGGCGTGAGCCCGGTGGGCGAGTTTCTTTGCCGGCCCCACGCTGCGATTCAGAATGTAGACTTCAGCGCCGCGCTCCTTGAGGCCGAAAACCGCTGCCCGAGCCGCGCCGCCTGCGCCCAGAACCAGTATCTTGGCCTTCTCCAGTGTGATCCGCTGCTCAAGAGGACGTACAACTCCGGCCGCGTCGGTATTGAACCCGTAGAGCTTGCCATCCTGAGCCCTCACAACGGTGTTGCAAGCCCCAATCTTGGTTGTGTGGGAGTCGGTGTTGTCCAGATGCTTGAGGATCGCTTCCTTGTAAGGCATGGTGATCGACAGCCCGTGAATGGGGATATCGCGGACGCAGGCCAGCAGATCTTTCAGCGCCTTGGCGTGCAGGGCGACATAAACGCCGTTAACATTCTCGCGGCGCAGCGCTGTATTCATGATGGCCGGGGAAAGGGAGTGCACGACCGGATCTCCGGCAACCCCGTATACCCGCGTGGCGGCGTCGACCTGCTCGATGCGATATGTGTTGCGCAGGTCCTGAGCGGTGACCTGGCCGGGCGCAGTTTTCTCATCTGGGCTGACCGACGCAAAGGTAAAGACGCTGCCGGCGCGCACTCCCAGCACACGACTGATGATGCCCTGCTCGCCCATGCACAAGCCGATCAGCGAGTGCTTATCGCTTCGCTTCTCCAGAAACTTCATCATGGTCACGTTGTCATAAAGAGTGGTTGCAGTGCTCACGATTTTGTAATAGTCGGCGGAGATGGCGACCATTTTGTCCAACGTTTCTTCCAGACGCTTTGTTCCACGAAAGTCGTGGTAGGAGAGGATCAGCGCGGCTCGATTCCGCAGGCGTTGCAGTTGCTCGGGCTTGCACTCGGTGGCGGTTTGCAGCTCGATATCGAGGAGGTGGCAGCCTGCGACCGCTGCTTTCCCAAGCAGCTCGAGTTGGGACGCCATAGAACCCCGAAATCTGCCCCCGCTCGCTTTTCGCCGGCAGGTAGCGATAGCCACGACCTGGGGATGGTATTCGGTGAAGCGCTTGATTTTTGGCAGCGCTAGGGCGGGCCGCGAGAGGTAGTCTAATCTGAACTCCAGGAAGGTGTTATCCCGAATCAGGCCCTCCGCCTTCTCGATCAGTTCAACCGGATCCGCGCCGGTGACGGCCAGGCACACCCGTGGCAGCCGGAGCGGCAAATGTCGCGAGATATAACTGTTAGGAGCAGCCGTCATTAATGTTGAGAGTCGGCGCGAATATTACAGGCGCGTAATTGCAGATGCAACAACGGATTATCAATCCCGCAGGCTCAAAACTTTTTAACGTACCTTGCATGACACCGCCGTAACCTTGACCGAAATTACCCCGCTTGTTACCGTTCGACTGAAAGCCCTTTATTTGCTGCATTTAGCGGGGAACGCCGGGTCGACCTCGGCTCTGACTCTGGAGGTAACATGAAGAAAATAGGACTGTTGCTGTTGCTATGCGTGGCGGTTAGCGCGGCTGCACAGCAAGCCGACTCGACCTCGGCGAATCAAGATACGCCGCAAGGCACTCTGGTCACTTCCGTGACCTTCCCCTATGAGCGGGTGCAAACCCCCACGAATGCGGATCTCTACTGCGCCGGCTTCGTCAGCAGGCAACTTCTTCCCGACTCCAATTTCGTGGTCGGTGGTTTGCAAACTCCCAACACCACCAAATTCGTCAACGGCGAAGTCGTTTATCTGAAGGGCAACGGCTACCAGACCGGCCAACAGTACGAGATTATTCGGGAGCTCCGTGATCCTAACCGCTACGAATTATTCGCCGGCCAGCATTCCATCGTCAAGGCTACTGGGCAGCCATATGCTGAGCTGGGGCGCGTCCGCATCGTGGATACTCGAAGCAAAACGGCGGTCGCCCAAGTCGAATTCAGCTGCGATCCTATCGCTCCGGGCGATATTGCGATTCCGTTTGCCGAGAAGCCGGCGGTTTCGTTTCACCCTCAAATTCGCTTCGACCGCTTCGCCCCGGCCAGCGGCAAACTCAGCGGTCGCATCGTGTTGGCCAAGGATTTCGACTCCGAACTGGGAACGGGCTCGAAGGTTTACATGAACGTCGGCGCCAATCAGGGCATCAAGGTGGGAGATTATTTTCGCGCAGTCCGCTCCTACGAGGCTGATCTGCACGATCCGGTGGATTCGCTTTCCTTCAAAGCCTCGACCAACGAAGACACGCAGAGGAAAATGCCCTCCTTCGAACCTAAGCTGCTCACCAAAACTAACGGACCTGCGATCCACGTGGCGGACCTGCCTCGACGGGCAGTGGGCGAAATCGTAATCCTCAGTACCACAGCTACGACGGCCACCGGCATGGTCGTGTTCGCCATGGAAGACCTGCACGTAGGCGATGACGTAGAGATGGACGCTCAGTAAATCTCCTCAAGACTAAGCAGCAGTGCTGAACCGGGGAGGTAGCTCCCCGGTTTTCTTTGCCACGGGCTTGAACTCCGCACTCTCGTATCTCTTTGGATGAGGAATGACCACGTGAGAACCACGGGCTTCCACTCTTCACCACTGGCAACGATTCCTGCTATCGGCTGGTCTTGCTGGTCAAACTGCACACCTCTGTTTGATGTCGTCTCAGGCGGGCTGCTTAGCGAAGAATAATGTGAGGATTACCAGGAATCTGCGAACCCAAAATCAGCAAAACAAAAATTAGAACTGCCAGCACCATAACCTACTCCAGTTACTTGCAACATATAACAAAGCGTCGAGGAAGCCAATGGTACTTTTGTGCCATGCGAGACCTCATTCCTTCCGCCGGTCGACGTGATGCTATTTTCAAGGCAGAGATTGCATGTAGGCCCACGCCAATGGGCTAGGCTGAACCTCAGACAGCGCCTTGACCTCAGAGCGACGCAATCGACTCATATCTCTCGATCTCCATCTCCAAACACTTCCGCGGTAAAAGCTTCGATGGCTGCTCCTGTCTGCCAGGCATCGGGCGGCAAGCCTGCCTTCTTACAGGTTTGTTCGAGGAATGTGATTCGGTCCCAGCCGTGCTCGATCGGCACTTGCGGCAGCAGCAGGCCGCGATATCCACCGTGGGTGATCAGGAGTCCGTGCCGTCCAATCTCCACGTCTTCCGGCCGAATCGGCGTGACGGGAGAAAGAATGCTAAGTGAAACCTTGAGTTCTCTCGCTTCGTCCGGTGTCACGGGCGAAAAGCGGCCGTCCTCGAAGGCGGCTCCGCGCGCGGTTTCCCCGATCGTGCGATATAACGAAGACACTGGAAAAACGTAGCCCACGCAACCGTGCAATTCGCCGCGGTAGTAGAGCGTCGTGAACGCGCCCCGCAGCTCGGCGAGGTGGGGACAAGGTGCAACCAGAGAGATCTCGCGGTGTTCCAGAGCTGAGACGATCGCCTCGTGGGCAAGCTTTAACAACTGTGCGCGTTCTTCGGGGGAGAATTCGTTCTGCGGGGCGGCAACAGAATGGCAACCTGGTCGCAAATCGGGGGGCGGATTTTCACGTGGCGGCGACATCCCTCTTCCTCCGCCGGCTGAGGACGAATGCGCGGCGGCGACGCTTCACCACCCGCCGATCAATCTTTGACCAGAAAGCGGCAAAATAGTCGCCGGCCGATACCAGAGACAGTACCACCATGAACCAAATCGCAGCCAAAGCAATGGCATGGACGGGGAAAAAATAGCCGCCCAAAATGGGCCATTCCTTCCACCGGTGGTCGAGGATCACGGCTACCACGGAAACAATCTGCACCAGCATCTTAAACTTGCCCAAATCGCTGGCCTCAATGGTGAAGCCTTCTGAAGCTGCGATCGATCGCAGTCCGCTGACCAGAAACTCGCGCCCGATAATGACGACGGCGATCCAGGCAGGAACCAGACTGGGATTGAACTGCACGAGTGCGACAAAAGCGGCGGCAATCAGCAGCTTGTCGGCAAGTGGATCGAGCAGCATGCCCATGGTCGTGATCTGGCCGCGCTTGCGCGCCAGGTAACCATCGATGCCGTCTGTGATCGAGGCGGCGATGAACAGGGCGGAAGCCAGCAACTCTTTCTCACCGCCCAAGCCCTGGAACCGATTTGTGGAAAGGATCCAGATGAACAACGGGATGCTGAGGATGCGGGTGAGCGTGATGGAGTTGGGCAGATTCACCGGACACACAGCTAACTTGACGCGATTGAAAGCGCGAAAGCCAGCGTTGCCAAATTATCCTCCACTGCGAAGAGCGAAAGCAATCAAAGTGAAGGAAATAATGTGGACCGGAAGTCCATTGCTGCTCGAAAAAGGGCTAAGCCGCGTCGGTTGCGGTTTTGCTCAAGGATTTCAGGAGGGTTATTCCTGTCTCGAGCAAGCTGCTTTGATGGGGCACTTCGCCGTTGGGTGTCAGCTTGTCGACAACCGTCGGTAGCAACTGCGCGAGCTGCGAACTCACCACTCCGGACCGAATCCCGAGCTTCGCTGCAAGTTGTTGCACCTGTTCGCTGCCCAGAACATACTCAATCTGGTCGGCCGAAATGGGAAGGTTTTGTCCCGTCCCAACCCAGGAAGTAACCAACTCGCCCAAGCCTTTATCATGAAAGTTCTGCAAAAGCCCGGAGAGCCCTCCAGGCTGGCTGTGGATCATTTCCATCAGGTGTGAAGCTAGCGGGTTTGCGCTGTCGCCAGCCGCCTTGTTCGCGATGTCATCGAGCAATCCCATAAAAGCCTCCTCGGAAAATACGAGCACGAAGTTAAAGGTGTGAAGCGCGTCGGGGCGGCACAGCACGTAAATGATGTTTACTACTTCTGCTTGGCGATGATCTTGTCTTTGATCTTGCTGTAAGTGGCCTGGGGGATGATTTTCTTCCGCACCAGGTCTGTCTTCTTGGCATAGGGACGGCCATCAATGATTTTCTGCGAGTAGGCCGGACCAATGCCCGGTAGCGCCTCAAGCTGGTCTTTGGTGGCGGAATTGATGTCCAGCAAGTCTGCGTTGTCGGACGCCGTAGCGGCTGGTTTTGAGGACTTGGTTTGGGCTGCACTCCGGGCTGCGCTCACGCTAACTACCAGCGCCAGAGCGAAGAGTGCAATCAGAAGGCGCGACATGAGCTTCTTCCTATCCATGGATCCTCCTTAAAAGCAATTAGTCTCGTGCAGCAGCCTTGTAGCCTGCCGCCTTAGCCTCTTCCTCAGACATAAACTTGCCTTTCTTCGTTGTGCCATACCAGCGGCCACCTTTGTGATATACCCCGCTATCGGTGTTTACCCAGACTTTGCCGCTCGACCTTGCCGCCGCTATTTCCGAGCTTGAGGCAGTAGAACCTGACGACGCCATTTTTGAAGATGATTTGGTCTGAGTGACGCTATTTCCCATGGCATTCGCCGGATGCGCGGTCGTGGACTCCGGAGCGGTCGCCGCCGGCGCGGATTTTGTTGCGGGAGCGGCTGTCGCTGCAGGGGCACTGGCAGCAGCCTCCATCGAGTTGGACTTCTTGCTTCGGCTCTTTTTGGCACTTGCCGCGTCGGAGGTGTTGGCGGCACTCGTCGGCGGTTCGGAGGGACTGGTAGTGCCCGCAGTCTCGGATTTCTTCTTGTGGCTGGACTTCTTCGCACCTGCCGCGGCTGAAGTATCACTGCTAGCGGAGCCTGAAGCATCTGCCGTCGCGGCTGACTTCTTGCTCGACTTCTTAGCGGAACTCGCGGTATCGCCTGATGCCGAGGATTGATTGTCCGCGGAAGCAGCCTTCTTCGATTTCTTCTTCTTTTTACTCTTGCTGGTAGATGAAGCGGTTTGGTCGTCGGTCGAGCTGCCTTGGGTCTGTGCTATCGCAGGGACAATGCACAGCGCGCAAAACAAACACAGCAGTGCGGCCCAGGTCATTGCTTTCAATTGCGATCTGCTCATGTGATTTCCTCCTGGTGGTTGGGGCCCCAGTTACACTCTGTCCGACGGCTCTTGCCGATCACGCGTAAATCCCACGCTGCCGGATGGTGTACGCCACGCGGTCGATCGCCAACATATAAGCCGCAATCCGATTATTCACCCCGTGGGTTTCAGCAAAGCGGACCACGTCTTCGAAAGCGGTGATCATGATGTGCTCCAACTGCTCATTTACCACCGACTCTTTCCAGAAATATCCCTGGCGGTCCTGTACCCACTCGAAATAGGAAGTAGTGACGCCACCCGCGTTGCACAGGATATCCGGAATCACAAACACTCTTTTGTCAGCGAGGATTTCATCGGCGGCTGAGGTGGTAGGCCCGTTGGCGCCCTCGGCAAGAATCTTGCACTTTACGCGGTCGGCGTTGCGGCTGGTGATCTGATTTTCGGTGGCGGCAGGGATGAGGATTTCGCAATCGGAAACCAGCAAGTCGGCTGGTTCGGCCGGTTCCGCTCCGGGGAAGCCATGGATAGTTCGGTTTCGCTGGCGGTATTCGGTGAGGGCGACCAGATCAATGCCATTCTTGTTGTAAATCCCACCATCCACTTCAGCTATGCCGATCACTTTGTATCTGGCTTCATGCATCAGCAGGGCAGCATTCGATCCAACATTGCCAAAACCTTGTACGACTACCCGCGTCCGGTCGCGGCTGAGGCCCAGTTTCTTGATGGCCTCATCGCAGACGATCATGATGCCGCGGCCGGTCGCCTCGCGGCGTCCGCGCGAGCCACCCATGTTAATCGGCTTCCCGGTGACCACCGCGGTTACGGTCTGCCGCATGTGCATGGAGTAGGTGTCCATCATCCATGCCATGATTTGCTCGTTGGTATTCACATCGGGAGCAGGGACGTCCTTTTCCGGGCCGATGAACTCGATCAGTTCAGCTGTGTAGCGGCGGGTCATGCGCTCCAACTCGCCCATCGACATCTTATGGGGATCGCAAATCACGCCACCCTTAGCGCCGCCAAACGGAATGTTGACCACGGCGCATTTCCAGGTCATCCAGCTGGCCAGGGCGCGAACCTCGTCCAGGGTCACGTCGGGGGCGTAGCGAATGCCCCCTTTGGAGGGACCACGGGCGATCGAGTGCTGCACGCGGAAGCCAGTGAAAACTTCCAGTTTCCCATTGTCTAACATCACTGGGATGTGCACGATGACCTCGCGGCTGGGATAGCGCAGCACCTTCCAAATGCCCTCGTCGAGGTTTAACTTCTGCGCTGCCAGGTCAAAGCGTGCGGACTGCGATTCCCACGGATTGGCTTCCTTCTCCATGGTCATGGTGGTGGTACTCATAAGCGGATCTCCGTGATGATTGCAATTCCTATGTGGGCCTGCGACAAGGGGCGACTTTTCCCGGCGTGGCGGGCAAACGTTCAGAGTATATGAGGGGAATGGCGACGAGGCAAGCTGACGCGAACTAACCACGAAGGGCACAAAGGACCACGAAGGAAGCCCTCCGGATTTACCGCTTAGTGCGACTTCATGGCTGATGAATTTAGGCCGTTGCCGGCTTTGAGGAAGTCTAAAGACGAAAACCGAACCAATACAAACTGCGCTAGGTGTGGATGTGGGGGCTCTGGCCAGGATTCTTACGGGGTGGCGGCGGAGCCTTCACCACTTTCACCTCAAACTGTACCGGCAACTGTTTCGGAGGGTAACAGGCGGCATTGTCGCAGGCCTGATACTTCAGGTTTCCGCGCAGGACATATTTCCCGGGCAGCACGGAGGCCAGGGGCCTCACCGACACGGCCACGGTGAAATCTCCGGTGTAAACGTTCAGCTTTTCATCCGGAGAAAATGGGAAACTCCGGTCTTCGCCGCTCGGATACTTAACTCCGACCACGATGTCAGTAGGGGCCTCGAGCTTGAGCGAGGTTGGAATCAAGAATTCAGACTTCGGTGTATTCGAATTGATGTGAAAACCCGAACCTACGCGGAAACTGAGGTCGACTGTGCTCGACTTGCCGCGCGTAACGCTGGCAGTCGGCACGGGTGACATCACAACGGATGGAACTTTCCGTCCGGGAATGTCATCTTGCGCGATGGCTAGAAGCGCGGCAAGGAGCATAACCGGCACCGGGATAGAGCTAAACCGATTCATAAACCTCTTACGGTCTTTCACTCGAAAACGCCGAACTCGATGGACGTGAGCTCACTTTTGCGCTTGCACTGCTTGCCCCTGGCCCAGAGCCTTCTTGATGTCGTCCTCGATCTCTCCTCTGCCCTTCAATCCAAATACCTTGTCGACTACCTTGCCATCACGACCGATATAGAAAGTCGCGGGCAGGAACTGAACTCCACCGTAGGCATCACCAACTGCTTCCTTGCCGACGAGGACCGGATAATTCACGCCTAAATCCTTGGCGAACTTGGCAATATCCGCCGGGCTCGCGTCGTCCATTGCGATGCCCAACACTTGCAGCCCTTGACCTCCGTATTGTTTTTGCAGCTCCACGAACCACGGCATTTCGATTTTGCAGGGCTGGCACCAGGTCGCCCAGAAGTTCAGTAATACAGCTTTGCCACGAAAATCGGAGAGACGGACAGTCTTGCCATCGAGAGATTGCAGGGTAAAGTCGGGAGCTACGCCGCCTTTCGTGTTGGGGGCAGGAGCACCAATTTGATTGGAGACCCGCCGGGCCCTGTGAAAGCCAAACGCCAACATGAAGGTGACCAGCAGGGCGACGAGAATAAGGACAATCGGATCACGTCTCACGAAAAAAACTCCATCACAGCGCAAAACGATTCAGGAACGACAGGTAGTTCGAAATGATGGTAAAGCGCCCGAACACAAGCAGCGCCCCCAGCAAGATTAACAATACTCCGCTGCCGACTTCGACGGCGTGCATGTGCGACCGGAAACGACTATAGAACTTCAGGAAGCGGCCAACGCCCAGCGAAGTCAGAAGAAACGGGACCGCAAGCCCCATGGAATAAACAGCCAGCAGGAAAATTCCCTTGGTCACTGAATCCTGAGCCGCAGAAAGCGTCAGGATCACAGCCAGGATCGGTCCTACGCAGGGTGTCCAGCCAAAGGCAAACGCGAAGCCGATCAAGAATGCTCCCCCTGCGGTGCTGCCGCCTTTGACGCTATGCAGCCGCGCGTCGGTATATAGGGCCTTGATTTTAAAGACTCCGGTTAAATGCAAGCCGAACAGAATTATGACCACGCCCGCCAC
This sequence comes from Terriglobales bacterium, assembly GCA_035512155.1. Taxonomy (GTDB): domain Bacteria; phylum Acidobacteriota; class Terriglobia; order Terriglobales; family Acidobacteriaceae; genus JABCYV01. The sequence continues at coordinate 3,276 of DATKEN010000047.1, read as the reverse complement.
CTGGGCCAGAAGCGACTTATATCGCGCCAGCAATTGGCCGGCTTCAGTTGCGATCGCACCGAGGGTAACAAAGACCACGCTGAAGCCCAGGATGAAGCCGATGGAATTCAACATCAGTTTGCGCAGCAAGTGAGACTCTTGCGATTTCAATTCCTCGACGCCCGCTCCGGAAATTAGAGAGACATAACCAGGAACCAGAGGCAACACGCAGGGCGAAAGAAAAGACACCAAGCCCGCAAGAAATGCCGCGATCGGAAGCGGAAGAGTAGACATTCGTAATTATTCTATCCTGTCGCAGGCGCCGCGCTACGAATCTGTTACGCTTGAAATAGACGTCTCAAGCACTTGCTGGTAACTACGATTTTAGGCGCCAAATCCGGGTATTGAACGTCTGCCATCGAAGAAGATGCGTGTCTGGAGCCAATGTTACAAACTTCTGGCGAACCTACACTCTGGTGGTGTGATGTTTAGTTGTTTGGGCGTACGGGGGTCGCTTCGAGTGGCTCGGCCAGCGCTTTGCGGAGGAAGCCTGGCGGAACAGTCGCTGTTAGCACGGCGCGATTTCGGTATCGCCCAACTTGGAGAGCGTCGAAGAAAGTTTTGACATCCGCATCGGTACCTTGCGCAGAGACCGTATTTTCCGCGGTGTGAAACAGACTGAGAAATGTGCTTAACTGTTCAGCGAGCTGCTCCGCGTCCGCAGCGGTTGGTGTCACAGCCTCGGCCCGCAGGTGCACGCTTCCCAGATAACGCGCCGAGGCTACGACCACAGCTGGCTTGGAAAATAGAAACGACAAGCCCCCATTAGCCACCGAAGTCCCCGCGCCGGAGCTGCTTGAATCGGGATTGATCCGGAAAATCGCCCAGCCCAAACTCGCCAGCGGGACCTCCTTATAATACTGGCGCAAGAGCGCGGGGCCGCCAAACGGGGATGCCAGTTTGCGTGAGCGATCGACAATCCCCTGGATCACCAACGGATCGCTGTGATTGGATGCTGCGACCGTGTCCACCCCTAGAATCGCCACGCGCAGCGTCCGTCCTTCCAGCGCAATGTTGTAGATGTCAACCGAGCGGTAGTTTTGGACTGAACTGGATATCTTCCGCAAATACTCCCGCAGGCGGTCACCTTCGATCCGGCCTACCAGAACCTCGGAAAACCGCGCCTGGTTCGTGGCGCCAGCAGAAGTGCTCGGCGTGCTTGCGGCGTAGTGAACGGCAAAGGCTGCCTGCTCCAGATCACGCTCGAACAGAAATCCTGTGGCCTGGATGAACTGCTCGTATTCAGGATCGTGCGAGACCGGCGGCAACCGGTCGGCAATGTTGGCGCGGCGCACCCATTTCAGATTGACGTAAAGAAAGCCGTCGGCTCCGGGAAGCAACCGCGCCGGCTCGGGAGGAGCATGCTTGCGCAGTTGGACGATCAGCGTGAGTGCCGCTGCCACCGCCACAACGCCCAGAACAACCGGGAGGCTGCGTCGTATACGCATGCAAGGGCGACCGCTCCGGCGTAACGAGGCCTGGTACCAAAATCGCCAAGAGCAGTCAGGAAGCATTCATCATAGCATTCGGAGCCGCTGGTTGCGGTAGCCAATCAAGCGAGGAGGGTCCAGGCGGCGTCGAGCATAAGATCGGGTTGCACGTGAGATGCCGTTGTGATAACTTTTAAAATTGTCCCGGACAGCACAAGGGAATCAGGGGGATGTGTTTGTGCTCTGCAAAAGAGCGACTGTCCCTAGCTGCTGGCGTAGCTCAGTTGGTAGAGCATCTGATTTGTAATCAGAGGGTCAGGGGTTCAAATCCCTTCGCCAGCTCCAGGATTGCATCCGGAATCACGAGCATTGCGCGGCGCGACGGCATAAGAGATTTTCCAACAGCACTCCATAAGGAATTTTTCCAAGTGCGGTGTTCAGTGCGGGGATAAGATTCTCGCGCATTTCTATGTTTTTGCCAGCCTGCCGTAAGGACGATCCCCTGCACGCAACTGCCGGGAACGGATTGCCGGATTAAAGGGAAGGGCCGAGAGCTAGGCGTTTCTGCACAGGTGGGTGAGTGGTTAAAGCCGGCAGACTGTAAATCTGCTCCTCCTTGCGAGGTACGAAGGTTCGAATCCTTCCCTGTGCACCAGTACCGCTTGTGCCCGCGTCGCGCAGCGCCGAGGTTGGTTGTTGAATATCAAGCTGAAACTTGCATTGGCCTTGACTGCGTACGCGGTCCTGGCTTTTCTGGTTTGGCAAACGCTATCGAACGAGCCGATTCGGATCTTTGCGTTCGAAGTCAGATTGCGAACGGCGACGTTGGTGGTTTTGAGTTTGTTCGTCTTCAAAACCCTTTTGTACTTCTGGCGGGTGAAGCTCGAAGCGGCGGACGAGAAGCGACGGAGTGTCCCAGAGTAGCGGTTAAGCCGATGTAGCTCAGTTGGTAGAGCACTCCCTTGGTAAGGGAGAGGTCATCAGTTCAATCCTGATCATCGGCTCCAGAGATTGAGGCGTTCTGCGGGTGTGACCAGCGGGGGCCGAAATCCCGAGCGTTTGTTGCGAGGGGTTCTCGGTGTCTAGGGAATGATTTGGGAAGGGCACGGCTTTTAGCCGTGCCGGAGAGTCGGAGAAATGAGCGGCTTTAGCCGCTGAGCGGGAGTAACTCAGTGGTAGAGTCACAGCCTTCCAAGCTGTTGGTCGCGGGTTCGATTCCCGTCTCCCGCTCCAGAAATTGAAGGTAGGGGCCGGCATCGGTGGGCTTTCAACAGGCTGCCATAAAAGTTGAGAATGAGAAAGAATTCGAGGAGCTCAAGGGCTCGATAAGCCGCGCCTTCGGACAAGACAAGGTCGAACAACTCCTCAAGCGGGTACGCAGGAACGGGAACCGCGTTCGTGACCTGGAGTCGGCGCTGGCCAAGGGCGTGTTTGAGCAGGTGGATGACATCCTGGCCAAGTCTGGAAAAACAGCGCGGGGCTTGTATGAAGCCTTGGCGCTCTCTGACCAGGCACAGATGCGCGAATTCTATCTCTCGAAGGTGGAAACGGTTGATGCCGAGTTGAGGCACAAGTTCAAGAAGTTGTTCCAGTACTATTGACGTACGCGGGTGCCCGCGCCACATGGATGACAAGCTAGCAGCTAAGACAGCTAGAGGCTGAGGGATATGGCGAAAGAGAAATTTGAACGCAACAAGCCGCACTGCAACGTGGGGACGATTGGTCACATTGATCATGGCAAGACCACGTTGACGGCGGCCATCACCAAGGTGTTGCAGAAGCACAATCCGAAGATTGTGTTCCGGTC
>DATKEN010000046.1:0-5836 GCA_035512155.1 Terriglobales bacterium | reverse complement strand
TGGTGGTTATGTGCAGCGCAACTACGTGGTGCGGAATGGGAACACCTATGTCTCGCGCACGTACGTCGTCCACAATGTGACCTATACCAGCGTGTACCGGTCGTATTCGTATGGCGGCTACTGCTGCTACTACGGATACGCACCCGCGTACTACTACCATCCGGCGTATTACGGGTGGGCTTACAATCCGTGGCCGGCTCCTGTGTACTACGGCTGGGGATGGCAGGCTGAGCCCTGGTACGGATATTACGGGCCGTACTACTACCAGCCTTACCCGGTGTACCCGTCCGCCGCGTTCTGGTTGACGGATTATCTGGTTGCGGCCAGCTTGCGGGCGTCGTATGCGGCCTCCCTGGAAGTTGGTTCGTTGGATCAGCTCGGCCCGGATTTTCCGCTGGTAGCGGGGCTGGGGACGATCCCGGTTGCTCCCGACGCTTCGAAGACTGTCGTGATGACGAAGGAAGTAAAAGATCAACTGGCCGAGGAAGTGAAGGCGCAGTTGGCAGCTGACCAGGCTGACGCCGGCAAGAGCGGGAAGACGTCTGGTGGAAATTCCGGCGGTCAGGCATCGAGTGGCGGTTCGTTGCCGGCGCTCGATCCCAAGCGGCGGGTCTTCGTCGTGCACAACGAACTGTCGGTGGTCGCTGACGGGGACGAGTGCTCGTTGACTGACGGCGATGTGATCAGCCGGGTCTCGGACACGCCCGATGAGGACAAGAACGTCGACGTGAAAGTGCTGGCCAGCAAGAAGAATAATTGTGCGGTCGGCAAACACGTATCCGTGTCGCTGGATGATCTACAGGAAATGCACAATCATTTCCGCGAGCAGATCACTGGAGGCATGGATGAGCTCTCAAAGAAACAGGGAACCAGCGGACTGCCCAAGGCACCTGATACCGGCAAGCAAGATGGAGAAGTGCCGGCGCCGGCCGCGGATTCCAGCGCCGCCAAGACTCTGAAAGAGCAGCAGGCTGCGGCGGATAAGACCGAAGCCGAGGTCAAGCAGGAGGCGGCCTCGTCGGGCGGGGGATCGCAGTAAGCAGGGTCGAGATCGAGGGGGCAGATGAAACGGAAAGCGCTCTCGGTCTCACTATGTACGAAAGAGATCGGGCTAAGTGTGGAAAAGGAGAATCCGAGTCATGTGGCAGAAGTTTGAGAAAACGATTCCAGTGGTCGCGATTTTGGGCGTGATGGCGTTGGTGCAGACCCAGGCGGCGGCGCAAAGTGGCGCTCCCACTCTGCAAGAGCAACTCGCGGCGCAGTACAAACTGGTGAAGATGGGATCTGACACCAGCGGATATTCGGTGGTGGAAGAAGGGACGCTGCTCGCGCTGCAGAAGGGCGGAGTCATGGGCGTGCCGTACTCCGACAAGACTTCACTCACCAACAAATACGAGAACGGGACGGTGCACGGGCCGAACGCCGCCATGACGGAGGCGAAGAAACACTTGTTAGGGCACTTCTCGCAGACTCAGTCGGAAGGCCAGACGACTCACTTGCTCAAAAAGGGCGACAAGGTATATCCCACCAAGATTGATGTGAAACTGGATAAGGACTTGGTGGTGATGGGGATTGTTGCCTGCGATACCTGCAACAATACTGATCCGCCGATCTGGGCCAAGGCAAATGTGGAGTTCCAATTTCCCAAGGGGTCTCTCGCGAAGGCCAGCGCTGGGGATATCGAAGACACGATCGGGCAATTGCTGGCCATCAGCGACGATTCGCAACAGCAGGCGCAGGGCGGCGATCAGCAGGGCGGGCAGCAGGACAGCGGGCAACAGCAGCAGGGGCAACAACAGGGCGGCGCACAGCAACAACAGGCCGAGCCTGAGCCGCAAACGATCCAGATGGGGATGACCGCGGATCAAGTCCAGGCAGCGATGGGCAAGCCGGCTAAGATGGTGAATCTCGGTCCGAAACAGATTTACGTCTACAAAGATTTGAAGGTGACGTTTTTGAATGGCAAGGTTGTGGACGTGCAGTAGGACTAGTCGGCTGGGCCCCGAAGCCCCCGGCAGGCGGGCGGCCAGCATGGCCCATGTGAGGACAGCCGCTTTCGGCTGTCCGGCGGCCCAGGTGTATCGGGCTGCAGGTTTTTGACTCGACCGCATCGAGTAAGAGAGTTTCAGGCACCGCGCCCTTTTCAAAACCTTTGTGAGAATCGTTGTGATCAGGAGGGCTCTATGCGTCATCGACTTTGCGTTGGCATCGTCGCACTTGCGATGATCCTGCCCGCGGCCCTTGCCCCCGGCCAGGCGGTTTCTCTGCAGGAGCAATTGGTTGCTCAATATCAGGTCGCCAAGGTTAAGGCAGATTCCACCGGGTACGGCGTGGTCGATCCCGGCACGACGCTTACGATTCAGAAGAACGGTGTGCTGGCCGTTCCATGGAGAGCAATGACGATGTGTCCGGCAAAGTATCAGGACAATGCATTTCATCCCTCGGTTGGATTCTGTGCCGGCATGTTGAAGGACGTTTCCCGCTACTTTCAGAAGGGAGAGAAAGTCTATCCCACGAAAATCGATGTGAACTTGAACAAGGCGAAAGTTTCATTCACGGTGGTAGCCTGCGACTCGTGCAGTGGAACGAATCCTCCAACCTCAATGAAGGGCGAGGTGGTCTTTCTATTTGCGAAGGGCTACCTGGAGAAAGCGGGGGTGGGGGATGTGGAGGATGCCATCGGGAAAGTCTTCTTGATTTCCGACGACAGTCAGCAGAACGATAATCAGAATCAGGGAAACGGGTCAAGCCAGCAGCCGCCGCAGCAGCAGGAAGCGCAACAGCAACAACAATCTGAGCCGGCGACCGTGCAGCTGGGGATGACGACCGACCAAGTGCAGTCGATCCTGGGCAAACCACAGAAGATTTTTAACGTTGGCGCGAAACAGATCTACGTGTATCAAGACGTGAAAGTAACCTTCCAAAACGGCAAAGTTGCCGATGTCCAGTAGATGTGCAGTAACTGAATTTCCCGCTCCATGGTTTCGCAGCAAAGACTGCGGAAACAACAGCTTGGACCGCGGGTGTAGTACCTCCGTACCGTGCCTAGTACTTCAGTTACCGCTATGCGGATGACCGCATACGGGGCAAGCCCAAAATCCCAGTAATAGTGCTTAATCCAGAGAATACCCCAATATATAGATATTTGCTCCTGCCCCTTACTCTTCCCATTCCAGAAAACAGGTAAAAAACCCCGTAAAACGCGGAGATTCGCTTGGAGGAGGGGTTTTTCAGGGCTGATATATGCTCGGGACACCGATAGCCCTCTGAGCCGATAGACAGGGTGAGGACGTCTCCGGAAGCTATCCCGTGGGGCCGTGAGAGCGGACGGGAAGAAGCGCAACGGGGAGAGAGCAAAAAGGAACTATGGCCGACTCGCGAGAAGTGATGAACATTCGCCAGGCGTCGCAGTATCTGGGAGTGAGTCCGGACACGCTTTACAAGTACGTTGGCGAACAGAAAATTCCCGCCTTCAAGCTGGGGAACCGCTGGCGGTTCAAGAAATCGCGGCTGGATCAGTGGATGGAAGAGAAGTCGAGCGAGATGGAACCGCAGGCGAAACGGAAACCGAAGGCGGCGATGAAGGCTGCCGGACAGATTTAGTGAAACCGACGCGGGCATGAGTGCCCGCGCCACACATAAAGGGTGGACACATGTTTGGACTCGGATCGAAAACGATTGTTGGTCTGGACGTAGGGTCATCGAGCATTAAGGCAGTCGAGTTGAAGAAGAAGGGCGGCCAGATCGAAGTCGCGCATCTCGGCCTCGAACCGCTTTCATCGGACATCGTGGTCGACTCGATGATCGTCGATTCGGGCACAGTGTCGAGCGCGATCTCGAAGCTGTTCCTCGACAACCAGATCAAGACCAAGGGCGTGGCCACCGCGGTGAGCGGACACTCCGTCATCGTGAAGAAGATTTCGCTGCCTTCGATGAGCGACCAGGAACTGGCGGAAACCATCGAGAAGGAAGCAGCGCAGCACATTCCCTTCGATCTGGCCGACGTGAGCCTCGACTACCAGATTCTGTCGGACGAAGTCGGCAGCCCGCAGATGGATGTTCTGCTGGTGGCGGTCAAGAAAGACAAGATTCTGAACTACACCAACGTACTCTCGATGGCGGGCCGCACCCCGGCTATCGTCGACATTGACGCGCTGGCCCTGCAGAACTGCTACGAGTACAACTACCAGCCGGCGCCGGGCCAGGTGGTGGCGCTGCTGAACCTGGGCGCCAGCGTGATGAACATCAACATTGTGAAGGGCACGACGCCGCTGTTCCCGCGCGACGTCAGCGTGGGCGGGCATCAGTACACCGACTCGCTGCAGAAGGAACTGGACCTGAGCTTCGAAGACGCAGAAGCGCTGAAACTGGGCCGCAAGGTGGGCACGGTGAGCGAGGACGCGAAGCAGCCGATCCTGCAGCAGGTCACCGAAATCATCGTGCTGGAAATTCAGAAGACGTTCGACTTCTTCCGCGCCAGCGCGGCGGGAGAGCACATCGAGAAGATCTACCTGGCGGGCGGTTCGTCGAAGGTGCCCGGGCTGGTGGAGGCATTGCGGCAGGAGTTCTCGATGCCGGTGGAATTACTGAATCCGTTCCAGCGGGTGATGCCGCCGACGGAAGGATTGGGAGCGGAACTGGTAGAGCAGAATCCCGGCCAGATGGCAGTCGCAGTGGGTTTGGCCCTGAGGAGCTTTGAATCTCTATGATCAAAATCAATCTTCTCGAAAACTCCAAAGGAAAGGGCAAGCGCGGCAGCAGTGGCCCGTCGATGCCCACGATGGAAATGGGCGATATGGGGTCGCCCAAGCTGAAGATCCTCGTGATTATGGTGATCGTCGGCCTGGGGAACCTCGTCTACTGGTACCGCCTGGACCATCTGTCGAAAGAAATCGACCAGAAGGTAAAAGTGGCCGAGCAGAGGAACCGCGAACTGGCCGATGTGAAAGCGAAATTCCTCGACCGCCAGAATCAGGCCAACATCTACCAGAGGCGCGTGGACGTGATCAAGCAGCTGCACGATGGGCAGACCGGCCCGGTCAACCTGATGGCGATGATGGGCGAAACCATCAACAACACCGAGGCTGTGTGGCTGAACAGGATGGACGATCAGGGCACGAGCGTGAGCCTGGAAGGTACAGCTCTATCGACTGACGCAGTGGCCAACCTGATCGCGAATCTCCAGAAGACGGGTTTCTTCAGGAACGTCGAGATCAAGGAAACCTTTCAGGACGAGCAGGTAAAGGAAATGCAGGCGTTTCAGTTCACCCTGACCTGCGACAAAGCTGCAGGGGAAAACCAGCCTGGGAAGGGAAAGTCGTAGGGACAGACTATGGCGAACTTTAGCGAGCTGTCGGGCATCAAGCAGTGGGGGCTGGTGATACTGGGCGGAGTGGCCGTTACGGCGGTTCTGTACTTCACGGTATTCAAAAGCCAGAACGATAAGAACGTGGCTGCCCAGCATGCTCTGGAAGCCAAGATCCGGGAGAACAATGAGCTGGAGTCGTACCGGCCCAAGCTGAAGCAGATCGAGCAGCAGCTGGCCGAGCTCAAGCAGCAGCTCGAAATCGAGCAGCGCATTGTTCCCGACGAGAAGCAGGTCGACGGGTTCATGACCATGATGGACGGCGAAGCGTTCAAGGCCGGCGTGGAAGTGCGGCGGTATTCAGCGAAGGACTCGAAGCAGCAGCAGTACTACACCGAAGTTCCCTTCGAGATGGAGCTGGACGGACCCTATTACTCGGTGCTGAATTTCTTCGACCGTGTGAGCAAGCTGGAGCGCATCGTGAACGTCGGCGGGCTCATGGTTTCGACCACGAAGAATCCGACCGGCGCA
>DATKEN010000045.1:0-4728 GCA_035512155.1 Terriglobales bacterium | reverse complement strand
CAGTTGAAGTGGCGGCCTGAGCCGGCGAAGTGGTCCATCGCCGAGACTATTGCGCACCTGGCTGATGCAGAGGTTGTGGCAAGTTGGCGCATGCGCTCCGTCATCGGAGAGAACGGCATCACGATTCAACCCTTTGATCAGGACGCGTGGGCATCCGTATTCAACTATCGCAACCGCGATACCAGGGGTTCGCTGGAAGTCTTCCGCGTGCTGCGTGAAAACAATCTGGCCATGCTCAAGGAAATTGCTCCCGAATCCTGGGACAACTACGGCATGCATCTGGAGCGCGGCAAGGAGTCGATTGCGCATTTGGCGCGCATGTTCGCAGGGCACGACACAAATCACGTTTTGCAGATCGAGCGCATCGTAAAGCAAATCAAGAGCGCAAAGAAGAAGAAACGGTAGCAGGTTGTTGAAGATCCGGTTTAGTTCTCTTTTTGAAAGGGTGCGGCTTCAGCCGCGCCGTAAGTGCAGCCATATGGATGGCGGCTTTAACCGCTGAGGGAACGCCGGCGCTGAAATTGTTTTAACAGCCTACTAGGATCGTCCCGAGAATCGTGCCCGAGCCCAAATCTCCAGTCGTCGGCGCAGCTCCGGAAGGGGTGGGCGACCGGAAAGCCGCAGCCCGGGCGGTGCGCGAGATGTTCACCTCGATCGCGCCCCGCTACGACCTGCTGAATCACCTCCTGTCGTTCAATGTGGATCAGGTTTGGTGGCGGCGCACTGCCCGAGCATTTCGACACATTCTGATGCATCCTGAGGCCCGCATCCTGGACCTTTGCTGCGGCACCGGTGATATGGCGTTCGCGCTACAGCGGCAGGCTGGGAAGTCATCGGCACAGATTGTAGGTGCGGATTTTTCTCACGCCATGCTGCGACGGGCCGCTCTGAAGTCAGCGGGTCGCGTGGCGGCGCCAGAATGGATTGAAGCCGACGCTCTCAATCTCCCGTTCCCTGATTCACACTTCGATCTGGTTACCTCGGCATTCGGTTTCCGCAATCTTGCGGATTACGATGCGGGCCTGAGAGAAATCACGCGAGTTCTTCGCCCCGGGGGCGAGTGTGGAATTCTCGATTTCGGCGAACCCAAGGGGATCATGGGAGCTCTGTACCGGATTTATTTCAAGCAGGTGTTGCCTCGGGTGGGCACGGTGATCTCCGGTGTTCGCGGCCCTTACGCGTATCTTCCAGCGTCGGTCGAGCGCTTCCCGTCGCCAGAGAAAATGCTCGGACGCATGAAAAATTCGGGCTTCGCCGAAGCCAGTTGGACACCCTATACGTTCGGAATCGCAGGATTGTACCGCGGCAAGAAAGCAGCTTAAGCCGTCTCGGCCTACGCTATCCCGCATCGCGCAGAAGCTTGCTCAAACTCTCGATATCCTGGGCTCCCACATCACCGACCACGAAATATCGCAACCCATTCTTTTTCCAGCCTTCGACTGTAAACGACAACCTCGAAACCGGTGCCGAAGCTAACGCTGCCGTCTCGTCCCCGCGGTCCTGAAAGATGAAGACGGAGATCTCGTGCTGGCGAAGGCGATAGATCAAATGCGCGCCCGGGGATTGTGCAAGGTAAGTAACTCTTCCCCCTACGAGGGTGAAATCGGTGCCTTGCAACTCCGGCAGGTTGAAGCTGAATGGAATCTTTCCCTGGAACCACGGTTTTACGGTGTGCCGGTCGGTGGAGATTACGTCAACGGGACTCGCGCTCGCCAGCGTGGCCACGTGGAGATCAGTCAGTTCGCTGTAAACACGCTCCCGCCGTGCCTTCTCGCGATCAACATAGAGGTTCACTGCCGCGGAGAGAATCAGCACTAGTGCCGCTGGTACGGCGACAATTTTCCAATACCAGCTTCCGCCGCGTTGACGCTTGCTGCCGATAGTCTTCTGTATCTTCTCCCGGAATTCGGGGCGAGGTTGGTAGCGTTTGCCTGCCGCCGCGATCGATCGCTTCATCTGAACAAGTCCCAGGGCGTACGCGGCGCAACTGGTACATTCCCGCAGGTGCGTTGCCACCGCTTTCGATTCCGATGAGGAGAGTTCACCATCAACGTAGGCGTCGAGCTTCGCGCTCCATGAATCACACGCCATGCGGAGCCCCCTTGAACTTTTCAATCATCAGGGCACGGAGCGCCTTGCGAGCGCGATATAGACGAGACATGACAGTACCAGTCGGAACGGCTAACACTTGAGCAATCTCTTCGTACGACATCTCCTCGACTTCACACAGCAATATGATCTCGCGAAAAGGTACCGGTAGCTCCGTGAGCGCCTGGCGAACCATCTCGTGGTCGGCCCGTTCGAGAAGCACGGTCTCGGGATTCGGGGCTGTGGAAGTAATGGTTTCAACCTCGTCGTCGCTCACCGCGGTGGATTTCAGCCCGGTCCTCGAGGTCAGAAACGTGTTTCGCAGGATGCGAAACATCCACGCTCGAAAGTTCGTGCCCAACTGAAATCCGGAAAATGCGCGCAGCGCCTTGGCGTAGGTTTCCTGCACAAGGTCTTCGGCCTCCGACGCGTCTTGGGCCAGCCAATGCGCAAAGTTATGGAGTTGCTCGAATAGCGGCAGAGCCAGTTCTTCAAACGTCGCGGCAGACACGCGCTGATCCGGCACCTCCATAGCATAAACGGCACCACCGTGAATTTATTCCCGCTTCGGCAAGAAATATTTCCATTGCTCCCCTCACATGCTCAGTACCCATAGTCGTTAGCGCGAGATCCATCGGTACATTCGCGAAATCGGAGCCGTCGGGTTTACGGAAGGCAGATACGTGACGCATTGACAGTGAGTCGCAACATGAGATCTCCCACCCTGCAAAGCGGACACAACAACAAATAGCAACGGGCCTAAGATTCCGGAGCAGTTACCAAAGACCGCCCTCGAAGCGAACCAAAGAACAAGTCTCAATACCTACCAACAACACGTTGCAACGCCGACTAACGATACTTGTTGGGCGCGTGTCGTCTGAGGCACTCTGCCAGAAAGAAGTTGTTCCTGCCACTTTGATCGTTGCCGTTCTGGCCGATGTTCAGCAAAAACAAATTCAAGTGCATTTGGGAGCGTGCTTCGTGTCAGCTTGAGGCAATCCGTTGAGCCAGCGGCAGAGAGCTGAGGAATCCCCCGCCCCAGTCCAATCAGGAGAAGAACGATGCAAAGAAATTTATTCAGTCATCTCTGTGTTGCGGCTCTAGTCGTACTGGCCGTGATTTGTTTCTCAACCTCAGCCCATGCCTACCCGAACGGTATTTCAGGAGTTTCCGGCAAGAGTGGGTCGACTTGCACGATGTGTCATAGCGGCGGCACAAACCTGCCGACAGTCATTATCAGTGGTCCGACGACCGTGGCTTCCGGTTCAACCAATACGTACACCTTAAACAATAATGGCAGCCCCAATAGCGGATTAGACGTCGGGGCATCGGCTGGAACATTCGCCGCGGGATCGACCACACTTGTGATGAATGGTGAGATTACCCAGATTGCAGCGCTCGCCTCAACCCCGCTTAGTTGGACATTCAACTGGACCGCGCCAACCGTTACCACTACAACCACGGTAACCATGTATGGCGCTTCGATCTCGGGTGGATACGGAGGATCCACCGGCACCACTGTGCTCACGATTACTGTGAATCCAGCAGCGGTTGCACCATCGATCACGACTCAGCCTGGCAACCAGACTGCGACAGCGGGGCAAACAGCGACGTTTAGCGTGAGCGCGACCGGTACTGCTCCTCTGAGTTATCAGTGGAAAAAGAATGGGGCGAACATCACAGGCGCAACCTCCAATGCCTACACCACGCCAGCCACAACCACGGCCGACAGCGGCTCCACTTTCTCAGTGGTGGTCACCAACTCCGCCGGAAGCGCGACCAGCAACAATGCGACCCTTACCGTAAATGCCGCAGCAGTTGCGCCGTCGATCACCTCTCAGCCTGCGAACCAGACGATTACAGCAGGACAGATGGCAATGTTTAGCGTAAGCGCTAGCGGTACGGCTCCTCTGAGCTATCAGTGGAGGAAGAATGGTTTGTACATCACCGGCGCGACCTCCAGTTCTTACACCACGCCAGCCACAACCACGGCCGATAGCGGCTCCACCTTCTCGGTGGTGGTCACCAACTCCGCGGGAAGTACGACCACCAACAATGCAACCCTAACGGTCAATGCCGCAGCCGCTGCGCCATCGATCACGTCTCAGCCTGCGAGCCAGACAGTACCTGCGGGACAGACCGCAACGTTTGGCGTGAGCGCAAGCGGTACGGCTCCGATGAGCTATCAATGGAGAAAGAACGGCGCGAACATCACAGGTGCGACCTCCAGTTCGTACTCCACTCCTGCTACCACCACGACTGATAGCGGCTCTACCTTCTCGGTGGTCATCAGCAATTCTGCCGGAAGCGTGAGTAGCAACAACGCCACACTGACGGTCAACCAGGCAGCAGCGGTTGCGCCGTCGATCACGACGCAGCCGATTAACCAAACGGTAACGGTGGGGCAAACCGCAACGTTCAGCGTGCTCGCCACCGGTACTGCGCCCCTCAGCTACCAGTGGAGGAAGAGCGGCACTAACATCAGCGGAGCGAACGCGAGCTCCTACACCACACCAGCTACAACCACGGCAGACAGCGGGTCCACTTTCTCCTTGGTCGTCAGCAATTCTGCAGGAAGTGTAACCAGCAACAGCGCATCACTGACGGTGAATAGTGCACCTGTTTCAGGCGGAGGGGGCA
>DATKEN010000044.1:0-4454 GCA_035512155.1 Terriglobales bacterium | reverse complement strand
GTTGAACTGAAGCTGCCGGGCAGTAAGAGTCAGTCGGATGCTGTCGTAGATTTCATCTTGCTGGCTTTCGGACAGATACTCCTGCAGGCCAGAATAAAGTGCGCCGTTCTCGTAATTGTTTCTCCACTCAAGAATGGCCTGGAGCCGACGACTGGCGTCCTTTTCCAATTCTTGTTCTTGCTGTTCTGCTCCGGCGCATTCGGCGAACACTTCGGCTTGACCGCGGGGTAACGCCATGGTCATTTCTGTCAATCCACCACGCAGTTCCTGAACCTTGTTGGACGGTAAAGATATTTTGCGGCAGACCCACTCCCCGCGCGCCTTGTCGAAATCAATCGAGGCGCGATACTCTTCCGTTTCATACTTGAATACCGGCAACGGCTTGAGCGCTGGCCACCTGCCGGCCAGGAGTAATTTCATCTCGGCCTGTTGCACTGGAGACGTGAGTCCAGCAATGTTGGGCCCGGCTCGTTGGTGTTCATTCAATTTCATGATTCGGCCCGAAAAGTTCTACCTGCCACACGATTTTGCCGGCGAGCGGCCAGCAAACTTTTGGAAGCGGCCGTCGCAACGAGGATTTGAACGATCGAGTGCTCCGGAGGACAATAGCGCCCTCCTTCGCAGGACAGAGAGACTTTCTTGAGATCAGTGCTGCTGCACTTTGGGCAGGGCACGTCCATCTCGTCACCCCCTGCAGCCCCACTTCGCTGTGGGAAGAATCCTCGTCCGCTGTCGTAACTTTCCTGAGTGTAGTCAATCCTAAACCCCGTCCGGCGGGATTAGTTGCTTGCCCGCTTGCAATCCCCTTCTTACGTCTTGGCGAACAGACGGCGAAACTTGCTCGGAAAGCGCGCGTCTAATAAGTACCGGTAAGTCGCGGACTGGACAACTGAAATCACTCGTCCAGTTCGCGCGTCGGATGCCCGGTGCGAATAGTGTTCGATATGGGATAGTTTTGCGGCTGGTTTTGTCGCACTGTATGCAAATGAGGAAGAGCGACCTCACGGCAAAACAGTTGCTCGCTGTACGGTGTCCTACGTGCGGTGTCGCCCCCGGGGAGCGCTGTTTGCTGCATTCAGGCGCCCCGCGCTCAGAAGCACACACAGACCGGAAGTTTTCCGCGGCTGAAGCGATTGAGACGAAAAAAATTGCGCGTAATCCTGGACGTTGATAAATCCCTTCCGACCAGCAATCCGGACATGCAGTGGTAAACCCTGTTACCAACAGTGATCTAGAAGGATGCCGATCTCCGATAAGCGCGAAGAGTAGATGTGGTGGTACTACTTCTTCAAAAGCTCGTCCTTGAAATGACTTTCAACGTCTTCACGACTTAGCGGGTTTCCCGCTTTGGCCAAGACGACCGAATAGACGACCTCATTCCCTGCAATCTGCGCGGTGATAAATGCCCCGTCTTCCGGTAGGTTTTGGTAGATAAATTTCACCCTCCGGCCGTCTGCAAGTGTTTTGATCCACTCTTCGTCTGGCATTTTCGTACCTCTCCGGCCCGGATCCGCGTGTCGCGAGTATACGTCGTTCGGTGCAAAGAAGTGGAAAACCAGGATGAGGAGTCGGGCTAATAAACGTGTCTGGTTGTTGTAGGCAATCCCCTCCGCAAATAAAATGATTGGCTTGGCTAACTCCTTCCATGAGAAGGGCAGTTAGTGTCAAGTCGGCGGTTTAGCGAGAATTCCACTTCTCCGGTTACCGCCAAGGTGAATCTACTCGGGCCAGACCAGACAATCTCTTTGGCTTGTTGACACCAGATTTACGTAGATTTTACAGTTCGGTGACGCTTTCCCAATTATTGGGCTTCATAGTTCGCCCGTTAGTGCGACCCCTTTTTTCAACCACTCGGATGTCCTAGTTATGTTTCGTCATGTCCCAGGCGGAATCGGCCCGTCAAAGATTCTTTGAAGGTACAAGTAAGGAGGGACCATGAAGAGTCCACGTCTCATCCGGTTTGGACACATTACCGCCGCAGTTTTCATCGGCAGCGCCATTTTGTTGTCGGTGACCGTCTCGCATGCACAGGGCCCGAAATTCAATCATCCCGGCAATATCTTGATCACCGATCAGTTCAACAATCGAGTCATTGAAATTGATCCTGCCGGCAACATCGTATGGCAGTTCGGGGGAGGCCCCACGAACGTCGGACCCACGGCTATCGTCGGGACCAATGACGCCGAGCGCGTCGGGGGTCTGACTCTAATGTCCGGCACCGGCATCCCACCGGGCATCAGCCCAGCCTGCCCGGCCACCTGCGTCGACAACCGCGTACTGCTCGTGAATTCCCGTGGCAAAATCGTCTGGCAGTATGGTCAATTCGGTGTCATCGGGTCTGGGTTCAACCAGCTCAGTACTCCGGTACAGAACACTTATCTGGCTCAGCCTAATGGCGACGATCACATACTGATCACGGATCAGGGCAACAATCGCGTCATCGAAGTGCGCCGCTCAGACAAGGCAATCGTGTGGGAATACGATGGACTAAACAATCCCAACGCTGCCGAACTGCTCGGCAACGGCAACGTTCTCATCTCCGATGAGAACAACAACCAGGCCCTCGAAGTCACCCACGTGTATGGCTCGCCCAGCTCGATCAGTAACACCTATACGCAAGCTGGTGGCGTCCCGTTTTCCGGCCTGGCCTTTGCCAGCCGTCTCCCGAACGGGCATACACTGATCACGGACTCGAACAACAGCCGCATTGTGGAAACCGATGAGGCCGGCGATGTCTTC
This sequence comes from Terriglobales bacterium, assembly GCA_035512155.1. Taxonomy (GTDB): domain Bacteria; phylum Acidobacteriota; class Terriglobia; order Terriglobales; family Acidobacteriaceae; genus JABCYV01. The sequence continues at coordinate 1,715 of DATKEN010000044.1, read as the reverse complement.
TGGCAGTTCGTTACCAATACTCGCCCGGGCAGTAACCCAATGCCGTTTCCCACACGCGCGGTGCGGCTGGCAAATGGCGATACTCTGATCAGCGATCAGTTCAATCATCAAGTCATCAGAGTGGATATGTCACTCCCGGATGTCCGATCGGGAGTCATTATCAAGAGCTACGGCACCATCAACGCACCCGGCTTCAGCCTCACATCCGCCGCGACTCAGATGAATGGCCCGTACAGCGCCTACGTGATCGGTGACTATACCGGGATCACGCCGCCGTTCTGATCGCTTCGGAAGCGAGGACCTGGCTCCGCGTGGAAGGCATGTCCGGTTGCGGCTGCGGGCATGTGGACCCAATGCCAGCCGACTATCTTTCTGTTTCCCTAATGCTTTACTGCTGGCTTAGGACTTTTGGGCGAATTGGCGCCGACAAGTTCCAGAACCTGGATGGTGGGCTCTGGATCTACTTCAGCGTCTTCCGCGATTTCTAGGGTCTTCCCGTTGGTCGAGAGTTTGAATCGCTTGATTTCTTGAGTGGCAGGTTCGCAAGGCTTGTATAGAGCTACATCGAACAAGTCCGCAGAGACCTTGCGCACTGAACCATAGACAAAGCGATCGGTGATGGAAGGCAGGTTGAATTCGGGTCTGGATTCTATTGACAACTCAGTGGGGCCAAACAGGTAATGAATTTGATTTTTTGGCCGTGCCGAGCCGTGGTCCGGCCACCAACTCTGGCCACCCTTGCGAACATAAGCAAAATTCCATCGCCCGGCAATGCGACGGAGAAATGCTCTGCGCAGTGCATCTTCCGGCGTAACGTCTTTCGTCGGTTGGGCTGGCGTTGTGCATGCTGCTTGCCCCTCGGGAGTGTCGTTAGTGATGACTTTCGGAGCTTTATCCGACGCGGCGGATTTGGCAGCCTCTGCCTGACGTGGTGCGTCGCCGAGTGACGTCGGGTTCTGCCCAATCACGGTCGAACACAGAACGAAGCCGAAAGACGAAAGAAGTAGCAGTGGCAAGGAGAGTCGGCGCATAAAGCACCTCGAAGCAATGCTTGCCATAAAATTGTGCGTTGTCAATGTAACCCTGATAAGTCAGGTATCCGGACATGTTCGTACTGGTCCCAACCTGTCCGCACGCATTCTATGTGCGCTACTCGAGGAACCTAAATGGACAGTCCGAGCGGCATAGAACAAAACCATGGTAGGGAAAAACTAATTTACAGGCCGAACATGGAGTTGACTCCGGCGCGCGGGGCCTCGGCAGAAGGCGCTCGGCGTTCCAGCGCAGGCTGTTGCACGGCAGGCTGGTCCGTGGCGGGCGTGGCCGTCGGAGCCGCAGCCGCAGCACCGGGAGTTGCAACGCTCGGGGTGGCAGCGGTTGGTTGGGCGGCAAGATGCTGGAGATAGGCGAGGTCGCGAGGTTCTTCCGTGCCCGGCTGAACGGCGGGAAACGACAAATTCATTTGGTGCTTCATGGCGCTTTGCCAAGGCCAAGGAGACCGGCCAAGTCTCCTTGATGCTTTTTCAAGTCATTGTACCGATACGTTTGGGCAACATTGAACTTTCGGCTTACCGGACATAAGGTTGTCCATTTGGGCGTGAAGGAGTAGAGTTCCGGCAACTCTTCGGAGGTTCTTCCATGAGCTCATTCCATCTGCGCTGGCGCCCGTTGATTCTTGCCGCGGTCGTGTGTCTGACATGCCAACTGTTCGTGGT
>DATKEN010000043.1:0-5010 GCA_035512155.1 Terriglobales bacterium | reverse complement strand
GAAGGCAGACGATTGATGGAGGGCGTCAGCCTGCCCGAAAAACTGCAATTGAAGCTGGTTGAGTCGAAGCCTTTTAAATCAGGATGTGTTGCGCTTCGCTACTTGAAACAGTGACAGAACAATCTGCGGTCGCCGTGCTGCTGGCTCAAATTAAACAAATCAGATAGGACTCGAGGAACTCGGGAATAAACCGGGGACAGACGGAACGTTCCCATTTTTCTCGGCCACCAATGGGGTCAGTCCCGTCTGTCCCCGGTTTATTAGCAATCTGCTAGGTGTTTAAATCCGCATCCCATCCGGGCCGCGCGTTAACCGTACGTGAGCTCGGTGCTCTGTCCGACCTCGATAATATAACCGTCAGGATCGCGGATGTAGCAGCGCGTCTCGCCATACTTGGGTATCGGTTCCGTGATGAATTCGGCTCCTCGACTTTTCCATAATTCATAGCACGCTTGAATATCCGCGACGCGGAAATTCATAAAGCTGTTGATGTGATTCGGGTCGGGGACACTGAGCGTTACCGTCGGCTTATCCGTGGTCGGCCCGCCTCCAACGTTCAGAATCATCCAGATATTCGCCAGCTGAAGGTACGCAGGCGCGTTGCCGTCACCCAGGCTCAGAATGCGAGCGCCGAAGACCTTTTCGTAGTAGCGAGCCGATCGCTCGATGTCGGCGACGGTGAGAAAATGCGCGATGCTGATCCCCTCTCGCGGGGGCATCTCATAGCTCTTCTGTTCGATTTGTACGCTGTTCATTGACGTCTCCAATTCCGATCAACAGTGCTCATCCGCTGATTCCGGTTCTTTCGTATCGTACCTGCTGCCAATTAAGCCTGACGAGAAAAGGCAAAACAATTGGACCAAGGTATCGGGGAACGTCCCGTCTGCCCCCAGTTTTTTCGTCTGGGCCACCCGTCTCCTAACGAGCGGGTAGACTTGAAAGCGCTCAAAGCGACCAAGGTCGGAGGATCGGAGGAAAGGAGCCAAAGATTAGCCGACGTCCCGGAAGTATCATAGATCGAGAGGGCAGCGACTGTGGAATCCCACCCTTGCGCAAAAGGCCGCGCAAGGATGGGGCACCCCGACAAGATCGGCCAATGCGGATTGTGAAGGAAGCCGTACCGTTCGATGAAATCCTGCGGTCCTACGAGCAGGCGGTGGACGGGATTCGTTCAACAGAAGGTAGATAGTTCTGAAGAAGTGATACGCCGCTGCGAGCAATGCCACTACTAGGTAGGGAAGCGCGATTTGCCACAGGTTCGTGGAGAGGGAGTCCCGCGTGATCTGCCCGCTTCTGTATTGGTTAACGAGAATGATTAGAGCGACGAGCAGTCCAACCAGAATCTGTTCTGTGACAAATTGTTTTAGCTCTTTCGCGAATCGTCTTACGAATTGCTCGTACATCGTGGTCAATTGTAACTGGAGAAACCCGAGGACAGACGGTTTCCCATTTCATTAACCTCGGGACTTACGCCCGCGCCGATCTCACGTCAGTCCGCGAGAAGTCTTGTCCTTTGAACAGAAGCGGCTCTCCTTTGGATTTCGCCAGCGCATAGGAGAAGCAATCTCCGAAATTCAGTTTGGCGGGGTGGCCGCTGGTTTTGCCGAAGTCGCGATAAGCCTGACGCGCGATGCGAGCTTGCGCTTCGGTGACCGGCTCAATTGCGATTTGCGCTTCCTCGATCAATTCATCAAAACGGCGGCTGGCAACCGGATCTTTGCTGCCATCAATCACCGCTCCGGCTTCCACATAACTCACGGCCGAAATACGACGCTGCGCGGCGCGCTCAATGATTTTGGCGAACTCGGACGCTTCCGTTTCAAAGCGGAGAATGGCGATCACGGCCGAAGTGTCGAGGATCATTTCGGCAGCCCTGTCTCGTCGTAAAGAAGGTCGCCATGATCGGCGGAGCGAAACGGTTCCTTCAGACGAGGGGCGCAGTCCCGGCCGATTTCGAGCAGTCGATCGGAGAGCTTGGCGGCACGTTTCTCCTTGTTCTGCACCCTTTTGAGCCGCTCTCGGACCGCTTCAGTGACCGCTTCTGTCATGCTCTCTCCGGTAATCCGAGCCAGCTGCTGGGCGAGTTTGTGGGCGTCTTTGTTCTTGATGTTCAGGCTCATATGTGAGTATTCTACCACATACGTCTACCATTCTACCATCAGAGGATCTTTTACCATAAGAGGATCTAAGGGGCAATGGTTTGAATCAGGCGTCGCGCGGCCTAAAGCCCGCGTTTTCATTGGCTTTCTACGCTTGGGATTCTGACGGGAATTAAGGCAACTTACCAGAAGGATTCCGCACCCTAAAACCAAGCATACGGGAGAAGCCAGAATGAAATTGAAATGGATATGCGGAGTACTGTTTGCTATCGCTCTCACCATCCCTGCTTCGGCACAGGTTTCCGTGTACATCGGAAGCACGCCACCGCCGCTGCGTTACGAGCAGCGTGGGCCGATTCCGGGCCCAGGTTACGTCTGGGTCGAAGGGTATTGGGCCCCGAATGGGCGTCACTACCGGTGGGTGGCGGGGCGTTGGGAGCGTCCGCCCTACGAAGGGGCGTATTGGAGCCATCCCCACTACGATCATTACCGGGAAGGCTGGAGGTTGCATGAAGGCCACTGGGATCGCGAAGATCACGACAGGGATCGCGAACACCACGACGAGGACCACCACGATCATTGAACGACGATCATTGAACGACGATCATTGACCATTAGCGATTGAGCTATTGCCGGAGTTTGGCGCTTTTGCCCACGGCTACCAGGAAAATGGCGCTCTTGCCTTCGGCATGTGGGGAGAAGAAGCGGGTTACATCGTCGTCGTAAAAAGTGAGGCCGGTGGCTCCCAGGCGCTGGGCGTAGGCTGCGAGGTACAGCTTGCCGCCGAGGATGCCGGCCTCCAGTTGTACGGCACGATAGCCGCGGTTTCCAAAGCGATCGAATATAGGCCTTAGATCTGCCAGGAAGAAAATATCCACAGCGGCGTCGGCAGGCAACTGCTGTTCTAATCCGAGGTAGCCGGCTTCGTCGCGAAAATTTCCCTGCTTCAGACACTCGAGCACCCGGCGGTCGCGGTGGAAGACGTATGCGCCGGGCTCGAGACCCTCGATGGCATGGACAATCAGGTAGAGGTGGTTGAGTTGTGATCCGAGTGGATTGAGGAAGTCGGCCGGTATACCGCGCGTTGCCCGGTCGAGCATGGTGGAGAGCTGGGTCAGGGTGACCGGCGTACGCGCAAACTGGCGGCTGGAGCCGCGACGCAGGATGACCTGCTCAATGGGATCGCGAGGCATTTCCGCGTCGGATGAGGGCGTGAGTTGAACGACGGTTCCGGCGGGCGGCGGAAAGTCGGTCGTGCCGGTGCCACCGATTTCAGAGGAGCGCATTTCAGTGTCGCCCGGTGCTGCGTCATCTCGCCACGCCGTAACTTCTTCGGCCGAATGGAGCGAAGACGCGGCGTGCATTTCGCGCATCAGTGGATAGTCAATCTCGTCCCGTGAGAGCGGGACAGTTTCGAGGCCAAGTGGCGTCATTTCTGCAAGCGCTTGGGGAGCGGTTTGCGAAGGCGGGCCGGGTCGCGCAGAAAGCCCGGAATCATGACCCAAGGCCACGAGCGAGAAGGCCACCTCGCGCTGGGAATCTACATCCAGCAGGCGGTTTACTGTGGCGTCCACAAAGCCGCACACTACCTTGGCGGGCAGGCCTACGGCAGTGGCGACGGCCAGCAGGTTGGCGAGCAGGGTGCCGTTGTCCCAGCCAAAATGGCGGTATGTGCGGGCCTGATACTTCCAGGCGTTGCGCCAGTAGGTGCAAGTGCAGACGATGGTGAGGGGCGCGTGAGCGATAGAGGGTTCAGCGCCGGTGGCCTCGACCAGGACGCTGCGATAATCTCCGGCGCGCAACTGGCGCAGGCCAAACTCGGCGGGGGCGAAGTGGTAGACGCCGGCCTGAAGGTTGGCGAGATCGCCACAAACGTTGCCACAAACGTCGCCACAAACCAGGTAGAGCTCAACCTCGTAGAGCGCTCCGGTGCAGGCGGCGGCGCGGAAATAGATTTCGCCGCCCGAATATCTTCTCTGCCGGGTAATGCCTGCGGAAAGGTACAGGAGTTGGGCCACGGCCTCCAAATCCGGCGCGGTATTAGTCTGCACGGGGACGCTAGCGGCGATGGCAGAAAGGGCAGCGACTCCAGTTTGGCGCACCTCGGATGGCATGCGCGACGGCTCCAGCGCTGGGTAGATCTTGAATGGCAAGGGCTGGTTGGCGAAATCCAGGAAATGCGGGTTGGTGCGAACGCTGGTGTAGGAGTGCTTGGTTGCTTCGTGGTAGTTCCGGGCTACTTCGCTGTTGACGTTGTTGGGCATTGGCTAGGGTGGGAAACTTGACAATGGTAGCGCACAAGCCTAGCATTGAAATTGAGCGAGTACCTTTTCACCTTTTCTTTATTCTTACTCTTTTCAGCTCTTCTGAACCAAGTTAGCCTATCTGAAAACTGGCTGTTCTTCGATTGCTCTAGGGAGAAGCCTGAGTCATGACTGTTGACCCTCTGGGGATCTTTCTGACGCCAAACCCAAGGGGATCAAGGTTCGTGTTGGCAGCGAGAAGAAAGGGACAATGAAAAACATCAAGTTTGTTGTGAAAGTCAACCGTGGCGGTGCCCATGCCCCTCAATACGTGCTGCGAATTGATCGGCTTCCCATCCAAACGACAACCAACCGCAAGCTGGCTCTAGTGATGGGGAGATTTACAGCGGAAGACGCGGTTAAATCCATGCAAAACTCCCACTGCAATCCGGAACTGGTATCCGTGCGGGTTGGCGCCTAGCATTTCCTGAATGAACAGATGACGGTTCCTTGAGCGAAGACGAAAGTGCCCTCGCTCGCGAATATTCGGCTATTGCTGGCATGACCTGCGCATTTCAGTGCGATTGCTGACACGGAAGCCGGTCACTTTGCGGGACTAGCCGCAACCGCCGGAACCGGAGTCGCCGACTTCAGTTGCTCCAGCTGTG
>DATKEN010000042.1:0-2723 GCA_035512155.1 Terriglobales bacterium | reverse complement strand
GGGCACCTTCCTGTCGTCCGCTGCGACTGGGTTGACGCGGCATATTTCCGCGGGGCATCGGTTTCCTCCTGAACAGTGGTTCATGGTAACAAAGCTGCTGGCTCGCGGCAGCCATCCATCACCTAAAGTAACTCCGCTGCGATTGACTGGTTGGCGGCGGGATGAGTACTCTGAGAACTAAAGGATAAAACTTGTGGCTGTGAAGAGCATTAAACTCGGACAAGTCTGGCGTCAGGATCTAACCGGCCAGGATCACCTTGTCACCAAGGTATACAGCGAAGTTTTCACGCAATATGCGGTACTGCGGCCCGCCGAAGTCACCGCGCCCGACGCGCCTGTCGTGAAGGTGAAGGTCGCCAAATCGGCCGATGGCGTCACGTTGCCCGGCTTCAGCTTCACCCAGGAAGGGGCGTTTTGAAAGGCATCGGGTGATCTGACCATCGGGTCATCGGGTGATTGAAACCCGAAGCCAGATGACCTGATATCCGATCGTCAGATCATCCGATGGTCAAATCACCCGATTCGCATGACCGAGAAAATCCTTACCTTACTCTTCGTCTTCATTAATTCCATTGTGTCGGCAACCGGCTATGCCGGCATTACGTTGCTCATGGCAATTGAGTCCGCCTGCATTCCGCTGCCCTCCGAACTGATCATGCCTTTCGCGGGCTACCTTGTATACGCCGGTAGGATGAAGCTGGTCTGGGCGGCAACGGCCGGCGCGATCGGATGCAACCTTGGATCGCTTGTCGCGTATGAGATTGGCTACTATGGCGGGCGCCCTCTGGTTGAGCGTTACGGCCGCTGGATCCTGATGGGCCGGCGTGAACTGGACTGGGCTGACCGATTCTTTCAAAGCTGGGGAGACATGGCAGTGTTCATAGCGCGCTTGCTGCCAGTGATCCGCACATTTATTGCGCTGCCCGCCGGAGTCGCACGCATGCCGCGCGGCAAATTTCATATTTACACTTTCCTCGGATCGTGGCCCTGGTGTTTTGCGCTGACCTACTTCGGCATGAAGCTCGGCGAGAATTGGCGCTCGCTCGGCAAGTACTTCCATCAGTTCGACGCGATTATCGGAGTCTTGCTGCTCGTCGGGATTGCATGGTTCCTCTGGTCGCACTGGCAGAATCGGCTGCGGCCTGGCGAAGAATAGTTTCCCTGTTGTTTTCCTCTGTGTACCTCTGTGGTTGAAAAAGATCTCTACCACAGGGGACACAGAGGTACACAGGGATACACAGGGGAAATCGGATCGTCTGAGGTTATTCTGCGATCGGCCGCGCCAATTGCGACGCCACGAGCTTCCATTCTCCATTGTGCTTTCGCAGCACATCGAGGTAGACATAGCGGATGCTGAATCTCTTTCCATCGGATTCAACTTCGTCGGATTCAGCGCCGTGCACGACCGCGGTGTCACCGAATACGCGAATCTTGCGCGCGGTGGAAACAATCGACGGATAACGAATCGCTCCCGTTCGAAAATTGTTCAGCACATCCTGCTTCGTGAAAGCCTTGCCGGCCTCGTTGTACTGCACGTAGTCGTCGGCAAAAATCTGCGCCAGCACGGCGACATCCGCGGTCATCAGCGCCCGGTCTCCAGCTTCATGCAGCGCCAGAATCTGCTGCTCGTCGTTCTCGATTGACATCAGAGCTCCTTGCCACCTGGGAGTCACTTTCTCCATCTTCCACAAATGTGTAATCTCACGCTAGGACTTAACAGCGGCATGGGACTTCGGAGCTACCTTCTATCCCCGTGGGGCCTCCTGCTCCTGGGACTGGCGATCGTCCACTTCATCCGGCGGCGGCCGGATAACTACTGGATTTTCGTCATCCTGTTTCTCGGTCCGCTCGGTGCGATTATCTATCTTGCCGTTGAGGCGCTTCCTGACATCGGGCTGCTGGGACAGTCTTTCAAAGTTTTTCGGCGCCGCAAGCGGATTCGCGAACTGGAGGCCGCGATTCGCGACAATCCGTCGGCGGGGAACTATGAAGAACTTGGCGACCTTTATATGGACGACGGCAAGCTCGACTTGGCGCGAGCTGCGTTCGACAAAGCCATAGCGGCCCGCGCCGATACGCTGGACCCCTTTTACCGGCGGGGCGTTTGCGCCATCTTGTTAGGTGACGCCGCAGCCGCGTTACCCGACCTGGAGCGGGTGGTCGCCAAAGAGCCCGACTACGATTTCCAGCGTGCCGCTGGCCTGCTCGCCCACGCGTACGCGCAGACCGGGCAAAAAGAAAAAGCCGAGGCGCTCTTCCGGCAGGTAACGATCGCATCGACCTTGTCCGAGACGTACTTGAATTTCGCCGATCTGCTGGCCTCAGAGGGGCGTAACGCCGAAGCTCGAGAATGGGCGCAGAAGGTGCTCGATAAAAAGCCTGCCATGCCCAGTTACCAGCGACGGCGTGAGCGGCCGTGGTTCCGGCGAGCGAAGGAGATCCTTAAGAGATTGCCAGGGCGCTAGGACGCACGATGAGCTACTGAGGCCAGCCCCACGCTAGTAGTGCCGTGTCCAGTCTTTCAACCGAGCGGTTATTGCGAGAGCCTCTTGGATATAGCAGCGGCTTGAAATTCACCCTTCTCGTTGTAAAAGCCCAGACAGATCACCCGATCACCGTCCTTAACCTGATTGGCATCGATGTCATTGATCTTCTTGTCGCCGTGCTCCTGGCTGGTGAATCGGGTCGAGCTGTCGTAGTGAATGACCTTCTCGTCAAAGCTG
>DATKEN010000041.1:0-2444 GCA_035512155.1 Terriglobales bacterium | reverse complement strand
CCGAAGCAGGCGAGTGGGACGCAGCCAGAGCGTCAGCCAGCCGGCAAGGATCCGGTCCGACGCGGACAGATTCGGCGATCGGTGCCTGGAGCGATTCAGGATCAGGAGTTGATGCTTGAGCAGAAGCGACTCGGCAACGATAGAACGGGCCCCGCCAGGCCCGAGCAAACGAGCCAGGGTAGCGATGAAATGGATGAAAAGGACGACCAGATTGCGCATCACAGAATCCTAGCAGGACCGAAATGCCCAATGAATTGTGGGGCGAAATAACAATTCGCCAGCCACACCTCACCATTGACCTTGTCGGTGACTTCGATAGTGCGCTCGTCCACCCGGCGTGCTGACGACGTCGAGCCTGGGGCAGCGCCATGGCCGTCAACCGGATAATCTTTACCGTCAAATTTCAAATTTCGCATATCTTGCGGGGAGCGGATGAACGAAAGCCCAGCCCCTTCATAGGGGCGGATCTGAAGGATAAACGACGAGATCACCGGCACCGCGCTTTCCCAAATCCCTGCGAAACTCGCCCCGGCTCCCGTTCGCTGATACAGATATTTCACCGTGGACGGAGACCCGTCCGGTGCGAATTCTGTGTAGTTGTCGGCGAGGGTGTTGCCGTCCTGGGAGAGTTTCCAGATGGCAGTAAGCAGCACGCGGCCGTCTTTTTTGCGCACCACCTTCCAACTGTCAGGCCCATCGACGGTCACAGACAGCGTGGTTCCTTGAACTGCCTGCTGATCTGTACCATCAACCGCGATCATCTCCGGGCCGCCGCCAAAGTCAAACGCGTACCTGTTGCCGCCGAGGCTCTCAACCTTCATGTGGTCGACGAGTTTGCTTTTGGAAGGGTTGAGCTTCCAATCACCGACAAAAGGGGGTCAGTCGCTGCCCACAGTGTAGCCATCAGTAAGCACGGAACCGTCAATTGAAGAGTACGCTTGAACATTGCTGTTCACATCTCAGTTCTGAGTAGGAGACGGCGAAAGAAGGGCCGGGCCTCGTGTGATACATATTTTGCGTACGCGCTATTTTACGCCGAACTGATGTTTCTAACGGGTCTACGTCGTTATGAATCAACGACCAGCAAACATCGAGACCGAACGCCTGCTTCTCGTGACCCTGCTGCCAGAAGAGATTGAAGCTCTCATCGCTGGCAAGGCCGAGCATGTGGCGTTCCTGACTGGCTTCACATTTCCACCAGATGATCCGAACCGGGGTGTTGATTTGTCGTGGCATTTCAGGGCGTTGCAGGCTGATCGCAACCAGCTTTCGTGGCGGATCCGTGTGATCGTTGAGCGGTCATCTAATACGGTCATCGGGTCAATTAACCTAAAAGGCCCACCGAATGCCGACGGCGACGTGGAAATTGGATGGGGTTTGAACGAGGATGCTCGCGGGAAAGGATACGCGACTGAGGCGTCAGCGGCGGTGATCAACTGGGCCATTAGCCAGCCAGGAGTTTCAACAATCAGCGCCACCATCCCCGATGACAACTATCCTTCACTCCGTCTCGCCGGGAGGCTCGGCTTCGCTCGAACCGGCGGTTCCAGAAGGAATCTCCCGATTTGGGAGGTTCGACCGGAACTCAAGTGTGAACACTGCGTACCGATTCGCACCAGTGTCTCCGCTAACCGGACAAGTCCGTCACACCTGTCACAACATAGAGTCATGGAAGGCACTTCCATGCCAAGCCTCAGCGACGGAGTCATCCAACTGCGTCCGCTGACACAAGCGGATGCAGCTGATCATTTGGCTGGTGAGGATAAGGCGATTGCGAAATGGCTCAGTGGCGGGCGCAGCACGGCCGCCACGGTGCAGACTGCCATCGAAAAGTTCGAGGAGCAGTGGCGGATCGGCGGCCCGCGTCGCGCCTTCGGTGTCTTCAACCATGGTAACGGTCAGCTAATCGGTTTCGTCGAAGCAAACCTGGGGCTTCTTGGTAATCCTGCGGAGGTCAATGTTTCTTATGGGACTTTCCCTCCATGGCGAGGACGAGGACTCGCCGGGCGTGCCATCGACCTCGTGGCCGAATATCTTCGCATCGCCACGGAGGCCAGATGGATCGTCTTGCAGATCGCACCGGAGAACACTCGCTCGATTCGTGTCGCGGAAAAAGCAGGCTTCGCCCGAGTTGGAGTGCGCGAACTTCCCGAAGGTCAGCGGGTGCGGTACATGCGTAAGCTGTAACCGGAGAAGCACCCCGGCTAATTGATTAGGATGAGGGCTATCGCTCCCTAAAGCGATCATTCCTGCGAGGCTTCGGACCCAGAGCTTCTCGCAACGTAGCGATCTCAAACTTTGTGCTGTGATTACCGAAAACGTTGTCTGCATGCCGACCCCCTCTGCTGCGGGAACTGATCGAGGCTAGCTTGAAGCAGCAAGGCAATACAGCGGTGTTCTCATTCGCGAAGCGCGGTGCAAAAAGAAATTGGGTGTCGGGCCGC
>DATKEN010000040.1:0-7211 GCA_035512155.1 Terriglobales bacterium | reverse complement strand
ATTGAGGTTGGCCGAAATGATTTTGTTTCCGTTATAATTCGAAGACGCAATTTCACCACGATGCGCCCGTAGCTCAATTGGATAGAGTGCATGGCTACGAACCATGAGGTTGGGAGTTCGATTCTCTCCGGGCGCACCATTCTACCTACGTGTTCCGCGTTGAGAACCGACTTCCCTGGCGAGACTGAAGGAGAAAGGTCATGAAAAGCATTTTCTGGGCCGTCTGTCTGCTGGCGCTGGTCCGTCCGGCAATTGATCTCAATGCCCAAGTCAATCCCTATAAGGACGGCACTCCTGGGGTCTCCGGGTATCGATCCGAAGTGCTGGCTGAGGTGATGATCCAGGAAGACAAATTTCTGCGCTTAGCGGAGGCTGTACCCGCCGATAAATACACTTGGCGTCCGGCGCCCGATGTGCGTTCCTTCGCTGAAGTATTTTTGCACGTATCGGCTGCCAACTACAACATCTATAAGCTCGTTGGCACACCCCCTCCGGCCGGCGTCGATGTGAAAGGGCTGGAGAAGTCGACCACCGACAAGACCAAGGTTATTGCCACGCTCAAGGACTCATTCGCCCACGCCCGCAAGGCGATCGCGGCTATGCCCGACGCCGACCTCGACAAGAGCCTGGACTGGTTCGGCGGAAAGAACACCGAACGCGGCGTGCTCCTGTTTGTCGTTCGCCATGCCGCCGAGCACCTCGGCCAGTCAATCGCCTATGCGCGTTTCATCGGGGTGGTTCCACCGTGGACCGAAGACGCCCAGAAGCAGCAGAAACCGAAACCAGAGCCTGCACCCAAAGCTAAGCAGCAATAATCTCGGAATGAAATTCCCTGCCGGTGTTTAGCGGCAATCATCAGCCGCAATCAACTTTGTCGGGCCACCGCCGTCAGTACTGTACTCTTAACCTGCTTGAACGCTTCCGCAGTGGGATCAATCAGATCAAAATGGCCCGCGTGCGGAATCTCCAACAACTCTGCTGACTCGCCAGCCTTCTTTTTCTGCATGACATAGTCGCGGCTGAACTCCGGCGGCACCGTGTCATCTTCACTGCCGTGGAGCAGCCACTGCCGGGCGTGCGGAATGGTGAGCTCCATCGGGTCCGCTTCGCGATAGTGCTCGGCCACCGCCTCCGCTTTGCCACCCAGAAACTCGGCAACGGCGTCGTGGCTTAAGTGCAACGCGAGGGCTTTCTTCAGATCGACCACTCCGGCCAGCGAAATTGCGCGATGAAGCGACGTCTCGTGCGCCGCTAAACAGAGTGCAAGCTGCCCGCCCGCCGAATGTCCCATCACAACCAGCCGGTCGAGGTCCAGATGGAATCGGGAATGCTCCTGCTGAACAAAACGGTAGGCCGACCGGATGTCCTCAAATGTACCGGGCCATCCACCGCCGGCATTGCCCACCCTGCGGTATTCGATGTTGAAGGTCGCGACGCCCGCTGCTCGCAACGCTTCGCACAGGTGTCCGGCGTGCGCGAGGTCGTACTTCGCCCGCCAAAAACCGCCGTGAATGTTCAGCAGAACGGAGTGCGGTCCCTTCGCGCGCGGCAAACGCACTTCAAGAAACTGATTCGGATCGGCACCATAGGCTACGCGCTCATCGGGTGGCGGCTGGGGGTGGCTGAGAATGTCTTCGGCGGACATAGATTTCTTCCCGGCATAAACCATTAGGTGCCGTGACCAGAGGCAGTCTGCCGAGCTGCGCTCGGTTTGGACGGGCGAGACGCCCGTCCCCACACGGCCGTCCCCCACACGAGCGTGCTAGCCCTGCTTCATCTTTAGCTTGCTTTTATTTTCTTCAATGAAAGCCTTGAGATCGGGAGCAGCGTCGAGCAAGCGCGTCCATTGTTCGTAGTAGAGTGTCACCGGAAAGCGGCCTAGTCCGTAGACGCTGACACCGCCCTTCTCACTCACGCGGAACTCCATAACGCCGCTTCTCTTCTTGGTTTCGACTTGCTTTTCCAGATCGGATAGGCGAGCTTTCAATTCTTCATAAGTTGGTTCTGTCATGAATGCACCTCAGATGTTTCTTTTTTATCAATCTTTTTTATCATAGGGTGGCCGGGCGGGGGCGCCCGGTTCTCCCTCAATTTGTTTCATTTCCACCAGCTTGTCTCAGAAGAAGCGACCCACCTTGAAGAAGAACTTGCGGTGATCGTTATCTCCGATGCTCCCTCCAAAGAACAGCGGGCCAAACAGCGTTTGGAACAGAAGTCCGACAGTTGCATCCTGCGCGAGCTTCCGCGCGTTCGGCGGCTGACCGTAAGCTTTTCCCGCCTCATACATCGTAAGCAGATATACATTCTGCTTCAACAGCGGCGAGATTTCCCGCACTTTGTAGAGGACTGCCGGCTGTATCAGAAAATACTGGTTGGTCAACAACTCGTTCGTCCCATATGCTCCGAGGCGCAGCGGGCCGCCCAGGCTGAAGGGCGGGAAGCCAGTGTTCTTGGTCGAGAACGCAGTGCCTCCCGAGGCGAAGAACAGCACTGACGACTTCTGGCTCGTCCGCCCGGCCAAGCCCAGACGCAGTTCCTCGGTCGGTACCACGTCGGAGGTGCCCGGAGCAGTGTCGTAGAACTTAAAGGTCGACTCCACGCGCGCTCCGCTGCGCGGAATCACCGGATCGTCAAAGCGTTCGAGCCGGTAATGGACCGCCGTCGTTCCGAACCGACCCTTGACCGCTGGCGCCACTGGAATCCCAAGATCTTCGCTGACCTTCTGATATCCGGCGTCATATCCCACGCGAAGTTCCGCGCCCCGTCCAAAGGTATAGCCCAGATCCAGGCCGCCTCCCATTATGCGGTTGCGATACTCACCGAGAAGCTTGTTGCGCTGGTATACGAAAAACGGACTGCTGTCGGCGATCCCATGCACTGCCACGAACCAGCCTGTATAGGACGTGAAGGGATGAAAGTATTCTGTTTTCAGTCCGTACTCGGAGCCCGCGATGATATCGTTGCGCCACTCCGACCCGAAACCACCGACATCGAGGAACGTGATGCGTGCTCCAACCTCGAATAGCACATTCTTATAGTCCGACCCATCAATGACGAGGGCAGGATGCACCGTCGGTGGCGCGTAGTCTTTCTCTTCGGCTTCGACCTCCAGCCCATGTTGCCCGTCCCGCTCCATGTCGCGATACCCCGCTCTAGTGAAGCGTCCCAGACCGGTGACGCCCATCATCTCTTCGTCCAGTTGATGCGGATCGATGGGGTGCCCCGCCAGGTCGGCCAGTTGGTGCTGAAGTCCCTTGAGGACGTCCCCTTGTGCGCCAATGACTTCCACGAACTCGGGCACCGGCACGGGTCTGCGTCTCTCTTTCCGTGCGGCCACGATCTGCTGCCATTCATCTTCGTCAACCTGCAGACGGACAAGCAGCGCGCTCTTTGTCTGGGCGGCTTTGTATCCTTCGGCCTCGAGCTTGTCATAGAGGCTGTAGTCGGTCACGGTAAATCGCTCCACGTCCGCCTTCAGCAGGATGTCGGCGTTCTCCATGCTGCGCAGCTCGTTGACCGCGATGCTGACGTTTGCCGAGCGTTGCAAGACCGCCACCGACGAGAGCGGGGCCTTCGGATCCAGGCGTGGCAGCGCCAAATGAACAGCGATCACAATGTCCGCGCCCATTTGCCGAGCCACGTCCACCGGCAAGTTATCGACCAGACCGCCATCAACCAGTACGCGATTGCGTTCGCGCACCGGCGTAAAAAATGCCGGCAGTGACATTGAGGCCCGCATTGCTTCCGCCAGCGAACCATGGTCGAACACGTACGAGTCTCCCGCTACGAGATCGGTCGCCACGCAACGGAACGGGATCGGCAATTCGTCGAAGTTCTTCATCTCCGAGTAAGGCAGCCCCACCCGATCCAGAATCAATCCCACCTGCTGCCCGGAATTAAAGCCGCTGGGAAACTGTGTGCCTTTCTTCAGCCCGAATTCGAAGGCATTGGGATACTCACGGCGGTCCTCTTTGCGGCGGAATGATAAGTCCGCGTAAGGCGTAGCGCCTCGAAGCACCTCGCTCCAGTTGATATTGCGGATCAAAGTTTCGATTTGGTTCGGCGATTCTCCGCTGGCATAGATTCCTCCGACCAAAGCGCCCATGCTGGTACCGGCAATGACGTCCACCGGCACGCGATTCTCCTCCAGCCACTTGATCACGCCGACGTGCGCCAACCCGAGCGCGCCCCCGCCTTCGAGCACAAGGCCGATTCGCGGCCGTTGGCTGCCGGACGCCGCTGCCACGGTCTTAGCCGGTGGTTGGGCGCCGGCGACAGGAATGTCCTGCGCCCAGAGACTCGACATGAGCATCACCATGACGCAAACAGCGAAGCTAGAAAGTTTCATTGCGCTTCTCATCCTCATCGCGCCTCCGAAGCGGCACGAGATCTTGATACGAACATGTTAGCCTGCAAAAGAAGAGGGCGGCGGGCTTTGCTAACAGTTCCGAGTTAGCAAGTTCGCTTCTACTCCTGCGACACCTTCCCAATAGTTGAAAAACTCTTCACAATTGCTTTTAGGAGCAAACCCTTTCCCCGTTATCTTTCGCTGCCGCAACCTCTTGCGGCCTGTCCCTGGGGTCCGGGAATGGAAGCGCAAATGCTAAACTGACTTAGGCAACAGACTCCGAGTTGAGAATCGAGTGGAGAATACAAGATGGCGAAATTAGTGAAGAATGCGCTTCTTGAGAGCGTGCCCGTGCTGGTGCTGCTGGGGTTGCTCGCTGGCGCCCTGGGCGCCCTGGGTATCGGCCTGATCCAGTCGAAGGCCGCATCGTCGTCCACTAGCACTGGCAAGTAATTCTGAACGCTGCGTGGAATCAACCCGCCTGAATCACCCAAAGATTGGAGCGGGAGACGGGGATCGAACCCGTGACATCCAGCTTGGGAAGCTGGCGTTCTACCGCTGAACTACTCCCGCTCAACTTCGTTAGACTACCATTCTGCTCTATCCAAGACAACGTTCGGTAGTGGGTGAGTTTCTCATTTCCCTGCGATGTCGTGCCAGTGGTGCATGACGGCGCAACTGAGGTGACCTATCACGAACCAAAATACTGCGAAGAGCACATTCTTGACTCTTGGCGTCATTGGGACATCATGCCATAGGCGGGATGCTAAAGCGAGACGGTGGATATCCGGACTGACCCGCTACAGAAAACTGTCAGCGGTAATTCTGACCCCAAGCACGTAAGCACGTCTTTCGTGGAAAGACCGAATCTCTCGATGCGGATGAGACTGTCGAGGAACTGCGCCTTGGTGCCCGAAACTGCCCGTATCGCGAAACAGATTGACAAAAAGTTGCTGCTCAAAGCACTCGCCGGGTAGTATCAGATGCATGTGGAAAATCGTATTCTTCTTAAGTTGCCTCATCGCCAGCGCGATGAGTGCGGCCCAGACCACAACGTTGACCCTTCTGGAAGACCTTAGTTCGAAGTTGCCCACCGGATCTGTGTTCACAGCTAAGGATGGCGCGGGAAAGGTTTACAGCGGGCAGCTGGTAACGCATCCGGCGCGGCGTTTGCTACGGCGTGGCTCAATGTCTTTGGTATTCGATGAGCCCGTAGTGCCAGTTACAAAAGATCGTGAAGGAATATTCCGAGCGGGAAACAAGATGCGTCTGCTGAAGCTGGGTGGCTCACTCGCGGCAGCGAAATTAGCGGATGACGCCGTGGACGGTGCTATTGGAGCCGGCAAAGCTCGCTATGTGGCAGTAGGTGTTGCTGGGGCGCTGATCATCTTTCAAAAAGGCGGCGAAGTCAAGCTCCACAAGGGAGACACAATTGATGTCGAACCTAAACGCGGAGCACTGTGGAAATCAGACTGACCCACTACCCAACGTTCCCAGCGTTTGCCTTTCTTCCGCATTCTTCGTAAGATTCCCGCTCGCGACTTGCGTGCCAACTCATCTCACATCAGTTCATTCAATAATGCAGGAGCTTTGATGCCGGCCGATTCCCTTCCCCCGAAGTTCAATCCGACGGTCAACTCGAATTCCAACTCGCGCCGCAACTTCCTTCGCGCCGGGATGACCGCAACGCTTGCCACGGTTGCTTGTCCGGCTCTCGGCGCGGCTCGCATTGGCGATCCCACCCCTACTTCCGGAGCGGCCGTCCAAAAGCTCGATCAAAACTTCAAGAAAGATTTCGAGCTCGACGAGATCACGATTGACGACCTCCAGAAAGCTTTCCAATCCGGCCAGCATTCCTCCCACTCTGTGACCGAGAAATATCTGGCGCGCATTGCGGAGATCGACAAAGCCGGACCCATGGTCAACGCCGTCATCGAGCTCAACCCCGATGCGCTCCAGATCGCCGACGCGCTCGATCAGGAGCGCAGGTCGAAAGGGCCGCGCGGGCCGCTTCACGGCGTTCCGATGCTCATCAAGGACAATATCGATACCTCGGACCGCATGAATACGACGGCGGGATCGCTGGCTCTGCTCGGGTCGCGCCCTCCAGCCGACGCTTTCGTCGCCGCGCAGTTGCGTAAGGCCGGTGCGGTGATTCTGGGTAAAACCAATCTCAGCGAGTGGGCCAACATTCGCTCCAGTCATTCGACCAGCGGATGGAGCGGTCGCGGGGGACTTACTCGCAACCCATATGCCCTCGACCGCAATCCTTGTGGATCGAGCTCCGGGACTGGAGCCGCTGTCTCCGCGAACCTTTGCGTCGCCGGTGTGGGCACGGAGACGGACGGATCGGTCGTTTGTCCTTGTTCCGCGAACGGGCTGGCAGGACTTAAACCTACGGTTGGACTTGTCAGTCGGAGCGGCATCGTTCCAATCTCGCACAGTCAGGACACGGCGGGTCCGATGGCGCGCACGGTGCGCGATGTCGCCATTCTTCTCGGCGCTATGGCGGGAGCGGATCCGCAAGATTCGGCGACGGCTGATAGTCGTCGCAAGGTGTCCCCGGACTACACAAAATTTCTCGATCCCGCCGGCCTCAAAGGCGCGCGTCTGGGAGTGGTGCGCAAATATTTCGGCTTCAACGATGCCGTCGACCAGCTTATGGATACCCTCATCGGCGAGATGAAGCAGGCTGGCGCGGAGATCGTCGATCCCGCCGATATTCCCACCATTGGCAAGTTCGACGAGAGCGAACTTACCGTCTTTTACTACGAACTCAAGGCCGACCTGGCAGCCTATCTCGCACGCCGCGGCAATACTTCGGTTAAGAGTTTGAAGGACGTGATTGAATTCAACGAGCGCA
>DATKEN010000039.1:0-2105 GCA_035512155.1 Terriglobales bacterium | reverse complement strand
TGAAAGATGGAGACAAAATCAAAATCAAGGGGCAATCATGAGCACAGTTGCACAACCGAACGTTGCCACTAGCACGAAAGTTGTCCAGGTTCGCGGCGTCAGTAAGATCTTCAAGCGAGATGCGTTTCAGGTGACAGCGCTGGATGATGTGTCGATTGACATCGCCAAGGGAGAGTTCCTCGCGCTGATGGGGCCGTCGGGATCGGGGAAGACGACGCTGCTCAACATGATCGCAGCTATCGACCGGCCCACCTCCGGCGAATTGCTGGTGCAGGGGCAGGACATCTTTCGCTTCAACGACACTCAGATTGCGCGCTGGCGCAACGAACACATCGGATACGTGTTTCAGACGTTCAATCTGATTCCGGTGCTGTCGGCGTTTGAGAACGTGGAACTGCCGCTGCTGCTCACCAAGCTTAATGCGCAGCAGCGCCGCGATCACGTGATGACCGCACTGAAACTGGTGGGGCTGGAGGATCGCGTTCATCACCTGCCGAAACAGCTGTCGGGCGGACAGGAGCAACGAGTGGCCATCGCCCGCGCCATCGTGAGCGATCCCACACTATTGCTGGCAGACGAGCCGACCGGCGACCTCGATAGTCATTCGGCGACAGAGGTCCTGGAGATTTTGAAGCGGCTGAACGAGGATTTTCAAAAGACAATCGTGATGGTGACGCACGATCCGCACGCGGCTTCTTACGCGCACGTGACCCGGCACCTGGAAAAGGGCATGTTACTACCGCCGGAAGACGGTCCGAATCGTTAAGGATTTGAAGCGCAGGGGTATTTTTGCAGGGACTGGGACTCTGATCGGGAAACCTCGGCCCGATACCTTGAGACAGCGCGACTAGGAGACGAGCCCTACCTGGTCGCCCGTGGTGGGCGACGAGGGCACGTCGGCCACCCACCGCCATGCCCTTCTGCCATTGGAGATTACCGCTTCTGCTTCGCCATATTCGACCAAACGGTTTAGTACCGTCGTTACCGACGCCATAGGATCTTTGTGGCGCGCGAGTAAATCCGGCAGCTTTTCCTGGAAGTGGTCGCAGATATCGCGCGAATTCATGGCACGGCCGGATTCCATCAGAATCATGCGACAAGCTTTGGTGAAGCCCGGTTGACGTCCATTGCTCTTGCGGTCGACCAGTTCCATTAACTCATCATTCAGAACGCCATCCCCGAAGAGATTCGCCAAACCGGAGATAGTCTGTTTCACCGTGCCGATTCGTTTCATGATCTCAGCACGCTGTTGCATTAATTGCCGCAGTTCATCGTGAGCCTGACGGATCACTTCCTGCACGTGACCGATGTCATACCTATCGATCGGCCTCATAGAGCCAGCGGTTCGTTCGACATTTTCCATACTTCCCCCAGAAACGTTGGACGCCTTCATCGTGTCCTCGCGACCACCAGGGACTCGTTGCCGCGGAAGCAGACGTCCGAAGAGCGATGCATCTTCATGCGGGCAGTCACCCGCTTATAGCTCTATACGCACGATGCTGCTGTGGCGTTCCGTCGATCTCCGCAAGAATCGAGGTCCACCGGATTTAGGTGGTTAGACGCCGGGCGGGCGAAAGGGTTAACAAGGAAGCACTACATTTCGCGCGGAATCTCGTTTGTTAACCGTTTCAATGCAGAAAGATGACCAATAGGCGGCCATCAGAGTGGTAGCCGTCTCCTGTTGCGTTTTTCGCGTCCTGGACCGGGTTTGGCGGGAGGTAATAACTAAACGTTTTGGACTTGTTAGACTTTTGCAGGCTGGCGCCGATGTTGTCGCGTTCACCGTCGACGGCGGGATCAATCTTGTGCGTGACATTATTGTTGCGCTTGTCCTTGGCGAAGCCGATGTCGTGAGTTCCAGCGCCAACCCAGACTTCCTGGCCATTCCAGGTGAAGGGCGCCTTCCAGATGCGAAAGTGATGGCGGCTGGCCACCATGGCAATGGGCTCAGCCATTTCGTACCCGAAATCTTGCTTTCGGCCGAACAGGAAGAGTGTGCTCATCGGCATGGCGAGGTAGTCCTTGCTGTCGTAGGTTTGCATCACCGCATTGAGCGCCGCTCTTGTGTTGTTGGTGTCAGCCGCATGCCAGTCAGCAGCAGTGAG
>DATKEN010000038.1:0-112380 GCA_035512155.1 Terriglobales bacterium | reverse complement strand
AAGCCTGCGCTCAAGCGCTTTTGATTCGCTTCTCCTGTCAAATCCAACGCCGTGAGCAGGCCGAATGGCGTGATCTCGATTCCCGCCTTCGCCAGTTCCTGGTCGTAGATCCGCGTTACGACGCGAGTGGCGCGCCGCAGGCTCTGACACGCGCATGGCAAGTCAAACAGTGCTTCGGGGTGTTGCTTGTCAGGTGTCTCTGTTCGCATAACATATGTATATACATATAGTCTGGCTTTAGTCAAGTCGCGCCCCGCATCTTCCCGAGGCCGACTATACTGCGGGTTGGGGTGTCAGGTGACAATAGCGGACGAGCCGGACAGGAGGACGATCGCAAAAGCAGAGGTACCGGGCCTGAGCAAAACACAAAACCCTATTCAGATAGTGGCCTTGATAGGCGTTTCGATCATCACTGTGTGGACGCTCTCCATGGTTCCGTCGTGGCAAGCGCCTGGAGATCCGTTTCTCCTTGCCGCTGTCGTCGAGGCGGTTACCGTCGCATGCCTTTGGCTGACGCGCTGGCTGGGATTGCGGGCGATGAAGTTTGAGCGAACCATGCTCGCCGGATTTCTTGGGGGCATGCCTCTCGTTTATGTGATGGGTTGGTTCGCGGCACGGGACCACGCAGCGAGTTCGTGGATTTGGGTAGAGCTTCTGGGATTGGCGCTCTTTGCTGCT
The DNA here is from genome assembly GCA_035512155.1 of Terriglobales bacterium. Lineage (GTDB taxonomy): Bacteria > Acidobacteriota > Terriglobia > Terriglobales > Acidobacteriaceae > JABCYV01. The sequence continues at coordinate 111,702 of DATKEN010000038.1, read as the reverse complement.
TTCGCTGCCCTCGGTTTAAACAACTCGCCCTGGTTCCTTGCTATAGGAATCGCAAGCCATGGATTCGCATGGGATCTTTGGCACTACAAGAACTCGGCTTATATCCCGGATTGGTACGCAGTTGCCTGCATGCTCGTGGACTTAGCGCTCGGTGCCTATGTGGCCGCGCGTATCCCCGCGTACAGAGAGGCGTAGCGCATAGGGAAGGACAATTGAGACGCAGCCGCGCCCGCGATTCGAGTGTATTTGTCTGGCTTATCGGGAGCTTCATTTGCAGGTTCCTAACGGTTTGTCGGCAACTCGCAAGTTTGACCGCCATTTGCTTTTCATCAGGAAGGTATATTCTGCGATGAGTGGAGCCTTGGCAGTTTTGCTGCAAGTCTGCGCAGATCTTCCGCAACATAATGCAAGTCTAGGCACAAGCGCGGATTTTTATAGGCGTGAAGAAGCGTTTTGTTTTCCAATCTCGGCTCCGCCGCTCGCCGCAATAATTCCCTCCGATATTTGAACGCATCAATCTTCTGGTTGGCTACGTACGACCGGAGCCACAGATTTTCGCGCAATTGAGCATAGCGGTTGCTGTTCCTGAGACGCTCCTCCTTCTGCTTTGCTGAGTCATTCTGATGGGCTTTGGCGTCCATCCGCAATCGTGCCACCTGCCTGTCATAGTCGATGAAGGCAGCGTCGATTGTGTTTGCTAGGATGACAGTTCTGTTGTACAACTCAGCGACCGAGCAACTTTCCAAATGATCTTCTCTGCAGCCGAATGGCTTTCCGGCGGCGGGCTTTGGCTTGTCGGATAACTCGGCCACCGAATGCGCTGAGGCCCTATTTTCCGCCTTGCGATCGGCAGATGCTGCACTGGACCGTTGGTTGGTTACCTGTTTCGAAATCGTGGAAGTTGCTGTGCCCATGCGATTAGCGTTTGTCGGGTCTGTAATTTGCAAACGCATCCGCCACTGCCAATAGAAGACGATCGCGGCGATTGTGATGATGACGATTGCCACGTATTTCCACGATCGGCTTTTTTGGTGGGGCGTGCGGGAGTGCGCCAACCTCTTCTCTTGGCGCCACGGCCAAGCGTCCAATTGTTGGTCGATGGGCGGTGGGTAAAACTGTGGGGCAGATGTGGTCGTTTGTTGCCCGGGATCGCTATTTTCGCTTGCTGTCAGTGCGACGCCACATAGACCACAGAAGTGTTGATGGGCAAGGGTCTCGTGCAGGCAAGTCGGACAGACGAGCGCCTCATTCTGGCTCTCGGTGTGTATTTGTTTCTGATTCTGCGCTGTTACAGTAGGTTCATCTTCGCGCTGAGGCTTCCCTGGGCTTTCCAGTTCGCGCAAAAGTTCGAATATCGCCCGTTCGCGCTTTTCGGGTGGGGTTGAGTAGTATACGTCTGCCCAACGCCCGAGATTCCTACCGAGTGTGGGATTTAACATCGGATTCAATAGCGGGTTGGGAAGATTGTCACCTACCTCGTGTTCGTCTTTTGTGGGCGGCAGCACTTTCGGTTCCATCGACGGCCTTGTTTCTTGGCGTAGCACAATGGTCAAAGCAATCTATTACGTCGCTTGCCCATCGCCGGTCTCTTACCTTACATGTGGTCACGAACGGTGTTCAGCGATCACCAGTTGCGATCTGTAATCCCTATCTCGAAGGGGCTCTATGAGATAACATTTCCAGCCGACCGGAGGTAGCGAGTTTTTCAAAAATGCTGTTGAGAGACGCGTTGACCTCGATTTCCTTGATCTCCAATCGCCGGGCAATGTCCCTGGGACTGGCTCCGCCAGCGACCATCTGAATAATCCTCCTCTCATTTGACTGAAGCTGGAACTGCGCCGGGCTCGCCGAACATTGACCCTTAGGTTGACAGTCCTGAAGACGTAATAGCAAAACGGTTCGCACCAGATCCCTGCTCCTTCCCTACCGGCGCAGTGTTGCAGCGCGAAGACACGCGGAACACGCTATTTCGAACACCGGCGAGAAATATAAGTTTCGCCAACAAGAGAATTTCAATCCCGTAAAGCGTGTGGCTCCGAACCTTGACAACCTTTCGATAGGTCCGCCCACATGTATCGTGTCGAACATCGGGGAGCCCTTTGCTGGCGATCCGTTCTGTGCCAACGGACTGAGAAACGCATTCATATTCACAAAGGAGTTTACGACCGGATTGGATCAGCTTGCTGCGGCTGACTTACTTAGAAAATTCAGATGACCCGGCGACGCGGCACCTGGCGCCCGGGCATAAAGCGGCAGCCGTTGAGAAGCTCTTCTCGTTCAACGCGCTAGAGAAGGATCGGCAGGAGCTCGAGCAAGCTGCTATACTGACACCTGCTTCTCCAGAAGCAACTGACGCCAAAACTGAAACCAAACGAAAAAATGTTTGGGTGCTCACTTCAGCTAATGTCATGTAGAAACCTTACCGGCTGGTAGGTTGTGCTCTCGTGGGGACGTAGTTCAGTTGGTTAGAACGCTGCCCTGTCACGGCAGAGGCCGCGGGTTCGAGTCCCGTCGTCCCCGCCATTCCTTTGAATGCGAATGGCACCTTCTGCCAGTTTTGTCGTTGGTTGTGTCGTAACTTGTCGTTTTGACGCCTACTGCAAGCGCATCGAGCGCTTTCCTCTTCACCTCATCGGACGTCAGAATCATCACCATCCGGCGGCGCGAATTTGACAACATTTCACCCCTGTTTCAGCCCGGGGAGCTCAAAACCACGCTCGTCAGAATCTCCGGCCGTCAACAAAATACACCCGGGCGGATGCCGATGTCACTGGAGATCCAGCCGCTGGAAATCAAGCAGTGGTTGAAAGACAGCATGCGAGAAGGGAATATCGAGAATCCTACTGCGGAGATGATTCGCAGCGTAGTGAACTCCCTTCAGTCCATTCAATACAAATCCTTACGTTTCTCTCACACATTCTGACCGCATCGCATGGCAAGCCCGGCTAACTTCAAGGCCACGGGATCGGGTGCAGGGTTCTGCTCCGGCCCGAAATCGCTTCATCCAATGTCACCGAGGTGAATCATGAAGTCGTACATCAACAGCGTAGTCATATCGTGTTCGGTTTTGGCGGCATCCGCTTCATTTGCGGCTGCACCGGACGCTCCGGCTCCACAAAGTACGATCCTGGTCGGAGCGGGTAATGATCTTCGGTGCAGACTCGAGAAGGGTCTGCGCATCACTAAGTCGGGCGAGCCAATTACAGCAAAACTGGTTGAGCCGGTTTACGCCGGCACGACTATCGCGATTCCAGAGGGCTCGACGATCAAAGGACACGTCTCCTCGATTTCGAGTGCGCCCAGACGTAAAGGACAGATTCTGCGTGGCGATTTCACGCGCCCGCGAACAGCACGCGTGACCTTCGACAACGTCATTTTTCCCGACGGCACCGCGGTACCGATTCATACGGATACAACCATTGGAGTCAGTGACGTGAAAATGGCCCAGTACCTTCCCAAGTCTCAACGTCCCGGCGTCCGCCAGAAGATGAAAGATGCTGCTAAGCCGATCTTTGAACCCAACAAATTGCAAAGATTGAGTCAGGCTGCTGTCACGAGTTTGCCCTATCATCCCGAATATTTCGATCAAGGAACAATCTTCGACGCAACACTCTTCGATGCTATTGAAACACCACCGTCCGTCGATCAGGCTGAGGCGAGTTCTCTGCTCGGCGATGGCTATCTTCACGTTCGTCTCTTGACACCTCTGAACTCGGAAATGAGTGCCACCGGGTCGCCGATCGAAGCCGTGGTGCACCGGCCGTACTACAACTCTGATCACGTTCTGCTCTATCCGGCAGGCACAAAGCTCGAAGGCACTGTCACCAAAGCTGTGGCCGCTGGCTGGATGAAGAAAAATGGTGGACTCTTCTTCTACTTTCATTCCGCGCAGGCTCCTGATGGGACAACGACTGAATTGAGCGCGACGGTCACCGGCATCGAAGCGGCAGGCGGTCAACGGCTCGCCGTAGGCGAAGAAGGCGACGTAAAGGCGACGACATCGACTTTTTCTCGCTTGCGAGCCCCCATCTCGCTGATCGGCCCCTCTAGGGCGGTTGCTGATACCACCGTCGATAAAACTGCTTGGTCCCGAGCAGGAGAAGGGCGTAGAGGGTTCGGTTTGCTTGGCGCGGGCGCAGCACAGGCATCGGCGACAACCGCTATTGGCTTCGGTTATTTCGGCGCAGCCATGAACATATACGATGCTTTTATTGCCAGAGGTTCGAATGTGGAGCTGCCTGTCAATACGCCGTTGTTCCTGCGCATTGATGAAAAGACACACCGATCAGGCGGGGCCGATCTTCAACGGTAGTCAGGTCAGCCAAGATCCGGAAACATTGATAGGTTTCCGATGGGAGTAGGGTAGGCGGGAAAGCGCCACTTCTTTCTCGAATTCTCGAACAGAGACGCGTTGTCCTGATACGTCTTTTATCCCTGGCCGCAACAGAAGAAGGAGCCGAAGTGACACAAAAGTGCAAGAACGCACGATCAAACGAATATGCCACCCGCAGTGATTTCTGCCACGTCTACCTCGAACAGATGAACAGTCTTTATTTGCTATCTCTCCTACTGATCGCAGATCCTCAGAAGGCTGAGGAGTGTTTCCTCGCAGGGTTTGACGATTCTATGAGTAATAATTCCGTGTTCAGGGAGAGCGCGCATTTGTGGGCTCGGCGCAGCATCATCCTTCACGCAGTCCGCTTGCTTTGTCCGCGGCCGAATGACGAAAACGAATCGAATGCCGCAAGCCTCTCGCGGTTGATCGGAAACGTGCCCGCGGAGGTGCAGCCATTCCCCAACTTCGCCCGCATTGTCGGGCTCAATTCATTCGAGCGTTTTGTGTTCATCATGTCAATCCTGGAAAAGTATTCCGACCAGGAGTGCTCTCTGCTGCTGGGCTGTTTTCGGCGGGATGTGATTAGCGCACGGACCGCTGCGCTCCGAAATCTAGCTAGCGTCGTCATTGCAACTGAAACAGAGCCGGATAAAGACGTAATCGCCTTTGCCGGAGTTAATTATGCAACTCGTTAGCGTCGCGGTGCAGTGCGCAAAGACTCTGTGACAACACACTAAACCTCTCAACCCGTCCTTAATCCGAAACCATACAAATTCTTACAAACGCCTCACCCTTCCTGACGCCGCACCCGTCGTGATCCCGGTACTTTGCAAGCAGGAATACTTTTCCTGCGTGGAGAACCATGATGAACCATCGTGCCAGATTTGGACGCTTGTCGGGCACCATGTTGGTTGCCGCTGCCATATTTTCCGTTCACCCCTGTGCCGTCTTTTCACAAGATTTGGAGAGTCGGTCCCCATCCACTGTGCGTTTAAAAGATGATTTTTCAACTATGCCCGAGAAGGCCGAAAACCGATTTCCTTTGGCTGATGATGAAGTGCTCGCTGCTCTTCCCGATGCCCCGATGCCACAGGAGCAGGCGCAGGAACAGGTTCCACCGTCGTCGGCAGACTCGGAAACGCACCTGAATCAATTTCCAATCTTGTCTCCAAGACTGACCAGAACTCCTCTTACCGTTCGCGATAAATTTCTTATATACGCCCATAAATCGTTCGGCCCACCAGCCGTCATCCTGCCTGGCTTTGGGGCGGGATTGGGAATGCTCAATCCACCGAATAAATATCCCAAGGAATGGAAGGATGGCGCTGACGCATTCGGCAGAAACTACGGGTACAGAGTGGCGGATCGTCTGTCCAGAAACACCGCCCAATTTCTGACAGGCGCCCTCCTGCACGAAGATCCCCGCTACCTGCGTTCGACCAGTTCCAATCCGTTCGTCCGGACCGTACATGCGCTTGTCTTCACCGTCTTCGATAAGACGGATTCCGGAAGAACGACCTTTGCTGGAAGCAATTTCGCTTCGGCAGCTGCCGGCGGGTTCGTCGGGATGGAGATCCTCCCGAATGGATATAACGACGTTACACACGCGGAACAACGCATGGCGAGTGAGTTCCTGCAGATTGGTGTTGGGAATGTCCTTACTGAGTTCGAACCCCAATGGGGACCTTGGGCCAAAAAGCTACGCATTCCAAAACTCCTCCCAGGTTGGTGGGTTCCAGAACACCACCGTTAGCAGTCCGTAGTTGGATTAGCAACTCGGCGACGACAGTTCGTGCTACGCGCCCCAACTCTGGCAACAAAGTTTTAGTTAGGAAACAGATGGACGGATTCGTAAAAAGAAACCTGAGAATGATCGCGGCTTTTGCAACGGTGATCGTCCTGTGTTTAGCCGTGGTAGCCGTCTATCTTATTTGGCCAGGCACACCCAGCAAATCCAAGTTCATGAAATTCGAGGGTTATATTGAGCTCCCCAGGAGTGGGCCGCTTAATGTTCTCGACTACCTGACCATAAGCAACAGTACCTTATTTGTCACAAGCGAGTCCTCGGGCTCGTTATTAAAGGTTGACCTGAATTTGAACCGTCCGTCCCTCAGCACCGTATCCGAGCTACGTGGGACGGGAGCCGCTCACGGGGTAGCTGTAATCACGGACCGTAACGTTGCCTTCATCACACGAAGCGAAGAAAACACGGTAGATGTCTTCGATCCAACTTCTCTTCGGCAACTGGCGAGGATACCAGTCGCGGACGATGCGGATGCAATACTCTATGTCCCAGCAGCAAAACTTGTATATGTAGCGAACGGAGACGCAAAGATTGCGACTCTGATTGATCCTGAGAAGCGCATAACGGTCGGAATAGTGCCTCTTCCGGGAAAGCCAGAATTTCCCGCCTTGGACTCGCAGACTGGAGTTCTTTATCAGAATCTCGAAGACATCAACTCGATCGTTGCAATCGATCTTGGCGAGCGGGCAGTGATAGGACAATGGTCTCTCGCTCCATGTGAAGGACCATCTGGGATGGCCATTAACTCCGAGCAGCGGCGCCTTTTTGCGGTTTGCTCCAGGAATGCAACGTTAGTGGTCTTTGACCTGGAGTCGCATCGGGTCATTACGTCGCTGAGGATCGGCGGCGGTCCTGATTCGGTCGCATTCGATGGGACACTCCACCGAATCTATTCCGCAGGAAGGGCCGGACGATTAACCGTAATTCAGCAAGACGGTCCCAACGCATATCGGGTTCTGGACGAGATACGTACACACTACGGAGCCCATACCCTCGTGCTGGATCCTGTCTCGCACAGAGTGTTCGTAGGCTATGCGAGCCTTTTTGCACACCCCAGGATCGGCGTCTTCTCTCCGACGATTGGTGAATGACGTTCGGAAGAGGGAATCAGAGGGATCTTCTTGATCATTGCGACGACCCCGACTGGCGTCCGGCAGGTTTGGTTTTGTGTCAGGACTGGTAGCGTGTGACTCAGCTATCATTACGTCGAGAGAGGGTGCTAACGCTCTGGGGTAATACGCACAGATCCGCCTTCAAGTGTGCGGAGTTTATACATGATCCAGGTTGCAAGACCCGAAGAAACCATGCGCAAGCATGCGCGTTTGCTGATCGTGGACGACGATCCGGATCTGTGTGACCTCGTGCAACGGTACTTGGAAGCTGAGGGTTTCGTGATATCGGCCGTGCATAGTGGCGCCGAAGGCAGCCATGCCGGGACAAGCGGCAATTTCGATTTGATAGTGCTTGATGTGATGTTGCCCGACATGAAGGGTTTTGATGTTCTGCGAGAAGTGCGCTCGCGCGTGCGTACACCGGTTCTGATGCTGACAGCCAAAGGCGACGAGTTTGACCGTGTTTTGGGCCTCCAAATGGGCGCTGACGACTATTTGGCAAAGCCATTCAGCCCGCGTGAATTAATTGCGCGCATTGGGGCTATCCTCCGGCGATCGGGTTGGCAGTCGGAGCGGGCCAAACAACAACGACCACTGTCAATCAGGTCGGGTGATTTGGAACTTGACTTGGCAGGACATTCTGCATCCAAGTCGGGAAAGTCTTTGCATCTGACGTCGGCCGAGTTCGATCTGCTGCGCGCATTCTTGGAATGCCCCGGACAGGTGCTTTCCCGGGAAGCTTTGGTGGAGCGGGTCCTGGGCCGGAAATTTTCGCCTTTTGATCGCAGCATCGATCTTCATGTAAGCAACCTTCGTCAAAAGCTAGGTCCACAGACAAACGGCTCGGAAAGAATCCGCAGCGTACGGGGCGTTGGGTATTTGTATGCCTGGCCGCTGTGACGCCGATGTCATGCTTGCGTGCCGTTTTACGATTGGGCCAATCCCCTCAGGAGTAGCAGGTCGGCAGCATGATCTTGACTTCGAGGCCGATCGGATTGGCATTCGATGCGATGATTGTGCCGCGGTGTTGACGTATTGCCTCGAGAGCAATCGCAAGCCCAAGGCCCGTCCCGTTCTTTGCCCGTGGATCGCCACTTGGTTCCCTTACACGGAAGAACGGTTGGAAAATTTGTTGCAGTGACTCTCCGGGGACACCCGGACCGTAATCGCGGACCGAAAGAACAGCCTGCGATGACGCACTCATTTTCTCGGTCTTCAAAATCACTTCCACTTCACTCCCGGTCGTAGTGAAACGAATCGCGTTGCGAATGATATTCTCACATGCGCTGCGCAAGGCCTGCTGATCGGCCTTCTCGATGACAATCCCTCCTTCGGCTTGCAACTTCACTGACTTGCCAAAGGAGTGCGCCTCGAAATCGCCGTCCGCGACCACTTCCTGAACCAGTTGAGACAAGTCCACGTCGTCTCTCGCGTCGGACGATAGACCCGTTTCCAAACGCGAGAGTGTCAAAAGCTGCCCCATGAGCGTATCGACCCGCCCGACATCGTGTTCCATCCGTTGCAATAATTCTTCGGCCTCAGGCGGCGACTGCTTTCGCAAAAGAGCTAAAGACATAATTAATCGCGTTAGGGGAGAGCGGAGTTCGTGCGAGACGGTGCTCAATAGATCCTTTTGGGAGCGTACGAAGGCGCTCAACCTTTCAACCATGGCATCAAAATCTGTTGCCAGAGCCGCAAGTTCATCGTGTCGCTCGGATATCTCGGCCGGGGATCTCACGCTCAGATCGCCCGCGGCGACCCTTCTCGCAGCAGATTGAATCCCTTGAATGGGTGCAACAATGTGGTGCGTAAGCCAGAAACAGAAGAGCGTCACCATGAGCAAGAACGCGGCGAATAATGGAAGGCCACCTCCGGCTGTACTGTCCAGGAATCTTCCGACTTGCCAGCCGGTGCGGACGAGAAGAACGTAAGGATGCCCCGAAGGCGAAGTGAATTTATAAGATGAGCTGTGCGAGCGGAGCCCGAAGCGGGAAAGAACGCGCCCGTCACTTCGGGCGGCGTGTACTATCGACAGACTGTCGGAGGGAATCGGCCGGGACAAAACATCCTTACCGTACCCATCGATCAGATAGAGCTCAAACCCGGATTTCCCGACCAGCTCTCGTGCGAATTGTTCGAATTCTTCTGGACCTCCCGATTCATAGGCGTGTGCCGCCTCGTCCGCGACTCTGGGAGCGAACGATGCAATGACGTCCGTAGATGGAAGCAATCGAGTGCCGAGCATGCGGCTAGCCAGAAAGATGGCGACCAGCGCCAGAACGGTCAACCAAAACCAGAGGAACACCTTGATAAATAATCGTCCAATGGGCACTCTAGCGTTCGGGCCACTTATAAAGGATGGAATCGTCACAGACTAAATACCGCCGGATCTCTTCTCTCAATACGGGTATACAGTAATTCGATTCTACTCACCAGCCAGAACGCTTGCTCCTTACAAATCCATACACGCCGCTGACATTTCCTGTCAGCGCCTATATGGTCTCCAAATACGTATACCGTTTGGCGAAGAGTGCTCAAGCAACTGAAGCGGACCGCGGCGGGAAGTGGTGGTACGCGTTTTAGTACTGGCGGACCCGGTACACGAACGCCTCCCAGTCTATCTACTGAGAAGCCACCTTGGCCACGCGATCTGGAGCGACGAGCTCAAAGCCATCGCCGCTTGCCACTCCTTTTCTGCTAGAAGATCACCTTGGCCCCGAGCTGGACTTGCCGGGATGGAGTCGCGGTGGAGTCTAACAGGCCGGCCGTCCCAGGAGATTCCTGATCGAAGCCGAGCCGACCACCGAAAGTGGTGTTATGGGTTGGAGCCTGGAAGTTCGCACGATTGAAGATGTTGAAGGCTTCCACCCGCAGCTGAAGATTGAACGCATCTGAGATGCGGGGAATGCGGATGTTCTTGACGAGCGACAGGTCCACGTCCACCAGGCGCGGACCAACCAGCTGATTGCGACGCGCATTCCCTAGTGCATTCAGGCAGAGTACCTGGCCATTGGTAGGAGTCGTTCCTCCCTGGTTGCAAAGCGGTGCGATCGCCGAACCAATCGCAACTGTTGGAAACACGAAGCAAGCCGGGTTGACGTAAATCAAGCCTGAACTCTTGAAATGTTGATTAATGGGATTGCAATTTGGGACTACATCCGGCACCGCACCAAAGCTCTGTCCTTGTTGCCCAAGAACGTCCCCAGCCTGCATCAGGGAAAAGGGCACGCCTGTGCTCGCAATGATAATTCCCCCTATTTGCCAGCCACTTGCTATCGTCCGCATCAGCCCGCGTTGCGCAGCGGGTAGTGCGTAGAGCAAATTTGCGGAGAAGTTCTGAGCGATATTGAAGTCGCACTCTCCCTTTCGCAGTGTCTTATCGTAGTAGATGAGACTCGCGAATGAATTCTGATACGTCGATGGAGATTGCGTGCCCGACCCTAGATCTGTGCATCGACCCCAGGTGTAGGTACCCTGGACGGAAAGCCCATGGTACGACCTGGCCCGAATCTGTGAAATCATTCCGTTGTAGTTCGCGTTGCCATCGAATAGTAGGCCGAAGATCTCAGTGGCGTTCGCATCCTGCTGCACCCCTCCCGCTGGATACACATAACGGCCATCGATAACTGGGACATTAGAGGGAGCTACCTGGTTCATGTCCTCAGCCTGAAACGGCGTATGCAGAGTGTGAGACCCGACATACCCGATCATTGCAGAAAGATTTCGCGAGATCTGCTGTTCGACGTTGAGGTTGTAATTTAGCGAATAGGTTCGCTTCGGATGTTGCTCGATGAAGTGCCCAATACGAATGGAGGAGGTCGCCGCGCCAACGGCGGCAACCGCACTGGGAAAACCGCCTGGCGGCAGCAAAAACCCGGGCACAATCTCATCCTGCGAGTAAGGAGCGGAGATGGCCGCGTAGGTCGCATAGATGTAAGGCAGCGGGAGCATGTCATAGATCCCGAAGCCCGCCCGAACCGCGGTCTTCCCATTGCCAAATACGTCGTAGGCGAATCCCACCCGCGGCTCAAAGTTATGAATCGTGGGGTTGCTCTGCCAGAACTGCTTTACCGGCACAACACAGCCGGGCACCGTTGTCGGCATGATCACCGCGGGGCAGGGTCCGCTGCCCGGAGGAGCCGTTAACGTATTGATCAGGCCTGCGCGATTCTTGCGGTCGGTTGGGATGGTAAGCATTTCATATCTCAATCCCAGATTCAGGGTCAGATTCCGGCGGACGCGCCAGTCGTCTTGAATGTAGCCGCCAAACAGGTTGTCCTGCACTTCGATCGGAGAGGATGTTCCATTCGGCAGAACAAGAGCGGAGAACAGGTTGCCCGTGAGGAAGTTCTCGAGAGCGGTTACGTTTCCTGTGGTTTGAAAGTTGGCGGTGCCGTTCTGCGATTTTGCTTTCGCGCCGGGGAGAATTCTCTCGAACGCGAAGCCCGCTTTCAGCAAATGCGCTCCCCGGGTCATCGCTACGTCATCATAAAACTGATAGGAGTTATACCTTATCGAGGCCTGGCGGAGACTGCCCAGCCCTCCAGTTGACACAATCCCATCTATATTGATGGTTGGAGCAAAGGTGCCGCTCGTGTAACCGAGGGCCGCGTTTCCTCCCGCTGGCGTAAGAGCTTTCACTGGCACCAGGATATCCCCGACGCTGCGGTTATATCCGAGGCGAACAACATTCAGGATCTTGGACTTAAAGATGTGCGTTTCGGTGATACTCACCAGTTGCCGTCCTGCATTGAGACGGCTCAATGTATTTCCGAGACTATCTGGGACGGTCTCCGGACCGTTATCGTAGAGGTAGGTTCCGGACAGATTGTCGTTTTCCGAAAAAGTGTGATCGAAGCGCGCGGTGACGAAGTTCTCGCTTAGGTTGAGGAGACCGGTAGTGACATAGTTTCCCGTGTCGCCAAACGTGCCTGGATTAAGGCCAAAATTAGGAAGAGGATAGAGTCCCAGATAGGGAACAATATTTGGATCCACCGGAACCGTTACCGGGGTTCCGTCCGCTCGATGCAACTGGCCCATGCGGGCCGCAGACGACGGCACGACGCTATTGAAGTTCACGCTCTGCGACTGGCGGACTCCTTCGTAGTCCGCAAAAATGAATGTGCGGTTCCTCTGTATCGGGCCGCCCGCTGCCCCGCCAAATTGAACGCGATGGAAGGGCGGAGTTTGGGGCGTATCAAAGAAATTTCTGGCGTCGAATATCTTGTCGCGATCAAAAACATAAGCGCTCCCGTGCAGTTCGTTTGCGCCGGATCGCGTGACTGCGTTGATCACAGAACCCGACGTACGCCCGTACTCGGCCGTATAGGACGTAGTCACAACACTAAACTGCTGAATCGCGTCTACGCCAAGATTGGCGCCGATAACGCTGCCGGGAGCCCCGTTCGAATAATCGTTTTCGTTGATGCCGTCCACGCGATAGGTGTTCTCATATGGGCTATGACCGTTGCTTGCCAACTGATTGCCAAAGCCCCGCACCCCGCGGTTGGAATTACCGGTGGTCGGTTCCTGAGCTCGAACGCTAACTACGCCCGGCTGCAGAACTGCGAGCTGGGTCCAGTCTCTGCCATTCAGGGGCAGATCGACGATGCGCTCCTGCCCAACCGTTGCACTATTGACCGAGGTATCAGTTTCAACATCCGCTGCCCCTGCCTGGACCTCGACCTGCTCGGCAGTCGTACCAATCGTTAGAGAGACATCTAGCTTTCGGATCGCACCCACCGTGAGCTGCAGGTCGCGTTCCACGTGGGTCGCAAACCCCGGAGCCGAAACGGTGACCGAATAGATGCCCGGCTGAAGGCTCGGCGCGTTATACAGTCCCTTCTCGTTGGTGGTCACGGTACGGGCTTCGTCAGTTGCCACGTTTCTGATCGTCACGCTCGCCGCTGCGATGATGGCCCCAGATCGATCCGAAACCTGACCCGACAGGGTCGTTCCGGCTAGTTGGGCCCAGACTGTTGCGGCGCCAGGTAGAAGAATTAAGGTCAGGGAAATGACCGGGAGAAATCCGGTCGCGAGATCGAAGAGTCGTCTGGGGACCATAAGCACCCCTGTCGGTTGGTTGCGCCGCACATTATGTCTACAGTAATATACATATTCTGTAGACAGATTGCAGATCGTTTGGCAGTCTAGGAGAGGCAGATCATCTCTGTCAAGGGAAATTTGGCGAATTATGGTTAAGATGGATTTCGCGAAGGTTGTACAGGCGCGCAGTCTCCACACGCCGCTCTACGACATACATGGCAGGTGTGTTCTGTCGAAGTCTAAAGCGAAAAAAGAGATACCGAAAACCCTTGTAGATGACCTGGCCGCAAGACTGGAAGGAGCTATCTTCCGCGGCGAGTTTCCTCCAGGCACGCGCGTTCGTGAGGCCAGAATCGCAAGCCAATTAGGCGTCGGCCGTGGCCCATTGCGCGAGGCAGTGCGCCGGCTCGAAGGCCGCAAACTAATAGTTCGGCACCCCAATCGCGGCACATTCATCGCCACGCTTACTCCTGCGGAGCTTGCCGAACTGCTCGAAGTCCGTGAAGCCCTGGAGGTGGAAGCTTGCCGGCTCGCGGCCAAGAGGGTCACCAAGGAAGGGCTTGAGAAGCTTCGCCTGACTTTGCGCCGGCAGATAGAGGTCGAGGCCGACAAACTATTAGATCTATACAGCGACTGGCACAACTTCGACTTCCACTACCAGATTGCGCTTGCCAGTGGGAACCAGCGCTTGATCGACCTGCTCTGCGGAGATATTTGGTGCATTATGCGTCTCTACCGCTACCCAGGGATTCTCAGTCGCGGACGAGTCCCGCTTGGACAAGCGGACCACGAGGCCATTCTTGAGGCGCTGGAGGCGCACGATCCCGACGCCTGCGAACGGCTGATGCGGAGGCACCTTGCCCATGCTCAGGAGACTATGTTGCACGGTCTGCCTACTAGCAGTCCCAGCCCACGGAAGAAGTCAAGTTGAATCAAGCACTCCATAAGGTTGGCCTGGGAATGCCTGCTGATCTGTCTTTCATAAGTGTATACAGTTATACTGATAGAATGTATACATAATTTGAGACGATCTTTGTGTCACATAACGGCCAAATCCGATTCATAGCGCCTGTAGGAAGCGTAGGTGGAGGAATCAATGCTGCTGCTCTGGACGAGGCGCTGGCGCAGCCGACTGACTTCATTGCCTGCGACGCAGGGACCACAGACGCCGGCCCCTTTTCACTGGGAATGGGGATCCCTGCCTTTCCACGAGAAGCCGTAAAGCGCGACCTGTCTCTGATGTTGCGAGCCGGGCGAAAGGCGAACATCCCTGTAATCGTTGGCTCCGCAGGCACAGCAGGTGGAGACGTACACGTTGACTCGGTCCTCGAGATCGTGCGCGAAATCGTCGCCGAACATAAGCTGAAGCTGCGTACAGCGGTCATCTATGCGGAACAGGACAAGGCTTATCTCAAGAGGCTGCTGCACCAGAATCGGATCCTTCCCCTCGATCCGGCGCTGCCGATCAGTAACAGCATCATCGACAGCAGCAGTCGCATTGTCGGCATGATGGGCGTGGAGCCACTCCAGCAGGCGATCGGGGATGGGGCGGATTTTGTTTTGGCTGGACGCTGCAGCGATTCTGCTCTATTTGCGGCGATTCCGGTCATGCGTGGATTCCCGCCCGGGCTGGCGTGGCATGCCGGCAAAGTGTCCGAGTGCGGCACCCTGGTCTGTGACACCCTCGGCAGGGGAGTCATCTCCACTACTGTTAGTTATCAGCAGGTCACAATTCGCCCGTATGGAGATGGCTTGCGCTGCACTCCGCAGAGCGTGGCAGCTCATGGGCTGTACGAAAACGCCGACCCTTTCCTGCATCGCGAGTGCTCGGGAATCCTTGACCTGACGAATGCAACTTTTGAAGCCATCGACGACGTGACGGTTCGGATTCGCGGCACGGAATTCTTTTCCGAACCGGTCTATACGGTAAAACTAGAGGGGGCGGAATTGGCAGGCTATCAGAGCATCATCGTAGGGGGAATCCGCGATCCTTACGTGATCCGACAGTTGGACAGTTGGCTCGCTTCAGTACGGAACTACATCGATGACATGGTGGCACGCGTGCTTGGTGACAAGGCCGACAGGAGCTCATACAACCTCGTTTTCCATACCTATGGGATCAACGCGGTCATGGGAAAGCTGGAGCCCGAGGCGAGAAATCTGCCGCATGAGGTGGGAATTGTACTTGAAGCGACCGCCCCAACCCAGGACATGGCGCACAAGCTGGCCGAACTGAGCCGCCAGCCGCTCCTCCACTATCCGATCAAAGAGTGGGCTGGTTCAATCACGGCATTCGCATGTCTCCACAACCCCGCCGTAATTGACCGAGGTCCGGTATATCGCTTTAGCCTCAATCACGTCGCGGTTCCCTCGACGCCGCTTGAGATGTTTCGTACGCACTTCGAAGATCTGGATGGCTCGACACAATCATGAAACTGGCCGATATCGCAGCTTTGATTCGAAGTAAGAACGCCGGTCCCTTCACGCTTACGTTCGACATCATGTTCGCTGACCAAGCGAGTTATGATCGAGTCAAGAACTCCGGAGTCTTGACGCAAGCGTCATTCGCCAAACTTTACGGGTGCCCGGAAGAGAAGGTCCGCTTTTTTCAATGCGACAATGCGCTCGCCCTTAAGTTCAGTATCCCCCGGCCGCTGACACAGGGCGAAGCCGGCGATGGAGACATGCATGGCGGCCAACAGTTCGTGCCGCTGATGAATGTGGACATTCGCTGAGCGACGGTAGTCCTTACTCCTGCCTTGCTGTGGCTCTGGTACGAGGGCCAAAGAATCCGACTGTGACAACCACGATCGCCATACTGCAGGCGATAAATCCAAAGACACCGAAGGGGCCAAAGCGCCGCAAGAGAAATGCAATCAGAAAACTCGAGACAACAGTCGACAGGCGGCTGAAGGAATAGACGAAACCAACGCCACGCCCGCGCAATGATGTGGGGTACATTTCTGCTTGGTAGGCGTGATAGGCGAAGGAAAGCCAATTATTCGATATCGTCAGCAGTATTCCCACCGTAACCAGCATAAGGCTGCCTGCCGGGCGCGAGAAGAGCAATCCAAGGACGGCAGCAGAACCGGCAGCGAGAACGATGTGCCACTTGCGCTCTATTTTGTCGGCTATGGGAACGAACAGGAGTGGGCTGAGTGGATAGACGATTGAAATGATGAAGGTGTATCGCAGGCTGCGCAGAACCGTGAAGCCCCGAGAGATCAGAAGTGTCGGCAGCCAGTTCACCAGCCCATAGAACCCACTGGCTTGGAAGATGTTCAAAACGATCAGCACCAGCGTACGACGTAGATGCGGACTTCCAAAGAGCGAAGAGAAGGAAGTGTATGCCGGAACGTCGTGGCCTGGAGAGCCTGTATCCTGCGGACGATCAACAACTAAATTTGCATTCGGTTCGATCTTCTCTAGCACGGCCCGGGCTTCTTCGAGTCTGCCTCTTTGCAAAAGCCATTGCGGTGATTCCGGCACCTGATGCCGGATATAGTAAGCCACCAGCGCACCGACCGCCCCAACAACGGCAACCCATCGCCAACCGGCGACGCCCACTAGGTCGCGTGGCAGCAGCAGCCAACTCACGAAAGTCGCTACCGGGATGGCTATAAGCTGGATGCACTGGTTGATAGCGAAAGCTCTTCCACGAACCCTTGCCGGAATTAATTCGGCGATATAAGTATCAATGGTCACCAGCTCCAACCCAAGGCCAATACCCGTGAAAAATCGCCAGGAATCAATAGCAACGGCTGAATGCTGCAGGGCCATCCCGAGAGTGGTAACGGAGTACCAGAGCATCGAGAATATAAAGATGGTGCGGCGCCCGAATCGGTCGGCCCAGCCCCCCAGCACCGCGGAGCCGGCAAAGAGTCCAGCGAAAGTTGCAGCGGCAAAGCTCGCTTGGTCTGTAAGTCCGAAGAGCCCACGTGAGCCCTCATGAAAGATCCCGCTGCGAATCAGTCCCGGGCTAAGAGTGGCGGTGAGGGCGAGGTTGTAGATCTCGAAGCATCCACCCAGGGAGAGCAATGCGACGAGCTTCCAGGCATACGGAGAGGCCGCTCCCCAAGAGGCGAACCTCGTGGCGCTGACTGCACACGGACTAGTTTTTCGAGTTGACTGGAATTCAGTTCGCTTCACAGACGTCGTATTTGACCGGAATACCGATTAAGCGCGATCCATTCTGTTAGACGAAGTCAGGGCGTGCGGTAAGGAAAAGTTGGGTTTGTGTCAGGATTTGTAGCGGGGGCCCGATCTTCGCTCCTCTTGCTTTCCTCTCAGTAGCCAAATCACGACGAGTGCGTTGAGGACGGCAAAGGCAAATGGCCCGTAAGTCTTAGAAGGATCGTGGGCGAGCGCACCGATGACGCCGTCGAACGCTTGCACTACCGTCATGGCGATTCCCAAAACTGCAACTGCCATACCGGAACGAACGCAGATTGCAATGACGATCGTCAGCAATAAAGCGACGCTTCGCGAAGCTGCGTAACGGGCGAAGCTATCGCCGCTGCCGGGGCCGAACAGACCTACCAGGGAAAAACCTGCGGTCTCGCTAGCACTAAGGAGCGTCATTACCGCGCAGAGCCAGAATGACTTTGTCATAAGATCACCTTTCGCAATGACTTAACCCCCCGGCCTGGCCGGCCGTATCTGCGGGAAGCGAGTAAGTTACTCAACTGTCATCCTGAGCGCAGCACAAAGTTCAAGAAGCGAACTTACTGCGGAGTCGAAGGATTCGTCATCCCGGGGCAAAGGTCTTGCCACTGCTCCAGCTTGTCGACAACCGCCACGTAAGCGCTGGCTTATCTTCTCCCACTACCTCAGTACCTATTACTTTCGTGCCATGCGCATGGCACCCATGGTTCATTGACCTACCGGTGCCTGCTTGCTACTTTGAAGTTGCGAGCGTCGGATGTTTCGACCTATCCCCAAGGTACGACGCATCTAATGATTTGGGGTGGGGCTATGAAGTTGGTTCATATTTGCTACGCGGCTCTGGGATACGCGGTGGCCCGCTGGATTTTTAAGCGGCAGCCAGTGCCTGTGGCGGATCCGGTCACCCGTTTTCGGTCTTCTGGCTTGCTGTAAACGGTTAGGCTTCTTTGGGCGCGCGGTGCCCCGTTGCGTGCTACTTTGTCCCGCGCGCCCAGAGCTTGCCTTCTGCTTGGAATTCTCTTCCTAAAGTTCAGCTACCAACGTTTTGCCCCTCGGTCGTCCGTTCTCAGCGCCAGTGATTACAATTTTGTCTGACCAGCTCGCCTAGTAATCAACTGAATGCTGGGCAAAAGTGGATCCGTGTCAAGGCCCGACAAATTAAGTCACAATAGCGTGGGCCTCGAAAATTATTCATGAAGCTTGGACTCTTTTTCATTATCGCCGTGATCTCTCTGGAACTGGCGCTCCCAGTTCGCCTGGTTGCGCAGTCCGACAATCTCGGTCCTTCGCTCGGAGACCTGGCCCGCTCCCTGCGCCAGCAGAGCAAAGCGCCCAAAGCGCCGCCAGCCCACACCGTGATCGACAATGACAATCTTACTCAGGTGATGAACCAAGTCGAGGGCCAGCGACTCAATGGCCGAATGTTGTTTTCTTTCGATGGAGTGGGAAAGAATTTTCAGGTGTCGTCGCCCGACGTCACTTGCAGCCTTTCCTTTAGCGCTCAAGCAACCGCTCTGCTCTCTGATTCTTACGTGGCTCAAAACTTGCCGGCGGGAGAACTTGCCAAACTGGAAGGTCCAGCGACAATTGATGGAGATAGCCTGCAAATCTCGGTCTTTAACGGGACAGGATGGAATCTGAAGGAGATCACTGTTGGTCTCACTGTCCTGCGTGCCCGGGAGGCAAAGACCGCTTATTTCGGACCGGCAAAGCTGGTCCCGGCCGCGGCCACAAGTGACGTTCCCACAGAAAAACCTTCGGACATCACCGTCCTCTACCGCCTGAAAGGTGCGGCCGCCCCGCTGACCACCACCGTGTTCCGCGAAACATTGGGTACGGTTCTCGCTCCCGACCAGGACTGGCACTGGGCCATTGTCGAAGCCAAAGGAATCCCACCCAAGTAGGAATTTTCCGTCACTTCACCAGCGGAACATCTTCTGTTCTGCCGCTTTTCAAGCTGCGATACGCGGCATCGAGGATTTCCTGGTTCTGCCAACCTTCTTCCCCAGGAACAGGGAATGCTGCTTTGCCTTCCACTGCGGCGGCGAACATGTCGACTTGTCGAGCGTAGGCGTACCGATTCGAGACCGATTCTGTCTCGACCACGGACTCGCCGCGCCGGAGTTCCAGCGTAACCGGTCGCTCCACACTCAATCCGTCGTCCGCCCGTAGCACGCCGGTCTCGCCCACGAATTCTACGGGCGTGCGATACTCCGCCCGGAACGAAGCCAGGACTGTGCCCAGAGTTCCGCGGGAAAACTCGAGTGTTAGCGCGGCCGCGGCCTCCATCGCGCCTGACTTAGTGTCAGATATGCCCCGGGCGCTGACCTTGATCACCTCATCCTGGAGGATGTAGCGCAGCGCATCCACGCAGTGGACGCCCACGTCAGCGATTGGCCCGCCGCCCGCAACCGCGGGATCATTGATCCACGTGCGCGGATGTCCTGCGCTTGCAGAGAACGAAAACTCCGACCGGGCAAAAATCACTTTCCCGATTTGTCCCGCTGCGATTCGTTCGCGAAGCCGGGCCGTGCTCTCCTCAAATCGAAATACCTGCGCCACGCCCAGCAGCACGTTTGCTGTTCGGGCTGCCTTGACCATCCGCCGAGATTCATCAGCATTGACGGCCATGGGTTTCTCGCACAGCACAGGCTTGCCACATTTAATCGTCAGCAACACATCAGCCAGATGGCATGCATTCGGAGTGGTGACAAACACTGCATCAACTTCCGGCGAACGGCACAATTCTTCCGCCGAATCAAAGGCCAGCGGAATGCCGAACTGCTCAGCCGACGTCTGCGCTTTGCTCGATTCGCGCCGAGAAATGGCTGTCACACGACAATTTCGGGCCAGCGCAAAACCAGGCATCAGCCGTTTGGCGGCGTGCAATCCAAAGCCGAGAATCCCGAAGCGAATCATCAAAGATTTGAGAGAATCCGACTTGCTGGCCCGATCCAAAGGCCGCTCCCGCGCCATGAGTCCGCACGGTGCGAAGTTACTTAGTCGTGATCATTGATGTCGGAGCTGAAGTCGTGGCTGCGCCGACAACCCCGGCGGGAAGCGCCCCCGTACTTTGATTGATACTGAACCCGGTGATGTTCCTCGAGGATTGGTTCCCTATAAATAGAAAGCGGCCAGTGGAATCGACACTGGCGAACACTGGAGTGGAGCCGGTAGCAAAAGGCGAATTGGTGATCTGAGTCGGAACTCCTGTAGTGGACGCAATCGAGAATACGGAGACGTTACTGGTTCCCTTATTCGCGGTGTATACGAATTTCCCTGAAGGATGAACCGCGACCCAGACCGGATTGTTGGTACACGTGGTCGTCGTACTCGTGCAAGTGGTGAAGGGTGACCCTGCAATCGCCATCAAAGCTCCGCTGTTCGGGTCGATCGCCAGCACCGACAACGTGTTAGCTATGAAATTCGCCACGTACAGAAAGTGCCCGGCAGGATCCACTGCAAGGGAAACCGGCCCCACATCGACCAGGACCGGAGAGTCTGGCACCGGCTGCAATACTCCAGAACCCACCGAGTAACCAAACACGGATTGCAAGTTCGGGGTGGCAACATAGAGGAATTTTCCTGACGGAGTTATCGCCAGCGCAACCGGGTTCGCTCCGGTGACAAAGGGAGATCCCTGGATCTCGGTCAGTGTGCCCTTCGCCGCGTCGATGGAGTAAACCGAAATGCTGTTCGATGCCTGGTTTGCCGCAAACAAGAAGTGGCCGCCAGAATCCATAGTCAAGAACGCCGGAGCAATTCCCGCTGCTGCGCGTGGTCCAACTTCCGTGAGAGCGCCGGTGCTTTGATCGACGGTGAACAGCGAAATGTCATTCCCTATCTGGTTGGCGGCGTAAACAAATTTGTTGGACGGATGGACCAGGATCGAAATCGGCGAGTTCCCCGCGTTGAACGGTGAGCCGACGATTTTAGTTAGACTGCCAGAGTGGTTATCGACGCGGAATGCGGCTATGGTATTCCCTTGTCCCAAGGTTACGTAAGCAACGTGATTCGAACTGGAACAGCCTGCAAGGCCCGCCAGCGACGCAAGAACTATGCAGACCAGGCTTTGCTGTTTAATTGGTGTCATGAAGTTCCCTCTACCGCAGAAACAGAAGTACGCAGATCGTGACTCTAAGGCGCCTTGCCCGGCACCTTGTGTTTCTTTTCCTGAATTGCACCCCAGTGATATACCAGCCCAGTGGAGATTCGGAAGTTGTTTTGAGTTCCACGAAATAAACTCGTACGCAGATAATCAACCTGTACCACGCGGATAGAGAGCCGGGAAGAGTAATGCAGATCAGCGCCAGCCCCCGCCACAATCACGCGTGCGGTGTCCCCCGGCCCGTTTCCAACGCTCACGTGCGTTCTCGCGTCGCCGTACATCACATGGGCGAAAAAAATCAGGTTGTTCCTCGGATACAGGATTTGAGGACCAACCGCTACATCACGAAGATTCAGATGGGACCCGTACTGGCCGCTCAGCTCCCCAACCACGCCGAAGCCGTGGAATATGTTGAAAGCCGGCGCCAGATTATATCCGTTGAGATTGGTGCTACCCGCGAAGCCGAAAGACCGGCTATCAAACCGCAAATAAGAATAGCCACCAAAAACTTCTATACGAGGTACGTCCTGGGCCGCCGACGGCGGAGATCCTACGACAAGTAGCAAGAAGCCGATCAACAAGAATAGGAAAGCGGTGGTCGACCCCCTTTGGATCAGGGTCATCTGGGAATCTTGAATCAGAGATTGGGACTGCGCCTGCGACGTGGTCACAGGCCGTTTCTTTCTCATGTGGTCTTTCTGAGATCTCCTAGTTAGAAACACAACCTTCCGCGAAGGTTGTCAACAGCCCCAAAACTGCAGGTGGTGGTGCAGTTTGATTGTCACTCCCAACCAGTGCTCTTTGCGCCGTGAGGAATCTGGGCGAACCGCGCGTTGCGTCGCGTTCTTTTTCAACGCAATAATCGCGCGTTTGGCTCACTTCCCTATCGCTGCACCACTACCAAACTGTGCAATGGTTCAGTTTGATTGTCATTCCGAACCAGCGTTCTTCGAGCCGTGAGGAATCTGGGCGAGCCGCGCGTTGCGTCGCGTTCTTTTTCAACGCAATAATCGCGCGTTTGGCTCGCTTCCCTATCGCTGCACCACTACCAAACTGTGCAATGGTTCATACCCAAGAGCTGGCGTAGAGTATTCCACAGATTCATTTGGCCGCCATGGCGCCCACCAGGGATTCAAAGATTTTGAATCCCTCTGTTCCGCCTAGTTCCGGCTCGCTGAAGCGTTCGGGATGAGGCATCATACCTAGCACGTTTCGGCCCGAATTGCAGATGCCGGCGATGTTATCCAGCGATCCATTGGGATTGGCTTCAGCAATGATCTCACCTGTTGCTGTGGCATAGCGAAACACGACTCGCCGCTCTCGGCGCAACTCCTCGAGAGTCGCCTGTTCGCAGAAATAATTACCCTCCATGTGGCCGATCGGGATCGTGAGAACCTCGCCTTGCCGGCAGGCATTAGTGAATGGCGTATCGGCGTTTTCCGCCCGGATATGGACTGGTTTGCACACGTATTTGAGGCCCACATTCCGCATGAGCGCCCCGGGCAACAAGCCTGCTTCGCACAGGATTTGGAAGCCATTGCAGATGCCCAGGACCAGTCCGCCGCCAGCTGCAAACTTGCCCACCGATTCCATCACCGGCGAAAACTTCGCGATGGCGCCGGTGCGGAGATAGTCTCCATAAGCGAACCCTCCGGGCACGATGATCGCGTCACAGTTTTCGAGATCGTGCGATTCATGCCACAGAAACGTGGCCGCTTGTTTGGCTACTTGTTGGATCGTCCAGTAGGCATCGTGGTCGCAGTTCGATCCGGGGAAAACGATGACGCCGAATTTCATCCCAACTTTTCCTTGGAGATAGGTTTAATGGAAAGTTTAACACGAAAAAAATAGCCGCTCCGTTCCCCTACGAGAACGATGCGGCTATTGAGGGCTTCCCGATTTCAGAACATTTCTTCAGCACCCGGAGGGCGGGGCTGATCCGGAATCGCAACGCCGCCCTCGGGCAATGGCGGAAGGGGCGCCGCACCGGGAGGCAACACCTTATGGAAAAAGACCTTGTCGCCAAATGCTCCCCCCTGCCCGCGAATCGATCGTAATTGTCGCCACTGATCCAGCGAAAGCACCTTTCGCAAATCCAAATTCATGATGGTGAACTCGCGTTCCAGTTTGCCTCTTGCCGCTAGCACTTGGTCCACCTGTCCCTCCACCTGGCCTTCATTCGGGACGTCAGCGTCGAGCAGCGTCTGCAATTTCAGATCTTGCTTCTCCATCTCCGCGCCGTAGTCAATCAACTTGACCTTGTGATCGTAGAAAATCTGATCTAACTGGCTGATCTGTCCTTCGCTGAGTTGCAGTTTCTTCGCGATATCAGAATTTTGCCACCACTTACCCAGTTCCCCATGGTATACGAGCACCTTCCCGGCGCGGACATCAGGTGACGGTCCTTGGGTGGTCCGTGGACCCTGCGCGTGCAAGCACAGTGGAAGCAGCAGCGCGACGGCTGTAGCGACGGATTTAATTCTCATGACTAACCTCCATTTTGTGAATCGGCGTGTTCCTACTGGGTCGTGCCCGTATCATTTCCTGGGCCAGCAACGCGGCAGGCTCCAGCGCCTCTGGTCCGTCGCTTTGCACCGCACGCTCTATTTCGATGAGTAGTTCATGGTCGGGATCGACTCGTGCCTGTCGAGTCTCGGCAGTCGGACCGCGGTGCAGCATGAGGATAGCAATCGCAATCATGGTTGCAACCGCTGCCCACGTCAACACCGGGAAACGTTGGGCGACGCTACGCTCCGTCTGCGCGACGCGTGACCACACCTTGGCGCGCTGTTCCTGCCAGAACTCGTCCGGTCGTTGACTTGCAGTCTGTGCACATGCGGGCAGGTTCCCGAGCGTCTCCCGGAGGCACTGCTCATCGCTCGCCAGCGTCAACCCTGCAAGTTCATCATCACTAAGATGGCGAATTATCTCCATTGTTTCTCCTTCATTTCGCGTAGTTTCCCGGTCGCCCGTGCTAATTGCGCTTTGACCGTGCCGATTTTGAGTTCAAGCAGCTCAGCGATCTCCAGCAGCGGCATTTCTTCCGCGAAGCGGAGAAAGAAGATCTCGCGCTGCTGCGGCGACAGCGAAGACAACGCGTTCCACACTGACTGCAATTCTTCCCGGGCCAGCAGCACCCGTTCTGGCGACGGTTCTAGCGAGGCAAACCGCAGCGGATGAGCGGCGTCGTGCTCTTCCACGCCGATCAACCGTCTCCAGAATGACGCCCGCCGGTTCTTCCCGTGATCGCGTACCAGGTTGAGGGCAATTCGCAGCAGCCAGGTTTCGATCCGGCATTCACCCCGAAAGCTGGCCCGTTTCTGATAGGCGCGCAGGAAGCACTCTTGCGTCAAGTTATCAGCGATGTCTTCATCCCTAACCAGCAGGTAAATCACGCGATGCACCCGCCGCTGATGTCGTCGCATGATGTCTTCGAAACTCGACGCCGATATGGCTTCTGCTGGGGCCTGCACAGCCGGGTTCAAGGTAGCGGTCAGCGCGGACTCCACTCTTTCCTCTCCTGTTGTCACTATGGACGAGTTTCCGCGTCCAAGGTTTACAATCTGCATCCAAATTACCGTCAGTCGCTGTCAGACTGAGCTCGGCAGAATTCCTCAGCAGAATGGATCTCGGAGACCACGTTCGCACCACCGGTGGCGCACTTAAGAACTGGATCATCGCCCAGTTGCAAGACTCGCTCGCTGTCGCAATCTTGTGGCTGATCGGACTTTATCTACTGAAAGTGCCGTGGGCGCCTTTCTGGGCCCTGCTGGCCGCCGCTTTGCAGTTCGTGCCCCATGTCGGACCAGCGCTGGGTATGATCGGCCCAGCTCTCACTGCCGCGCTGCGCTGGAAGGATTGGGAGCATCCCCTCTACGTTCTCATTTTGTATGCGGCAATCGTAGTGGTGGATGGCTTTCTCCTACAGCCCTATATCATGAAACGAACGGCGAAGGTGCCGATCTGGGCATCGATCCTGACGCCTCTCGTCCTCGGGATTCTCATTCCATTCTGGGGGGTCTTACTCGCACCGCCACTGTTAGCGGTGATTTATGCGTACAAGGCGCGGCGAAATCCGGAAGAAATACGGGCCCGCCCCGATCTTGGGCCTTGATGAAACCGCCAATCCCCCAGGTTCGCCCGTGCTATAATTTTCGTTCGCCTGCGTACGTTTCGAGGCAAATCCCGAGGGTAATCTAGTGATCTCCTCTACGGGCGAGTCCTTGGCGGTTACAATCGCCGTAATCAACACAGCTCAACCTAGAGTTCAATAAACACGAGGTATCTCCATGTCCGGCCATTCAAAATGGGCCACAATCAAACATAAGAAGGGCGCGCTCGACGCCAAGCGTGGCAAGATTTTTACCCGCCTGATCAAGGAAATTTCGATTGCTGCCAAAAATGGCGGCGGAGACACTGATGCCAACCCGCGTCTGCGTGGCGCCATTGTCGCTGCTAAAGCCGAGAACATGCCGGCCGACAATATTAAGCGCGCCATCCAGCGCGGCACCGGCGAATTGCCGGGCGCCACCTACGAAGAATTTTCACTCGAAGGTTATGGCCCCGGTGGCGTCGCCATCCTGCTCGACATCAATACCGACAACCGCAATCGCACGGTGAGCGAAATTCGGCACGTCTTCGGCAAAAATGGCGGCAACATGGCCGAGGCTGGCGCGGTCTCCTGGATGTTTCACAAGAAGGGCGACATCGTTATCCCCAAATCAGCCGCCAAGGAAGACGACCTGATGGGAATTGTGCTCGACGCTGGAGCCGAAGATCTGCGCGATGACGGCGACAATTGGGAAGTACTGTGCGAGCCTGCGGCGTACGAAGCTGTTCTGGAAGCGATCAAGAAAGCTGGCATTCAACCTGTTTCTTCCAGCGTGGCCATGATTCCACAGAATTACATCAAGTTGGAAGGTGCAGCAGCCAGCACCATGATCCGACTAATGGAAGCGTTCGAAGAGCATGACGACGTCCAGAATGTGCATTCCAATTTCGACATCGATCAAAAGCTGCTCGAGGAAGTGGCCGGCTAAAAATTTCTCGCTGCAGAATTGCTCTGAAAAATCAAGCCGCCCAGCCCAGGGCGGCTGTTGTTTTTATCATGAATTGCCAGCGCCTCTTCGAGGCGCAAAACATCGCGCGGCAGACTTTTCAACACTGCGGTGCAAAATTCTGTGCAAAAGCAGGAAACTACCTTCGCAACTATCTCAGCGAGAGTGGCTTCTACATTTTGCACACAGCCGGGTGCTGGCACGTTAGTGTTGGCCGGCTGCAAACTGGATTCGCACCACATTCCTGGAGGCTGATTTGAAGGTCAGGCTCGACAAATTGCTGCTGGAACGCGGTATGGCAGCCTCAAGGGAACGCGCCCAGGCCATGATCCTCGCGGGCAAAGTTTTGGTGGACGGACAAAAAGTAGAGAAAGCTGGTGCAGGAGTGAATGCGGCGTCCGACATTCGTCTTCTCGGCGAAGATTTGAAATACGTCAGCCGCGGCGGCCTGAAGCTGGAGAAAGCGCTCGCGCACTGGCATATCGATGTTCGAGGAAAAGTCTGTCTCGACGTAGGCGCTTCCACCGGCGGCTTCACTGACTGCTTGCTGCAGCACGGTGCCGCTCGTGTGATTGCTGTGGACACCGGCCACGGCCAGATTGATTTTCGGTTGCGGCAGGATCCCCGCGTTCGCTTGCTAGAAAAAACCAACGCCCGTTATCTCACTCAGAAACAAGTTGGACAGATCGTGGATCTCGTCGTGATGGACGTATCCTTCATATCAGCAACCTTGGTTCTGCCGGCGGTCGTCGCCGCAGCTCTGCCGGATACACCAGAGCAACGCCGCGGCTGCCACATTGTGGTGCTGGTCAAGCCACAGTTTGAAGTTGGCCGGGAACAAGTAGGAAAGGGCGGTATTGTGCGCGACCTGGAAGCGCAAAAGAATGCCGTAGAAAAAGTGCGTCAGGCGCTCATCGCCCTCGACTGCGCTGAAAACGATATCGTCGAGTCCCCGATCCTGGGCGCGGAAGGCAACCGGGAATTCCTGCTGCACGGGATCTTTTGAGAGCTGGCCCGCGATTTCAAGGGGCTATAATTGCGGCCGGATGGCGCTAATCTCTGGCGCGAAACTCGGACCGTACGAAATCCATTCGCCGCTGGGGGCGGGCGGCATGGGAGAGGTGTATCGAGCCAGGGACACGAAACTCGGCCGCGACATAGCCCTGAAGATGCTGCCCGCTGAGATGGCGCAGGATCCGGAGCGGCTCGCGCGCTTTCGCCGCGAGGCTAAGGCCCTCGCCCAACTCGACCATCCGAACATCGTCACCATCCACTCGGTGGAGGAATCGGATGGCGTCCACTTCCTGACGATGCAACTCGTCGAAGGGCAGCCCCTCGACCGCTTGATCCCCAAAGGCGGTCTCCCGGTCGAGCAGATCGTCGAAATTGCCAGTGCGTTGGGCGACGCGCTCGCGGCGGCGCACGAGAAAGGCATCGTGCATCGCAACTTGAAGCCCGCTAATGTCATGGTCACGAACGACGGCCGCGTCAAGGTGCTGGACTTCGGGCTGGCAAAAGATGTTCGCGGGGCCAACCTTGGTGACGCCACGCTTACCTCAGCCAGTCAAACGCAAGTAGGGGTGGTGATGGGGACGCCAGCTTATATGTCTCCCGAGCAGACATCGGGCCGCCCGCTCGACCACCGCACCGACATTTTCTCTTTGGGCGTGGTGCTTCACGAGATGACGACGGGACGGCGACCATTCGAGGGGACATCCTCGGCCGAGTTGGTCTCGGCTATTCTGCGAGACACGCCACCGTCGGTCACAGACATGCGCCCCGATTTGCCCAGCGATCTGGCCCGTATCATCCGGCGCTGCCTGGAGAAGGACCCGCGGCACCGCGTGCAGACGGCACGCGACGTCAGTAACGAGTTCCGCGACATGGCGCGACTCACGTCGCGCCCCACCCAAATCTATCCGGCAACCACGCGCGCAGTATCAAGCCCCGACTCCGGCGCTGCCCGCGCCGACGAGGGATTCTGGGTGGCCGTGCTGCCGTTCAAATACACCGGCACTAACGTGGATATCTCAGCGCTCGGGGACGGGCTGACTGAAGACATAGTCACAGGCCTTTCCCGCTTCTCTTACCTGCGCGTCATCGCACGTGGCTCGACGCTCCGGTACGCAAACCAGGCTATCGATCTGCGGAGTATGGGCAAGGAACTTGGCGCCCGCTATGTTATAGAGGGCAGCCTGCGCCATGCGGGGACCAGGCTGCGCATTGCCGTACAGCTCGTGGACGCCAGTTCCGGCGCCCATCTCTGGGCCGAGACCTATGACCGCTCCTTTCGCCCGGAAGAGATTTTCGATTTGCAGGACGAAATCGTCCCTCGGATCGTCTCCACGGTCGCCGACACCCACGGTGTTCTGCCGCACAATATGAGTGAAGCCCTCCGCAGCAAGAGTCCCGACCAGCTGAGCCCGTACGAGGCACTGCTTCGCGGCTTCGCGCACTTTCTGAACGTCAATGCCAAAGAACACGCCGCGGCGCGGGCCGGCTTGGAGCGTGCTGTGGAGCAGGCGCCGGGTCATGCCGATTGCTGGGCCATGCTATCGATGCTCTACAAAGAAGAGTATGCGCACGGCTTTAACCTCCGGCCTGATCCCATCGGCCGTGCATTCGCAGCTGCCCGACGTGCGGTCGAAGCCTCGCCCTCCGATCACCTCGCCCATCACGCCCTTGCCGCGGCCCTGTTCTTCCGGCGAGAGTTCCCCGCCTTCCGGACGGCCGCGCAGCGGGCAATCGCACTCAACCCCATGGACGGATTCACCCTCGCCTACATGGGAATGCTGACGGCCTATACCGGTGATTGGGAACAGGGCTGCGCGCTGACGGAGCAAGCCCGGGGCCTCAACCCTCATCATCCTGGATGGTATTGGTTCCCTTCCTTTTTCGATGCTTACCGCAAGAAGGACTACCGGGGCGCGCTGGACGTTGCCCTAAAGATCCACATGCCCGGTTTTTGGCGCGCCAACCTCGCCCTCGCGGCAACCAACGGGCAGATCGGCGAGCGGAAGGCGGCGGGCAACGCCTTACAGGAGCTGCTCGCCATAAGACCGGACTTCGCCGTGATTGCGCGCGAGGAACTCGGGAAGTGGTGGGACGCGGAGCTCGTCGAGCACTTGATCGCGGGACTCCGCAAAGCGGGGTTGGAGATTGCCTACTAGAGGCTTGAGCCGATACATTGTGCTCTAAGCGATTTTCCGCAGCACCAGCGCTGAATTCTTCGACCCGAATGCAATGCAATTGCACACCGCGTGTTCGATCGCCTTTTTCCGCCCTACGTCCGGAACGTAATCGAGATCGCACTCTGGATCCGGCGTTTCTAAGTTAATGGTTGGCGGAACCTGCCCGCGTTGCATGGCAACAATCGTCGCCGCCACTCCCGCCGCCCCGCAAGCGCCTTGTGGATGCCCAATCTGCGATTTCAAGGCTGACATCGGCACCTCTCGCGCCCGATCACCCAGCGCCAATTTCAGCGCCCGCGTCTCGATGCGATCGTTCAACTGGGTGGAGGTGCCATGCAGATTGACGTAGTCCACATCCCTCGCTCCGATTCCCGCCTCTTTCATTGCCAATCCGATGGCCCGCGCCGGCTCTTCCCCACATTCCTGCAAGCGCACTCGATGGAAGGCTTCGCAGGTAGATCCATATCCAGCCACTTCGGCCAGCATCTTTGCCCCGCGCGCCTTCGCATGCTCATATTCCTCAAGCACAAACATCCACGCACCTTCGGCCAGCACGAAACCGTCACGATCCACCGAAAACGGACGCGAACCCTTCTCCGGCGCATGATTCCACGAGTCGGTGAGAATCTTCATCAATATGAAGCCCTTAATAATGCCCAGCGCGATCGGGGCATCCGCACCTCCGGTCAGCACCCGATCCAAGCGACCCGTCTGAATCTGCCGCACTGCGTACCCGAAGCCGTCGGTGGACGAAGTGCATCCCGTGGTCACTACATGGCTCGGCCCTCGCAAGCCAAAACGAACGCTGAGTTCGCTCGAGAGCGTTCCCATCACTCCCGTGGGCACGCAAAACAGACTCATCTGCTTGTATTGCTGATGGAAGAAGAGCCGGTATTGCTCCTCGGTGAATTCCTGCGATCCGCCGCCTGATCCCAGAATTACTCCGAAGCGCCGCTTTTGTTCCAGAGGCAGGGACGCAGCATCGATTCCCGCTTCCCGCAAAGCTTCCGTGGCTGCGGCCAGCGCCAGCGGCAACACCCGCGACACATGTTTGCGCTCGCGCTTTTCCACCCACGCCAGCTCATCGAAGTCCGCCACTTCGCCCGCAATTTGCACCGGAATCTCTGCCGGATCAAAACGCGAGATGTGGCGCACGCCGCTGCGCCCCTGCAGGATTCCCTCGCCGAAAGCCGCATTTCCTACGCCATTCGGACTCACCGCTCCCATACCCGTAATCACTACCCGTCGCTTCAAGCCAGACTCCTTGAATGCAAGGTTAGATGCTGCTCGGCCAGCGATTACTGCCTCAACTGACAACTAGGAACTGACCAGTGAGAACTGAGCTTTATTACATCCTATGCGCAAGTCTAATAACCGGTACAAAACTGGAAGTGCATCGGGTCTCGCCGGTCTCCGCTCCAATCCCCGCCCCGCTCGAAGCCGGCGTCGCGGAAGACTTTGATCACCTGCGCATCCATGTCTCCTGCCGAACCTTGCAGATTCGTCTCCGGATTCAGATCAATCGCAATTCCCCAACTGTGCGTCGAAAGCTTAACACTGGTCCGCTCCGGCCGGAATGCAAAACACCCAGCGAAGCTCTTTACTCTTGCCTGCAGTTCCTCGGCCAAAATATTCGCGAACACACTTGCAAAAATTGTGGTGAGCCGCTTGTGGCAGGCGAACTGACGGACGCTCTTGGAATGGTCCCATGAAAGAAGCAGCGGAAACGGGAGCGCCACGCGATCGATGAACTCTGTCTGCCAGCGCGGATCCAGCGTGCCATCCGGCTGAATGTATTTATGCACATCACCGAAGCTTGCAATAATCTGGTCCACACCTGAAGGTGGGGCCAAGATCAGCGCACTTCGGTCAAGACGGTGATCTCGTCTCACGGAACTTCTCCCCTGTCTGGCGAGATTCAAGTTAAGCCGTATAATCGAACGTTTCCAAGCCGGAGGCGTCTTTGCCCTACGATGATCTGCGCGACTGGATCGCTGCGCTCGACCGCGCCGGTGAGCTGAAAAAGATCCGCACCGAAGTCGACCCCATCCTCGAAATCGCTGAGATCGCAGACCGGGTCAGCAAAATGCCTGGGGGCGGCCCAGCTCTCCTCTTCCAAAACATCAAAGGCCATCCCGGATCTCAGGTGTTCATCAATCAATTCGGTTCCGCTCGTCGCATGAACTTGGCATTGGAAGTGGACACCCTCGATGAAGTCGCTGACCGCATCCGCCTCTTCATGGATGTGAAATCTCCGCAAGGATTCCTCGACAAAATCAAAATGCTTCCCATGCTCGCGGAAATGGGAAAATTCTTTCCCAAGACTGTTTCTAGCGGCCCTTGCAAAGACGTCGTCAAGCGCGAGAATTTTTCGCTACTCGATTTCCCCATCCTGCAATGCTGGCCCAAGGACGCAGGCCGCTTCATCACCCTTCCATGCGTTGTCACGCGCGATCCCAAGAGCGGAAAGCGGAACGTTGGAATGTATCGTCTCCAGGTTTTCGATGAGCGCACTACCGGCCTGCACTGGCAGCGGCAAAAGGTTGGCGCGGAACACTATCGCGAAGCTCTGCGCCGAGCCGCCGCTCAAAATAACGATGTAGGCGCGAGCGTTCCCGCCCGTGCGTCCACTTCCGTCGATCTCATGGCGCGGTCGTCGGGCGGATCGGTTCTCGCCGACCGCAGTCCCTCCGGAAAGATGGAGGCTGCTGTCGCAATCGGCACTGACCCGGCTGTCACGTTCTCCGCCATCGTTCCCGCGCCTCCGGACATAGAGGAATACCTGATCGCCGGATTCCTGCGCCAGAAACCGGTGGAGCTGGTGAAATGCGAGACCGTGGACCTCGAGGTTCCGGCCAGTTCCGAGATAGTTCTCGAAGGCCACGTTCACCTCGATGAACTCCGCACCGAAGGACCTTTCGGTGATCACACCGGCTTCTATTCTCTGGAAGATCTCTATCCCGTCTTTCACCTAAGCTGCATCACGCATCGCAAGGATCCTATTTATGCAACCACCATCGTGGGTAAACCCCCAATGGAAGACGGTTCGATGGGGAAAGCGGTGGAGCGTATCTTTTTGCCGCTGATGAAGCTGACGATTCCCGAAATTGTAGACATCAACCTGCCGGTCGAAGGCATTTTTCACAACCTCATGCTGGTCTCGATAAGAAAGTCCTATCCGGGCCAGGCTCGCAAAGTGATGAACGCTATCTGGTCGCTGGGCCAGGCCATGTTCACAAAGTGCATCATTGTGGTGGACGAAGACGTGAACGTTCAGGACATCGCCGAGGTCACACTCAAGGTGCTGAACCACATTGATCCGGAACGCGACATCCAATTCACCCTCGGCCCAATCGATTCCCTCGACCACGCTTCCCGCCTCCCGAATTACGGCTCCAAGATGGGGATTGATGCCACACGTAAGTGGGCCAGTGAAGGTTTCACGCGTCCATGGCCGGATGAGATTTTGATGGACGCAAAGACCAAGGCGCTGGTGGAGAGCAAGTGGAAATCACTGGCGAAAGAGTTAGGAATCGAGTAAGGATGGGTTCCCCACAACCCTTCGTCATCCGACCCATCCTTTCGCAAAGAACGCGAAAAGGATGGGGCACCCAGCGAAAAGGATGAGCACCCTACTTCTCCTCTTCTCCCGTTCCGGTCAAGGCGACTCTCGCTGGACTGCCAGGAATAGAATCCAGAATGACCAGCGCGCCCAGTCTCGAACCGGCGATCGCTGGCGTGAACGTTATGTTGATAGTGCATTCTGCTCCGGGGGGCAGAGTGGCGCCACAGTTGTGCGTCTCGCCGAAATCGATGCCCGAAGGAATGATGTCGGTAATCGTCACTGGCGTGGCTCCGGCATTAGTGAGCGTCACCGTCCGCGGCAAACTTGTTTTGCCCACTGGCTGCGTCCCAAAGTCCAGTTGCAGCGGCGTGACTCTGACCGTAGGAGCATTGTCGACAGGCCGACGAAGCTCCTGAGCACCAGCGCCGAGCGCGAGCAGAACACAGACCGCATTGGTGAACCACAGCTTCACGTAGGCTCCGGACAAAACGGCTATTCTAGCGCGTCTTTGGCAAGACTTAGCGCGGCCAGAGCTGGCGCGGCCGAAGCTGGGTCAGCCGTGACAGGCTCCGGGTCCGCTGCTGGCATCATGAGATGCCAAGCTTCACGGTATTGCTCGTAGCGGCCTTCAGGATCGCGGCCAAAAGGCCAAAAACTCATAGTCTTGGTTTCGAGTGCGACCGCGGGCACGACATACCAAACATTCAATGGGACGATGAAGGCGACGAGGAAATCGATCTCGTCCGGGGTATATTTGGGACGGCGTCTAGTCCCCCTGGCCTGTATTTGGTAGCTGGGCCCGTACGCACGGCCAGTGGATTTCACCTGCACCTTCCACAGTTGTTTGCCGATGCTCAGGATGAAGTCAAAGCGTTGGCTGTCGCCGTAAGGCTTGGCCACTCCGAAGCCCAGGCTCGCGGCCTTG
The DNA here is from genome assembly GCA_035512155.1 of Terriglobales bacterium. GTDB lineage: Bacteria > Acidobacteriota > Terriglobia > Terriglobales > Acidobacteriaceae > JABCYV01. Next base: position 77,395 of record DATKEN010000038.1, on the reverse strand, counting down.
TACATGAAGGCCAGCTCGGCCAACTCTCCTTTTAGCTTAGGATCTTTGCTGACAGTCAGGTTCGTTGCTGGTGATCCGGCGTCTTGCTGGGAAATCGTGCTCTCATATTCCATGGCCCCCAACTAAAGCGGCGCAAGCGTTGGGCCGGCGCCTCTTGTTTCGGGAGGCACGCATTTCAGGCGTGGGTTGTCCCGCTGAGAGGGCCCGTATTTAGGCGTCCGCGGTGTCGATGGAATGGAGCTGCGGTAGCCTTCGACTGCACGTCCGGACAGGCTCCTGAAAGCCATGAACGGGCAATGCGCAGCCGGTTCGAGTTGTCCCAGCGATGCAAGCGGCGGGGAAACCCGTGGTCGCGTCCCTAAATCTGCCGGTGGCCGGCACGCCTAAAATAGGAAAGGCGCGAGCCAGCGGCCCGCGCCCTGATATTTACTTTATAGTTATAGCTTAACATATTGGCTATAGCTAATGGGACATACCGGGCATAATTATTGTCGCCATGGAATGACGGAGTTGAGGGGAAATGGAGGAAGGAGGGGGCTTGACGAGGAGGCGTGGCCGCCTAAGTCGCGATGTGTCCGAACACCCCCGCCCAAGCAGAGCTTGGACGGGGCACCCTTCAGAGTTTGGCGAGTGGCCCAGGTCTCGCCGCTTTTGCGAGACCTGGGATCACCACGAAACCATCCTTCATGCCGTCCGCCAACGAACTCTCATCAGCAGAATATCGGTGTCGTTGATCTGGTTCGGTCCAGACGTTGAAATCATAGAAACGCGCTTGCCAGATGCGGCGGGGTAGGGGCCACGGCGTGGACTGCAGGAGGGCTCGTCGGGGTGAGAGCCAGCGGCGGCTGAAACCTAGCTTCAGGGCTTGCATGACGGTGGACAAAGTCCGGAGCTGCGGTTCGCTGACCAGCAGATGAAAATGCTCGGGCATAACCACATAGCCCAGAACCGTGAAGCGATAACGGCGGCGCATGCGCTCCAGAACGCGCAGGAAAAGATCGCGCCGTCCCGCGGTCCCTAGAAAAGGCTGACGGTGGTAGCAACCAGCAGTGATAAAGTGAAGATCGCCGGAACCGTTTTAGCGCTTGGGGTGAGACACGGGTAGGGAGGATAGAGCTTGCGCGGTAGCCAGTCTGCGACGGATGACCATGGGAAAGAGATTTGGAATCCCAGGTCTCGCAACCCCGGCGAGACCTGGGCCACCCGCCCGCCCTTCGCAAAGAACGCGAAGGATGGGCCAGCCCGCCGATTCGAAGCGCTCATGCGCTTGACGGAGGACATCGCACGAGAGCACACTGGTTAAGAAGAGGCAATCTTCACGTCACTCGTCTTCGGAGTGGTAATTCCTGGCCGATTAGCTCGATAACGCCTAAGCAGTATTCTGCGAAAGGAGTACGAAGATGAAAAAGCTGATGATCTTTTCATTCGCGCTGGCCCTGCTGATGTCCGCGGTCGCTGTGGCTCAATACGGGGCGCAGCAGCCCGACACCAGCAAATCGAATACGGCCATGAAAGCGGCTAGTGTCACGGGAAAAATAAGCGAAGATGGCAAGATGTTTGTGAGCGACAAGGACGGTAAGAGTTGGACTATTAGCAACCCGGAGGCAGTAAAAGGACATGAAGGGCACCATGTCACCCTGCAAGCCCACGTAGACGCGGACAAGAACGAGGTTCACGTGGTGTCGCTCAAGATGGCGAAAGATAGTATGCAAAAGTGAATCAGCCGTCACTTTTGTTTCGGGGCCAGCGACCATGCTGGCCCTTCTTATTTGCTCAAGCAGGATGCTCTATTAGCGTCCAAAGAACGGACGCGAACCTGGGTCACCCGGCAGGTTGATTCGGTACTTGCGCTTCTGTTTGACAGTCGTGGGGTAAAGGGCTAGCATTGTTTTCGAGCAAGCATCCTCTTCTTACTCTTTCAGGTCTCCTGAGCTAAGTCAGCCCATCTGAAGTTTTTCCCCTTAGATTGCCCCCCTCTACAAGGAGGAACTGCATCATGACACTATTGACCCGTTGGGAACCTTTCCGTGAGTTTGCCACCATGCAAGACCGCATGAACCGCATGAACCGTCTTTTCCGTGAATCGTATAGCCCCGAGGGACCGGAAGAGGCGTTGACCACCACCAGCTTCGCACCGCCGGTGGACATCTACGAAGACGAGCACACCATCACCCTGAAGCTTGAAGTTCCGGGCATCGACGAAAAAGACATTGATGTCCGCATCGAAGGCAACACCCTCACCGTCCATGGCGAGCGCAAGTTCGAGAAGGAAGAGAAGGAGGAGAACTTCCGTCGCGTCGAGCGGCAGTACGGAAGCTTCACCCGCTCGTTCACCCTGCCCAGTTCGGTAGATCCAGGGCAAGTGAGCGCCCATTATGACAAGGGCGTGCTGAACATCAGTCTCGCCAAAAAGGCTGAAGCCAAACCGAAGCAGATCAAGGTTAATGTTGGCAGCGGGAAGGCCCTCGAAGCCAAGGCTCCCGGCAAGGCCGCATAAAACCAGCGCGTAATGAGAGAAATGGGAGGCGGCTTACATCGCCTCCCGCTCATATCAGCTGGACTGCTACTCGTCCAGGAGTGGTTATGAACACTGGCATATTGAGATCACCGCACGAAGGAGTGTGGCGGCAATCTTACAAAGCTGCGCTCTTTGAGTTGGACGCCAACAAGGTTTCAGACCGAATCGCTGAAGCAGAAACGGCGCTTGTGACCCGTGCGCGAGAACTGTTTCACTCAGCGGGAGACAATATCGAAGAAGAGCAGGCGGTAGATGACGCGATGTACGCCTTGCACGCTTTTCGGAGCGCGTTGAAGTGCAGATCGAACGCGAAAAGCGCCTCCCAAGACCTAGCCGCCGGACATTTGGCGTAGCGCAGGGAATTACATTCGTCGGAGCCCGGAGAAAGGAGCACCTGTAATGAACGCAATTAGTATTTTCGCCGGTTTGCTTATTGCGCTGGTCGCGAGCCTGCTGCTCTATAAGATGCGCAAGCTGAAATTACAGGTCGCCGTGTCCGGATCACAAAGGATGTGCCCGTGGTGCGGATTGATAACATCTCGATTGAAGGCGTGTTGCTTAGAGTGTGGCAAGTCTCTCACGGCGGTAAGCGTGACCAACTGACCCGCGGGGTTGGCAAGTTTTTGTTTGTCTAACGAGATCGGCCACGTCCGACGCAATAGCCTCTCCATAGATCTGCTTCAGGGTGTGCCGCACAGCAACGACGTTGCTGCGCGAAGCTTCCGTGGCGCGGCTACTAGGGTCCTTGGTAAATTCTGCCCGGTACGTCCTTAGCAAAAGCTCACCCTGTTCCCTCAGACGTTCGACTGTTTCTAAGTTTAATTCTTGTCCGAGCTGCATACCTCATTAGACGCATGACGCAGGGGAAAGGGTTCACTCGGGCCGAATCAGAGCCACTTACGTTAAATCCGTTCGCAATGGGTGAACGTCGGGCGCTCACCCAAGTTCTCCGAATCGTGCTCACTAAGCGCAGCGCTTCATCAGGTCGGACAATTCCCGTTTGATGTGCACCAGGCGTTCCTGATTTAAAGCACGACCTGATTTCTGCAACGGCGTATGCTCCATCCGGCTCCAATACCGGGCATTGACGACTCTTAGATCGCTCAGTTCCAGCTTCAGACTGGCGAGGCGTTCCGAGATGTAGTTCGCATCCATCATGACTACGATCATACGCTTTAACAAAGGGTAACCGGGTTTAATTCCAGGGCTTGAGTTTGATCTTTGACTTGTATGGTTTCAGGAGGATGCGCTTCACCACGTCAGGCATTTTCTCGCCGTGTACTTCGCGGTAGATTCGCTCAATGGGCGTTTCTTTGGCAGGCAGGTGACGTGGCACGCCGCACCCCTCGCGAACGGGATTGACCTCGTAGGATACTCCTAGAGGGCAAGACGCACGAAACGTGACACGAATTCACGCGGCTCTTAGCAAATCCTGCGCCCGGTTGACCAACGTCTTCACCGTAGCATCCTTGGAAACTACCGCAGTAACGCCTACGGACAGCCCCTCCCGCTCAAGAAATCTACTCCCATAGAGTGTAAACAAGATGATCGGAACGGTCGGTAGTATGCGTCGGAGCACGGGCGCTGCTTGTAATCCGTTCATGATTGGCATTGACAGGTCGAGCACGATCAGATCGGGATTCAATTCTCTTGCCTTGTCAATTGCCTCGCGCCCGTTCACTGCTTCCGCGACTTCCCAACCTGAGATATCCTCGAATGTCGTTCGCAACAGGTGTCGCATGGTGGGATTGTCATCGACGATGAGAATGCGCTTGCGCACAGGCACGCCCGTTCAGTCTGGGATGGCACGGGCCTGCCATAGGTTGTTCAATTCACAGTCGGCCAGAGGTCCTGGCCTAACAATGCTCAGCGGTATTCAGCCGTTGCTCGAGCCCTCGACGTGAGAGCGTCTTTCTAAATCTCTCCGTAGCACATTCAGCCCACCAAGGGCATCGCTGATCGCTTGCCGTTCTTCGGGCGAACCTCCATGATCGAACTGCAATTCATGAAGTCGAGTGTCAATCGCGGCTTTTGCCACGTGAAGGCGATCTGGCAGCTTGGTATCGTCAGTTTCGAGGATCGCGGCTGCGTATACTTCTTCCCAAGCATGGTCGGCTTTCATGATCGTTCCTCTCTTTGGCATCGAGGAACCGCTCGACCTTGCCAAATCGGGTAGATACGCTCAACGAAACGCATCTTCGGTCTCGCATGAGGCCGGGTAGGGTGTTGGAGAGCAGCCGTCCCGGCTCCCTACGCGACGTTCGTCAGTTTTCGCAAGGAATCGTCGCCCGAGGGCGCGGCGGAAGGATGGGAAAAGTAACGACAGTATTGTACTGCCGTTTGGACCGTGCCAAGCCTCTTTAATTTCTGTTCGGTATCAACCTAAGCGGCAATTGTTATCGCAAACAAAACCTGCGCCCAGCAACGGTTGCCGGTAGATCTGCCCTACGGACAGTAGGATGAGGTAAACAGATGTGTTGCAAAAGTGAGCCGGAATACGAGACCAATTTCGGACCGTTGCTGGAGCGGATCGAGACCGTTGAGGGCGACTCCGGTGGAACTCGGTTCAAGCGATGCGCAGGGCAAAACCGGTATACAATGCTGGGCGTTTTCGAAGTAAGAAGTCCATGATCACACTACTTGGTTCACTTGCAGGACGTTATCGGTTTCCATTGCAATCCTTGGAGGCGCAGGGCTGGTCGCAATCGTCGGGCCGGGGCATTCTTCGCTTTTTTCGCCTCCGTCATGATTTGTGCGCCCTTGCCACCTCGCCAGGAGAAAAAATGAGATATCGGTTCATGCTTAAGTTACTCACCCTCGTCGCCTGCAACATCACCTTAGTGATTAGCGCCACGGCGCAGAGTCGCCCACTGGTATTTCATGAGCTTTATCATGACACTTCCGCACCGGTTCGAGAGTACTCCTCCCTGGCAATGAGTGGCGCCGTTCATCCGATTGAGCGTCCACGTCCGCTGCAACGAGCGATACCCGGCCGGATTTCTCCAGGGCCGGATGCTGCTGAGCAACCGTTCGCGTTGCCCCCTGTTTCGGCCTCCATCGGACTCAACTTCGATGGTATCCCGAACTCTGCCAATGGAACTTTGACTGGTATTCCTTCGGATAGCAACCTGTCTGTGGGCGACACGCAACTGGTTGAAACCATCAATACCGCGTATGAGGTTTACGACAAGGCAACCGGGAAATCTTTTTTCCCTGCTCAACAGATCAGCACCATCTTCACTGGCATGCCGGGGCTATGTGGACAAGGGGTAACCTTCTTCTTTACGGATCCCATCGTACTGTACGACAAAATCGCGGGCCGCTGGATCATCAGCATCGTTGCCGCTAATACGAGTTTCTCGACGGGGAACGAATGTATCGCGGTATCCGCCACATCCGACGCCACGGGTCGGTATCATCGATACGCCTTCCGGTTTGGGAACGATAATTTCAACGACTATCCCAAGCTCGCCGTATGGCCCGATGCGTACTATGCGTCCTACAATCTCTTCACCCCGACCAGTGCATCGGCCCTGGCTTGCGCCTACGACCGCTTTGCCATGATGGCGGGAAAGCACACCAGCGTAATTTGCTTCGACAACCCGAGTGAGTTCTCATTCTTGCCATCGGACCTGGATGGCTCAAACCTTCCGCCCAGCGGTGAACCGAATTTTTATGTTGACCTGGCTACGAGGAGTTCTCTGCACCTCTACCGGTTCCACGTCGATTTCACCACTCCGAGCAACTCGACTTTCACTGGTCCAGTGAGGATCCCGGTCCGACCCTTCTCCCCCGCATGTCATGGCGGAGTCTGCATCCCGCAGGCAGGTACCAAACAGAGACTTGATTCCCTGGCCGACCGCCTGATGTTTCGCCTGGCCTACCGGAATATGCTGACCCATGAATCGCTCTTGGTGAACCATTCCGTTACTACCAGCGCGGCCCCCGCCGGCGTCCGATGGTATGAAATCCGGGACCCAGACGGGACGCCATCCACATTTCAGGAGGGTACGGTCAAGGATGGCGACCTGTCGCTATGGATGGGGAGCATTGCTATGGACAAAACCGGGGACATAGCGGTGGGCTTCAGCGAATCGAGCAAGACTACGCACCCCGCCATCGCCTTCACCGGACGAGTGCCCAGCGATCCTCTTAACACAATGGAGTCGCCCGCGCTAATCTGGCAGGGCCAAGGGTCTGAACTACGCGCAGATCGCTGGGGGGACTATACCAGCCTGGTCATTGATCCGTCGGATGATTGCACCTTCTGGTACGTCAACCAGTACATGCCGTCAGACGGGGTGGTTAATTTTCATACCAGGGTAGCATCCTTCAAATTCCCAAATTGTCAGTAGCTATGTGCTAACGGCCAAATCGGAAAAGGAAATCTTCCGAATCTTGGTCCGAAGATTCAAGAGCACTGTCGAGGATGGGTGACAAACCGTAGTTTGCTGCTTAAAACGACCGTCATCTTCCACGCATTTCACTCACTCGACGTTGTGAAATGATTTGATGCTAGCGCACCGCTTACGGCGCCAGCATGAGATGGCACCAACACCGAGGGGCTGGCGGCATGAGGCCACCAGCCCCCTTTTCGGTGTTTGCAAAACACTGGATGCCCCGGGTCAATCGCGATCAGCTTCCTCGGGTTCGTTATTCGCTTGCTGAACACCATGCCCAGGGTAGGGTTTGTCGTCTCCCATGATTCCCTTCCATTGGTTTAATAAGCCGGCACAACTGCGTAGGCCTTTTGTGCACCGCAAGGTATGCACCATCATTCGACCGTCACGCCGCGCAAGCGGTATTAAAGGAGAATTCAATGGCGGGTGGCATCCAGATCTTCGGAAACCGTCCTTCCACCAGCAGCTTCAGAATGTGCGCCGCGTCCCGCTTGTCCGTCTTCTGCTGCCGTACGTAGCTGGCACGAATCTGCGCCGCATCTCCCACCCACAGCTCATGACCCAACTCCGCCAGCAAGTCCACCAGCCAGTGACAGTTGCCGGTGGCTTCCATCCCGATCAAAGCCGGCGCCGGCACTTGCCGGTAGAACCGCTCGGCATCGCCTCTGGCCTGTACCAGCTTCTGCTCGCCGGTTTCCCCCGTCTCCGTGTCCAGCCAACTCACTTGTTGCCAGCTGGGATGGAAATCACATCCTATAATCATCATTGCGAAGGCTCCTTTCTTCCCAGCGTCTTCGTCCTCAACAAAGACTACCGGGTCGAATCGGGCCTTTGCTCTTATCCAATCAATCCTTCGCGCTTTTTGCGAAGGGTGGGAGGCACAACGTCAAGACCGTCGCTGGCCAGAGGTGTAAGTTCCCACAGTCGAGTTCCGACAGCCCGCCTGGGGGACACCCGCGGGTGGTGTCCGGGCTTCAGCCGATTGATAGGGCTGCGGCACCACGACCCTCTTTTGAACACCTGACGCAGTAACCTCTGGTTGATTGCCAGCATCCAAAACTTCGCCTTGTTGGATCGCTAATCGGAGCTAATCAATGAACAGTGTCAGAAAATCTCTTTTCTCGCTAGTCATTCTCGCAGGGGTTCTGCTTAGCGTTGGCTTGCCGCGCCTTCAGGCAGAAGATGCGGACCGATGCCAGCGACGAATTCAGCATGCGGAGCACGAACTCCACGAAGCAATGGAGAAACACGGACGTAGGAGTAGGCAAGCGGATCACGAACGCCGGGAATTGCACGAAGCACGCGAGCGTTGCTGGCGCGAGCGTCAGCGATGGTGGGATGAACACGAGCACCGCTGGCGCACAGAACGCGATTGGGACGACCGCGACCACGACTAAGGCAGGATTAAGGCATCGGAGTGGTGGCTAAAACGGTTTCCATGCTCGGTAGCCTGATTGCCTTTAATCAAAGCGATTGCACCAATTGAGATTTGATTCCTAGCGACTAGGAATCGGAAACACGCGGGTCAATCTCGTTCAGCAGGTTTCTCCACTCCGCTCGCTGCGCTCCGCTTCGGTCGGGATGACAAAGTTGCGTGCGCCCGGCTCTGGTGCTTTTGCGAGACCAGTAACAACCGGTTAGGATTGTTCGTGAAGCTTCTGAGATTTAACCTAAAGGCGCGAACTGCGCAAGGGGTATCAGAGCAGAGGAACCCCACCCTTCGCAAAGAGCGCGAAGGATGGGTCACTCGACCTTTGCAAGAACCGCAAAGGTGGCCACCTGCGATTGCGTGAGTGGCGAGGAAAAACGCGATGCCAAGCGCAAAGGAAACTCTGAAAGATCGCCTCACTCGCTACCAAGAGATCAGGATCAGTGTGACCGGGAGGAAGTCGGGGCGAGAAATCTCGATTCCGGTCTGGTTCGTGCTGGATGGCGAGAAGCTTTACCTCCTGCCTGTGCAAGGCTCGGACACCCAGTGGTACCAGAACGTGCTCAAGAATCCGCAGATTCGGATTGAGGCGCGGGGTGCGAAAGGGGAGTTCCGGGGCAAGCCGATCACCGAAGCGAAAACTGTGAAATCTGTAGTCGAAAAATTTCGCGAGAAGTACGGAGCGGGGGACGTGAAGAAGTATTATTCGAAGTTCGAGGTGGCGGTGTCAGTCGAACTGCGCTAAGTACGCAACCTGGAATTCCTTCCCCCTTGCAATGATTAGCACCCTCCAGGAGGGAGCGATTCGGCGGGCCGACCTTTGCGCTGGAGTTAGAATTTCCCGACTCTCCGGCCATCATGTTGTTGCCCGGTTTACGCAACCTTTGGCTTTTTTCGCTCCGCATTTTGGTGAGCGGCTTCGGGGTCGTAGCGTTTCAGTACTTGCTCGATGCGCTTGATGGTGCGGTGCAGTTGACGGATCAAGTCTTCATCGGGGGTGGTGAGCAAGTCGGCAAGAAGTTGGCGAATGTGGGCTCGGATCTCAGCATATTTCTCGCTACGACTCCGCATTTCAAGCTGATACTTCCGATATACCACGTAACCAATGGCGACGCTCGCCCCCATGAACAGAGCACGGAAACCTTGCAGCAGCCAGTAGGGGGCGTTGCGAAGATGGGTGATCAGGAAGTCTACATCCAAGCTCACGAACCAAGCGCACGCTCCCCACAGAGCGGCTGCGGCTAGAATCTTACGTCTTCGTGCCACTTCATTATCTCTGCTTTCTCAGAGTTTTTTACCCAATCGAGGTGGCGCAAAGCTTGCCAGCGTCAAGACTTCCTTTTTGAGCTGCGTCGGGTCAAGCCCGGTGACTTGGGCGCCCCTGAGGCGGTTTCCTTTGCAGGAGAACAGCGAGAGCCAGACGCAGCAATGAATATTCTACGCCCGGAGCCAAAGAAAAACTTCCTATAAGTCGCGACCTGCGGAAAGTGGGGGAAGAAAGCCCGGGCTGCTCGACCGGTTCAAAGCCGAAGCATCCCACCTTTCAAGAACCCCGAAAGGTTGGGCACGCGCCGTGCGCAACGGTTAGTTCGGCTTATAGGTCACGGTAACGGACTCGGTTCCCAGAGCGGGCACCGTGAACGCTTGCAACAATTTTGAAGAGTCAACGGCCTTACAGAGCCGCTGGCCAAAGTTCGGAAAAGCTATCCGTTAACGTAGGTTGCTATCTGATTGGATAGTGATCTTTGGGCGGAGAAGTGAAGCGGGGATCCCTATCCTTTGCGGAGGAACGCAAAGGATGGGGATCACCCGGTCGACGCTACTGGCGGTGTAACGTCCTACTCTTTTTCACCGGTGCTGGCATGCAAGAACAGAAAGCCGTTGCTGCGCATTTGTTTGAAGTTGAACATCTGCGTGATGGAGTTGGCGATTCCGTCGAAGGAACCCTGGCCAATACGTTGTCCAGCGAGCCAGTTGTCTTCGACGAAGCGGATAATCGAACTCTGGTCCGTGACCGTACTGTCGACAAAGTTCTCCCTAGCCCAAGGAGAAATGACCAGCAGCGGCAATCTCGGACCGTAGCCGCAGCGGCCAAGGGCGTGAGTGTTGGCTGAGTTGATGCCAGGGAGCGAGGTTGCCGCCGAACCGCAAGCGTCCGATCCGGTCAGAGCATCGGCAGGTCCGGTGGAGGTATTCACGATAGGACCCATCTGATGGTCGTACCATCCATCGGAGTCGTCGTACATGATGACCACCGCCGTGCTGCTCCAGGTAGGCTGGGCTTGCAGAAAGTTGATGGTGTTCACCAGGAAGGTTTGCTCATCAGGGGATCGGAGTATCCGGCGTGACCATCTGCGTAAGCTGGAGCCTTGAGGAAGCTGACCGCGGGAAAGTTGCCAGCTGCGACTGCGGCGAAGAAGTCGCGAATATCGTATTGATGGTTGGCGGGGCCGGCGTTTCCAATCTCCGCCAGGGAAGCTGGACGGGTATGCATGGGGTTGGCAGTAGAGGCGTAGTAGCCGAAAAGCGAGTGGTGGGCAATGTAATCGCCGATGGTTGTCGCGAGGTTTTTGGTGCTTCGGGCGCATCCCGTGGTGCCGTTGGAATTGACGACGGTGAGATCGAAACCGCCCATGAATCCGCCCCAAGTCACGCCGGCCGCGGTGAGGAGGTCACCGATATTTTTTCCGCCCATTTGTCCCTGGGCGCGGGTTGCGCTGGAACAAACATCTCCGATCGGATCGGCATCGCCGATCATGGTGAGCGAGCCATCACTGCCGCCGTTCACTTCGTCACCGGTACCGTTCAAGGTGCTGGTGACGCCGTTAGTCTGTCCGGAAACCAAATTGAGCAATCCTGGAGTTGAAGGACCGAAGGTGGTGCCGTAGGAATTGTCACTCATAGCGTAAAACTGGGCGTAGTTCCACATGGCGGTAACCGTGTTGCCGTCAAAATAACCCATGACCTGACTGCTCCCGAAGCCTCCGTTGAGGGGGAACAAGTCCATCAGGCCCGAGTCAAAAGCTTTTTGCTCGTCGGTGTAACCGTGGTCCTGATCTCCGGTAACTGCCTGCGAACGATCAAGACGGAAAGGGTTCGAAGCCGAAGTGCCGTTTGCAGGATTCAAGTTGGGATTGAAATTGAGCAGCGCGTTGCTAAGACCATTGACCGCCGGGGTGTTGGGTGACGCCTTGAATTTTGGCTCTCCCGGGGGATTGGTAGCGTGGGGGTAAGTTCCGAAGTAATGATCGAAAGAAATGTTTTCCTGGAAGATCACAACCAGGTGCTGGATCGGTGTTGCCGTGCTGCTCGGCGCGGCGTAAGCGGGAGAGACAATCGGTCCCAAGCTAACCATGAGGGCCAGCAATGACGCCATCACTTTCTTGGGGGCGGCGGAAAAATGGAAGTGATCAAACATTCGGAATCCTCCTGTTTTCAACACGAACTCCCGGCCTTGGGCCGGGTTGGTTGGGCCACAAACATGACTGAGAAACGACTACAGGCTAGCCAGCAGATATTTCGGAATTGTCACACGATTATTAAATGCGAATGAATTCGGTTGCTAGGTAGGTGAAGTCTCCGCGGAAGTCCACTCGGGCTGAAAAGCGAAGGGATCCGTGATAGCCTGCTGCGGACCAGCCCTCAGAGAGAAATTCCGCGGGGACAAGAATGAGCACAACCGGAGCGCCGCCGACACGTGCAAAATCAAGTGTGCTGCGGAATCGCATCGTGCAGATCGGGCTGCTGGTATGGATTCTGTTTGCGGCGTCGATTCCATTTCTGGCACAGGGTGCGATCCCATTTGATCAGCCCATGCTGAGAGTGACGCCCTACCAGGCGCGGGTGATGTTTGAGATTTTTGGGCCGCTGGTTGCGCTGATCTTTGTCGGCGTCACTTATCTGGTGACGCGGCACCGGTCGGTGGACGTCGCAGCTCGCGCGCCGGGGCGTGCGATTGCGATGCGCGAATCGGTGGGATTGCTGATCTACGGCGCGGCCGTGCTGATCGGTGGGCAACTGGTTGGCAGGCTAGCGGGGACACACGGCATTGGGCTACACCTCAGCGGAAGCATGTTCGGCTTGAACGATTCCGTGACGACTCGCGAAGTGTTTGTGTGGGCGCTCTATAACTTCTTTTTCTATGCGGCGCTTCCCTACTGGTTTTTCCGGCATCGTGGCTATTCGCGCGAAGCCCTTTGCCTGAAATCAAACAACCGGCTGAATGACACCCTGGTAATTCTGGTCGTCCTGGGATTGGGATTGCTGATCGATCTGCCGAGGTCCGGCATCTGGCGGCTTAGTTCGCCCTTGGGCAGCGTGATTGCCCTGATCTTTTCGTTATTGGGTACCGGCTTGCCGATCATGATCTTTCTCACGTCGATTCTGGTGCCGCGCTACCAGAAATTGACTGGCTCGACCGCGGCCACCATGGTTCTGTCCGGCTTTACTTATGCGTCGTTGCATCTGACCGAATACTGGACGCGGTACGACACAATCGCACATGGCGCGCTCTCGGTAATTTTCATTGTGCTGCTCTTCGGTGGGCCCGGAATGGTTAAGGCGTATCTCACGTTGCGGACGGGCAATGCCTGGGTACATCTCTGGGGCTACCACGTGATTTGGCCGCACGTCACCGGGGACACGCCGATTTTTGTGAAGATTTTCGGCATCGAGTAGAACTTCCGCTGCCCGCATCTGTGCCCTCATCCAAGACCCCCAAGCCCCGTTGATGTGTGGGGACTGGGAGGCCTTGGGAAGAGGGTCAGGGCTTGGGTTGCTTAATCTCCCCACTGGCCAGTTCTTCCCGTTGGCCCGCCATTTCGCCGGTATACAAGTACCAGCTGGTGGGGAGGATTATCAGCATGTCTGGGCCCTTAGCATCTTCGGTCAATTGATGGGTGATCCTTACTTCCCACGATCTTGATTCGGGAGTGTATTCGCTATCCCAGACCACCCAGTTGTGGTTGATGTTTGGATCGCCGGGGATACGCATTTGGATTCCCTGCAATCTGCGATAGCGGGCTGCGCCCGTCGTGGGGTCAAATTCCGCGCGGCGGGCTTTCAGGATTTGCGCCATTCCCAAAGAGTATTTGGCGATGGCGTCATTGAGCTTTAGATCCGATACCCATGGGTCGCTTGCTGCTTTGGTCAATACCGCCTTCTGTTCCGCAGTCAGGGGCGGAAGTGTGGAATTGTGGGTGGGTGATTGCCCGCGTGCCGACAGACACGGAAGCAATGTGAATACCAGCAGTGGGACGATCTTGTTCACTGGCGTCCATTTCGCTTTCTCAAGAACCAGCACATCCGGGCCCACCGCATCTTCTTTGAGCTGGTGGGTGATGAGGAAGATTCGGTTGCCGCTTTTCTTGTCGTACTCGGCCGTCCAGGCAACCCAGTTGTCGTTGATGTCCGGGTCGCCTTTAATCCTGCCTTCACCGCGCGAAGTCTCCATGGTGGCATTGGGTTTGCCGGGTGCCCCAGGTCTCACCGCCGTTGCGAGACCTGGGAACGGAACTTATCCCATCATGCCAGGTGCCCGACGTAAGTCTCGACGAGCTTCCCTGTCCGGCAACGGCTGGCGGCAATAGCAACTGAAAGTGAGGAAGTACGGATCACCCGCGCCAGAGAAGCGGTGCAGCGCATGAGTCACAGAGTAAGAACACAAGAGAAAAGCGTCCGGGATGGCCGAATAAGCGGTGACACGGTTTCGGATATTCCCAGGTCTCGCAAAAGTAGCGAGACCTGGGGCACCCGGCAAGCGAGGCTAGACCAGAAGGATCGCTTCGTCAACAGGGATTAGCCCTTTCCGCAGAAGGCTTTTAACCGCAAAGCTCACTAAGTTATCGCCAAGAGCGCAAAGAGAAACGTAAGCGAAAAGATTCGCGCGGGCGATTTCATCGGACTTGGCAGAGCACTGCCGCTGAGATTATCCTTTCGAGCCATGAACCGACGAGATTTCCTTCAAGGTGCAGCAGCGGGCGCGGCGGTGCTGGCGTGGCCTGGCAGTGGGCTAGGGGATGACAGCAACCGGGACGCAATTTGGGCGCAGATACAGAAACGCCACGACGAGGCGGTGCAGCGCCTGCAGGAGTGGATCCACCAGCCGTCGATAGCCGCCGAGAACAAAGGGGTGAACGAAGGTTGCGAACTCACCATGCGCTTTCTGCGCGAGGCGGGATTCGGTGAAGTCACAAAAATCCCGACCGACGGACAGCCGGGCATCTTTGCCACGCTCGATGCTGGCGCGCCTCGTACTCTCGGCCTTTACTTTATGTACGACGTAAAGCAGGTGGATCCAGCGGAGTGGTCCTCGCCGCCATGGGATGCTGCACTGGTCGAAAAACCGGGGCTGGGGAAGGTGCTGATCGGACGCGGCGCTGTGAATCAGAAAGGGCCGGAGGCGTCATTCATTGCGGCGCTGCACGCCATCCGCGGCGCGGGGAAAAAGCTTCCGGTGAACTTGGTGCTGGTAGCTGAGGGAGAAGAGGAGATCGGTTCGCCGCACTTTCCGCAGATTGTGCGCCGGCCAGAAGTGCTGGCCGCGCTCAAGCGTTGTAACGGCATCTTCATGCCTTCGGCGGAACAAGACCTCGAGGGAAAAGTGACCATGACGCTCGGCGCCAAGGGTGTCATTGAGCTCGAACTGGTCTCGAGCGGAGAGCGTTGGGGCCGCGGACCGCGTAAAGACATTCATTCGAGCAACAAGGCACGTTTGGATAGTCCGGCATGGCATCTGGTGGAGGCGTTGGTCACCCTGGTTTCGCCCGACGGAAATGATCCCGCGATCGAAGGCTTTGCCGACAAGGCCCGGCCGCTCTCTCCCGCAGAGAAAGCGATGATTGCCGATGCGGCGGGCCGTCTCGATGAAGCCGTCGCGAAGAAGCAGATGGGAGTGGAACACTGGGTGCACGATGTGAGCTGGCAAGAGGCGCTGCAACTGCTGATGTCGCGGCCGACGGTCAATATCGAAGGCCTGGTTGGCGGCTACACCGGGCCGGGAGGGAAGACCATCCTTCCCCATAAGGCCGTGGCCAAGCTTGACCTGCGGCTGGTGCCGGACATGAAGGCAACAGAGGCGCTGGCTGCGCTCAAAGCGCATCTCGCCAAGCGCGGATTCGGGGACATCGAAGTGAACATGACCGGCGGGTACGATCCGAACAGCACCTCGGCTGACGCTGGGCTCATTCGGGCGCAGACGGCGGTGTATAAGCGTGACGGGATTGATCCCGTAGTCTTGCCGCGCAGCGCGGGCTCGTGGCCGGGCTATGTGTTTACCGGCGAACCGCTGCATCTTGCGGCCGGACATTTCGGCCTCGGCCACGGAAGCGGCGCTCATGCGCCGGATGAATACTACGTCGTTGAGTCGAGTAATCCGAAGGTGCAAGGTATGGATGGCGCAGTGCGCTCCTTCGTCGACTACTTGTACGAAGTGGCGGTCACCAAGTAAGACCGCAGTTGGTCAGAAAGTGGTCGGAGAGGAAGGGAATCGTCATAGCGCGCGCGAGATCCCCTTCGACCTTGCTCAGGGCAGGCTCTCGCTCCGCCTGAAAAGCGGCTGCGCTCGGGATGACCCCTGCAAACTTTACCAACGCCGACATTCCAGATCGCTGATATTTTTTCCGGTCGTGCTAGCGATTTCTCAGAGGCTTTCGTCTATCCATCGGGGAGGTGTGCGCAATGAAGAAGCTATTTGCAATTGCTTTGATGATCGCCGGCCTGATATTTCCAGCGCTGGCACAAGACGCCGCCAAAAAGGAAGATCATCCGACGCTGAGTCCCTCGCAAGCGGTGCTCGAGGCATGGAACGATATTGGGCGCAGGTTGATCGCGATGGCTGAGGATTTTCCCGAGGGCAAGTACGACTTCAAACCGACTCCGGCGCAGCGCAGCTTTGCGGAACAATTGCTGCACATGGCAGGCTCGAACTATCTATTTACCGACGTGGCCAAAGGGCAAAAGCCGGTGGACGACGAATCTCGCGAGCATTTCAAGACCAAGGCTGCGGTTGTGGCGTATGTGAAGAAATCATTCGCAGACGGGGCAGCGGTCATCAAGGCCAAGGGTGACACGGGAATGGCGCAGATGGTGCTGGCGCCCGAATCCGGTGAGCGGGTGCAGTTGGCGGATTTGGCCTACGGATTGATCGAGCATTCTGGCGAACATTACGGCCAACTGGTGGTGTATTACCGTGTTGCCGGGTTAGTGCCGCCGGAGTCGCGTCCGAAGAAGTAGACGAGGTGTGTATCGCAGGGGATCTTTTCGCCCCTGCGGGGCTTGAAAATCATTTCACGGCCACCCCACGGCGCCGACTCGGGCAATGACGTTTGTTGCAGCCGCGGCGTTTCCTCGAGTGCCACAGGGCTAAAGCCCAAATTATTCAGGGCGCTCTTGCGGCACGGCTGAAGCCGTACCCTTCCACGGTGGTCCCCAGGCTTGCCTGATCCGGAAATTCTTCGGATGATTCGAGGTCGGGAGCCGCACCCGCCCTCTCGCAGATAGCGCAAAAAGGACGGGGCACCCGGCCCCTGAGTTCTGAGGCCAGGTTCCACTCTGCTACGGTGTTGCGTCTTCGGAGTCGCGAGGGGAAGGTTCTAGTTCGGCCGTCAGTTGTGATTTGATGCCGCGACTGGCCCGGTCAAATTCAGCTTTAGCGCGGGCGACGTGTCCCAGCATGGAGTGCAGCCGTTTGGGACCCAAGACCACCAGGCCCAGCATCAGCATGAAAAGCAGTTCAACCCCGAAACCCACGAGTCACCCCTTGGCTTGTTCGTTGGAGGTGATGGCGGCGGTGGCTGCCGGCTTCTCTTCATTCATATCTTTATCTTTCATTGCCATTGCCGATTTGAAGCCGCGGATGCCTTCGCCGATTCCCTTGCCTAGCTCGGGAAGTTTCTTGGGGCCGAAGACGAGCAGAGCCAGTCCGAAAATTACCAGCAGATGCGTAGGTTGAAACAATCCTTCAAACATGAGTGCTCCTTAACTCGAAGAGTAAACATTTCTTAAACTCCGGAACAATGCAGGCGCTGCGACCGGCGAGTTGGCCACAGCGCCTGCGCGCGGAGAACAACAGCACTTACCATCCTTAGAAGCCGCGTACCGCCGCGTCCGCCGCTTCTGCCAGAGTGTGCAGCGCGGTGAAGAAGTCCGATGACTGGCCGATGAAAAGCCCATCGGCGGTGAGGGCCCTCGCGGCTCCCATGGCGGCGCCTTTGGTTCGAGTCGGCCGAATAATTGAACATGCGGGGAACTTATGGCTGAGAAAATCCGTTGGCTCCGGCATGATCAGGTTGGACTGCAACGACTCCGGTTGATTGGTGATCAGGTTCTTGAAGGTGACGGTTGCACCGGTGACGGGATCGACATCGGTTAACGCCAGTGCGTTGCCGGCTTTGTCGTGCCAAGTCTGGAAGTGCGCCGTCTCGGTCGGTCCAATGCTGAGCAGGATTCGCAAAACCTCGACATTGCGGACCCTCTGAGCGAGCGACGGGTACAGACTGGTGCCGCCCTGCTCGATGAAAGCGAAGTGGAATCCGGCGGTGAAGGCGATGGCTTTGAGATGGTCAGGGATGTTGTGCGGCGCAATCTTTGCTGGCCCCACCAGATCATCATCGGTACGAGGAATCGCGGTTCGATTCACGATAGTGTCGGCTTGCGGAAAAACAAATGTGGGATCAAGATCCGGATTCTCCGTTCCAATGCGGTACCGAGTCCAGAAACTGGTGTCGACGGTGAGATTCATGAGGTTGGTGAGTCGCCCCAGGTCTCTCGCTCCGGTCGCCTTGCTGCTCGGCAGCGTGCGAAACTGGTCGAGATTGACTGGATCCGCGCCCTTCGAAATCAGGTACGCATTGATGAACTCGAAGTGGCTAATCTCGTCGTCAGTATTGTCGTGGATGTATTGGGGCATGTCGCCATCAAGGATTTGCAGGGCCTGCATGTAGAGCGGACTTCCACCGTTCACCCCCGACTCTTCGGAGTCCTGTGTTCCTCCGAGTTCGGTGTATTGCAACCACAGGTCGGACTCGATGATTTCGGCCGCCGAGAGGAACTGCAGGATTGCCACATCGCCTTTGGTCAGGCTAGTCGAACTCTGACCCTCGCTTTCGCCGGTGAATAGGGCGCCTGCTGACACAGCCGCGCCAGCCACGCCCAGGCCCTTCAAAAACGAGCGCCGCTTGACCACGCCCTGCCAGAGGCGGGTGGTGGCATCTTCTTTTTTTGTGGATGAAGGAGTTGTTTCGGATAAGACGCTAGAGGAGAGGTCGTCGTTTTTCATGATTGGCACTCCGAAGTTTTCAGAATAATGTTGCCGGGATCTAGACAGTGATTTTTTGATTTCACTGTACAAGCAGGGTATGGGGACGCTTGTCCTCTGGTGTCATGCGAATGTCGGCATCTTGTAAAAAGTTGGGTGCTTTTGCGAGACGAAAGTCGGACAATTAGGCAGACGTGCGCGAGACTCTTTCGTCCCACTGGGGCTCGCGACTCTTTATCTTTTACCCACAGCTCGCGCCGTGGTCTGCATTCTTACGCCGCTCCGCGGCTAAACGTCCGCGGCTGGCTCGGCAGGCGCGAGAAATGTTTAGTTCTCACACGCACGCCACAGGGGCTAAAGCCCATATCGTTCGCAGTGGTTACGCGGGCCTGAAAGGCCCGCGCTTGCACGGTTGCGTAAAGGTTCCGGGTTGGGCGGAGGTTTCGGGTGGGGTTTCAAGGTACCGGGTCCGCGAAGATTCCGTGGCTACGCATCGCACTCGCAGCGCACGGGCGGGACGCCCGCGCCTACATGAATCTTCGCACCAGCCGGCGGGCGGGATCTGCGCCAGTCTTGCCGCTTTCGGTATACTTGATATGTATGCCGGTGTTGAAGAACATAGCGGCCATCGCCAAGGGCATGAGCATCACCTTCAGGGAAATGTTCCAGCCCACGATTGTGGAGAACTATCCGGACGGGCCGGGACCGCTGAAAGGGGCTAAGTTCCAGGCCCGTTTTCGTGGCACGCACGTGCTGCAACGCGATGAGAATGGACTGGAAAAGTGTGTGGCCTGCTTTCTGTGCGCGGCGAATTGCCCGTCGAACTGCATTTACATTGAGGCGGCGGAGAATACGGCGGAGCATCGCGTGAGCGGCGCGGAGCGCTACGCTAAGGTCTACAACATCGATTACAATCGGTGCATCTTCTGCGGATATTGCGTGGAGGCGTGCCCCACGGATGCCATCACGCATGGGCACGGATTTGAAGTGGCCTCTTTCAACGTGAGCGGGTTGATCTACCGCAAGGAGCAGCTGCTGGCGCCAATGCCAGCACACATGGGAGCCAACGCGGTGTTCAATCAAGACGAGGTCGGGGTCGGCGCGCCCGCATTGCCGGTGCAAAGGAGTTAAGAGTTCAAGAAGCTTGATCCAAGGAGTGACGACGCCGGTCCCCCAGGGGGCCGGCGTTTGTGTATGAAGCAGTCGGCGGTCGATGGTCGTCGGCAAGATACTGAGGGTAGTACCGAAGATCTATGACCACGAAGGACACTAAGTTACACGAAGGCAGAAGGGGCGACTGAGGAGTTGGTGCGCGATAGCACAAGCAGGTCCCCTTCGACTTCGCTCAGGGCAGGCTTTCGACTGCGTAATTGCTTTCGCAAGCGAAAGCAATTACTTCGCTCAGGATGACAGGGTTGTGGTGAGGACGACAAGTTGTGGTCGGGAGGCAGCAGCTAGAAGGTGATGTCTGATTTTCTCCAAACCGTGAAAGAACGCGTCGTCATTTACGACGGCGCCATGGGAACGAACATCCAGTTCCGCAATCCTAGTGTGGACGATTTCTGGGGCAAGGAAGGATGCAATGAGCTGCTGGGGTTGAGCCGGCCCGACATTATTGAAGATATTCACGCCAGCTTTTTCAAGGTTGGCTGCGACGTGGTGGAAACCGATACCTTTGGCGCGACCCGCGTGGTCCTGGGTGAGTACGACCTACAGGACAAAGTTGCCGAGATCAACATCGCCGCCGCGAAGATAGCGAAAGAAGTCGCACAGCAGTTTTCCACCAAAGACAGGCCGCGGTTCGTGGCGGGATCGATTGGGCCGACCACGAAGCTGCCGTCCCTCGGTCACATCAAGTTTGACGACATGGTGGCCGGTTACGTCGAACAGGCCAGTGCGCTGATCGAGGGTGGCGTCGATGTTCTGCTGGTAGAAACTTCACAGGATCTGCTGCAAGCCAAAGCCGCGCTGGTGGGCGTGTTTGAGGCCATGCAGGCGGCAGGCAAGCGCTTGCCAGTGACTATGCAGGTCACACTGGAAGCTACCGGCACGATGCTGCTGGGGACGGAGATTGGCGCTGCTCTGACCGCGCTTGAGCCGTTCGATGTGGACATCATTGGCCTGAACTGCGCCACTGGGCCGGTCGAGATGAATGACGCCGTTCGGTATCTCGGCGTCAACTCGACGAAGCATATCTCTGTCCTGCCAAATGCGGGGCTTCCGCAGAACGATGGCGGACGCGCCGTCTACAAGCTCACCCCAGAAGAGCTGGCGACTTATCACAAGCATTTCGTGCAGGATTTCGGAGTGCGGATTGTCGGCGGATGCTGTGGGACAACGCCGGAGCATCTGAAAGCGGTAGTGGATGCGGTTTCCGGGGTCGAACCTGCCAAGCGGGATGTGCATCCGACGGCTGCCGCATCGAGCGCGTATACGTCGGTCCCACTCGACCTTGAACCCAAGCCCCTGATCGTGGCCGAGGAGATGAACACCACCACGCGGGTGGAACATTTCCGCAACCTGGTGCGGGGCAAGAAGTATGACGACATCCTAGCGCTGGCCAAGAAGCTGGTGAATGACGGTTCGCACATGCTGGACCTGTGCTGCGCGATTGTTGGCGAGGACGAAAAGGGCTACATCACGTCAATTTTGGAAAAGGTTGCGACCCGGGTTCCAGCGCCGATCCTGGTGGATTCGACCGAGGCGGACGTGGTTGAAGAAGCGCTGAAGCGCATCCCGGGGAAGGCGATTATTAATTCCATCAATCTGGAAGATGGCGAAAAGCGCACTGCGAAAGTGTTGCCCATGGCCAAGCGCTATGGGGCGGCAGTGATTGCGCTGACCATTGACGAAGACGGCATGGCGCTTACGGCTGACAAGAAAGTTGCCATCGCCAAGCGAATTCACGAGCTAGCAACGAAAAAGTACGGCATCCGGTCGGTGGATCTGATCTTCGATGCGCTGACTCTGCCCATCACGACGGGGCAGGAGGACTACCGCACCGCGGGAATCGAGACCCTGAATGCGATCAAACGGATCAAACGGGAACTGCCAGAAGTAAAGACGATTCTGGGAGTGAGCAATATTTCTTTTGGCCTCGATGCTTATCCACGGCGGGTGTTAAATTCGGTTTTCATGCATGAGGCAGTCGACAATGGTCTCGATATGGCCATTGTTAACTACACCAAGATCTATCCGTTATACAAGATTCCTCATGAAGAAGTTGAGCTGGCGCGCAAGCTGATCTATCGCGGCGAAGGGGATGCCGATCCCTTGCAGGCATACATGCAGCACTTCGCCACGAGCAAGGGCAAGATCCAGGGATCGACCACGGCGCACGTCGAGACACTTTCAGTTGATGACAAATTGAAATTCGCCATCATCAACGGGGAAAAGTCTGTGGGCGATGGAGCGCACAAAAAATCATTGGAGGAATTGCTGGAAGCTGCGCTGCACGAATACACGCCGCTGGAGTTGATCAACACCGTCCTGCTCGATGGGATGCGGACGGTGGGCGAGTTGTTCGGAGCGCGCAAAATGCAGTTGCCATCGGTCTTGGATTCCGCTTCGGTCATGAAGCAGGCGGTGGCGTACCTCGAACCCAAGATGGAAAAGAAGGCGGGCTCGCAGAAAGCCACCATCGTACTGGCCACGGTGAAGGGCGATGTGCATGATATCGGCAAAAACCTGGTGGACATCATTCTGACGAACAATGGATTCCGTGTGGTGAACCTCGGCATCAAGCAAGCCGGCGACACCATCATTAAAGCTGCGCTCGAGCACAAGGCGGACGCCATTGGGCTGAGCGGGCTGCTGGTGAAGTCCACGCTGGAGATGAAATATGTGATTCAGGACTTGCAGCGGCAGAAACTCGAGTTCCCCGTGATCTGCGGCGGGGCGGCGTTGACCCGCAAATATGTCGAGGATGATTTGCGCCGGGAGTACGCGAATGCCGTTTTCTACGCCGACGACGCCTTTGCCGGGCTGCACATCATGGAAGATCTGGCTACGGTGGACGGAAAACGGCAAACGCGGCTAGAGGAAGGACGCACAGTGAAAGAGTATGCCAAGGCTCTCGCCGTGGACGAAGAGACGGGTCCGGTGTTCGCGCAACGAAGTCCGGTAGTGAGCGATGCGCCGAATATTCCGACGCCTCCGTTCTGGGGCGTGCAGGTGAGGAAGGATTTCGATTTGCGAGAGTTGTTTCCTTACATCAATGAAACCGCGCTGTTCAAAAATCAATGGCAGTTGAAGACGGCGTCGCAGGAAGATTACCTGCGGCTGGTGGAGCAGAAATTTCGTCCGATCAAAAAGCAGTTGGAAGAAGAGATCATTGCCAGTGGAGTATTTGAGCCGAAGGCAGTTTACGGATATTTTCCGGCGCAGAGCGAAGGGAATGATGTGGTGGTGTATGAGCCGGGAGAGCAAAACCACCAAGGACACGAAGGTGCACAAAGGAAACCGGAGCTATTACGGTTCACGTTTCCGAGGCAGAGGGAAGGGCGGAAGCTGTGTATCTCGGATTTCTTCGCCCCGAAGAATGTCGCTGGTAAGCCGTCGGGGAAAATGGATGTGATCGGGCTGTCGCTGGTAACCATGGGCGCCAAAGCGTCGTTGGAGACGCAGCGGTTGTTCGAGGGCGGAGAGTACACGCGGTATCTCTATCTGCACGGGCTGAGCGTGGAGACTGCCGAGGCTTTAGCAGAATATCTGCACAAGAAAATGCGTGAGGAGCTGGGAATTGCGGGAGAAGACTCGCCGCACATCCGGGATTTGTTCCATCAGAAGTATCGGGGGTCGAGGTACTCGTTTGGATATCCGGCGTGTCCCAACCTGGAAGATCAGACCAAGTTATTTGCGCTACTCAAACCGGAAGAGAACGTGGGAGTGAGGCTGACCAGCGGCTTCCTGCTGGATCCGGAGCAGTCGACGTCGGCGATTGTCGTACACCATCCCGGGGCGAAATATTTTGTGGTGTAGGCTAACAACACATTCCTAAGTCGCCCTCTTAGGTAGTCCAAGGATTGAAAGCAGACACGCCACTAACTGCGACGTGTGTGGTGTCTCGCGTTACAAAGATAAGCTCGTGGTGCAGCGCTGTGGCGGCGAGCAGCCCGTCGATGACAGGCAAAGGCGACTTCAGAGCTGCAACACTCCCTGCAATTCTTCCCCAGCGGTCGGCAACAGGATGGTCGATGGAGAGCACACGGCCGGAAAAGCGGAGCACCAAATCGTGGTCGAGCCAGGCTTCGAGCGCCACTCGACGCGTGGCATCGGGCAAGGAAGTGATGCCTTTGCGAATCTCGCCTAAGGTAAGAACACTAAGGTAGAGCAGGCTTTCGTCGGTGGAGTTAATCCATTTAGTTACGCTGGGGCTGGGCTTGGCTTTGACCAGTTCAGAGATGATGTTGGTATCGAGCAGGAAGCCGCGGCTCACAGTTTAATCTTCCGGCCGTAATCTGGTTTACGGTCCAGATCCACCGCTCCATCGGCCAACGGTGATTCTGCGAAAAATCTCACCAGGCTGCGAGGCTGACGAGTGCGCCCTGCCAGTCGCTCAAATTCCTCGGCTGGGAGAATCACAACCGCTTCTCTGCCCTGGCGGGTGACGTATTGGGGGCCTTCGGAACGGGCTCGACGAAAGACCTCGCTGAACCGGGCCTTGGCGGTCTGAAGCTGCCAGCGCGGCGCGGCAGCAGCACTGGTTTTCGAGATTGGTTTTGCTTTAGGCACAGACTAGTCTGACTGGTCATATTATAATAGATCCGGCGATGATTACAAGGACAGCCGGATGACACTGCGGTTCACTTGCCTGCTAGTTGTTCCTTCATCCAGTTCATTACGATGGGCAGCAGTTCGTCGTAGAACTTGCCGTCTATGGTGAAGCCGTGGGTCATGTTTTCAATTTGGAGGTAGCGGGCGTGGTCGGGATGAACCTGGTTGACGATCCGCACGATGGCCTCGCTGTCGGATCGACTCATGATGTTGTCTCCGGTGCCGCGGATTACCAGCACGGGGGCGGTCACTTTCTGCCAGGCCTCGCCCAGGTTTAGAGCCTGCAGCTGCTGATAGAAGGCGGCGGGGCGTCCATATTGGCCGTCGGGAGAGTCGTACCAAAGATCTTTCCACTCGGGATGCTGGGTAATGACTTGGCCCGGAGTCATTCCTTTCATCAGGTACAAATCGTAAAACTCGATGAAAGCCTTCACCGAGGTATTTACTTCAGCCGGTGATTTGCCGGCTTCCATCATGCGACGGCGTTCGAGATCGAGCATGTGCTCGTACCAGGTGCGTCCCCAGGAGCCGGCGGAAATGTACCCGCGGACAGGATGATCGCGGGCGGCGAGAGGAGAAAAACCTCCTCCGTTGCTCAGACCGAAGACGAAGACACGGTCCCGGTCGATGAAGTCGTACTTGGACATGGAATCGAAAGTGGCCTGCCAACCTTCCATCTCGCTCAGGAAGTCGGCTTTTTCGCAATTGCCCAGGCTTTCACCCACTCCGGGTTTGTCCATGCGGACGGTGGCGTAGCCGGATTCATCGATGAGACGGCGCAACAGGATGCCGAAACCGTCGCGAGTAGCGGGGTCCGGATATTCCATGCTGTCGCAGCTCAGCCATCCCACGAAGAAAATAACGGGAGCTTTTCCAGCAATGTCGTGTGGGTGGGTGATGAAGGTGCGCAGCTTTTCGCCGCGATGATTGGTGACCCAGTCATAAAGGAGTTCCGCGTGGACAAAGTGCTCACGCGTGGGAGGCGGCGCGGTCTGTGCGGTAACGGACAACGTAAAGAACAAGACAAACAGCGTAATTGGCAGTTGATTACGCACGATGGGTGCCTCCAGAGATACAGTCAATTAGCTGGGACGAGATTTGGTATGGAAAGTTAGCGGGGCGTTGTTCGAACTCCTGATTGTTATACGATAGCTACCTTAGCTGGGTGCGTGGATGGCTTCTGGATTAGGGCGTAGGTGGCACGTCTTGTTTGTCTTGTTAGGCATGGTTCTGCCTGCTTTTGGCAATGATCCGGAGTGGGTGGAAGTTCGATCGTCGCATTTCTCTGTGGTCACCGATGCTGGCGAGAGGCGGGGTCGAGAAACGGCTTTGCGCTTCGAACAGATGCGAGCGGTCTTCGGGGCGCTCATGACCAAGAAGCAGGTCACGATTCCTGTGCCGCTGCAGATCGTGGCCTTTCGCGACGGCAATGAAATGCGCCGATTCGTGCCGCTGTGGCAGGGAAAACCGGTGCAGGTGTCGGGTTTGTTCCAGGCCAGCAACGATCGCTGCTTCATCATCCTGGATATGGCAGTTGATGATCCGTGGCAGGTAGTGTTCCACGAATATGCTCACCAACTGCTGAATGGCAACACCGGCCCCCAGTCTCAGCCCTGGTTCGATGAAGGATTTGCCGAGTTTTTCTCCAGCATTAAGGTTAAGGGCAAAGAGGCTGAGATTGGGTTGCCGGTGGAGAATGATTGGCACTTCCTGCAGAAAAACAGCCTGATGGACGTCGCCGACCTGTTTCGGGTGCGGCACAATTCCAGCATCTACAGCGAAAATGGGGACCGTCGATCGTTGTTTTATGCCGAGTCGTGGTTGCTGGTGCATTACTTGTATGATCACCGATGGCTCTCAAAGCTGCCCCTGTATTTCGCGCTGGGACAGCGCGAGATTGGGATAGACGAATCCATCCGGCAAGCTTTTGGCATGAGCGCTTTGTATCTGAACAACAGGTTGCGGGACTATTTGAGCCGAGACCAACTCCGAAGTTATCGCGTTTCCGTGGATAGCGTAACGGACGGCTCGAAATATGTGGTAAGACGATTGGCGATAACGGAGGTGCAAGCCGTATTGGCTGACGTTCACGTTCATTCGGCCGACTACCAAGGCAAGGCGGTGGCCGAGTTCGAAGGGGTACTTAAGGTTGAGCCAGAAAATGCCGCAGCACTGCGCGGATTGGGTTACGCCTACTTCATTAAACATCAATATCAACAAGCGGCGGAATGCTTTTCAAAGGCCCTCAAGCATGACTCGGATGATCCGCGACTGCTTTACTACTCGGCGCTGCTGGCGCAAAGCCGTGGGCCTGGCCTTAGTAGTGACCGCGAGCAATTGAGGGTGGTTAAGGAGCAACTAGAAAAGGCGGTAGCACTTGATCCGGAATACGCCGACGCCTACCGTCTGCTGGCCTTAACCTACGCCTCGCTGGGCAAGAAAGACCAGGCACTGCAGATTATTCTGAAGGCGGTCGACCTGAATCCTCGGAATGAGCGCTATCTCTTGAACCGGGCCCAACTGTACATGGTGGACGGGAAGTATGACGAGTCGATTGCCGCTCTAGAAGAGCTCTGCAAAGCGCATGACCATGAAATTGCCGAGCAAGCGGAGAAGGAGCTGTCGGCGGTCCGGGAAATAAAGCGGGCATCCCTCGCGGGGGTGCCGGTTGACGCGCGTTTGGGGACAGCGGACGCGGCAGCCGAATTTATTCGCCGAGAGCGTTCTGATCCTCATGCCGCCGGAGCAAGTGTGCCGGCTGCGGAAATCACGCAGAGTCCAGCAGAGTTTATCAGGGGGAAATTGGAGGCGGTGGATTGCTCAGCGTCACCAGAGGCTGTGTTGACCGTAGTGTCCGGCGCAAAGACCTTGAAATTGCATGCCCGGGACGACGCTCTAGTGATCGTCATCGGGGCCGACAAGTTTTCCTGCGAGTGGACCAATCAGAAGGTGGCAGTGAATTACCGCGAGACAGCAGAAGACTGCGGAGAGATTATTTCGATCGAGCTGCAGTAGAACGAAGTTACCCAGGCCGCGAAAATTGTGTGAAAACAGAATGAACCGGTCAGAAGAACAAAAAGAGGGGAAAGTCAGTTCCTGCTGTCAGTTCGCAGTTGTCAGTCCTACGCTCATTTCGTGATTGTTGCCGTGAACATTGAAGACTCCGTGGACCCACACCGGAGGTACGGCTGCTGATGACGGCGATTTCTCGTGAGGACCTGGAACGAATCCTAAGACACGTGCTAGGGATAGCCATCGTGTCCTTAGTGGCATTGCTGGCAATCGTGTACGCCGGGGACTATCTCTCTGTTCGGTATCGCATCCCAGGAAAGAGGGAGCAGTTTGGGACGGTGACGGTGCAGCGCTATGACGCGGTCCAACAGAAGAGTGGCAAGACCGAGTTCATTTTCAACGCACCAGTCGCACAGACCTGTGTTCAGGCCCTATTTCCACACTTCGGCTATCCTCCCTGCTGGTATTTGAAGCAGCATACAGAGCCCAGAACGGACATTTAGAAAAGACCACAAAGGCTTGACCACCAGTTTCCGAGGGCCCGAAACATGATTTCCGCGATGCTATGCTATTGCCCGCCATGGCAAGCCTAACTCTGCTGATCAAATTTTTTGCTCTTGCCTTCAGTGCGCTGCTGCCGGTGGTCAACCCTCTGGGATCTGCATTGGTATTTCTGGGCTTGGTGGGAGATGCGCCCGCGTCCGTTTTCCGCGATCTCGCCCGCCAGATCGCAGTCAGAACTACGCTCTTCCTGGCAGTGGTAGAACTGGTAGGTACGGCGCTGCTTTCCTTCTTTGGAATTTCCCTTCCTGTAGTGCAAGTCGCTGGAGGCCTTGTCCTAGCCACCATGGGATGGGGTCTGCTAAATCAACCAGCCGCCAACGTTCAACCGGCACAGGCGGAAGTCGCCCCAACTTTTGGAACCCTGGAGGAGAAGGTTTTCTATCCGTTTACCTTTCCGGTCACCGCCGGTCCGGGCTGTGTTGTCGTCATGTTGACGCTGAGCGCGCATGCCTCGGTCAAGGGCGTACTTCCCAATGCCATGGCTCACGTCGGAATCCTGTTGGCCGTTGTGGCTTTGAGCGTACTGGTCTTTGTGAGCTACGGTTATGCTCCGAAAATTACCCAACGAATTTCGCCTCAGACAGCACATGGCATTCTGCGCGTCATTGCCTTCGTACTTTTGTGCATTGGAGTCCAGATCACATGGAACGGGATAGAAGCCATGCTGAAGACGGTGCTGCAGTCGTCAGGAGGAAGGATTTAGTGGGCGGTGCGTAATCGGCAACCAATGGTAAGAAGAGACGATTATGCAGGAACGACAACTCTGCTAGTTTGTGCCGTATCCACCGCTTCCGGCTTGTAGCCTCGGGTCGCGAAGTAAAGCACATAAATGTGGCATAGAAGTGGAACCACAAAGGCATCGCGGATATTGGTTCGGTCCGAGATGTATCCCATCAAGGCGGGGAAGATCGCGCCACCGATGATGGACATCACCAATAGGGACGAACCCAGTTTGGTGTATGGCCCGAGATGCTTCAAGCTCAGCGCGAAGATGGTGGGAAACATGATCGAATGGAAGAATCCGATAACCACAATAGCCCCGACGGAAGCGGCTCCCGGCCCGAACAAAATCAGCATTAAACAGGTCAATGATCCGAGCCCAAACAGCGAAAGCAATTTGGCCGCGGGGACACGCTTCATCACATACGAACCAATGAATCTTCCCAGCATGAACCCGAGCAGATGCAGTTTCAAATAGTTCGCGGCGCTCTTTTCAGGAGTTCCGGGCATGCTGAACTGGGCGAAACGGATGACGAAACTGGCTACCCCAACCTGGGCGCCAACATAGAAAAACTGCGCAAGCACACCCTTCACCAAATGTCCGTGACGGCGGATACCCCGTAAGCCACTAGCGAGCGATTCTGGTTCCTGCTCTCCATTCTGTTCTTGGATCTCTGGCAGATGCGCGAAATAGATCATAGCCGCTACTGTCAAAAAGATTCCGGCAATCACAAGATAAGGGACTTTTACTGTGCTGGCCTCGGCGGCGCGATAGGCCTGCAGCTGAGCTGAGCTCATGGCCGCGGTCTGTGCGCGGGTGTGTTCGATGCCAGAGAGAATAAAAGCGGCGCCAATGATCGGAGTCACTACGGCGCCCACGGCATTGAAGGACTGCGCCAGGTTCAAGCGCCGTTCAGAGCTCTCCGGAGGCCCGAGGAGCGTCACATAAGGATTTGCCGCGACTTCCAGAACGCCTTGGCCGCATGCCATCACAAACAAGGCAAACAGAAAGAATGCATATACTCTGATGGAAGCAGCAGGAATGAAAAGAAGCGCGCCGGTCGCGCAAGTGAAGAGGCCGACCAGTATGCCTTTCCGGTACCCGATCTTTTCCATCAGCCAGCCGGCGGGCACCGCTGCCAGGAAATAGCCACCGAAAAATGCCGTCTGAATGAGTGACGATTGGAAATCTGTCAGGCCAAATGCCTTCTTCAGATGGGGAATCAGGATATCGTTGAGATTGACTCCCAGCGCCCAAAGGAAAAACAGGCTCGTCACCAGGATCAGCGGCAACACGTATTGCCGCTCGGTAAGCGGCGCAGAAGTAGCCTTCATATTGGTTGTCATGTCAGTGCCCGGTCCAGGTGCACGTACCCGCCATCCACGAATAAATGCTGGCCCGTGATATGCCCTGCCTGGGGCGAGACCAGGAAGACGACCATGGCCGCAATCTCTTCCGGCGTGGTGGCGCGGCTTTCCAAAGGAATTTTGGCCAGAATGCTCTTCAATTTCTTCTCCGGATCGGGGAAGTTCCTGAGCCAGCGCTCGTACAACGGGGTGATGACTTCCGCGGGCACAACTGCATTGACGCGAATGCCGCAGGGCAGCAATTCGGCAGCCCATTCCCGAGTGAGGCCAAGGATGGCTCCCTTCGCCGCCACGTATCCGGACGTCCCGCCCTGGCCGGTTACTGCTGTCTTGGAGCTGATATTGACGATGGCCCCACGAGAATTCTTTAAATGAGGGAGAGCATAGTGTGCCATGTTGTAATAGTGCAGCAGATTTCGCTGCAAGGACGCCACGAACTGATCGGGACTGCCCTTGGCCAGACCAACGCCGTCGTTGACGCCGGCATTGTTTACCAGTGCGTCGATTCGGCCGAGTCTGTCCACCGTCTGCGCCACCGCGGCCTGACAGTTTTCCGGAACAGACAGCTCGGCCGACAAGAAATGCGCCGCGATACCCTGGTTGCCGAGCTCAGCTTGAAAGCGCTCTCCGGCCGCAACGTCGCGGTCCACAATTACCGGGACCGCACCTTCTTTCCCGAACTCGCGCGCGATGGCAGCGCCAATCCCACTCGCGCCCCCGGTGACGATTACGACTTTGTCGCGCAGTTGCAGGTCCATGAACGTCAGGCTCCGGGTCCGAAGAGAACTGTATTAGAAACCGAACCTGCGCGAGACGCGACCCGGGACCCAGTTTCGTGAGAGAACCGATGCTGGCTAGCCGCGGAGATTGAAGAAGCCTCCGTCAATGGGATAGTCCGTTCCGGTGATGAAAGTAGCTTCGTCCGAGCATAGAAATAACGCCAGTGCCGCCACCTCGCTGGGTTGAGCCATCCGGCCGATGGGCTGCGACTGCGCCAATTTTTCGAACATCTCCTTTTCTCTTCCCGGATAATTACGCTGGAGGTAACCATCCACGAATGGAGTGTGTACTCGGGCGGGCGAAATACAATTGCAGCGAATGTTATGAGCCAGGTAATCTTTGGCAACCGAGTAGGTCATTGCGATCACGGCGCCTTTACTCATGGAGTACGCAAAGCGATCGGAGAGTCCCGCAGTGCCAGCAATCGAGGCCATGTTCAAAATCACGCCTCCGCCGTTGCCTTTGAGGTGGCCAATGGAGGTGTACATGCAGTTGTAGATACCCTTAATATTTACGCAATAGACCCTTTCGAAGTCCTGCTCCGAAGTCGTTTCGAGGTTACCTACATGGGCAATCCCGGCGTTGTTTACCAGGATGTGGATTCGATCGCGCTGGAAGATATCTCCGAAAACCGCCTTCACATTCTCGCGGTCGGAGACGTCGCAGCGATAAGCTTTGGCGTTGCGTCCCAGAGCGACGATCTCGCCAGCCAGGGCCTCAGCAGCACTCTGGTCAATGTCCAGAATGCGAACACAGGCTCCGCTGGCGGAAAATCTTTCCGCGATGGCCCGCCCGATTCCACTGGCTCCACCGGTAACTACGGCCACTTTGCCGTCGAGACGAAATCCGTCTGATTGAGCTTTCAGAAAGACATTCCTCCTCCATTGGAAAACAAGGCATCCCTGTCGTCACATATTCACTCTTGCTGTGCTTGCGCCGTGCGCACGTTCTGGAACATGATCAGAGCTCTTTGGGCATCCACATCATTTGGATCAAGGGCAATTGCCGTCTGCAACTCCTTATTGGCTTCTTCGACCTTTCCAGTTTTGCCGTAGAACAAGCCGAGATTGTGGTGAAGATGTGCGCTCTGCGCGCAGTTTCCGCACAACTCGAGCGCCTCCGTCATCTGTTGGAATGCCTGCGGCCAGTTCTCTGCGTTGGCGGCTTCAAGAGCGAAATTGCCGAGTTGTTCCACCCTGTCTGTGATTTGCTGGCTCTTTTGCAGCGCATCGAAGCGGGCCTGATACTGGGCCGCCTCTGCGTCATGCAACTTGTTCAAGGTTCGCGCCAGGTTATAGAGGGCTTGGGAATGGTTTGGGTCCGCCTGCACGGCCGCCTTCCAGTGCTCAACGGCCTCGGTAGTCTTCCCAACGCGCTCGAGGTTTTGACCGAGCAAGTATTGCGCATCGGCATTTTGCGGATTAAGAGTGACGACTTGACGCAGAAACTGGGTGGAACGTTCCATTTGATTGTTCTGTTTTTCGGTGAGGGCCAGAAAATAAAGCGCGCTGGCGAAATTCGGCTGCAAGCGGCAGGCGCTTTCTAATTCTCGCTGCGCGTCTTCGTACTTACCGTTCTCAAAAAAGAAACGACCGAGGTTGTAATGGGCCGCGGGAAGCTCGGGATTGAGACGAACGGCTTCGGAGAATTCCTTGAATCCTCCTACACGATCATATTGATCGACCAAGGCGATGCCTAGATTCAGGTGTGCATCGGCTGAATTGGGAGCAAGCGCTACCGCTTTTCGAAAGGTATCGACCGCTTCCCTTCCCCGGCCGGTCTTGGCTTGCAGCATCCCGAGAGCAGTGTATGCTGCTTCGTTCTGGGGATCGATTTTCAGAGTCAGATCAAATTGCTGTGCTGCCTGCGGAAATGCTCCTTGCTTAGCCAGCGTCAAACCAAGATTGACGTAGGCTTTGGCAAAATTCGGATCGTTTCCGATCGCCTGCTGGAACAGTTCGGCCGCCTCGGAATCCTTTCCTTGCTGACTGTAGAGAACTCCCAGATTGTTCTGGGCCTCGGCGTACTTGGAATCGATTTGAATCGCGGTCTTGAAATCTCGTTCCGCTTCGGCAAAGCGACGATCACTCACGGCAAGGAATCCCAACTGATTGTGTGCAACGGAAAGATTGGGATCGAGGCGGATAGCAGTCTCCAGTTCGTTCTGTTCAGCAGGCTTGTCGCCCAGGTGGTCAAGAGCTAAGGACAGGTTGTAGTGTAGTTTTGCATCACCGGGATTCAGCTTAAGGGCTCGGCGGTAGTGTTCGACCGCAGCTTGCGGATTTCCTGCCAGCAAATACTGATTGGACTCATTGTTGAGTTTGCCTGCCTGCGCTTGCTGATCCGACCGGCGTCGAAGCTCAGTAGCTTTTCGCAGCTCGACTTGCGAGCGCTCCTTCTGGTTTTGCTGTTCGAAAACAGATGCGAGTTGGGAGTGAACTTCAGGATCGTCAGGACTGATCTTGGCCGCGGCCTCAAATTCCTGGATGGCTTCTTCTGGCTTTGCCGTCCTAACCAGGGCCAACCCAAGGTTGTAACGGGTATCTGCGTTGCCGGGATTCAGCCGTTTGGCCTGCCGCAAGAATGTTTCCGCTTGGGGAAATTGCTTGAGTCCAGCATAAGCCAAGCCTAAGAGATAGTAACCCTGGTCATCACGCGGTTTGTTCTTGGCGTAATCCTGGAGGATCGAAACCGATGCCGAATATTGTTTCTGAGTAAGTAGCGCTCTTCCCAATGAGATTCTGGCGGCGTCCAGGTTAGCGTCAAGGCGCAGCGCCGCGCGGTATTCGGCAACTGCAGCTTCCACGTCAGCCGGCTGGCCTTTCTGAAAATAGAGCAGACCAAGATTGAAGTGAGCGTCGGCGGAGTCTGGATGCGCAGCGACGAAATTCTTGAGGATGCCCACCGCTTTGTCCATTTCACCGCTTTGGCTGTAAGCCAGGGCGCGCGCGACCTGCAGGGTTTCTACTTGATCGAGCGGTGGTGACAGACCCAGAGCTTTTTCTAGACAAGCAATCGCTGCAGCTGGCTTTCCCTGGCTCATCAGGACTTGTCCGAGGGCTACCGAGGCGGGAACGAAGTGCGGATCAACCGTCAGTACAGCGTTGAACTCCTGTGCAGCTTCCTCCCACTTGCCGTCGGCTTGCCGCACATTTCCCAAGGCAAAATGCGCAGCTACTGAATCCGGCTTTTGTTGAATCGCGGTCTGCAACTCGGCGACAGTGCGGGCTCGATTGCCCTTACGGAGAAGCGCCAGCGCAAGATTGTAGTGGGCCTCCCAGTTTTGCTGCTCCAGGCTGAGGGAGGCTTCAAAAGCTGGAATAGCACAGCTGACGCGATCCGCTTGCGCGTACAAAACCCCTAGGGTGTTGTAAGCCCCGGCCGTGGGATGGTCGTGAATGGCTTCCAACAGCGTCGTAATCTTCTCGGAAGGATGGGTTTGCCCCAGACACGACTTGGGCAAGACAAGTGCGTGAGCTACCGGCGTTGCTTGGCCCGGTGGAGAATTCTGTGCAGCTAAGAACAGCGTACCTGCCAGTGTCATCAGGACACTCAGCGGCAAGAGCAAACCACGTCCAGGTCGAGCTCGATCTGTCCTAGCCGCCAACATCTCCAGTGGCCTTCAGGCTTCCGGTCACTCCGACGACCGGACAACTTCGTCCTCCGGTTCGTCGCTGTGCACTAGTCAAACAATCTTGTGCTCGTATAAGTGTAGCAACGCTTAGAGTCATCCTGCCGTTCAAAAGACGCACACGCGATCGGCTCCAGAAAGTTTGGGCGGGCGCTTTCGCCTTTCTGCCAGCTGAGCACGCCCGCCGCAATATGATCCACATTCGAGTGCCGTTGTCGGCAGCACTCAGAAGTAAAGCTTGAGTCCGAACTGCAATTGTCGAGGTACATTCGCGGTACTGGTGACCACCCCGAAGTTTTTATTTTCCAAACTCGTGACCGGAATCGCCCACACGGGCGTATTCGTCACGTTGAACGCCTCGAAGCGGAATTCCAGTCGGAATCGTTCTGTAATGGGGAATTGCCGGAAGACCGAGAGATCCAGATTCTTGTACCAGTCAGACCGAAGAGAATCCCGGCCCAAGTCCCCAAACGTACCCTTAAGGGGCTTTTGAAAAGATGCGATGTTAATCCATTCACTGGGGCCCTTATTGCCAGGATAGAGGCTGCCAACTACATTGGCTCGCTCGTAGCCATATCCATTGCCGAAGTTGAAATTGCCGGTTTGTGCGATATCCTTGCTGCTTCCCACATCGAAGGGAGTTCCTGAATTGAGTGAGAGAATACCGTTGAGGTTCCAGCCGCCAATCACCGCATCCACAACCGAGTTGCCGGAAGACATTTTCCCGCCCTTGCCAAACGGCAAGGCATAAACCCACGCGGCGGAGAAGATTTGCGGAAGGTCGATAGCGGAAGGACCCTTGTCAGCCTGCAGGTTATAGGGATTTTGAGTGGAGCAACCTTCCACTCCGTAGAAACCAGAACAGCCGAGATCTAAGCTCTTCGACCAGGTATACGAAATCAGATACGCAAGGCCATGTTGCCTGCCGTTCAACGAGGCCTGCAGCGCGTTGTAGGAGCTCTTCCCCGTGCCGCGATCATAGGCGGTGGGCCCGATATAGGGAAAAGGCGCGCCGCAGTTGGTTGCCTTCGGGTTCGCCGGGTCAAAGGGGGCGCAGGCGGTATTAGCATTTCCGCCAGCGACCGTGGCAGTGTTATACGCTCCTCCGACATCCAGACGCCTACCAACCGAACCGACATAGTTCATCGTCAGCACGGTGCTGGAAGTCAGTTGATCCTGGATGCCGAAGTTCCATTGATCGGCATAAGGTCTCTTCAAATACGGATCCGCAAACCAAGTTGACTGGTTGAAGGGAGTCCCGGTGGTGACGGGCTTTCCACTGCCGAGATTGAAGGGATCCCCGAATGACACGGTTGGGGGCCCGGTGGTCACCGGGTTAAGATTGCTGGCTCCAAGTTGGTCCAGGCTCGGCCAGGTGCCCTCGTAGTTTTGCGCGGTTTGAGTAATTGCTGCCCAATTATCAAAGAATCTCCCATACGCCGCACGCAGTACCAGATTCGGCTGCACCTGATACGCAACACCGACTCGCGGCTGTATGTCGTTGTAGTCGGTGTGGAAAATCGCGGTGCCACCAAGTGGCGTTACGACCACGTGTGCGGGGAGGACGCCACCAGGTATGCATGGAGCGGCATTTGTCTGTGCGCACGACGGAGCGTTCCTGGCCAGAATGTAGGTTCCGTTGGTGAAATTCATGTCGCCGACAAAATTGTTGGCATTCTTGTTGTCCCCATAAATAGGCATGAACGTGATGTCATACCGCAAGCCGAAATTCACATTCAGTTTGCTGGTCACCTTCCACTGATCCATCACATAGAATCCGTCAACCCAGCCACCATGCTCGGTTTCAATCACATTGCGCCGTGAGGCATTGTTCGGAATACCCAAAAGGAACGATGCTAAGGCGTTGCCGCCCGTGAGGGTCGATGGGTTCTCCGTATTTGCAGCAGCAAACTGGACACTTGAGTTCAGGTACAGGGCATTGGAGTTATTGCTCGCGAAATTCAGCCCTGCTTTGAAGGTGTGGCGCCCGATTGTTTTTGTGAAGTCACCTCCGTATTCCCAGATGTCCGATACGTGAGTGTCGTCAACCTGCGCGGCCCCGTGCGCACTGGGGTTGGAGTTGCCGATGTAATCCTTGATCACAATTTGCGGGATCATCGAAATACCACCCTTGAAATTCCCCGCGAAGTTCGGAGAAAATCCCACCTGCGTCCCGAAGCTAGGCGAGGCATTGGTAAAGTTGGAGCCTTGATCGATATTCACGCTGGTCCGTCCGAAATGGAATTCAGCTAGTGTGGTCCCGGAGAACAAGTGGGTGTAGTGAACGGCTACGTTGTACCCATCGGTTACCTGGTTATGGAACAATCCAGCAAAACCGCCTGATCCGCTGGCGGGCTGCCGGAAGCTGGTATAACGAGCCCAGACGTCGTCGTGCTGGCCGAACTGGTGATCCAGCCGTCCGCTGCCGGTGTCCTGCCGGGTGATGCTCTTGGTTGTATCCAGGCCATTAAACTTTGAGTTGCCTGTGAGGTTCGGGGCAGGGAACAAGGTTTGCGCGTACGTAACCATGTTCTGGTTAATCATGGTGGAAGGAATCTTGTTGCACGGTACGCCGGCTCCCTGAACGTTGCCAGGCGCCGGTAGAGGATTGCCTGCACCGTCGCACATGAAAGCCTGGCCGCTGAAGGGATTGTAAATTTGCCCGGTGCCGACGGTGCTGGTCAGGTCTCCAGCCAATTGTTGGCTGGTGGGTGTGTTGTAGAAATTGGAAGCAGCGGTGTGATTCCGGTAGCCTTCGTAGCTCAGATAAAAGAAAGTTTTTTTCTGTCCGTGCTGACCTGGCAACCAAAGCGGCCCGCCGAAGGAAGCTCCGAACTGGTTCTGTTGGAATGGGGTCACCTTATTCAGGAACGGATTGGCGGCATCGAAAGTCGTGTTGCGAAGAAATTCCCAAGCCGCGCCGTGATACTGAGTCGTACCGGATTTCGTTACCACGTTGACCACGCCGCCCAGCACACCGCCAAACGAGGCGTCATCATTGTGCGATTGAACTTTAAACTCTTGTATATCGTCGACAATCGGGGCGACGGCATAGGTGCTGCCGAACGAGCCTTGGTTATTTACACCGTCCAGTAAAAATAAGTTGCTGCGATTGGACTGCCCATTCACCGACGGATAGGAAGACGTCCCAACTGGATTCGACCAGATGCCACCCGCGGAAGGTGCGTTCTGGGCCACGTTGACTGTGCTCACGCCCGGCGTCAGGTTCAGGATTTGGGTGAAGTTTCGTCCATTCAGCGGCAGATCGTTCACTTCTCGCCGCGTCACGGCAACTCCCAGCTCCGACGTGGCCGTCTCCAAAGCAACAGCCGAAGCTTGCACGGAGACGGTTTCCGTCGTGGAACCCGTCGGCAGGCTTAGGTCGAAGACAGCGGTTTGGTTGACCCCCAAGGTAATGCCCGACTGCACAGCGGTGCGGAAACCCTGCTTGCTGACTTTTAATTCGTAGTTCCCAGTCAGAACATCCGGGATAGAGTAGTAGCCAGCATCGTTGGTCGTTGTGGCTCGGCTCAGATTCGTATCCGTGTTGCGCAGGACAACAGAAGCGCCGGAAATTAGTGCTCCGGTTGCGTCGCTCACCGTTCCCTTTATGGAGGCATTGACCTGCGCGTCGGCATTCGTTGGGGAGAATACGGTGAATCCCAAACAAAGCAACAGAACGAAAGTCAGGTACGACCGGCTTGAAATCCTGGCGAAACTTGGGCGTGTCATCGTCGCAGTTCCTCCTCGCGAATCTAGCGGCTCAGTCCTGGCTTCACACCTCGTAGATCAGCCCAGATAGAGCGAATTTTTCTGTGTGTAACCAAGGAAATTTTGCGCTGGCCCCGAGCAGCCAACGGAGAACCCTACATCGAGTGCGTTGTTTAGCACTGCTGAACGAATGTTGTCAATCAAAAAATTTCATATAGTTGAACTTTGTTTCATTCAGTGGTACCATTTGATCCGTTAAGGTGCGGTTTAGGTAGGACAGTTTCATCTGATGGAACAACTGGTCTGCTGACTCGCTAGCTTTGGCTTGATGCCCCGGCAATCCGGAATCTGCATTTTTGCTAAGGAGTTGCATGCGACATCCGAAAAAAAAAGGTCCTGCTCCGGTTGGCGTTATCTCCAAGGTTTTTCAAATCCTGGAGGCCATTCAAGGGGCGCCTTCGGGGCTGCCGCTCAAGTCCATCTGTCAACTGACCAGGATCAATAAGAGCACTGCCCACCGCTTTCTGAAGCATCTGGAGCGGGATGGCTATCTCATGCACACCGAGTCTGGCGTGTACTTGATCGGACCGAGGTTGGCACAGATGGCGGCCCGCGTGAATCACCGTGCCACGTTGCAGGCTGCAGCGCAGCCGATCTTGTGGGAACTATGGAAGTCCACGCGAGAAACAGTGAATCTTGCGGTTCTGGATCAAGCCACCGTGCTCTACGTGGACGTGCTGGAAAGCCCGCACGAATTCCGGCTATCTTCGCGCGTGGGCACGCGTCGTCAATTGCACGCGACTGCTCTGGGAAAAGCGCTTGCCGCGTTCTTGCCCGAGGAACAGATAGAGGACATTCTCGGCGGCGTTACATTCCAGCCACTGACGCCGAAGACGATCATGAACCTGGTGCAGTTGCGGCAGGAACTGGAGAAGATCCGGCAGCAGGGCTACGCGGTCGATGATGAGGAAACCACTCTGGGAGCACGCTGTGTGAGCGCGCCGATTCTAGGTGCGGGGCAGCATGCAATAGCCGCCATAAGCGTCTCCGGGCCGGTGACGAGA
This sequence comes from Terriglobales bacterium, assembly GCA_035512155.1. Classification (GTDB taxonomy): domain Bacteria; phylum Acidobacteriota; class Terriglobia; order Terriglobales; family Acidobacteriaceae; genus JABCYV01. The sequence continues at coordinate 38,168 of DATKEN010000038.1, read as the reverse complement.
GTTGCTCCCAGCCAGGTCGCAACCATCGCGCAGGCGGTTATTAAGGCCGCCGCAGAAATCTCGGCCGCCATGGGCTTTCCCCGAAACGAATCCGTGGCTGCAGCTTCTCGCAGAGAAACTTCGTCCGTTACTTCCTGAGAACTGCCAGATCCCTTCGCTCCGCTCGGGGTGACAACGTGACAGGCTTACGGCGCTGGAGCACTCGTTTTCGTAGATCATTCGCACTCTTTCAAGAGTTTCCGAATTACTTCATCTCCGGGAAAAATCTTAACCGCCTTTTTTAGGATGGCGGACGCTTCGGCACTTTGATTCTGCGAGAGATAACTTTTTCCCAGCAAGCGGTACAGCTCTGCGTCGTACGGAATAAGGTCAATGCCACGCTGCAATGCAGTGATAGCTTCCTTTGTGCGTCCAGTTGAGATGAGCAGGCTGGCCAATTGCTCAAAGTCCTCCGGATTCTTGTTTTCCCCACGCGTGACGCGATCGAGATAGCGGATGGCCGCCGCCACTCCTTCCGGCGTTTTTTGTTGCAGCGCAGCGTCGGCCAGCGCCTCAAGCACAAAGACGTTGTCCGGTTCAGCCGCCTGGAGTTCCTTACCGAGGGCCCAATAACGTTCGCGATACTCAGGATGCGAGAGCATGATCTGACCGTACGCTTGCAGCAGAGTGAGCGGATCCAACGTTGAGTCATCTCGCCCTGGCGGGAGGTCGAGATGGACCAAATCTGGCAGTGAAGGCGTGGTCATGTGGAAAGCCGCATCGGGAAATTGCTCCTCAGCTTGGGCTACGATGCGATGGTTGGTGAGAACTGAATGTGAAATGACCTTTACGTCGCGCTTCGGCATGTGACATCCGGCGCAGTCGTCGGCCGGAACCTTGTGCTGACGAATGGCGAGAGGCAAAGCACAACTCTTCTCGGTATGGCATGCCAGACACTTCTGGCGGAAATAGGCAGGCGCTTCCTGTGCTGACGGCTCCACGTGAGGATCATGACAACCGATACAAGCCAGACGGCCGTGGCTTCCCCGATAACACTTGCTGAGCAACATGGACAGGTAATGCTGCAGCAGATCATCACGCGGAGTGGACTCGCGGCGAAGAGGAACCATGAAGATACTTAGCGTGTCATCTAGAGCTGATCCGGGACGAAACTGACTGTGGTCTTTACCAGATTTTAAAATTCGCGCGTCACCAGCCTGATGGCATGACATGCAAATATTATCGGCGAGCCAGGGCGTGAGTTTTGCCGGATTCACGATGGAATGTCCGGCTCCTTGTGAGGGATCGATTTGCATCTCAACCACGTGCGTTTCCCCGGGCCCATGGCAGTTCTCGCAACCTATCGCCAGTTCCTCAAACGGAGGATCGCGAAAAAGCCCGTTCCCGTCTGCGACTGGCTGTGGCCTGCCGCTATGGCATACGATGCAACCCGCTAGAACGGGACGGCTGAAGCCATAATCGGCAAACTCGTATCCGGGCGACAAAGCCCAGCCGTTGGTCTTTGCATAGAACGAAAGCGGAGCCTCAAAGAGATAATTTCCACGTCTAACAATCGCGCCGAAACCGTTTGCTCCCGAGCCGATGATCCACTCCACTTTGTGCGTATCGCGGAAGATTTCTTTTCCATCGGGCGCAGTCGCAAATTCTGCTTGGAAGAGCTCGTTGTTGCGAACAGAAGTTTCAAAATGACGTTGGGAGCGAGCATCGAACAACGAGGCCGATGTTGAAATCCTTCCCAGCAGAGACGGGGTGATGGTGGACATAGAACGACCCATGTCAGTTTTCGAATAAGAGTCGTAGATGGATTGATGACATTGCGCGCAGGCCTTCGATCCGACGTATCCATTGCTCGAGCGATTGACCGGCGGGGTTGAACGGACTGGTCCTTCCTGACCTCGTGTGGTGATGATAAAAGCAAGAATTGCGCTGAGATAAAAACCAAAGTGCCGATTTCTGCTCCGCCGCAAGAACACGAAATCATTCATATTCATCGTTTGGGAGCGGCCGGCATCCAGGACAGCAACTCTTGCTTCACCCACTGCGGATTTTTTTCCGCATGGCATAGCAAGCAAGCGTTGGGGCTTTCTTCCTGCCCAAAGCGCAGAGTCATGTCAGCATCTGGAATGTCATCGATTTGGTGGGTTCGGGCGCGGAATAGCAACGCATCCATGATTCGTGGCATGTGGCAAGAGACGCAGCGGCTGCCTTCGGAATCCGCGCGGTGATGGGTGTGGGCCGCCAGCCTGGACGCATCCAGGAATGGCTGATGACAATCGATACACGCACGATCCGGCCGGCCGGGGAATTTCAATGAAGTTGGATTGGACCTTGAGTCGTCGCCGCTCGAACCGTGACCATGCGGATCATGGCAATTCCCGCAGCTCGCCTGCCCTTTCCTGAAACACTGCGAGCGCTCTAGCGCTTCGACAATGAAAGTGGTCTGGCGGAATCTGCCGTCCTTGTAGAAGCCTTTGCGGGAGAACTCACCAAAAGGGATGCTCTGATTGCGAATGAAAAACTCGCCGCTGGGAGAATAGTTCAGTTCTCCGTGCCGTCCCGAGATGCGAAGTGCGGACTGCATGTGACACTGCGAACAGATTTCAACAAAATCGCGGGTGCCGACCTTGTGAAAATTAACCGGAGGATCGAGCGGATGTTTTGACAGATAAAACTCGCTTTGGGTCACTTCTGCGATGTGCTGAGCCGACGGCCCATGACAACTTTCGCAATTAATTCCTGGCTCCTGAAACTCCAGGTTTTGCGCCTCAAATCCTCCGGCCTTGATGTTCCGCAACTGACTGGTGTGGCAGACGGCGCAAATCGCCTGATAGCTGGTCGAGCTGTCGAGTTTTTCCCAGGAACGAAGATCGGATCGCTCACTTCCGGGTGAATCAATAACCTGCCAGAAATTGACCCATCGCTTGTACATGCAGTTGTACTGCACCGGGAAGACATGGATCTCGCCATTGGGCAGTTTGGTCGCATATGCTTGCTGGAACTTGGATCCGATGGTGTAGTCGACGGGATACGAGTGCCATTGGCCGTCAGACTGCCTGATGTCAAAGAAATGGCGGTGGCTCCGAACCACCATGCGCGCAAATATGCTGCGGTTCTTACTGCGCAAGACCTCAAGCTTTCCGTTGCGATAGTCGAACTCGTCGCCCGCGTAGAATTCATTGTTCGTCTGAAAATCACCGATGACATTTTGTGCCTGGTACGGCAGCAACATCTTTGACATACCGCTGTGAGACCACGCCTGATAGATTTCGCTGTGACAACCTCGGCAGGAGTTGGAACCCGCATAAGCCGAAACCGAACGCACTGGAAAAGTAGTTTGTAAGGGCGATGGCTGCTGGATTGTGACGTGCTGGTCTCCGATTTGCTCCAAAAAGGCTTCAAAGCTCGTCGTGGAATTCTGGTGAAGCAGCTTATGGATAATTTGTAGTTGGGCAAGCGCTTTGGGTGCGAAGTCACTGTTTCCCTTGTAAACCGCCGAGAAATCTCCTGCGGCCGGCAGCAATTTGCCAGAGGATAACCGTATGAGGCCCAGCAGATACCGAATCTCCGCATCGTCTGAGCTAAGTCCTTCAGCTTTTTCCATCGCTGCTTCTGATTGCTGCAGGAACGTGTTGCGGTTCGCACCGGCCGCGTCATCCAGTGCTTGGGCGAGAAAAGCGCGGCCCATCGCGAAATAGGCCGATGCTTTCGCCTGACGCTGCAAATCCGGCCACTGGTCAGCCGCGACGGAACCAGGACGGGCAAAACGATCTAGATATTCGATCGCATCCCGGGCGTGCGAGACGGCAGCATCGTTTTGATGCTCCCGCGCTTCAACATCCGCCACCGCAGTCAGAAGCAGCGGATTCTCCGGGAGTAGCTTCCGTGACTTATTCGCGTAATCCAGGCCGTTCTTGTAATCTTGCGAGTCAAAACTGCTTCGGGCGGCGATATCGTAAGCTTGGAACAGAAACGCGGACTGAGGATAGTCGCTCAGAAAAGTCTTTGCTCGCTTGAGCATTTCTGCCGGCGCGGCCGGCTGAAAGAGAACCAGAAAGTCACGGCGCTCCGCTGGATCTAGAATCTGGTCAGCCACTGTAGCGGGATTACGATTTTCCACCGACGGATTTGAATCGATGTCTTGAGCCGGCGATGAGATAGTTGCGAGAAACAGTATTCCCAGGGCACACGCTGGCAGGAAGCGCTTGCACATCACGGCGAACTCTAGCTCAAAACGGTCCTCATCAGCAATGGCATATCGTCGCGCTGTGATTTTTCACTTGACGTAACGTACGAGAATAGTGCATCTCTGCCAACTCTTGCTTGGCCGTTGCGTACCGTCCGCCAGCGCGGGCGAGACCTGAGTCTTTGGAGGGTTTAGTGCACCAAGTTGTGTGGGGAATCGCCATTGTTACTCTCGCAGGCATTCTGCAGGGCAGTTTCGCCGCGCCCATGAAACGGATGCCGGAGTGGCATTGGGAGAATAGTTGGCTGATCTTCGCGCTCTCTGGCCTAGTGATTTTTCCGTGGATCATCGCTCTGAGCACAGTGCCGCACTTATCCAGCGTGCTTCAAGGAGTGTCAGAATCCACCCTGCTCAAGGTCGCCATATTCGGATTCGCATGGGGATTCGGAGCTACTTTGTTCGGACAGGGGATCAGTCGTGTTGGACTGGCGCTGGGGTTCGCTCTGATCCTTGGCATCACAGCCTCCTTCGGCTCGCTGCTGCCGCTTGCGGTTCTGCATCCCGAAGAGCTCTTCGCTAAACGCGGGCTGGCATTGATCGCTGGAACAGTAGTTATGGCTGTCGGTCTGGTTTTTCTTGCCCTCGCCGGAAAGCAGAGGGAACGGGACCTGGGAACGGGGCAGTCGGCAGGTTCCGGGTTCACGCTGGGCCTGATCATCTGTATTTTCTCCGGAGTTTTCTCGTCGATGCTCAACTTCAGTTTCCTATTCGGAGATGAGCTTCGAATGCGCGCTCTGGACGCCGGCGCAAGCGTGAGTATGGCTGCGAATCCTATTTGGGCGCTGGCTGTTAGTGCGGGTTTTGTCACAAATCTGCTCTATTGCATTTACCTGCTGCAGAAGAACCGAACCTGGGCTGCCTACGGGAAAGCAGGTTCGCCGCAGAACTGGCTACTGGGTTTCTCCACTGGCCTGCTTTGGTTTGGCGGCATAGTTCTCTACGGAATGGGTGCGGCTTCACTCGGGTCTCTCGGCGGCATTCTCGGCTGGCCCATGTTCATGATCGTGGATATTATTGCGGGCCTTTTCTGGGGAGCGATGACCGGAGAGTGGAAAGGCTCCAGCCGTCGCACATTGGCATACTGCTGGACCGGCGTCGGGATCCTTTTTCTCGCGATCGTAGTAATCTCGATCGGCAATGCCGTGTGAAGCCTGAGCCTCCGGGGCGAATTACTTGGCATCAGAACGAGAAACTCCGATTTGTACTTTGCTAACCCCGTGGGTCCGTTTCGAATCGATGCCCTCACCTTCACGCACCACGTAGTATTGATTTGCCGGCAGATCACGCAGAGTTTCGACCAGCCCGCTGGGCCAGCGGATCACAATTTTCTCTGCCTTGAGCGCCTTGCCTAATCCGAAGTGGAGTCGCAAGTCGCTTTGCGAGATGTACCCGTCTCCGCTCCGCACTTCCCTTTCGCGCTGGTCCGCGCCCTGAACCAGCGTGACCGCTGTACCCAGAGCGGCGCGATTGGATTTGCCCCCGATTAGTTGCAGGTTGATGAAGTTTCCCACCGGCCCAATGTTGTAATAGAGCGACGGCGGCTCATTCATGTTGTTCACCAGCGCCTCTTCCCTTCCATCGTTGAACAGATCACCCAGCGCCATTCCGCGAGCAGCGTGCATCTGGCTCAGAACCGGTCCGGCATCCGCAGTGATGTTAGCGAAGGTTCCGTTGTGCAAGTTGTAGTAAGCCACTTTGGGCTCACGATAACTTGTGCCCAGTCCCTTGCCATCCACCTCTGGATACACGTGCCCGTTACCAATCAGGATTCCCGGCCAGCCGCTGTTGTCGAAATCGTAGAACTGCACTCCCCATCCCAACCACTTCTTGATCATTCCCAGCCCGGCGCTGTAAGTGACGTCGTCGAAGCCGTTATCGCCGCGGTTGAGATAAAGCGTCGGCGTGTCGTCGCTGAAGTTGGTCTTGACGATGCTCTGAAAGCCATTGTGCGCGTAGTCGTCGGCCGACAAGCCCATGCCTGCCTGCATGGCGCCATCTTCGTTGTATGCCACGCCCGTCTTCTTGCCAATGTCGGTAAATGTTCCATCGCGGTTGTTGTGATAGAGCAGGCTGGCCGTGGAATCACAAGCCACATAGATATCGGGCCAGCCATCATGGTCAAAATCAGCCGTCAATGAAGTGAAACCATAGCAGCCAGTCGCTTTGGTGATGCCGGATTTTTCCGAGACATCGCTGAAGGTCCCGTCTCCGTTGTTGTGATAAAGCGCATTGACACTCGTCTTCAAGCCGCGGGGCCCGCACATCACGTTCAATCCTTTCCACTGACACCACTCTCCTTGCCCCGGCCGCGGCACCGAGTCGTAGCTGAAATCTACATAGCGCACGATGAAGAGATCTACTCTGCCGTCGTGGTCGTAATCGACAAAGCTGCAGCCCGTGTTCCACTCGGCTCGCGCAGTTTTCAGGCCGGCTTTTTCGGTGACGTCGGTGAAAGTTCCGTTTCCGTTGTTGTGATAAAGGACGGTCTGGCCCCAATAGGTGACCAGTAGATCGAGGTTGCCATCGTTATCGTAGTCGACTACGCATCCACCCTGTCCCCATCCCGGACGCGCGAGTCCGGCTCTCGCAGTAACGTCCGTGAAGGTTCCGTTCTGGTTGTTGTGATAGAGATGCCCAGTAGGTTCCTCGCCTTTGGGAAAGCCACCTACTGTCGAGCCGTTGGGAAGAAAGATATCGGGCCAGCCATCGTTGTCATAGTCGAAAATGATCGCGCCATTTCCCGTTGTCTCGATGATGAACTCTTTGCGTTTGTCGTCGCCATAAACGTTCAGCGCGCTCAGTCCAACTTGAGAGGCAATGTCCTCAAAGTGTACCGGGCCGGGTTGGACCGCGTTTTTGCTAGTCTTCGCGGAATTGGGCGTCTGCGCCGCAAGAAGGACCGCGAGAGCAGCGATTGCCAATAAAACGAAAATAACCGGGAGAACTCGAGCCACAGCAGGCGAAGTCTCACGCGGCATTTATGACTCCCAGGCCGTGATCTTTTGACGAGATTCTCCCAAACCATCAATGCCAAGTTGGACGAAGTCGCCAGGTTTCAGGTAGCGCGGCGGACGCATTCCCAAGGCAACTCCCGCCGGCGTCCCCGTGCTGATCACATCTCCGGGAAGCAAGGTCATAAATTCGCTGACGTAACTCACCAGCGCCGGCACACTGAAAATCATTTGCGCAGTACTGCTGTTTTGTCGAAATTCGCCATTCACCTTCAACCACATCCCCAACCGGCCCGGGTCCGGGATTTCTTCGCGGGTGGCAAGGAACGGTCCCAGGGGAGCAAAAGTGTCCGCGCTCTTGCCCTTTACCCATTGACCTCCGCGCTCCAACTGAAAGCTGCGCTCCGAGTAATCGTTATGAAGGCAGTAGCCGGCCACGTACTCGAGAGCGTGCTCCACCGGAACGTACTTGGCACGTTTTCCTATGATCACCGCCAGTTCCACCTCCCAGTCTACCTTTTCCCCATTCCGCGGAATTACGAGGTCGTCGTCCGGACCGACCAAAGAGCTTGTAGCCTTACAGAAAATAACCGGCTCGCGCGGGATTTCCATTTTACTTTCGATCGCGTGGTCGTGAAAATTGAGTCCGATGCAAACGATCTTGCTGGGGCGGCAGATCGGCGCACCGAGTCGCACTGATGCATCCCTCCGTGGCGCAGGGGAGCCATTCTGCGCCAGCCAATGCTCCAACGCGGCCAACCCGCCATTCTCAAAGAACTCTTCGTTGTAATCCGATCCGAATGAGGAGACGTCTATCCGGCTCCCATCTTTGAGAAGAACGCCCGGTTTTTCTTCTCCTGGTTGGCCAATCCGTATCAGTTTCATGCGCTGTCTAGAGAATCACTGCCGCGTGCTAGAGTCAAGATGAGCGATCGAAAGTCAACGCAATTAAGTTTTAAAGGGTGAAACCGAACGCACCAATCGCATAAAACACTAGACATCGCATTGGCGAGAAGCGTAAACAGATTTTTCGACTTAGCTCCCAATTAGGATGCGCTTGATAGAGACTCTGAAGATGCCCGATATTTTTCCTCATCTCGACTATAAGCCCAAACTCCCTCTCCGCATGGATCATGGAATTGCCATCGTCGGCGCCGGCGGAATCGTGAACTACGCACATTTGCCCGCCTACAAAAAGGCTGGCTTCAACGTGGTTGGCGTCACCGACAAGAACCTGGACCAGGCGCGGCGGACCGCCCGGGAGCATGGGATTCCAAAGGTCTATAACAGCCTCGACGAGCTACTCGGCGACAAGAGTGTTGAAATTGCAGACGTCGCGGTGTATCCGTCGGTTCAAGTTGAGATCATTGAGCAAGCTACCGCTGCAGGGAAACATCTACTCTGCCAGAAGCCGCTTGCTGACGAATATGCCAAAGCCGTGCGAAGCGTGGAACTGGCTGAGAAAGCCGGCGTCAGTCTGGCGGTGAATCAGCAAATGCGCTGGGACGCCGGGATCCGCTGTGCGCGCTTGCTGATTGACGATGGCTGGCTGGGAACGCCGACTTATGCCACCATCCAGGTCCACTGCAAAACTGACTGGAGTCTGTGGCCCTGGATTTATCAAGGCAAGCATCTGGAAATCATGTTTCACAGTATTCACTACATTGACTCGCTGCGTTATCTACTAGGAGAGCCGGAGTACGTTTTCACCAGCGGCAGCCGCGGGCCCAGCGAAACCACCAAAGCCGAAACCAAAACCCTCAGCGTTTGGGAATATAACTCCGGTCTCCAGGTATTGATCGATGCCTGCCATTCCACCTGGCAAGATGATCCCTACGCGATCTTCCGGCTCGAAGGAACCGAGGGCGTGATCAAAGGCACAATCGGATTGATGTACAACTATCCCAAAGGGCGTCCGGATACTCTGGAATTCATGTCCAAACGCAACCCGGGTTACTGGTTCTCCGCCCGCCTCGATAGCATGTGGATTCCGGATGCCTTTGTAGGTCCGATGGCGTCGCTCATGTGTGCGATTGAAGATAACTCTGCGCCGGAAACAAATGGGCGCGACAATCTGCGTACGCTTCAGATTGTTTTCGCCGAATACCGTTCGATGGAAGAGAAGCGAGCAGTACGTCCGCAAGAAATTGTTGTTTAGGTTTTTTCTATGACCTCACTGCCCTGACGAGGGCTGCGGGTGCGACGCCTTTGAAATCCGAAGATGAACCAGGGACTTGTGGAGTGACATAAACGCCATCCACAATTCGGGCCGGATGAACGAAGTGCTCCTGCATATGGGGGATGCATTCCAGAAACAAAGCCTCGTGTCCCATCGCAATGTGATTGAAGAGTACGAGGTGCGGATGAATCTGTCCCATATCGCCGACGTGGGGCACAACGCGCAATCCAAACTTGCGTGCCAAGAGACTGACGGTAAGAAATTCGGAGATTCCGGCCACCCGGGTGCAATCCACTTGAACGACCTGGACGGCGCCCGCCTGCATGAAATTCTTAAACATGACGCGGTTGGGAACGTGCTCTCCCAGAGCGATCGGAATTGGTGCAACCGCTTGCGCCAGCGTGCGATGGGCATGGATATCATCCGGGTGAGTTGGCTCCTCAATGAAATACGGGGACATAGTGCGAAGCTGGCGGCACATCTCGATCGCTACCGGAAGATTCCACTGCTGGTTGGCATCGAGCATGACCAGGCCTTCGGGTCCAGCTAGTTCGCGGAGCATGAAAGCGCGCCGCAGATCCCTCTGAGCGTCCTGTGATCCCACCTTGAGCTTGAATGCACGAAAGCCCCGATCCATCGCTTGCTGCGCCAATTCTTTCACGCGGCTGTCGTCATACTGAAACCAACCCACCGACGTGTCGTATCCCGGATAGCCGCGACCGAGAATCTCTTCTCGTTGTCGGCGAGAAGACAGGTGATCGCGCAGAATAGTCTCCGCCGCTTCTCGCGTCAGAACATCTTCGAGATAACTCAAGTCCAACAAATTCACAAGCAGCCGCGGATCCAGATCGAGGAGCAAGCGCCACAACGGAACCCCACGTGACTTGGCCCACAAGTCGAAACAAGCGTTGGTCAGCGAAGCCAGCGCGAGATGTATTACACCTTTGTGCGGACCCAGCCAGCGCAGTTGCGGATGCTCCGCCAGTGAGCGTGACGTCGTGCCGAAATCTGCCATTAACTCTTCGAGCTCTCGCCCCACGAGCGTTTTGCCGAGGAGTTCAGTCGCCCCACAGACCAGCTCGTTGCCCTGGCCGAGAGTCAATACAATTCCCGTCCCGTAAATCTTGTTGTCAGTGGAGAGCAGAGTCGTAGCAAATGAATATTCCGCTCCGGAATGCACGGCGTCACTGCCTGCGCCCTGGCTGAGAGGAAAATGCAGATCTCGTGTTTCGAGCGCGATAATGCGAGTTTCTTTCATCAGGCTCCAGACTGGCGGGTTGTGGCGAACGCACGCGGAGTTCGACTATAGTAAGTCCGCTTTAATCGTGCAACACTCGTCGGTTCGCCTCGCAATGCCATGGTCTTGGTGAAAAAGACGAGATCGAGCCGAAGGAAACGTAAAGTAAAGGACTCTTACCCATGAAACGCTACGGTTCTGTAATCGGAGTCAGAACGGAATCCCTGACTGCGTACAAGAAGTACCATGCTGCCGTGTGGCCCGACATCCTCGATATGATACGGCGCTGCAATATTCGAAATTATTCGATCTTTCTCAAAGATAATCTGCTTTTTGCCTATTACGAATACCACGGAACCAACTATGCAGCAGATATGGCGAGGATGGCGGCTGATCCCAAAACGCAAGAATGGTGGGCGATCATGATGCCAATGCAGAAGCCGCTTGAAACCCGTGCCGAGGGCGAGTGGTGGGCCAATATGGAAGAGGTCTTTCATCTCGACTAGTGGGCTTTCGCCGCGGTTCGCGAGGTATTTGTCGCTAGGCAAGACAACCCTATGAAGATTGTTGATACCCACCAACACCTCTGGGATTTGGATCTGTTTCGATATTCATGGTTGCAGGCGCTTCCCACCCTGAATCGCTCCTTCCGTATGATGGACTATCTTGAAGCTACCAACGGACTCGATGTCGTGAAGTCGGTGCACCTCGAGGCCGACGTGGACGAGGCGCTGATGTTCGATGAGACAAGACACATCCTCAAGATTTCCGAGCTACCCGACAATCCCCTCGAAGGTGTAGTGGCCTGCGGCAGGCCGGAGAACGCAGGGTTTCACACTTACCTGGAAAAGATTGTCGGTCATCCCAAACTGAAGGGGATTCGGCGGATTCTGCACACGCAATCTGACGATCTGGGCCGAGGACAAATCTTTATCGAGAATGTCGCGAGCCTCGCGAATTATGATCTGTCGTTCGATATCTGCGTGCTCGCCCGACAGCTGCCGGTCGTGATCAACCTGGTTTCCCACTGTCCAGATGTCACTTTCGTGCTCGATCATTGCGGTGTTCCGCAGGTCAAGGAAAAGATTCTCGACCCTTGGCGCTTGCACATGGCGGAGCTTGCTAAGTTCTCCAATGTTTTCTGCAAAGTGTCTGGGCTGGTAGCGTACGCCGACCCGGCCACCTGGACCGCAGATGACTTGCGCCCGTATGTCGAGCATGTAATCGCATGCTTTGGTTGGGACCGCGTATTGTTCGGCAGCGACTGGCCGGTCTGCACGCTGTCAGCCACCTACGCCCAATGGGTGGAAGCTCTGCGATCAATCACTCAAGATGCTGGAGAAGCCAATCAAAAGAAACTGTTTCACGACAACGCGATTCGGGTCTACCGCCTTGATTGATGATCCGAGGAAACGCGTGACCTTACAGTCTAAACTCCTGCTGAATCGCGGCGGTATGTTCTCCCACCTTTGGAGCAAGCCGGCTGCCGCTTAGTAGACCGCCATCCATGCGCACAGGGCAACGCGTAGTCAGAACTTCCATACCATTCCCCCGGGAGAGCGTTTGGATCATCTGGAGCTGACGGATCGCTTCGCTGGCCAGCAGTTTGGGCCAATCCAAGACTTCAGCACACCAGATATCTGCTGCGTTCAAGATTTCCAGCCAATGTTCAGTGGTATGTTCGCGCAAACGAGCGGCAATGAGCCGTTTGATCTCGTCGCGCCGGCGAAAACCTTCGGCGCTATCCGTGACGTCCTTGAGTTCCTCTATACCGAGCAGCGAACCTAGCGTTGGCAGATGAGTCATCGCCAGCGCGAGGTGGCCGTTCGCGGTATCGTAGACGCCATACGGCGCCGCCAAATAGGCATGCGCATTGCGGAAGGCACTGCGCCGCGGTTGCCGGTGGCCATCATTGAGATGCGTGGTCAGAACTTCGAACTGGAAGTCGAGCAAGGATTCCAGCAGGCTGGTCTCCACCAGGCCTCCGCGGCCTGTCACGGCTCGGCGTACCAGACAGGCGAGAATGCCTTCGCACAAATTATGCCCCGCGAGCATGTCGGCGATGGCGAGCGCCATGGGAGTCGGCGGATCGCCTTCGTTTCCGCTGAGCCACATAATGCCTGAGCGAGCCTGAGCCAGCAGGTCTTGTCCCGGACGGTCGCGCCAGATTTCCGCGCTCCCGTATCCCGTAACTACGGCGTAAACCAGCCGAGCATTGATCTCGATCGCGTGCTGGTAGTCGAGCTGGAGACGTTCCATCACGCCGGGGCGAAAGTTCTGTACCATCACGTCGGCGTGCCCGAGCAGCTTCCGCAGCCTGTCCAAGTCTCGCGGATTTTTTAGATCGGCTGCATAACTCTCTTTGTCGCGGTTGATGGCGTGAAAAAGCGTATTTTCTCCGTGAATGTCGATATCACTGAGATAAAGTGACCGGCCAAGGTCACCCGCTCCGGGCCGCTCGACCTTGATGACGCGAGCGCCCATATCGGCCAGGCGAAGAGTAGCCAGGGAACCCGAAAGAAACTGGCTGAAGTCGATCACCAAAAGGTTTTGCAGCGGCTTTGTCATGTGCAGCCCCTATTTTTGACCTTGTACTGGGAATCTAGTATTGCACAAATAAAAAGATATTTTCATTAGAGAACTGCTTATAGTAAGCTATTTTCCTGTGATCCATAATTTGCAGACCAAGGCACCCCGCTTGCGCACCAGGCTGGCCGTCCGCTATGCAGCACCTGCGCTCGACAAAGGCCTGGACATCCTCGAGCTTTTTGCCTCGGAATCCGACGGGCTCATTGCCAGCGAAATTGCCCGCCGCCTGGGACGTACCGTGGGCGAGATTTTTCGCATGCTGGTTTGCCTGGAGCAACGCGGATACATTTGCCAGGTTCCCCCGGATGAGCGCTATTTCCTCACCCTCAAGCTGTTCGAAGTCGCACACCGCTACCACCCCCTGCTTCGTCTACTTTCCGACGCGCGTCCTCTTATGCGGCAGGTAGCTCACAGAACCGGCCAGTCGTGCCATCTTGCCATGCTCAGCAACGGCGAGGTGGTTGTGGTTGCGCAGGTGGACGCGCCGGGTAACATGGGTTTCTCGGTCCGGCTGGGAGCAAGAATCGATCTTCTCAATACCGCGTCCGGACATGTAATCCTCGGGTTTCAGGAAAGCGAAACTCGCACTCGGCATGTGACAGCGTGGCAACATCGCTCCAACAAGAAAGTACCTCGCGATCTCGAACATCATTTGGAGCAGATTCGGCGGCGCGGTTACGAAGAGCTATCGAGTTACCAGGTCAGTGGAGTCGTCAATATCAGCTTCCCGGTTCTAAATCAGCATGGAGAAGCGATCGCTGCGATCGCAGTTCCCTTCCTGGCGCGGGTTGGGGATCGCACCGGTCCGCGCGAGGTGAGAGCGGCTCTGCAAGTGGCGAGTTGCAGTTTATCGGCGGCAATCGGTGGCAAAGCGCTCCCTTCGGGAGAGTGATGGCGCGACTATGACGGAATATTTCGAGGACTACAAAGTGGGGGGTCAGCGTGTGACCTCGGGGCGCACCATCACCGAGACCGATATCGTCATCCATGCCGGACACACGGGAGATTTTTTTCCTCATCACGTTGATGCCGAGTTTGCACGCCAAACCCAGTTCGGCCAGCGGATTGCCCATGGCACCATGACTTTCTCCATCGGCATCGGACTCACTGCAAGCCAGATCAACCCGGTTGCGTTCACCTACGGTTACGACAAGTTACGCTTTCCCAAGCCCGTGTTCATTGGAGATACGCTGCGCACCCGGGTCACGATTAAGGAAAAACGGGAGGATCCGAAACGTCCGGGACACGGCCGTGTAGTGGAAGCGTGCGAGGTGTTGAATCAGCGGGACGAGGTCGTCATGTACTGCGAGCACATTCTGCTCGCGGCAAAGCAGCCTCACACCACTTAAGCGCTGGGAGGGCAGGCTACTACTTCTTCTCGCACAGCGAGCAAAACTATTCTTGTGGCAATCACTCTCAAGGGACTTACCTGGGACCATCCACGCGGGTACGCGCCGCTGATCGGCGGAGCCCGCCAATACGAAAAACATCACCCTGGAGTGAACATCCATTGGGATCGAAGAACCCTGCGGGAGTTCGGCGAAGCGCCCATCGAGCAGTACATCGATCGCTACGACCTGATCATTGTGGATCATCCCTTTGTCGGATTTGCCGCTGCACATCGCGTGCTTCTAAACCTTGCTCCCTTTCTGACCAGAGAAGAAAGACTGCACTTGGAGCAGGATTCCGTCGGCCCCTCCTGGAAATCGTACTGGTACGCGGATGGACTCTGGGCCTTGCCGATTGATGCGGCTACTCAGGTGGCGTCTTACCGCGCAGACCTGCTGGGTCGCTATGCGCTCGGCCCGCCTGCAACCTTTGACGAGGTGCTGCGGCTGGGGAGTTGGGCCCAGAGTATGGGCAAAGTCATTGTTGCGCCCGCTTGCCCTACCGATGCTATCAGTCTGTTTTTCACCCTGAGCGCGAGTCTCGGATACCCGATCGCGGAGGAATCGGAACCGTTTGCGCAAACCGCCCCGGCGCGTGAGGTTTTGGAAAGGCTGCACGCATTGGTTTCGATTGCCCATCCCCAATCCGTGGATTGGAATCCGATTCAGGTTTATGACTTCATGACTTCTACTTCGGATGCCATCTATTGTCCGTATGGTTTCGGTTATTCGAACTACTCTCGAATCAAGAATCCGGTTCGGCTGCATTTCACCAACGCGCCCGCCGCCGGTAACCTGGGATGCGCTGGAACCGTGCTGGGCGGAACCGGAGTAGCAGTCAGCGCCAAAAGCACCAATCAGGAGCAAGCCATTGCGTATGCGAAATGGCTGGTCAGCGAGGAACACCAGCGGGGTGCCTACTTCCGTGAAGGTGGCCAACCAGCAAGCTTGGCGGCTTGGACGAACTCTGCCGTGGATGCCGAGGCCGGTCAGTTTTTCTCGGGCACGCTGCAGACTTTGCAATCAGCTTACGTTCGCCCGCGCTTTGATGGATTCGTGCGCTTTTTTGAAGCGGCTGGAATTGAAGTCAATCGCTGCCTGCGTGGTGAGATCGACGACAAAAATCTGGTGCAGTGGCTCAACACAAATTATGCCAAGCGGCGAGCGGCCGTCGCCAAGAATTGAAGTCCCAGGACTGAACTGTGGAGGAACGTTTGTGATCAATCCGAATCCCGACCCTGCCAAGCATAAAGAAATCCGTATCTGGAATGCAGAAGACTGGCACTATGAAGATTTCGAGGTCGGCCAACGATCACGTTCTATTCGGCGCACCATCTCTGAGGGTGAGAGCATGGCTTTCAATGCGTTGGTTCTCGACATGCATCCCTATGTGGCGGATGATGTCTTTGCACGCGAGGAAGGGGTGTTCGGACGCAGGCTGATCGCGGGAGCCATGGTTTTCAGTTTGGGATTGGGGCT
This sequence comes from Terriglobales bacterium, assembly GCA_035512155.1. GTDB lineage: Bacteria > Acidobacteriota > Terriglobia > Terriglobales > Acidobacteriaceae > JABCYV01. Next base: position 22,102 of record DATKEN010000038.1, on the reverse strand, counting down.
GATGGCGCACAATTGCATCCATACTTTCAGCTATGGCTATGACAAGCTGCGTTTCATCAAGCCAGTTTTCATCGGAGACACCATATATACGATTCGCACCAATCTGGAAAAATGGCCCAAGTATCCGGATCTAGGCATGGTGCGCGTTTCTTATGAAGTCTTCAAAATGCCGGGCGACTTAGTTTTGTACTGCGAGCATCTGCAAACCGTGAAGTATCGCGATCCTTCCCAGCACCAAGCTGAGGTCGGTAAAAAATGAAGAGTTAGGTCCTCAAGCAGGCAAACAAGAAGGGCCGATAGGCTCAAACGACTTGTAGGTCAACACGAACTCCTGGTGTCCCAGTTCTTCAGAACAGCTTGGAACTCCAGAGACAACCTCGAGCACCTTGTCGTAGATCTCATGTCCGACATCATCCACGGTAGCTTCGAGCCGCAAGATCTTTCCTGCGTTGATGTCCATGTCGTCGCTCATTCGCTCATACGTTTCCGGATTAGCGCAGATTTTGATGACCGGAGAAATTGCCGATCCTACTACCGATCCCCGTCCGGTCGTGAACAAAATCAAGTGGGAGCCACAGGCAATCAACTCGGCGATCTCGGCATTATCGTTGATATTGGGAAATCCGAAACGCACCTCGCCGTCGGGGACTACGTCGAGCAGATACAAGCCGCCATGGTGGGGGACATCTCCGGGCTTGATCAGGCCCGAGATTGGTGAATCTCCACTCTTGCAATAGGCGCCGATGGATTTTTCTTCAATCGTAGTGAGTCCACCCTCGGCGTTTCCGGGAGCGAAGCTGGCGTGTCCCATCACCTTGTAGTAACGTGCCGCTTTTCCCACCGACATCTTCAATTCGCGGCCTAATTCGGGCGTAACCGCGCGAGCCGACATCACCTCTTCCAGACCAATCATTTCACCGGTCTCTTCAAAAATGGTGGCGGCTCCCTTTTGCACCAATAGGTCAAAGGCCCGCCCCACCGCGGGATTAGCAGCGATGCCACTGGTCGCATCCGAACCGCCGCAGACCGTTCCAACGATCAAGTCGCTCACGTCAATCGCAGCCCTGGGGACATCAGCAATCTGTTTCAGGGCCTGCTCTACCCAGGCTCGTCCCGTTTCAATCGATTTTCGAGTTCCATAATTTTGCTGGATCACAATCGTGTTCACCGGCCGCCCCGTAGTGGCTATAGCTTCCGCCAATCGCCGGCGGTTGAAGCTTTCGCATCCTAGGGAAAGCAGCAGCACTCCCCCCACGTTAGGATGCGTGCACAGGCTGTGCATCATGCGGTCGGCGTAGGCATTTGGGTAGCAACCGCCGAAACCGATCAGGTGCACAGGCTGACCGCGAAATTGGTCCACAATCTCGCGCGCGACGTGATGCGCGCACTCCACCAGATAGGCCACGACAACATAGTTCCGGATGCCTTTCCTGTGATCGGAGCGAAGGTATCCTTCCAAACGCTGTGAGCTACTTGGCGAATGCATGGTCGCTATCCCTGGTGTAGGTCGAAATGTAATCGCTCTTCAAGTTATGTAGATGAATATGGGCCCCCACCGGAATGTCCTCTTTTGCCGATCCGATAGGCACACCACATTTGTACACCTTTTCTCCAGCTTTAATGTGTCTAGCCGCCACTTTGTGGCCAATGCCGATCTCCTGTGTGAAGGTAATATCCCTGCCATCAATCACTTCATGGTCGCCGGCATGAATGCTTGTCACCACGATGACCACGTTATCATTCTTGTGTATCTGAAGCAGCTTCTTCGACTTTTGTTGGGCTTCCATCAAAACTTTCCGTACGCCAGATAGGCTTTCACCGGGTCCATTCCCTGCAAAATTGCCTTGCTCACCAGGTTCTCCTTCTGTAACACCGTTTCTGTTGCTGTCACTACCTCGTCGACGATCTCGCCTGGGATGACGACAATTCCGTCTCGGTCGGCCAACACGTAGTCTCCAATGTGGACGACAACATCTCCAATCTTAACCGGTTCGCCAAATGTGGTTGCCGCCCATTTTCCCACGATGTCTACCGGAGTAAAGTATTTGCAGAATACTGGAAACCCAATCCTCTCGATGGAAGCCGAATCTCGGCATCCGCCGTCCACGATGTATCCCAGTACCTTCTTATAGGCAAGCGTCTTCGCAGATAATTCTCCCATATGCGCCAGAGCGTGATCGTTCGGCTGACACACCAGCACGGTATTGGCCGGCGCCTTAGACAATAGCTCACACCACTTCAACAAGCTTTGATGTTCGGTTAGTGAATCGTCCCTCTTACCTTCGATTGTGAATACCGGTCCTGCTACCACCTGTTGGATGTTCAATGGACGAATGTATGCGGGCAACGTCTGCGAGGGGTAACCTTTGGCCCGGAGAACGTCGTAGACCGCTCCCGTGTAACAAGTGCTCAATCTGTCGGTCAGGGAAATGATCGGCTCACGTTTTTCTAGTAAGTAGTCAGGCGGGTGTTCCATTGACCTAGGATCCACGAGGTTATAAAAGATTTGATCGCAATCGGACTCGACTTGTTTCTGGTTTCCAGGTTCTAGCTGGCAGCCGTTTCTTGGGCGCTGCGTATAGTTTCCAGAAGCTTGGTGGCGCACTCTCCTGGATCCTGTTTGTGGAAGTCCGCGTCCAATGGTACGACCGACACCGAAGAATCGATCTCCTCGAAAATCTTCTTCGTGGACTTGCCATGCACCGACAGCAAGTTTGCGCCCAGGATGATAAGTTTAGCCTTGGTCGCCCTTAGTAGTAGGCGCGCGTCCTCTACGTTACCCGTGGTCAGCGCGTTGTAGCCGGCACGGCACAAAATTTCTTTTAAAAAAGCACACACTTCCACCGAATCGTACACGCAGAGCACGCGAAATCGAGCATCGCCGGATTTGTCCTTCGAATATTGCGAGCCCAGATAAGCCGCCATGATGGCTTCGGCCTGCGAATCGTAGGTCTCGAACAGCGAGAGCAGATTGGTCATTTCCAACGTCTTCCGGACTCTTTCCTGCACACCGCACAGCTTGATATCGCCGCCCTTGGCACGCGCGCTGGAGAGCAGGCGAACCAGCGCTCCCAACCCGCTACTGTCGATGAAACCTACCTGCTCCATCTGCAGCACGACATCGCCGTGCTTGGGCAACACGTCTCCAATGTGCGACTGGAGCGAAAACAATTCTGTGCCCGCTACGATGCGCCCGTTACAGTGCACTACCATCACGTCGCCCACCGGACGGCTGTTTACACTTAGCGACATATTCTTTTGATGCCCTCGATCGTCCCGATTTCGGCCGGTCTGATTGTACCGCCGTTGCTGTCAAGGTCAACTGGAAGTGAGAATTACTGATGCAATCGTGATGTTTGGCAAACGGGTGGGGGATCGGAAGTCTCCGACTACGCTACTAGCCCCGCTCCAAACAGAGGCTGGACCTTCGTATCCTCCATGGATTGTGTCACCGAATCAGTAGGCCGGAGAGTAAGTCGGTCGTAAGACTGTGTCGGCGAATCCGGTCTGGTGGTCCCCATTGGGAGAGAATTCGGCCATTTTGGATACGGGTTGGTGAGGGTTGTTGGTATTATGGCGATATTTCGCCAATTGACGGAAGCGGGTTGCCGTCACCACTCCGGGGCCTTGGGTAGCCCGCAGTTCCCAGCCTTACCGTTCTTTAACAGCAATCCTCTCTGGTTTTTGATTTCTTTGCTGGTAATGTGAATCCACTGAACAAGCGGTTTCACTGCGTCCGGCAAGGGCCTCGGATGTTGTTCAGGCAAAGATTCAAGCCCCACCAAAGAGAAATATTGAAGTCCTTCAGGTCTTGGCACTGCCGTTTGGACAAACTCTGCTTCGTAGGTTGCAGACGTTAGCTGGTCAGCAGTCCTAATTTGTTTCAAGTCATCCGTCGCTAGAATTTGTTCAAGCGTCCTCAACCTTTCGTCCGACAACGTGCCTTCGAATACTTGCCATCCCCAGCCAACGGTGGATGTCTCCCGCCAGCGTTTTTCCAGATGAAAATGACCGTCCGGAAAAACAGCGATACAAGTGCTCGACCTGCGCGTCGGTAATTCGGTCTTTAGGTAAGCGAGCTGTACAAGAGTCTGTTGGTTCGTCGGGATCTGTTGCCCGACAGCCAATTCTGAAACCACGACCACGGTAGAAAGGAAAAGGCCGAAAGTGTGAATGGGGGCTCGACTTCGCTTAATCACGCGCCTCTCTCCTCAGTGATCACCTGGAGGATACTCTAAGACCGGTGGCGTACGCGATAGTTGTTGATACCGGCGATTACATCCACTGAGAGTTGCTGGTGAAATAGCGATTGTAGATCAACTTAGCCTTTTGATTGCGTCGTGTTTCTTGATTCTGGTGGCTACGGAAGCTACTCGTAGCGCAGAGCCTCGATGGGATCCAGACGCGAGGCGCGGACGGCAGGCACCATACCGCTCACCAGCCCCACCGCAGCGAGGATAAGCGTGGCCACGATCAGAGTGCTCGGAGCGATAATCAGGCGGACGTCGCCGCCTTCCGCATTCTTCGCCATGGCGCTGTATAGAGTGAGCCTACCGACGGAAAGCGAAACTCCATAAGCCAGGATAATTCCCAGCGCGCCACCGATGAAAGTGATGGTCAGAGATTCGGCCAGAAACTGAAAGAGGATATGTCTCTTGCGCGCGCCCAGCGCTTTTTCCACCCCGATCTCACGGGTTCGCTGGGTTACCGAGACCAGCATGATGTTCATGAGTCCGACCCCGCCAATGCCCAACGTAAGCGTTCCGATGAAACCCAACAGAATCGTCAGGCCGAGCGTAACCAGTTCAAAGAGGTGAACCTGTTCCATGAGGTTAAAGACGAGTATGGCGCGGCGATCGGTCGGATTGAATTTGTGCTCGATGGCCATCACGGCGCGAACGGAATGTTCCAGCCTTTCGTACGCAGGGGTCTCATAGTTGAACCAGATGGAGTCGAGGTAGTGTGTGTCCTTAAGGTCACTCATGGTGGTGAAGGGGATGTAGATCAAGCGGTTGGTATTGTCATCGCCGGCCTGCATTTTGGGGCTTACGATACCGACCACTTCAACGCTGAGGCCATCGATGCGGATTCTTTCGCCCAGCGCGTTACGTCCGGAGAACAGCTTTTCTTTGGCCTCGGAGCCGATCACTGCGACGCGGGCGTGCTGCATCTCATCTTCCGTGTTGTAGAAGCGGCCCTCTGCCAGTTTGAGCGCGCGGATAGAAAAGACGTTGGGATAATTGGCGGTAACACTGAAGTTGAACGTCCGCGTCTCATACTGAATGTTGCACTGTTTGGATGCTTCGGGGGTGATATGAGCGATTTGAGGGATATTAGTGGTGAGCGTGTCCACGTCGTCAAGGGTAAAGCGTATAGGAGCCCCTGCCTTTTGGCCGCCAGCCTGCATTGAGGAGCGGCCAGGAATCATGATCATCAGCTTGGTGCCGAAGTTGGCGAAAATATTGGCGCAGGCTCGGCCGAAGCCGTTGCCGTAAGCCAGCAGCAAGACAACCGTGGCTATACCCCAGGCCATGCCGAGCATGGTGAGGGCGGTGCGGCGACGGTTGTACTGCATGGCGCCGTAGGCTTCTTGGATTAAATCACGGAACATCGTTAACCTTTGTTTTACTCCTGTCGCAGTGCTTCCACCGGCTGCAGGAGAGCGGCTTTGCGCGCGGGGTATAGTCCAGCGGCGATACCGGCCAGCGTCAAACTGCCGATGGCTAAAATCGCCGTAGTGGGCACAAGCTTGGGAGGATCAAATCCCTCAGGTCCCTGCTGCGTACCGAGTAGCGCCATCAAGGCTCCGGCGAGGCCCATGCCAATCAGTCCACTCAATAAAGTAAGAAGAATACCTTCCAAAAAGAACTGGATCAGAATACTGCGGTTGGTGGCGCCCAGGGCTTTGCGCAATCCGATCTCACGGGTGCGCTCACTGACAGCCACCAGCATGATGTTAACAACACCAATCGCGCCCAGGGTCAGGGTCACGAGTCCCACCGTGCCCAGGAACATATTCATGGCATCGAAGATCTTGCCCATCATCTCGGCCTGCTGAACCATATCCAGGTTTTCGAATGCGTCTTCATCGTGGTAGTCGAAACCGTGATTACGGGCGATGATCTTGTGGACATCTTCCTTGGCCAGCAGGTGTTCAGCGGGCACTCGCGGCTGATAATTGACCAGAGAGATTGAGTTTTGGTGGTTCTCGCCTTTAAGCGGGAAGAAGGTCGCCATCACACGGAAGGGAACGTAGCCGCGCATGTTGGTCATGTTTTCGTCACCACGGCCGATCCGCTTCACCGTGCCGATAACCTCAAACCTGATGCCATTGAGCAGGATGGTGGCGCCAACCGGTGGCCGTCCGGGAAAGAGATTCCTGGTGAGTTCGTCGCCCAGGACGATCACGTTACGCTTCTGGCCATCGTCCAAGTCATTGAACCAGCGTCCCTGCTTGAGAGGAAGATACCGGATCCCGTTGTACTGAGGCTCCACGCCGGCAATCTGCCCGTTGGCACTGGCAAATTCGCTGACCGCACGTACGTCATCACGGTAAATAACAGGCGAAGCGTTGCGGACGTGGGGAGCTTCTCTGCGGATGTCCACATAGTCCTGATAGGTCAGCAGATAGTTGCGCGCGGAGTTCATGCTGCCTGCGACCACTGGGGCGCGACCGGGGAAGATAAACATGATGTCTTCGCCGAATTCAGCCAGGTTGCGCTTGTTTCCCGACCGAAAACCTTCGCCCAAACCGACGAGCAGCAACAACGATCCCACACCCCAGGCTACGCCGAACATAGTGAGGAAGGAGCGCAGCTTGTGTGCCCACAGGGTGCGGAAGATTTGCGCGAAAATGTCCAGGATCATCCGCATAATCAAGGATATTGTACCCTTGAAGACCCGTTCCGAAGGCGACTTTCGGCAGTCAGACCGGTGGACTCCTTGAGGGAAAATCGCTTGAGAATCGTAAAGTCAATGCCCGCCTGAAGGGGAAATGACGTGGCCGCGAACGCGTAAGGTCAGGGGCAACACCCCTGCAATCAACAAGGCGACCACCAAGACCGCAAAGCCGGACCGGAACGAATGGGTTCGCGCGGCCTGATAGCCGACCAAGGCCGGGCCCAGAAAGCCCCCGAGGCCCGCCGCGACACAGTTGATGGTGCCCGTAGCCATCGCGGCAGCGGAATCACAAAGGAATGCCGACGGCATGGCCCAGAAGCTGGGCAAAAAGGCGAGCAGGCCGGCGGCGGCAATGGAGAATAAGAAGAGAGAAGGTATCGTTCCCCAGTCCGCCTTGCTTAGCACCAGTAACGCCGCTGCGGCCACCCACAGCGGAATTGCGGTGTGCCAGCGCCGTTCGGCAGTGCGGTCGGAATGCCAACCGTTCACCTGCATGGCGAGAAAACCCAGGAGGTTCGGCAAGGCCACCAGGAGAGTGACCTTGACATCGCTCAGACCCGACAAGCGCTTGAGCATCGTGGGCAGCCAAAAGGCCAAAGCGTACGCCGAGCCATTCTGCACAAAGTGCAACGACGTCAGGATCAGAACGTCGCGATGCCGGAGCGCCTGCCACACGGTATAGGCGCGGACGGATTTTTTGGCTCGCTTCTCACTCTCCAGTTGATTGATAACCCACTCCCGCTCGTCGGTGGGCAACCACTTTGCCTGATGCGGCCAATCGGTCAGATAAAACCAGGTTATGACGCCAAAGAAGAGCGCGGGGAGACCTTCCAGGATGAACAACCACTGCCAGCCCCGCAGGCCGCCCCAATGAACGCCTAGTAGCAATCCCGATATTGGGGAACCGACTGCGTACGCAAAGGGAATGGCAGCCATGAAACCGGCCACCGCTTTGGCACGATCTTCATAGATGAACCAGTGGGTGAGATACACGATGATCCCGGGGAAAAATCCCGCCTCCGCCAGTCCCAGCAAAAACCGTACGGTGTAGAACTGATGCGGTGTACGGACCAAGGCCATCCCCATGGTGACGAGGCCCCAAGAGATCATGATGCGTGTAATCCAGCGTCGCGCACTCCAGCGCTCCACGATGAGGGTGCCGGGAATTTCCAAAATGACGTAACCTAGGGCGAAGATGCCGGCCCCGAACCCAATTACGCGATCGTTGAAACCCAGATCGTGCGGCATTTGCAGGGCAGCGGTGGCCAGATTGTTGCGATCAAGATAAGCAATTACGTAAAGCAGGAGCACATAGGGCAGAAGACGCAAGGTAATCCGACGACGAGCGCGGCGGGCAACGACATCAGCGGCAATCGCTGGGGAAGACAATTCTTTTTCGGCAGAGATCGGATTAGTGGGCAGAGTGCCCCCTGAAAAATCACGCGATTATATACCGGAAGCGGCGCGGAGATGGGACGGGCAATTGTCTGCTTACGAGAATTGGCCGGTTTTTCAGGGGAGGACAAATCCTACGCCCTGGGTTGGCACCTAGCCGAAATCGAGTCTGGCCGGATGATCGACGACAATCGCCCGCCCGTCAGTAAGGGCCTTGACCGAGTGAGGGGCATTGCTCGGCACGATCGCGACCAGGCCTGCTCGGGCGACTTGGGCCACACCGTCGATGGTCACCTCAAGCTCACCCTCGATCACCTCGTAGACCTCTTCTTCGGCATGATAGTGCTCGTGAATGGAAGAACCCCGCGTGAAATCGTAATGCGCGAAGGTCATGTTGGGCGAATGAAAATAGCGTCCCTTCCAGCCGGGCAATCGCTCGATGACCGGAAGACTGCTTGTATCTACAAAGGGCATGGGAAATTCCTTTTCGCGCATTGTAACAATCTAGCTTCGGGCATTCCCCCGCTCGGTTCGGTTCCAGTTTGCCAGGGTCACCAGCGGGTTGTGACTTGGCATACCCTCTCACCTTATGATTGCTGGCGTTGCCTCTTCGATCAGGCGCTTCTGCCCGCGGGACGCAGCGAGCTTCGCGCATAGATTCAAAACACCGAGCTGCTTTCGGGCGAGTTCTTTCAGCCATTGGGGCGGAGTACGTCCCATCAGCTATGGTCTTCGGCCATGGTAGTCTCGCCGGCTATCCGAGGCCTTTTCGGTCTGGAGTGAATGCGGAGCGAAACACGATCAGGGTTACACCCAGTCTGCCGGCGGATTGGAATGAGGCAGAACTCCATCACGTGCCCCTCGGGAACACCTTTGTGGACCTCGCTCCGGGATCCAAAACGGCCGCTGGCGTGTCACGAAGCGCTGCGCAGAATCCAGATCAGCTTCCCTCAGGGAACCGGATACGTGGAAAAGACGGTGACCTTCAGCTGGTAAGTCGCTTCCGATCTCGATTTTCCCTTTCGCAATCAATTGCCTTCTTTGTGCAGTTTCGGTCACAGCGGTGCTGAAAGCATGCCTTACCACCGCATCTAGATTCAGGTACTTACCATCGACAATGCTGGCAAGAAACTTGCCGGGTATTTTGCGGGCCCAACCGAGGCTGTTAGCGGTCCTCATTGTGGCGATGGTCTTCCCCGAACCATGAACAAAACCCCCGTAGAGCGCCCCCATGTGCCGGACCGAATTCAACTGAGTACATCTCATTGGTTCGAGTTTGAGACCGAGGTGCTGAGCCAAGAGGAAAGCTTGGACGGTCTGAGGCGGATCAACCGGGACCTGCTGGAGCAGATCGCAGCCATGGGTTCACCGCAGCGGGTGCTGCTAGATATCGACGGGCAGACGCCGGTCTGTGGAGAACAGGAGCACGGCTCCTGCAACGCGCACGCCGACCCGACCGACCATCACCCGTTCTTACAGTTCAACGCTGAGGGCGACTGTCAGGCAGAAGAGCTCCCGCCCGAAGACGCCCCCTTTGCGGAGAACTGTGGTGAAGCACTTTTATCAGAAGTCGAGCACCAACAGGAGGGTAGCCGGGAAGCGGTGATCCCAGGCGATGCCGGGTTCGCCAAACCGGAAACCCATGAGACGCCGGAGAAACCGGAAGTCATGCAGACATTTCCCGCCGACAGTAGCTCTGTGCCGGAGCCACCAAACGAACCTGCGATCGACCGGTCTCGCGGAGCCGTCATAGCGGTGGGCAGGGATTTGCCAGCGCCCTGGGCGCCGGCTAGAGCCGTGACAGCGACCACGCAGCAATTAAAGCGTATTCGCCCGCACAAACCATGGTGGATGGCCGTGGCAGCAGCCGTGGCTGCGCTCGGGGTAGCTTTGATTGCCTACAGCAATCGGCACCCAGCTTCGCCCTTAGGGGCAGAGCTACAGAAATCGAATACCCTGGAGGAACAGGCGCCGTTTGTCTCTAGACGGGAGCTGCCGACGAATAGCACCACGACGCCTCTGGCCGTACCGATTGCTGGGGAGATGGCGAAGGTCGCCAAGCCCAGGCACCCGGGGGTGCGGATTAGGGGGAATGAAGTCGATATCGGAGATGACGTGACGGTGCGTTATTTCGCGCCCCAGCAGGCGGTTGTGCCGCCGACACGGACACTACCAAGCGCGTCGCAGCCAACGGAGGCCTCGTTGCCACAAGCTGAGGTGTCGAGCTCTCCGAAACTTGCTCGGTAGCGATCTGCCACCGCAAAAGCCCTTCCTGGTCCCAGGGTCCGAATGTGTTTGCCTGTAAGCATTTTTGTTGGCTCCAACCACTTGTTTAGCATGGCGTTAACGCTTTATCTTCCAATAGTCTGTGCCCGCGAAGTTCTGCACCCTTGCGTGGTTTTCAAACGCCGCCCACTGTGAGTTAGTCATTTGGCGTCCCCGACGGGATTTGAACCCGTGTTACCGCCGTGAAAGGGCGTAATTCTTCCCACAATCTAACGACTTAGCAGTACTAGCAGCGCACGGGCGGGCACCGTAAAGACTGCTAGCGACATGCTGCTGTTGTGGGGAGTGTTGTGGACAGCAAGGCCGCAGACCTTCGGTGTACGGCTAAAATATCCGACGATTTCCATGACCGGATCGTGGTCTGTCATGTGGACGAACTCCGCCCACATCACAGCTACGTTCGGAATCATCTCACCGTTTCAGCCTCCCAATTTTCGGTAGTGTCCTAATTTGCCCTGCTCGTCACTGAATTGCGGCATTCAACGTGCTCCGAATCCACTCTGAAATGGTTTGCTTGTTAGCCTTAGCAGCTGCGGTAATGGCCTTGAGATCATCGCCTGCGAAGCGCACAGGCACGATACGCCCCTTGGCTTCACCCTTCGGCAGTTTTGGCCGTCCGACTTTCTTATTCTTCTTCTGCTGCGCCAAGTTCCCTCATCTCCTGCACGATTGCCGCTCTGACAGCTGCTGCCGCTGACGTGATCGGCGGAACTTGTAATACGGCAACGCTTGACTCTTTTGGGTGTTCGCCATCATGCGCCCATGCGTAGACCAGTAATGCTTTGGGATGGCCGACTAGCTCAAATACCTCGACTACCCCCTCCCAAACTGTTTTTCCCTGAAATGTCTCTTTCACTGGCACACTTTCAACGTGCCTCGATTCGACGCCATGCAGTCGTCGAATCACGTCTTTCAAATCTTCAACGTAGGTCACGCGGTTGCCTCTATTAGATCATCCACAGACCAGAAGTCTCGCTCGATTCCAGCCGCCATCGCTGGCGTACAGCGCAGCGTGTTATGCCGTCTCACAAAGTTGTAATAGGCGAAATGTAAGGCTACGGCAGCCTGGAAATTTTCTAGCTTCTTACTGAATGCCAGCGTCAGGCGCGCGAGCCGCTTTACATGAAGTCGTGTGGTCGCGTTTAGGCGTTCAATGTGGCTGGTACAAACCAGCTCCATCTCAGGATTGCCAACGATGGGCCTGCGCATGGCAGAAGCGAAATGCGGTGCGCTGTATTTCCGCTCTGGATGCTGTGCGTCATCATGGGTATACACTTTCACGATTTGCCCGTAATCCACATCCGCGCCAAATGATTGCTCAACGGCCTCAACATACCCGTGCAAAGCATCGGTAGAAATCTGCACGCGATTTCGCAACCGACTGGCAACGTCCTGCACGAAGGCTGTTGTAGTTGCCCGGTTCCGTTTCCCTACCTTGAATGTCGGCACTAGCTTGGTTTCAGCATCTATCGCACAGTACGTCCACACGTCGCCAAGCTCCGGGTCGTCATCAACCCTGACGTGCCGCTCCTTCTTGCCGATAAATCCCCACACTTCATCGAACTGTAGATAGTGGCAGCCCAAGTCCTGCATCTTGGAATCTAGCAGCATCTCGCAGCCCTTACCGACTTTCACACCAAGCCGCATGATGGTATCGCGGTGAATGCCCGTCATGCGCTCGATTGATCGGATGCTGGAACCTTCCGCCAGTGCTCCGATGACCGCGATTTGCTTGTCGGTGCCGAGTACGTTTGCCATGCCACTTAATGTATTACATAAACTCTATAGTTGTCAAGCCTTTTTGTGTTACAATAATCCAACCATGAGGTAAATGCCGTGGAAAATGAGGACGAAAGCAGTAACCCCGGTGCCCAAATAGAGGCACCGCGTAAGAATGGGTGGGTTAGGTTCGTCGGCTATATAAAACGCAAGAGGGACGAGCGAGCAGCCAAGAAACAAAACGAGACCCCCACTGACAAAGCTGCGCGTCGAACTGCTGTGGCTACGATCTGGATGGCCATTTTTACATTCGTATTGGCCGCTACTAGCGCATTCACGATATGGATACTGAAACCAACTGAAGGAGATGCATGAGGGTGGGGTTGATACTCACGACTTGGCGGTTGCCGCTAAGAAACAAGCGGATACTGCTGAGGCCGCTACCCGCCCGTATATCGGAGAGGGAGGAGTCCATATTGTCTATCTCTCGCTCCCAAATGCTAAGGGCGAGAAAGTGCAAAGCTTGGTTCCAACTAAAACGACCAATGAGATTGCTTTTCAGTTTCAAGTGAGTAACTTCGGTCCACTTCCGGGAACCAATTTTCGGGCTAGTTGGAGAGGCTTTTTCGGGGGAAGAGAGATAACATTGGAAGGAACCGAGGAGCAATCTGTTCCCAAGACACTCAATCCCGGACAATACATTCATTTCGACGGGAGTATGGATGGACCCGCATACAAAGCTCTGATGAGCGGCACTAAACTTGTCGTGGAGATCAGCGTCGAATACGACGGACCACGCGGGCACTATGCAGACTGTGAACAAGACCAGTACCGACCGGGTGCAGGTTTTGTGGGCGGCCTTGAAAAGTGTCACCCACGAAATTAGGACACGACCCAATTTTCCGCACTCGTTGACCTTGGTGATCTCGCGTTTCGAGAACCCATCACGATCACTCCGGACCGCACGATTCTTGACCGGTATGGTCGGGTGAAACTGGCACGATCGAAGGGGCGAGCAACACTACTCTGCCTGGTGTGTAAGCTCGGCGAGACGGAGACACTCCAACACCTGCTGCAAAAACATCACCGATCAACCGCCTGGAATGCCTTTAGCCGGACATTGCTGGCACTAGACCTTGAACCAGGTCTCGTGGTGAAGGCCCGGTCGAATCAATGCGCCGGTGGTCAGAACAAAGGTTCGTCAAATTTGACAGAAGTTGCACCGGGTGGATGTCCGGTCCAAAATTGCCGCTGCCGCAGGTGTGTCTGTAGGGAACGTGAGCAAGGTCAAGCAAGTGAGGATGACGGCGCAACCGGAACTCATGCAGGCCCTACGCAACGGAGAGATTAGCATCCATCGGGCCTGGGTCTGGAGCAAGGAATTACCCGACAATCAGCGGGAAGCTTTGAGGTTCTATCAGAGCGAAAAGGGCATCAAGAAAACCATACGGAGTCTCGTGGGGAAGCATCGATCGAAAAGCTCGCCAGCCGTAACCGATCTCAGCGGTCTGATCAGCCAATTGTCCGCGCTCGATTCCAGCAAATTCGATCCGGTCAGCGTGGTCTTCATAAAAGCTCCGGGGAGGGCTGTTTTCGTGACCGAAGAGTTATTCCGAGATCTGAGATCGCAAGAGGAGTTAACACTGACATGCGTATCAAACAACCGTTAAAGCAGATTGTGACCGCTACACGAAGTCACTGGGATCGCGACGAGACCCGTCCCGCTGTCCGCGAGAACCTCGAGAAAATCATAAATTGCCGGACTCCTACTTTGGGCGCGGAAGTCTATGCCTCAGAAACCGAGCAGAAGCTCGTTTACCACACCTGCAAATCGAGAGCTTGTCCGAGTTGCGGGTATCGCGCCACGCTCTTGTGGCAGCGGCAGCAATGGGCTGCACTTCCCGATATTCCCTATACCGGCCTTGTTTTTACGATGCCAAGTGTTCTCTGGCCCCTCTTTAAGCAGAACCGCCATCTGCTTCACGACCTGCCTGCGCTGGGGGCGGCGGTCATACAGGAGTGGATGAAAGCTAACTACGGTGTCCGCCTACTAATCATGGTGGTGCCGCACACTTTCGGCGGATACCTAAATTTCAATTCTCATCTCCACATTTTGGTTTCAGCCGGCGGGTTGAAGGAGTCGGAAGGCCGCTGGATGGTCCGGCTGTGCTTCGACAAAGACGAGGTGATGGAGATGTGGCGCTATGCCGTCATCACTTATCTGCGCCAGGCGCTGAAGGCGCTTGTAATCAAGTCGGACACCAAGAATCTCGGCAAGGTTCTGACGGCAGAGCACGAACGCCCCACGTGGATCATTTACATACGCGAGTCAATGTCAAAATGGCACTTCTTACGATATGCGGCACGGTACGCTCGTCGCCCACCCATTGCTCAGCGTCGCCTTTTGAGGGTCACGGATGCAGAAGTCGAGTTTTGGACGAACGATAAGAGGCAAAAGCGGCCGGTGACGACCCGGCATTCGCTCTCTGACTTCGTTGCTGCTTTGGCCGAGCACATCCCGGATCGCTACCGACACGCGATTCGCTATTTTGGACTGCTGGCACCACGTTCCAAAGGTCAAACCTCTGCGGCACTCTTTGTACTGTTGGGTCAGAACAAGCGCCCTCGCCCCCCAAGATTAAGTTGGGCGGATTCGCTCCGCAGGTATTTCGGTGTAGATCCTCTTATCGATAGTGTCGGCCAACCGATGCAGTGGGTCCGTCGGCTGAAGCCGATAGCCCGGTACGCATTTGCTCCATTAGACCGAAGGAACGGCTTCATTTACTAAGCTGCACGAAGGACCAGTAACTGATTCTCTCGAACGGAGACGTGATGAGCAAACTTTTTACGGTTGCGGATCTGCGGCCAACCCTTCAAACCGTATACCCGGAACTCGAGGACGACAGGGACAACGACGGCTATGACCACCCCTTGGCCGCAGTCGGTCTGGTGTTGCTTAGCGCCGCCATAATCGGGACCTTTGAGACCAGGGAACTCGTCCTTTTCACCGGCTACAGTCGTCAGTTCATTTCGGCAATCAGGTTGAACATGCAAAACAACAAGTTATGGATTGAGGGCCGATACGATGTTTCGACCTGGCTATCTCCAGACGGGACTATCGATCAGGCACGGTTCTGGGATCATATCGATTGCGCCTGCGGGACGCTATGGCAGCCAACCGCTGACAGTAACTTTTCAGCCGACACTTGCAAAGTCTACTGGGACGAACGTCGCTCTCCAAGCAAAGCCATCCAGTAGTCGATAGAATTCGCCGCCATCAGAAGATATCCGACACCGTCGGCACCGCCGCGCGCTCATTGGTTGTTTGTTCACTGAAATGGATTTTTGTTTTTCCTATAGATCGAGGAGGGGCTACGCCAGCGCGTCCGTTTGCTTGAAGGGCTCAAGATTTCCGCAATGCGTACGCGCGTCCACGGCGATTACCATCTGGGGCAAGTCCTTTTCACTGGCGATGACTTTGTCATTATCGATTTCGAGGGAGAGCCAGCCCGGCCTTTGAGCGAGCGGCGAAGCAAAAGCTCACCCCTGCAGGACGTTGCTGGAATGCTGCGCTCGTTTCACTACGCGGCCTACGTACCACTTCTTGCAGAAATCAGCGGCCGAGAAGTTACGCAAGAGAGACTCAATGCTTTGGATTTCTGGGCGCAATATTGGCAGACGTGGGTTTCTGCTACTTTCCTCAAAGCGTATCTGAGAACTTCGGGCTCCGCCTCTTTTGTTCCTCAGAGCCGTGAAGAACTTGCGGTCCTTTTGGATGGCTACGTCATCACCAAGGCCGTATACGAGCTCGGGTATGAACTCAACAACCGGCCGTCCTGGGTCCGGATTCCATTGCAGAGTGTCTCGAAGCTTCTCGACGCTGCTTAGTTAAAATCCCATCGCGCTCGCTCTGTCCCCAAAGTTTCTACCTGATGAAGTAGAGCAAGCCCTCAGCCCTTCTCAGCGCCGAGCAAAGCTGCCCTTAACCCGTTCGGCGTCTGAATCGAAGCTCTCGATTAGTGCTTGCAGCGATTTGCGCTCAAAGTGCAAGGTTCTGCGACTGCGTTTTTGCCTCTGACCGCAACTACAATCATCACGGGCCCTATCAGCTTTCACAGATTGGGGGAGCTAGGACGCTTCGTAACACTTGTGGGGAAGCATGCAAACAAATGCCGTTTCACAAATGTTCACAAGATCACCGGCGTCCGGGGGTTCCCGCCGCAATGCTCCAGCCCATCGCATTGAATCCTCCTTCTTATTATTGTTTGCCCATGCGCCCAGCATCTGCCGCAGCCTCATCTTCAGCGCTGTATCTGCCGGACTCTTGCAGCCTCTGTTGAGCCAGTTTTCAAAATCCTGAAGTTTGAGAACATGCGTAACCTCGGGATGCCGGACCTTCACGGTAACGGTGGTCAGTCCTTTCCCGATATCGCCGACCCAGTCATGACCGCGCAGCGCAGCGAGCGCCTGGGCGACGGCTTCGTACAGGGACTCGGCCGTCACATCGATTGCGTGCTCGATCTGGTTCAGATCGTGGACAACGACGGTACAGGCCTTAAGCGCCACAATGTCAATCTATCATATTCGCTATTTGTTCGCCCATAAGCCAATCATCGACGGGCGCGTCCAAAGGGCGAGGATGGCACTACGGCCATCTTCGCTATTTCGATGGAGGTGAGGAGTGCGTCCTACGACCTCATTGCAGCTTTGCGTACTCTGCCTTGGCTTCCTTCAGGATGGGGATGTCAGGGTCGGCGTCTTTCCAGAGGGCGAGGAAGTCCTGATAGGCGGTGCGCGCGGCGGCGCTGTCACTGCTCAGGGCGCGCGCCTTGGCTAGGCCGAGATGGGCGAGCGACATCAGTGGGCAGACGTTCATCAGACCGCGGTGGTCGAGCATTTTCTGAAACTCGGCTGCGGCTGCTGTGCCTTGACGACTCGCGAGATAAGCCTGGCCGCGCGCGTAGGCAGCGTCCATGCAGTATTGGGCCTCGTAGGGAATGGTCTCCTTGAGGAGATCGAGGGCGGCGGAGGCATTACCGCGATTCAGTTCGACGACTGCACGGATTGTGGGCACGAAATAGGAGCTGATGAGAATATTCTTCGGATAGCGCTTGGCGAGATCGGCGACGACGGCCTGGGCGCGGGTGGCGTCGCCGGCCCAGGCGAAGGCGAGAGCCGCCTGCGGTTGCACGTTTCGAGTGGAAGTGATGGCCAACGCGGCAGCAGCCTCTTGCCTGGCACGATCCCGATTTCCAAAATATGCCTCCAACAGCGCTCCCGCTGCCTGCCAATTGGCAGTCTGCTCCTTCAAACTGTTGCGCTGGGCCGATTCCACCGCGCGTTGGAACAATTCTCGCGTTTTGGATAAGCGTCCGACGGAAGCCTGGACATCGGCCTGGAATGCAAAGCTCTGGTTCTCGGTCGCGGGTTGGCTCGCTACCACGGCGAACTGACGGTCCATTTCTGCTGAATCGCCGCGAAGGAATGCCAGATCGGCGAGCAAGATGTGCATGAACGGCTCATCCAACTGGCGGGCCTGCGCCTGCTCGGCGACTGCCTTGGCCTCGTCAAAGCGATTCAGAGTGAGGTAATTAAAGCCCAAGTTCTCGTAACTGAGTACGTTGTTGGGCTCGAGCCGCAAGCTCTCCTGATTTTCGGCCAAAGCCTTGTCATGCTGGCCCGTATTATTGTCGTGCTCGAAGGCCAGCAGGGAATAAGGCAGATAGTCGCGGGGATAAGTCTGCTTCCACAACTCAAGAACCTGGATTACCTGCTCGGTATCTCCCGTGACCACCTGGTGATAGTGGGACGCAATGTAGAACTTCTCCCGCTCGCTGACCCGCTCGCGCAGCTCATAGGCCTTGGTGGTGTAGTTCGCGGCCTGATCGCTTTCTCCCAAGTTGGAATAGATGATTCCCACGCGGGCGTGAGCCATGGCGAAATTTGGGTCGAGTTCAACGGCGTGGCGCAAGAGGGGAAGAGCCTCGGCATCGCCCTTCTCGGCGCGGGTTTTCATGCCCAGGCTGTAGGCTTTGAGCGCTTCGAGGGAGGGTGTGGTGACCTGCTCGACGGGAGTGTCAAATTTTTGAATGGAGGCCAGCGATTCGCCCAGATTTTCGCGCACGGCGGTGGCCGCTTTGCCCAGCGCCTGCAGAACGTGTTCGCGGCTGTCGGCTTCAGTTTGCTGGCTGCCCAGGGAGTCGCTGGTGTTGCAATTCACCGCTTTGAGGCCGAGTACGTAACGGCTGCCCAGGCTGGAGATTGATCCGGCCAGCATGGCCTTGCACTGGGCGCGCTGGCAGACTTCGCGGGCGACGTCTTGCGTGAGCCGCTCGCTGGGAGAACGGCCCATCAGCCGCAGGGCTTCTCGCACCTTCTGATCGGGGAGGATGTTGAGAAAGGGCGACTGCTCAAGTTGCGTGGTGAGGGCCTGCTTCAGCGTGTCGTCAAAGACGGTCTCGCCGGTGGTGTTGGTGAAGTCGGAGACGACGATGGTGTCTTTTTCAGTGAGCGCTTGCGTCTTGCGGGAGCGGTAAAACAGGCCGCCGACGATGAGAATGACGAGTATTGCGACGGCGGGGATAAGGATTTTCCAAGGGAGCTTGGCGGCAACTGGTGAAGGTGCGCTCTTCGGCAATTGGGGCTGCGCTGGTTGAGCGACACTCTCGCCAGGGATTTCCGGGGTGGGCTCGGCCGGAACTGCGAGCCGCTGGCTAGATCCAGATTCACGCGCGGTGGGAACCGTACCTGAGGGCGCAACCGGAGACACAGGTTCGGCCGCCGCGACCACTTGGCGGCTGGAATCCGTGTCTCTCTTCAATCGCTGAAGGTCTGTCCGCATGTCGGAAGCGTGCTGATAGCGGAGGTTGCGGTCTTTCTCCAGAGCTTTGTTAATGATGTCTTCCAGCTTTGGAGGCAAGTCCGGATTCAGGCGTAGGGCAGGCAATGGTGCACGATTCAGAATCGCATCGAAAATGGTTGCTGAGGTATCACCACGAAAAGGCACCGTCCCGGTGGCCATCTCGTACAGTACGGCGCCAAACGAGAACAGATCAGTGCGGGGGTCTAGTTCTTTCCCTTTGGCCTGCTCGGGGGACATGTAGGCCACGGTCCCGATCGCGGTCCCCGGACTGGTCAGGTACTCCAGGCTGACGGCTGCGGTTGCTTCGGTCATGGCTCCCGCCATCTCGGACACCCTGCCAGCCACCGGAGTAAGTTTGGCCAACCCGAAATCGAGGATCTTCGCATGCCCGCGCTTGGTGACGAAGATATTCGCCGGCTTAATGTCACGGTGAACAATGCCTTCCGCGTGCGCGGCGTCGAGTGCGTCGGCAATCTCGATGGCCAGCGACAGGAATGTCTCATTCTCCAGCGGACGGCCGGTGATCATGTGCTTCAGTGTCACCCCATCCAGAAATTCCATGGCGATGAAGGCTTGGCCATTCTGTTCATCAATCTCGTAGATGGTGCAGATATTCGGGTGGTTGAGAGCAGATGCCGCCTGCGCTTCACGCTGGAAACGGGCCAGAGCTTGGGAGTCCTTGGCTACCTCGTCCGGCAGGAACTTCAGCGCTACAAAGCGGTGCAACTTCACATCCTCGGCCTTGTAGACCACACCCATACCGCCGCCGCCCAGCTTCTCGACGATGCGGTAGTGCGAGATGGTTTCGCCGATCATGAGTCGAGGTATGTTAGGTGGGCCGCGCGGCCAAGTCAATGAAAGCCGGGGAAATTGGATATGCGCGAAAATTTCACCCCTCTATCGCATTCTCTTATCTCGATCGTCCATTGCATCAGCCCTTGCTTATAGTGCCTTTTTGGGACCGGCTGGCCTCGGATCGAGGGGCGGGATTGGCGAATGAAAAGCGCAAAGTTGTGCAAACGCCTGCTTTCGTCAACCATGACGTGCTGTCTGTCGACCACAAATGGCCCGCTAAGCATTGGCGGGGATGCTGTTGTGTTCTTAACTCTGTGGTTTAATTGGTTGGCTACATTAATTCCAGCGAGGTAGAAGAGATGCGTGTAAAACGGGCAATCGCGGGAATCTTGGTGGTGCTGTCCTTGATTGTTCTAGCGGCGACCGGCCAGCGGGAGCCTTCTTCTCCAAACGCGCAAACTCAACTGGAAAACTGCCAGACAGCAATGCGAATCATCTTAAAAAACTACAACAATGCCAAATCCGCCGTTCAGCGAGCGCGGAACTCGGCAGACGCGAGCCACATACTGCCTGCAGTCAATGAAGCACAACTCGCCCTCGATGCTATGGAGCAACCACTCAACGTGTGCAACGAAGCCGTGCAGAACGTGAGAGGTGGGCAGCCGCAAGACACCAAGGACTAATTGACTGGCGAAATATCCCTTTACGCTCAAACCCCTCAATGAGCGCCATCGACTGTGGGTGTTGAAAAAGTCACTGAGATTAGCGGGTGAGATTTAGCGGAAGCATGGTAGAAGGAAAAAGTTCCTTACCATGCTGCGCTGGATTTCGAATCTCGGAGGCCTGCTGATCATGATGGGGCACCACGCCCGTTCAGAAGCGCTGTTCTATTACTTCCGTCTGGAAGATCAGGTTCCTGAAAACCATCTGCTACGGCTCATCGACAAGCACATCAGCTTCGAGTTTGTGCGGGAGCAATTGAGAGACCGTTACAGCGAGGCCGGACGGCCCTCGATTGATCCCGAACTCCTGCTGCGCATGTTGTTGATCGGGTATCTATACGGCATCACCAGCGAGCGGAAGCTGGTGGAAGAACTACGCATGCACTTGGCGTGGCGCTGGTTCACCGGCCTGGGTTTCGATCAGGAGATTCCCCATCACTCTACGTTCTCCAAGAACCGGCACGGGCGGTTTCAGGAATCGAAGCTGTTCGAGCAGTTATTCGAACGGATCGTGAAGCAGTGCGTGGAAGTGGGGCTGGTACGAGGGAAAGAGCTGTCGGTCGATGGCAGTTTTGTCGAAGCCAATGCGGCCCAGCAGAGCCGCATTCCACGCGAGCAGTTGGCGGAAGCAGCCGAGGTCCATTATGCGGTAGGTCAGTATCTGCAGGAACTGGAACAGCAGAATCCGGTGGAGGAACCGGTGCATGAGCAGGATCAGGTGTCGACCACTGATCCCGATTCCACCTACGCCACCAAAGGCGGCACGCCAGCTCGTCTGGGCTACTACGACAACTATCTGGTGGACAACGCCAGCTGCGTGATCGTGAGCGTGCAAGCCACGGCAGCACGGATGAGCCAGGAGACCGTGGCGGCACAAGACATGATCACAGGTTTCGCCGCCTGGCAAGGACGAGCGCCCGAATCGGTGGCGGCGGATACGACCTACGGCAACGGGGAGTTCTTGCAATGGTTGGCAGATCGGAGCATCACTCCCTACATGCGGACCCGCGATAGCATCCACCGCAAGAACAGCCCGTTCTACGGTCCTGAGCGTTTTACTTACGAAGCGGAAAACAATCGCTATATCTGTCCCGCGGGCCAGCCGCTGAACTACGGTGGCCGCAGTCATCGGAATCGCGCTTGGACCTATATCGGGACGCGCAAACGTTGTGGAGCATGCTCGCTAAGACCACAGTGCACCAGTGCAGCCTTCCGTAGCCTTGTCATTCACCAGCATGAACCCGCCCGACAACGCGCCCGCGAACTAGCGAACACGGAAGAGTTCGCGAAGGCACAACGGCAGAGAAAAAAAGTGGAAGCGTTGTTTGCGGAACTGAAGAATCAGATCGGGCTGCGCCGCTTACGCTTGCGCCGCATGAAGTTCGTCCGGGAGCAGTTCTTCCTGGCAGCGGCTGCGCAGAAC
>DATKEN010000037.1:0-2023 GCA_035512155.1 Terriglobales bacterium | reverse complement strand
TGTTTTCCGCCGGTCCCATTAGCTCCTTCGTGAATCGCCACCCCACCGTGAAAGTTCTTGCGGTGTCGTTCTTGCTTTTGATTGGTGTCTCCTTGATTGGCGAGGGTCTGGGCCTGCACATACCGAAGGGCTATATCTATTTCGCGATGGCCTTCTGCGCGTTTGTGGAAATGATCAATCTGCGCGTCCGGAGGGTCACTGCGCCTGTTCACCTGCATGAGCCCTATGCGTGAGCTCACGGCGTAAATTTGCCGGACCTTTCGACGCCCACGGTCTCGGGAGCCTTATACATTCCGACTGACGAGCGGGGTGCCCGAAGCGGGTAGTTGATGGGACCAGAGTTAGCTACCTACCAGGCCTTGCGTGTAAGCCAAATTTGGCGGAGTTGGTCATCTGGCTGATTCGATGGAGTCGACAGAAATTCTTATCTCTCGCGGCCGAATTAATTCCGGCGGTATGAGAATCGTGATCGGCTGTCGCATTTTGGAGTTGAAACGAAAGCAGTCACTGCCGAACTTTCCGTCGGGGGGCACTCCAGACGCCATAGCTCGCCGCCTTGTCGCCGTTTCTATTGACTTTCACCCTCGATGGCGGGGAATAAGAACCGCGCTCCCGGAACTGGTCTTTGTAGATGCTAATGTGAGTCGTTTCTATCGCAAGCAGCGGCGGGGGCCTTTCAACCGCAGATTCAATGTCCACGCCGGAATTGCTGCTGACCGGTGTTAGCCTTGTTAGTACACCTCGTGGGTAGCAGCGTCGATCCTCGACGTGGCCCGCAGCCATTCCGCTTTAGTTTGGTTGAAAGTAGGAAGCGAAGATGTGGTCAATTGCAGCTTCGAGGCTCAGGCCCGCGGCTAAGAGCGGCTGAATCCAGATCTGATGGAAGGCCGTTGGGTTCGTTTGTGAAACAGTGAAGATGCGGTCTAGGGCTTCTACCCGCCGGGCTTGACCGAGTTCTTCCCGCGAGATGCGTACTCGGAGTTCCTTGCGTAGCCGTTCCATTTGTTTGGAGCTGAGCGAGATAAGGTCCCTGAACCCTTTAATTGTTTTCATTTTGATTTCACTATATCGAGAGTCTTGATTCTGGCAAGAACAAGTTCAACGAAGTTGCAGCCCGCATCCCTCGCTAGGGATCCCAACTCCTAACTGGGATCCCAGAGAGAGGAATGTACAGAGTCGGTTTTTAGGCGGTAATAAAGAGTGTCCGGCCGCCGCGGTTCACAAGGAGCAAAGGATTTGCGGCATCCTTTCGCATGGCGTCGTAGAAGTCCGAGACACTTTTCACGGGTTGATGGTTGACTTCCTGTATGACATCGCCTTTCTCGAGTCCTGAGTCGGCCAGCGGACTGGACGGGCTCACGCTCTTCACCACGACCCCGGTTGTCATCGGGGGCAGATTCAAGTGTTGCGAAATTTGCGGAGTCAGGTTGGCGACTTCGACGCCCGCCGAGGCCTGCTGCTGGTCGCTTTTCTCGTTGTTATTCTCGGCGTGTTCCGTCGGCAATTCATGTAGCTTGATCGTGAGCTCGCGCTGGCTGCCGTCACGGATCACTTTTAGTTTGGCTTCTGAGCCAGGCTGCATCATCGATATGGCCATGCGGAGCTGATTGCTGCCCGTCATTGGCTTGCCATTAACCTCCAGTATAAAATCGCCACGCTGTAACCCAGCGGCCTGAGCAGGGCTGTTCGGGCTGACATCGCCGATCAGGACACCGCGGGGATCCTTTTCTCCAAACGCCTTGGCGATTGCAGGGGTGACATCCTGTGGGTAGATGCCCAGGTAGGCGCGCGTCACTTTTCCACTTTTCAGGATTTCTTCCATGACTGTGCGAGCAAGATTCGAGGGAACAGCGAAGCCGATGCCCTGGTTGCCACCGGACCCGTGAGTAATGATCGCGGTATTTATTCCAATCAATTCACCTCGGTCGTTGATAAGCGCGCCGCCAGAGTTACCCGGATTGATGGGCGCGTCTGTCTGGATGAAGTCCTCGTAATCCTCAATGCCGAGATTTCCGCGTCCAGT
>DATKEN010000036.1:0-2364 GCA_035512155.1 Terriglobales bacterium | reverse complement strand
AACGGTTCCGTCAATCCATGCACAGAGGCAGGCCCATGGGAGAGTCGTTCGATCATCGCCCGGCGGGTTGGATCAGACAGAGCCGCAAATGTTGTATCTAACTTATCCACAACCATATGGTAGTGAATTATCCGTCGATGTCAAGTGTGGATTTTGGAGTTCCCGATTTCTGTTTCCTGATCTCTGAACCCTGACACCTGCGCTAATTTATGCTTCCCCATGCGCCGCGTATCGCAGCTGGGTGCATGGTTTAACAAATAGGCTTCCTTGAGCAGTTACTCATAAACCTGAGGATTAGAGTGCCACCGCAACCTGCGCAGGAGCGCGAGCCGTCACGGCGGAGGCCCTGGCATCAGGGGCCGGGGGATGCGGATTGCCGTTGGAACCTGTTCTCGATGTATTGCCGGCCCGTTGGGCAAGTGATCTTTGCCAATTGGCTTGCTACGACCTCCGCGATGAGTGGTAAATCGCCAATCCCCTCATCGAGGAGATTAGTACCGGGAGGTCGGCTAGTGTGGAGCTATTCAAGGTCTTGAGCCCACTTGGCCGGAAAACGGGCTTTGCGTAGAAGTGCCGCACGCCAGGGGCTAAGATCAGGTTCGATTCGGACTGTTACGGAACGCTCTGCGAAATGTAAAAGGCATCCTTAATTATACGGTCTGGGATGCGCCTTCTGGGATTGTTGACGAGCCGGGGAAAGGGAATTGGCCGTGACAGTGTAGGACTCTCAGAAGCCTGCTACAGGCGAGCTGACTCGAATGAATCTTGACGCGATCCTGCTGCGTTCGACCTTGATTCGGGCGGGACAATTTTCTGGAAAAGACGTTTGTAAACTCCGTCAAGGCCATCGAAGCCCGGAAGAGCACGGCTAGAGCGGCGCGAGCGGCAGGCGCGTCATGAGCCGGGTACCCGTACCGCCGAATTCAGTCTGCACTGTCAACAAATCTGAGTTAGATTAAAGTGAACGCACAGGAGAGAAACATGGCCAATCCCATTCTGGTTACCGGCGCGGCGGGCCGCGTCGGGGCGGTAGGACGCACGGTCACGGAACTGCTGTTGAAGCAAGGCAAGGCGGTGCGGGCGATGGTGCGAAATGAAGACGAGCGCGCGCAAGCATTGCGCGGTCTGGGTGCGGAGGTGGTGGTCGGCAATCTGCTCGATCTCGATTCCATGCATAGGGTGATTGCTGGCTGCGAGACGATGTACTTCGGCATGTCGGTTTCGGATGCCTACCTGGCCGCGACGGTCAATGCGTCGGCGGTGGCGAAGCATCGCGGCGTGAAGGCGTTCATCAATATGTCACAGATGACGGTCTCTCAGATGAGCATCACCGAAACTACTCCGAGCCCGCAGCACAAGCTGCACTGGCTCGCCGAGCAGGCGCTGAACTGGTCCGGTCTGCCGGTTGTCCACGTGCGGCCGACAGTGTTTCTCGAAGGCTTCTTCCTGACTTTGACTCCGGATTCAGTCAGGGAATCCGATCAGATCAGGCTACCGTTCGGGGAGGGCAAGACTTCGCCGGTGGCAGCGGAAGACGTTGCGCGGGTGATCGCCGCGCTGCTCGCCAATCCGCAGCCGCACATCGGCAAGATCTATCACCTGACGGGTCCGCAGTCCGAGAACATGCATTTCTTTGCACAGGAGTATTCGAAGGCGCTGGGCCGCACAATCACCTTTCAGGACATTCCCGTTGAACCGTGGCGGGACGAGCTGCTCAAGCGAGGCTGGCCGGTTCACCTGGTGAACCACCTGGCGGCGATGGGCGATCTGCATCGCGCAGGGCGCTTCGACCGGACGTCGGACGACGTGGTGACGCTGACGGGGCAACGACCGCTGAGCGTGCAGGAGTTTGTGCGAAAGAATGCGGCGGCATTTACCGCGGCGGCAAAAGCGAAAGAGGCTTGAGTGTTTGCGGATGCCCGCATGCACCAAATCTGACTCTCGATTTTGAAACGCTTCAACTTCATCAGCTCGAAAAACGGGAAAGGCAACCAATCGTTGCCAGCCTACGCGCTGTCTGGCGCAGATTTGTGCAGTCCGTTTCGCCAGCCGACGCGCTCATGAATTCCGGAAGCCTAAGGAGGAGCTGGAGTCCCGCGCCGATCCCCTGTGAGGCGCCGGTAACGATTGCTGTTTTCTGTGTATTTGGCATTTCTAAGTTCCTTCCACGCCTGCGATTCGGGTATCCAGAAGCTAGTGAGCGGATTGTTTTGTTCCATTGGCTGTATGCGCTGGAGTCCAAATCTTCAGAACGACGCGGAACTCTGCGTTGCCGCTCATCATGCGCGTAAGTTTCTGCCGCTTTTTCGAGCGGATACGTCAGACCTGCGGGCTATCAGCCGCCGAGTTGAGAAAAGGCCCCAG
>DATKEN010000035.1:0-8565 GCA_035512155.1 Terriglobales bacterium | reverse complement strand
ATCAGCCGCAGCCTCTGATATGATTTTATTGACAATTCAAGCGCGCATGTAAGCGCGCTCCCACTCCTCAGTAGCTCAATGGCAGAGCATCCGGCTGTTAACCGGAGGGTTGTAGGTTCGAGTCCTACCTGAGGAGCCATTTCTTTTCAGCCGCTTAGTTAACATTCTTGCTTGTGATCTGTTCGATACCCGGGGGATTTAGCGGGGACCCCTCCTGAATTACCGGCCTGCTGATGCTCTCGACTGCGCCGCGGAGATCATCCAATGCAAAGTGACCGTTTGCGCGCTGCCATGCGAACCATAGTAGCGGCGCTCCAGCCGACGATTTTAGCGACCTTGGAGATCGGAACACCGGCATCAAGCATCCGGCTCACTGCCGTGTGCCGTAAGTCGTGAAAGCGACACTCAACTCCCGCACGTTTCTTGGCCGCCTCCCAAGCTTCCTTTTTGCGTCAACAATCGCTCGATTCCGGGTAGACGTAAGGCACAAGGTCAGAATCGCAATGCGGCGACCTAGTGCAGTTTATGCGGATGTTCGCGCCGTGGCGGCTTTTGGAGCCGCCGCGGTCTCGTGCGAGGAAGCGGCCTCTCGCGAACTTTCGCGGGCTTTGCCCGCCAACATCTTGCTGATCTTGCGTCCGAGGTCTGCAGGTGCGAAGGGCTTCTGGATGAGCGACACGCCTGGAATCAACATGTCAGCCCGGAGAAACTCGCCGCTGTAGCCGGTCATGTAGAGTATCTTCGTTCCCGGGCAGAGCAAGCGGACTTCCTTTGCAAGAGCCGGGCCGTTCATTCCAGGCATAACAACATCTGTGAGGAGGAGATCGATCGCAGTCTGTTGTTGCTTAACGATCCGTAAAGCTTCCTGGCCATCGCGCGCAGATAGGACGGTGCACCCAAACTTAGTCAAAGCTTCGCAAATCAAATCACGAAGTGATCGTGCATCTTCGACCACGAGCACGGTTTCTCCCGAAAACGCCGGGTTGGCGCTGTCTTTGCCGGTTTCGTGATTCGCCTTTGCTTGCTCCACAGCAGGGAGATAGATCTTGAAGGATGAGCCATGCCCCAACCTGCTTCGCACTTCGATATGGCCGTTGCTCTGCTTCACTATTCCGTAGACCGTCGCCAGACCTAATCCGGTGCCGTTGCCCAATGCTTTCGTAGTAAAGAATGGCTCGAAAATGTGTGCCTGGGTCCGCTGGTCCATACCTGTTCCTGTGTCGGTCACCTGCAACAGCGCGAAGCGGCCGGGTGGTATACCTGCTCCAGCAGGAGCGGAATCCTCATCCACTCGCACATTGTTCGTCTGGATGCACAGCTTTCCTCCGTTCGGCAAAGCATCGCGCGCATTGACTACCAAATTCAGAATTACTTGTTCGATCTGCCCGGAATCCGCGTTTACGCGATCGAGCGTGGGATCCAGCATCACTGTGAATTCGATGTTCTCCTTGATTAAGCGTCGAACCATCTTCTCGGTATTGGCAACGATCTGGTTAATGTCCAAGATCACTGGCTGAATGACCTGCTGACGGCTAAACATTAATAACTGGCGGGTGAGAGAAGCGGCACTGGTTGCAGCTTGTTTAATCTGTTCAAGCTTTGCTCGATTGGGGTCAGATGAGCCAACACTCTCTAACAGCAGATCGCTGTAGCCGTTAATCACCGCGAGCAAATTGTTGAAATCGTGGGCCACTCCTCCTGCGAGCCGACCGATAGCCTCCATTTTCTGGGATTGCAATTTTTCAGATCCAGTGACGGCGTCTTGTGTGCCTGTGTCTTCGCTTTGCAACCGACCAAGCACGAAGACCAAGGCCCATACCATGGCCACAAACAGCACAATACCGTCTGGCCGAAGATGAGCCTGGAACACGTACTTAAACAATCCGAGGAGCCCCAGGGCGGCTACCATGACTGCGATAACGCGCACAATGTGTTTTCGCTGAACCTTAGTAGACCGCAGCGAGCCGAGGGTGTGACTCGTTCTCTTTGGGCGTGTGACCATCTCATCCAGTCCTAAGGTCTTTCAACGTTGCTCTGAACGTTTCGAGGGCTACAAACGGAGAATCCTTGCGCACTATTGTCTAATTGTTTGGCGGGGCCGAAAAGAGTACTGAGGAACCGCAAAAAAGATTACAAACGTAACCAATAATGACGGCGGTTAAAATTCGGGCATTTTGACCTAAGGGCTTAAGGAGACAGAATCTCAATTCGGTCGACCGGAGACTGGAAGGATAACTGTCGTTAACGGCGTTTACACCAACTACCGGGTAGTTAGTGAAATGGCGATTCATCAACAGCCAACCGTGCGGGAAGATCAATTCCAGTACTGTCTCTCAAGCTCCAGTGCATCGTCCCGGGTGCGGGTACGAATCCAATGGACTGCGACCCCAACAACCCACATCACCTCTACGTCTGAACGATCTGACTTGGTCACAAGTTCTGCCCGGTATCTACAAGGTGCTGAGCGCGATAGCCCGCACCCCGCGCCTACCTTGACGAGAGGAGCCCCGCGGTTCAGAGCATAATTTTATTGACAGGCGGGCCATTCGAGAGCAGAATTCGTTCGCTGCAACTGCCAGGTCTTGGATGACAAGGCGTCCGGACCACTGGCCGCAGTTGCAATCGCGGTTTTCGGTCGCGCCAAGACCTTTTTCAATTTCAGGACTCCCCTTCCTGATTCCAAGTTTTGTTTCGAGTCCAGGCCGAACTTCCCCAAGAGAGAACACGCCATGACTGTCAATGTCCGCACCCTGACAAGAGAAAAGAGAGAGGTTCCCATGACAAGATTTCTGATGCCAGCTACTACCCTGACGACCTTGAAGAAGATAGCCTTTACGCTCTTCTGCTGCACCGTGCTCATGGTGTTCGCCGCCGTCGCACAGCCAAACAACCTGGGTCCACCTGCAGGCGCAATTCTCGACCTGAATGGCCAACCGGTACCTGGCGGCGGCAAGAATATTTACCAGCAGTACACGGCGCAGTTCACTGCGAGCGGGACGAGCACTGCCATCACGTTCGCCTTTCGTGAAGACCCGGGGTACATCTCGTTCGCCAAGGTGTCAGTGGTTGACCTAACGGCTAACGACGGCGTCAACTTGTTGACCAATGGCGACTTTTCGGGGGGTACTGTCGGCAGTACGGCGCCGACCGGCTGGACCTATGCCAATAACTACGGCGTTACCATGGGCGGTGGAACCTTGCAATCCTTCTGCGGTGTCGGAGAGGGTGGCACCTACGGTGTCGGCAATTGTTGGCTTGACGGTGCCGTGCAAGCTTACGACGCCATCAGCCAGGCGATTCTCACCAACGTAAACCACGTTTACCAGATCAGCTTCTGGGTAGCCGACGACAGTGGAACGGAAACGGGCCAAGGCGCTGGCGGGTGCGCCACCGAGACGCCGTGCAACTTTTCCGACATCAGCACAAATGGCGACACAACTGACAGGTTAGGAAACGGAATCAACGTTGCCGCCTATGCTCAGGCGGGGTTGCCGCCCCCCGGAGAAGAGCTGACTTTGACGGAACTGGGACAGGGTAGTGGCAATGTAACGGACAATAAGGAACAGATCAACTGCACCCTAACCAACGGAAGCCAATCCGGAACGTGTTCGGCGAGCTATTCGCCTGAAACAGTGGTGACATTGACGGAGACCACGACCGAGCCATCCACATTCGGGGGATGGGGCGGCGCGTGCGCGAGCTTCGGAACAGGACCGACGTGTACCTTGACGATGAACTCGGCGCAAAATGCTAGCGCGAGTTTTAATGCGCCTGGACCAACTCAGGACGGGACGGTTATGACGGGAACCCCAACCGTCTTCAATTTCCAAGGCGGCTTCGCAGCCGGCGGCTACGATTACAATGCAGAGCTGACGAGCGGATCGCCTGTACTGGCGCAGGTCACGGTGATACCGGTAGTAGATCAATCAACCTGCAACACCATCGTTAACCCGAGCTTTCCTGGGGCTCAGTGCTTTGTGTACCAGAACGGTAATGGCCCGAATACGCCCTCACCGGTGATGTTTGAGCTCACGTGCCCCGGGTCTCCGGGTGGGACGTGCGGCACCGACGTCAACCCAAATTTCTTTGCAACCCTAGGCACCGACTTTAATTTCTCCAAAGCTTTAAACCCATTATTCAATTCAGCCGAACCGTTGGTTGGCTGGCTCAAAGGCGTGGGCTCCGATCCGCTGCACCCCTGCACACAGAATGCGGGCAATAACCCGCCGCTGTTCCATAGCAACCAGATCAGTTCCTTCTCTTCAACTGGGGATCCTACCGGCAGTGGTAAGGGCACCAGCGGAGGCACGGGTTCTTGCTGGCTGTTGACGTACAACACGCCGCATGAGGCGCCGAGCGTTAACATCGTTGCGCCCGCGAATGGTGGCGTCTATGAGCAGGGCCAAGTGACTCAAGCGAACTACATCTGCACCACGGTAAACAACGGCAACAGTGCAACCGGACCGTATTTGACGCAGGCTTCCTGCACTGCGATCGACAGTCCGGGCGGGGCCGTGGCTCAAGGAGGGCAGTTCGACACCAGCACGCTCGGTACACATACCTTCACTGCAACTGTAGTGGACTCGGCAACGAACACCGTGTCGCAAGCCGTCAGCTACACCGTGGTCCCCCTGAACGGCAAAAACTGCAATGGGGTTTTCACCGGCACGTTCAAGGGCAACCTGACAGTGTCGAACGGCCAATCGTGCACCTTCACGAATGGCGGTGTCACTGGGAACCTGAAACAATCCGGCGGCACAGTGGTGCTGGAGAACGGCAGCTTCGTCAATGGCAATCTGCAGACGAGCGGTGGCAGCCTGTCGGTCAGTAATAGCACCGTGGGCAACGATGTGCAGATCAACGGCGGCGGAATGTTCTCGATCGGTCCGGGAGTCAGCATCGGGGGGAACTTGCAGATTCAGAGTCTTCCCGCCAGTGGGGGCATGGATCAGGTCTGCGGTGCCACCGTAAAGGGCGACTTGCAGTTCCAGAATAATGGAACCGCGGTGCTGATCGGGGGGACTGGGTGCGCGGGAAACGGCGTGGGAGGGAATCTGACGGTGCAGAACAACACCGCCTCCACCACGGTCGATGCCAACATGGTCGGGGGCAATCTCACCGACCAGAACAACACCGCGGCAACACAGGTCTTCACTAATGCGGTTACCAAGAACCTGCGATGCCAAGGCAACGGCTCCATCACTGGAGGAGGAAACACGGCCGCCAGTAAAAAAGGCCAATGCGCCACGTTCTGAGGCGCGGAAAGATGAAGATGACGCAAACCACTCTACTCCCTGAGTCGCCTCAGGGAGCAGTCCATAAGAATCCAATGCAACCGCGGTTAAGGTGTTAATGCAAGTTCAGAGAGGCGAGTGCCGGCAAATGCCGGCACTCTTTTTGTTGTCTCGTTCTTAGTTTTTAGCGGCTTGCGACCAGCGAGTGGACTCTTCGTACATGAGCTTCAGATCGGAGCGCTGCAGCAACTTCTCCGCTCCGGCGTCTTTTTTCATCGCATCCAGGGCGCGGACAACCTCGCGGTAATTATCCTGGGCTTCTGTATTGTTGGCAGAATCTCGCGCGATCGTCGCTAACAGATAATGCGAGTGTGCGCTCAACGACTGCTGTCCCAGTTTGTCCGAGCGCAGCAAAGCGCGTTCCAACTCCTGACCAGCATGGGCGTAATCATGTCTTTGCATCATCGCTTCCGCCATGAAAATCGAGCACTCCACAGAATAGTATTTGAGGCTCGAATTATCCGCCTGCTGGATCAGCATCCGAAGGTTCGGAATTGCCTGCTGCCCGGTCTTTTCGCGGACTGCGACTTTAGCCAAGCTTACTTTGGCGATCAGAATCCGGTCTGGTTCCTTGCTGCGTGTCGCGGCCTGCAATGCCTGCTCGTAAAGAGGATGAGCAGCCTTGAAATCTCCCTGATAGAAGAATGCATCCCCTTCGAATCCTAGCGTCTGCGCAATCATGCCGTCATTCGACAATTCGCGAGACAGACTGAGCGCTTCGTCCAGAGAATTCTTCGCTTCGTCTCCGCGCCCGGCGAGGATGAGTGCCTCTCCATAGCCCCCGAGAATCTCCGCCATCCAGAAGGTCTTGTCCTTGAGGTCGCGGAAGGTCTTAAGTGCCTCCTGCTTGGAGTTGACGGCCGCGCCGAACCGTCCCTGATAATCAAACAAAGTGCCCAAGCCGTAGGACTCGATAGCCGCACCACGTGGGTCGTTCATGCTGCGCTGCAAATCCAGCGCACGCATGTAATATGAAATAGCTTTATCATACTGACCCATGTCCCCCAAAACTTGACCTAGGTTTTGCACAGCCGCGACAATATCCTGTGGCACTTTCGATTTTTCGCGCAACTGCAGCACCTGCTGGAAGTAGGTAAGTGCGTCATCGTATTGACCTTTTTCGGAGTACACACTTCCGATGTTGTTCAGGCAGATGGCCTGTAAACTTTCATTGCCGATGTCGCGCTCCAACTCCAGGGCTTCCTTGTACATCTGGAGCGCCTGGTCATGGTCGCCGCGTTCGTCGGAGAAATTGCCGAGATCGATCAGAGTGTCGCCCAGGCCACGCTTATCGCCGATCTCGCGCCGAATTTGCAGAGCCTCCTGGAAGTTGGGCAGGGCATCTTTGGTGTCGCCGAGCGAAGCTTGGGCCGCAGCCATTGCGTTCAGGCTGAAGGCCAAGCCACGCTTCTGACCGATGTGGCGCCAGATTGTGATCGCCTCCTGTTCGTTTCGCAGAACTTCCTGAGGCTTGCTCAAATTCCTGTAAGCTACAGCCATTAGGTGCAGACTGGCGGCCTTTTGTTCCTGGTTGTCCACCTGTGCCGCTAGGCTATAGGCACGGTTCAGGGGATCAAAACTACCTTGCGGGTTGCCGCTTTTGATCTCGATGCGTCCGAGGTCAAGAGTTGCCGCTACGTTCTTGGGGTTGGAGGACAAGAGCTTCTGGTAATATTCGCGGGCTTTCGTGAGATCGCCGGAATCCTGATATAGACTAGCGAGCGCGGATTGCACGTCAGAGTTATCAGGCGAAACTTTCGCCAGATTCTCGTAGGCCTTTATGGCGTCGGGATAGTTCTTGATCACCTGCAACTCAATGGCAGAAATCAAATATTTCTCCGCGTCGGGGAGTTCGTGACTCAGCTGTACGGCTTTTTTAGCTGATTGCTCCGCTTCGCTGTCATAGCCCAAACTGCTATAGACCTGTGCCAGCCTGGAAAACGCCAGCGCGAACGTGGGGTCTTCCTTTATCGCCGACTCGAATTGCTTCTGCGCCTCGAGATTCTTCCCGTCTCGCTGCAGCAAGTTGCCCTGGTTGTAATCGCGCAACGCAGCAATAGACTTTGAACTCGGTTGAAAAGAACTAGCCTTCAGCTCCTTAAGTACACTCCCCGGGAGCGCAAGTCGCTGACGGATTGACTCTGCTAAGCGGTCAATCGCGCCTGGAATATCTTTCTCACTGGCCGCATCTATTTTCAGCGGAACTGTGCTGCCGCTCTTGATGTCCTGGAGCGTGGCGTCAATGCGGATTTGGTCGCCGAATTTGGCGTACTGTCCCCAAACCACGCGGTCAGCACTGCTAAAATCAGCCACGCGGCGGATCATCACCGGGTCGAGGACGGTGGTGGAAGAAATGCGCAAATCGGCGAATACCTGGTGCAGACTACTAGGATTGACGGTCCGCAACTGCGCCGATTGCCCCACGTCGGTGCTCAGCATGTCGGAAAGGCTGGGGCCCAGCCAGTCCAGGCCGGGATCCCCGGAGGCGTTGCGAAACGGCAGAATCGCCAGCGAAACCACTGGACCGGATGGGGCTCGGGCATTGGTCGGTTTGAACAGCTTGTCGTGGAACAGGAAACCGACAATCGCCAGCACGAGCACCGCTGCTACTCCGCCGATCCACTGCCACGGGATGGTTTGTCCCCAGGGCCGGGTGCTGCTCGGGAACTTCAGTGTGGCTGCGGCGCGACCGCCCTGCCAGGATTCGAGGTCGGTCAGGATCTCGCCCACGTGTTGATAGCGGTCCTGACGTTTCGGTTCCAGGCACTTGCTGACAATATCGCTGAGCGCATGTGGAATGCTCGCGCTTCGCTCGGAAACTGGTACAGCGCGTTCATGTGTGCGCTTGACGAGACTTGCCAATGCGCTGTCAGCTTTGTATGGCATCTGGCCGGTCAGCAACTCGTAAAAAATCAGTCCCACCGCGAACAGGTCTGAACGTTCGTCCAGTGGCTTGCCCAGTCCCTGTTCCGGCGACATGTACTCCATGGTGCCCACGATGGCGCCGGTCTGAGTCATGCCGCCGTCGCTGTCCAGCAAGCGCGCCAGGCCGAAGTCCATCACTACAACCCGCCCCTGTTTGTCGCGCATGATGTTTTGCGGCTTGAGGTCCCGGTGAATGACGCCCACGGCATGGGCTGCTTCCAGGGCGCGGCAGACCTGCCGCATTATTTCCACCGCTTCTTCTGGCTGAAATATCTTGTGCTGGGCAATCAGGCTGCGCAGGTCCTGGCCCTCGATGTACTCCATGGTGATGAACTTGATTCCATCG
>DATKEN010000034.1:0-2700 GCA_035512155.1 Terriglobales bacterium | reverse complement strand
CGAACCCGACATCAAAGGCATTTCGTAGTCAAGAAGTGCCAGATCAAAATAAGTTCTCGTGCAAAGCGCGAGCGCCTCGACCGGGTCATTCTTCGTGATCACTCGGAACCCGCATTCTTCAAGCACACTGGTCAGCAATCGACTGGATTTGGGATTGTCGTCCACGTAAAGCACTGTCGTTCGATTCTCCATTACAAACCTCCGTTCCTTTCCTGAAGAACGCCGCCACAGCAGCGCCCTTGCAAACGAAGTGGGTAGAGATTTGTAAAAGTTGGAATTGAGTCAGATGCCTGGGTGCGGTCCGTGGAGACAGGGCTTCCCCCGTCTCACTCTGCGGCAGAGACGCGGCAAGCCGCGTCTCTACTGAAATTCAGATGCCCGTTTAGAGGCCGGGTATCGCCATTTCCGCGGCACACAATTCCTTCTCAGCCGGACCCTCGCAGGGCATCGTGAACTTGAAAACGGAACCGTGGTTGGAACTATGGCCGGCCTGCGCCTCGACCCAGATCTTCCCGCCATTGCGCTCAACGATCTTCTTACAGATTGCCAGACCGATTCCGTTGCCCAGGTATTCGGTCCGGGTGTGCAAGCGCTGGAATACAACAAAAATATTTTCTGCATACTCCGGCGCAATCCCGATCCCGTTATCGCTCACGCTCAACAACCATTGCTGGCCCGCTTTCTCGGCTTGCACGGAAATCACCGGCGGTTCTTTCCCGCGAAACTTGATCGCGTTCCCGATTAGATTCTGGAAGACCTGCGCCATCTGCGAGCGGTTCGCCCACACCTCCGGAAGCGCCGTATGCGTGACCACCGCGCCGCTCTCTTGAATCGCTGGACCCAAAGTGATCAGCACCTCTTCCGTCACCGCATTACAATCGACGCGCCCGGAACCATTCCGGCCTACTCTCGAATAGGCCAGCAGATCGTGAATCAAGGACTGCATGCGTAGAGCTCCCTCGCTGGCATAGCCGATGAATTTGTCGGCGTTCTCGTCGAGTTTGCCGCGATAGCGTTCCGCAAGTAACTGCGTGTAGGCCGCGACCATGCGCAGCGGCTCCTGCAGGTCATGCGATGCCACATAAGCGAATTGCTCGAGGTCCGCGTTGGAGCGGGCTAACTCCTCGACTTTCCGCGCCAAATTCTCTTCCGCTTTGTGGCGCAAACGAAGCAGGCGCTTTTCATGCAAAGCGCGGCGGACGGCCTCGGGCAGCCGGGCCAGACCGTCTTTCAGGACGTAGTCTGTCGCGCCCCGCTTGATGCACTCCACCGCGGTGATGTCTCCCAGTGCGCCTGATACCAGGATCAATGGAATCTCCAGCCCTTCGCGCCGCAGCACTTCGAGCGCGTCCATTCCTTTCCACTGCGGCAGATTGTAGTCGGCGATCACCACGTCGGGACGGTGCAAGGGGAGCTGCCGCTCGAACTCGGCCTCCGCTTGCACGACCACTATGGAAGCCGAGAAGCCGCCTTTTCGCAGAGCCCGGGCCACGAGCTCCGCGTCCAGTTGGTTGTCTTCGACATGCAGCACCCGGAGCTGGCCGGGTTGCGACGCGAGATCGTTAGTGGGATCCATGAGCCGTTCCTGCGAGATGCTGGGTATCTTCGACTACCGGTGGCTGATTGATGACCAGCCAGTACAGTCCCACGCTCTTGACCGTCTCCCGGAATTGTTCGAAGTCGACTGGTTTCTGAATATAGCTGTTAGCTCCCAGGTTGTAACCGGCCGCCAAATCCCGCTCTTCTTTCGACGAGGTCATGATGACGACCGGGATCGTCTTGGTCCGGGCGTCGCTCTTGATCTGTTTGAGCACTTCCATCCCGTCGACCTTGGGCAGTTTCAGATCCAACAGCACCAACTTTGGAGGACGCTCAAATGATCTACGTGCGAACGCCCCGCGACAGAAGATAAAGTCCAGGGCTTCCTCGCCGTCGCGCGCGACGAAGATATTGTTTGCCAGCTTCTCCCGCCGCAGCGCATGCAGGGCAAGATCCATATCGTTCTGATTGTCTTCCACCAACAGTATGTCGAGTTTTCCTGAGTTCATGATCGGCCTCCCGCCGTAGCTGCATTGATTTTCGATACAGTTTGCTTTCCCATTCCGAGGGTGAAATAGAAGGCTGCGCCTTTATCCAATTCTCCCTCGGCCCACACTTCGCCTCCGTGCTTGCGGACGATGCGTTGCACCGTGACCAAGCCTATCCCCGTGCCTTCAAACTCCTCCGATCTGTGCAACCTCTGAAAGACTCCGAACAGCTTGTCAACGTACTTCATGCTGAAACCAACGCCGTTGTCTCGGACCATGAATACCGGTTGCCCATCTTCTTCTTTGTGACTGACTTCTTTGTGACTAACTTCGATTACGGCGCGGGCGCGCGGCCGGGTGAACTTGAGCGCGTTGGCCAGCAAGTTTTGAAAGATCTGCTTGACCAGGACGGGATCGCACGCCACGGCGGGGAGGTCGGCGATCATCCATTCCACCTGCCGCCCTTCGCAATTCGGCTGGAGGATCGCGATCACTTCCGCAACCATCGCGTTCAACTGGGTTGGCTGCAGATGTAGCGCGTGGCGGCCGACCCGTGCCAGATTCAACAATTCATCCACCAACTGGCCCATCTTTTGTGTCCCGGCCTGGATGCGCTCCAAGTACTGTTGGGCGCTAGGTTCGAGAGTGGAACCGAATTCTTCCATCAATAACT
>DATKEN010000033.1:0-7618 GCA_035512155.1 Terriglobales bacterium | reverse complement strand
GCAAGTCCGACAAGGGCAAGCGCCGCGCGCGACCGCTTTTCGCCTTCTGCCTTGCTGATGCGCGCATATAAGGTGGGGAGTTCCACGTTTTCGAGCGCGGTGGTGCGCGAAAGCAGGTTGAAACCCTGAAAAACGAATCCTATTTTGCGATTACGAATAGCGGCCAGTTCCTTCTTGCTGAGGCTGGACACCTCAACTCCTTCGAGTAGATAGCGCCCGGCACTGGGTTTGTCGAGGCAACCCAGAATATTCATGAATGTCGATTTTCCGCTGCCGCTGGCGCCCATGATGGTGACGAACTCTCCGCGCGCGATTTCTACGCTTGCGCCGCGCAAGGCGTGCACACGAGTTTCTCCCAGCTCATAGTATTTATGAATGTCCTCCACCAGGATTACTGTTTCGTGATTCTTCGTTCCCGTGAGACTCGCCGCGGGTTGTGAGGTCGTCGCCATGTCGAATCGCTTCTCTCCGATGCTATGCCGTCAAAAGACTATCGGCGTTGTGTACCCATGCCCGGGCCCGAGGTCTTGCTGGCGGTCATTGAGCCCGTGACCAGTTCGTCGCCTTCCTTCAACTCGCCCTTGAGAATCTCGGCTACCTCTGTAATGGTGTGATCGGTGATCCCGGTGCGGATTCTGACCGGCTCGAGAGTGCTGTCCGGATGCAGCTTCCAGAGCACCGCGACATCGAGACGCGGGGTCCGCTCTTGACCGGTCTCGTTTCCGCCACCCTCCTGGCCGGGCGTGCGCGCACGATATTGTTTGCCGGCGGCGCCACTCCCAGGGCTGCCGCCGGCTTGTGCGTTGGCGCTGTCATCCAGTCCGTATTTTTGCAAGAGCGCGCGGATTTCTTCTGCCTTCAGATCGGGCTTGTAGCGCAGCGCACCATTCGGCACGCTCAAGACGTTGCTCGCCGAAGCCACTGGAATCGTGATGTAGGCAGTCATGCCAGGGAAGAGCTTTAGATCCGGGTTATCGAAATCAATCACTGTGTTGTAGGTAACCACATTCTGCACGGTGGTCGCGTTCATTCGGATTTGGGAGACACGCCCGGTAAAAGTGTCGCGAGGAAAGGCATCCACTTTGAAGGTGACCACCTGTCCGGTCTTGATCATGCCCACATCCGACTCGTCCGTGCTGGCATATACCTGCATCTTGGTCAGGTCTTGCGCGATGGTGAAGAGCGTCGGCGCCTGTAGAGACGCAGCCACCGTCTGGCCAACATCCACGTTCCGCGCGATCACAGTGCCGTCGATGGGTGCGTGAATGGTTGTGTAGTCCAGGTTCGTCTGCGCCACGGTCAAGGCAGCTTCTTTCTGCTGTACCTGGGCGAGGGCTTGTGTGATCTGAGCGTCGGCTGCGGAAACGCTCGCTACCGCCGAGTCGTGACTGGCTTTTGCCAGATCGAGTTGCTGCGGGCTCATCACGGCTCCTTTGACCAGGCCGACGGCACGGTCGTAGTCCGCCTTGGTCTGAATTTCTGTTGCCTTGGCTTTTTGCAGATTGGCTTGCGCCGATGACACGTTGGCTTTGGCGTTGGCGAGATCGCTTTTGGCCTGAAGCACGGCGCCTTCGAACAGAGGAGGATCAATCTGCGCGACCAACTGTCCCTTTTTGACGCGGGAATTGAAGTCCACAAAGAGATGTGAAATCGTCCCCGAAACTTGCGAGCCAACCTGAACGGTGATGACCGCGTTGATGGTCCCCGTGGCCTCCACGACCTCGCGAATGTCCCCGCGATTGGCCTTGGAGGTAAAGTACTGCGGCTTGTCCTGGCCCCTAAATTTAAAAGCGACGAAAACAGAGGCCACTACTATTATTCCGATTGCGACTAACCAGTGACGCTTAAGCACTTTTTCCTCATTCTTGAACTGAAACGAGCTTCCTATCCGAATTCATTCTCAATAAAAACGGACGGGAACCACGGATATTACTGGTCCTTTAATCTCCGTCAGCAAAACCACTACGGGCGTAATTGTAGCTACGGTAGACGAAAGACAGCCAGTGCGCGACGGGCAAGCTGACCACGCGTTCCGACGCCTCCAACGGCCCTGACTTGCAGGTTACAGATGAATGGAATTTGATGCATGAATAGAAGTTAATGCATGAATGGAAATTAATGTGCTTCAACTCTTGACCGCTGAGTTAAGCTCTGTTCGCACAAAGAAAAAGGGGGCCCCATGATGCGTTCCTCAAGGATGCGTTTGTCAAAGTTGAAAACGTTTGCAGCAGGTTTTATTGCGCTGGCGCTCATCCACAGTGTCGCGATTCACGTTGACGTTCAAGCCCAGGTCGCCGGCGGAACAATTACGGGAACGGTCGTCGACAGCAGCGGCAGAGTGCTTCCGAATGCCACCGTCTCCATTACTAATGTTGCGACGGGCATCAACCGCACTGTGACGACTAATGAGGATGGGCTCTACATCGCACCGAACCTCTTGCCGGCGACCTACGAGCTGACGTTTACTGCCCCGGGATTCAGGACCGATGTAAGGAGTGGCATCGAACTAACCGTCGGCGCGACCGTGTCTTTGAACATGACGATGCAGGTCGGCGGCTCGAAAGAGATTGTTCAGGTACAGACCGAAGCTCCCGACGTGCAGCTTGCCACCTCGGATATCAGCGCCGTGGTCAATGCGACCACAGTCCGCGAGCTGCCACTGAACGGCCGTAGTTGGACTGACTTGGCAACGTTGCAGCCCGGAGTGAATCGGATCCAGACGCAGCCAGATTTCTCCCAGGGCACGGATCGGGGAAACCGCGGGTTCGGACAGCAGTTGACCATCTCTGGCGCCCGGCCGCAGCAGAACAACTATCGTTTGGACGGCATTAGCCTCAACGATTACGCCAACGGAGCCCCCGGCAGCGTTTTGGGAGGGAGTCTGGGCGTCGACGCGATTCAGGAATTCTCCGTATTGACCAGCAACTACTCGGCCGAGTATGGCAAGACGTCTGGCGGCGTGGTGAATGCGATTACGCGGTCGGGGACTAATCAGTTTCACGGGAGCGCTTACGAATTTCTCCGGAATAACAAACTGGACGCCCGGAACTTCTTCGATGATCCCACTCAGTCCACTCCGCCCTTCAAGCGTAATCAGTTTGGGGGAGCGGTCGGTGGACCGATCCTCAAGAATAGGACATTTTTCTTTGCTGACTACGAAGGCATTCGGCAGTCAAAGGGCATCACGACAGTTGCGACCGTGCCCTCCCTCATCGCGCGGACCGGGGCCTTATGCTCGAATCCCGACAACCCAAATAACGTCTGTACTCCATTTAACGTGACGGTGGACCCAAAGGCACATGATTACTTCACATTCTATCCCACGCCGCAAAACCCGCTTGTGGGAAGCAATGGCGATCTTGGGGTGTTCACCTTCGCTGCACAGCAGATCGTCAACGAGAACTTCTTCACGACCCGCGTGGATCACAGACTTTCCGACAAGGATAGTTTATTTGGCTCGTACATGTACGACAAGACGCCATACTCGTCTCCCGACGGACTGAATAACGTTGAGTTCAGTACGCTGACATCGAGGCAG
Organism: Terriglobales bacterium; assembly: GCA_035512155.1. Taxonomy (GTDB): domain Bacteria; phylum Acidobacteriota; class Terriglobia; order Terriglobales; family Acidobacteriaceae; genus JABCYV01. The sequence goes on along the minus strand of DATKEN010000033.1, from coordinate 4,080 downwards.
TTTGTTTCGCTGGAGGAAACCCACATCTTCACGCCTGCGTTCGCAAATTCCATCCGTATCGGTGGCAACCATGAAGCGGTAAACAATAACCTAAGCCTGAAAGCCATCAATACGGATGCGGCCAGGGCAGATTTGGGGGTTGCGGGCACTGGGTTTGCGGGGCGGGACGCGTCCCAGGTTCTGATCGGTGGCGGGGTCAGTGATTTTACCGGCGGAGTCGGTGGTAGCCCAACGTATTTCTACCATTGGAACTCGGTTCAACTTTACGACGACGCGTTTATCACCAAAGGCACACATTCCGTCCGGTTCGGTGTTGGGTTCGAACGGATGATGCTCAATGCGGTTGCCGATACCGACCCCAACGGAATTTGGCGGTTCACCGACTTACAAGGTTTTCTTACCAATAACCCCACTAAGTTCCAGGGTGGAATTGCCAGCACGCTGTCACCGCGCAATCTTCGCCAGAACATATTCGCGGCATACCTCCAGGACGACTGGCACTTGCGCCCGAATCTCACTGTGAATCTCGGCCTTCGCTATGAGATGTCCACAGTACCAACAGAAACCGACGGCAAGATTGTCAATCTGCGAAACCTGATGGATCAACTACCGGTTTGCGGCAGAATACCCTCGAATGGAGGGTGCTCGGGTACCGGCGCTTTCTTCGACAATCCTACGACGAAGAATTTTGAGCCGCGCGTAGGTTTTGCGTGGGACCCCTTAGGCAACGGGAAGACCGCAGTTCGCGGAGGAATCGGACTATTCGATGTGCTGCCGCTGCCGTATCAGTTCATACTTTTGACTACGCAAGCGGCACCTTTCTTTTCCTACACCGCGATCAACATACCCCCCACAGGAGTATGCGCTCCTCCCCTCAACCCCTGTCCGCATCCCTTCTACAACTTTGGCGGCCAGGATTTTCCCTTTCCGGCAAATACGTTGCGCTCAACCTATGTTCAGCACCCCAAGCGCGATTACGTCATGCAGTGGAATCTCAACGTGCAGCAGCAGCTTACCCCGACCTTGGCCGCGATGGTCGCGTATGTGGGATCGCGTGGCGTTCATCAACCTTTCCGGGTCGATGAAGCGAATCTCGTCATCCCCCCTAAGACGCCGCAGGGATATCTCTGGCCGAAAGTGGATGTTTTCGGAAACACCTTCTCAGCATCGCCGCAATGCAACGGTACCGACCTTAACGGTCCTCCGGATGACCCGTCATGCGCTCCACCCCCGGTCATCAATCCGAATTTTGGCTCGATTCGTGGAATGTTTTACGAAGGACACTCCTATTACAACGCCCTGGAAGCGCAGTTGGCCAAGCGCATGAGCCGTGGTTTTCAAGTGCAAGGCACCTTCACCTGGGCTAAGAGTATGGACACTAGCTCAGCATCGGTTGCCGGCGACTCTTTTGGTAACTCGATCTCGAGTCTGCACTGGTTCGACTTGAGATTGAGCCGGGGTCTCTCCGATTTCAATGTTGGCCGCACGTTGGTTGTGAACGGCACCTGGGAAGTTCCCACTCCTAAGTCTTTCTCCGGCCCGGCGCAATGGGCATTGGGTGGATGGGAACTTGGACTTATCTTCACCGCCAGCGACGGGATTCCTTTCACGGCAAGCTGGGGCACGGGGTCCGACCCGCAATTCACTCAAAGCAGCGACGATTGGGCCTTTCCGAACCGATTGGGTGGGCCGGGGTGTAAGACACTCACGAATCCTGGCCATCCCAATAATTACATCAAGACCCAGTGTTTTGCGGTCCCCACTGCGCCCGATATGAATTTTTGGTCACAGAACTGCGACGTAGCGCCTCCGAACGACCAACCGACGCCGGGACCACCATTCCAACCACCGTTTCTGGTTTCTTTCCCGCAATGCTTCAATCTGCGCGGCAATGCCGGGCGTAACATCCTGATTGGACCCGGTCTGACGTCGCTGGACTTCTCGGTGTTCAAGAACAACTACGTCAAGAGGATTTCGGAAAGATTCAACGTGCAGTTCCGAGCGGAGATCTTCAACATCCTCAATCACGCTAATTTTGCACCGCCCTCGACGCCCACCAATACCGACATTTTCGACGGTACCGGAACACTATCGCCCGGTGCGGGCGTGCTTACCAGGACGACTACGACGGCCAGAGAGATTCAGTTCGCAATCAAAGTAGTCTTCTAGTCAGGGGCGAGCGGGTGACGAGTGGATAGAGAAGATCGATACGCAAAAATACTGCGCGAAGCGTCTGCGCCCACTCTAACTCGACGGAGCTGGTTGCAGAAAGCGGCGTGGATTTCCAGTGCCACAGTGATTCCACGAATCGCGTGGGCCGCTGCCCAAGACGCTAGCCCGGCCATCAGTCCGGTGATGGAGAAGCTCAGCGCATACATGGCTGAGGCTCGGGACCGGGCGCTGGCGGACAATGTGGTGCAAGAAACCGCGCATCACATCCTCGACACGATTGCCGCCATGGTCTCGGGATCCGAGCTGGCTCCCGGACGCATGGCGATCAAGTTCGCACAAGACTATGGCGGCGAGAAGATTGCTACCGTGGTCGCGTCTAAGGTAGTCTGCGGACCGATCGAGGCGGCAATTGCCAACGGAATGCTCGCTCACTCCGATGAGACCGACGATGATTTCACCACCGGAGGAGGGCACCCAGGCTGCGCGGTGGTGCCCGCGGCGCTGGCTTCGGCGGAGAGGTTCGGCATCAGTGGAACGCATTTCCTGCGGGCGGTGGCGCTCGGCTACGACGTCGCCATGCTGGCCATGAGGACTGTCGGTCCGGGGATGAAAGAAACACATAACCTGGTTGGAACCATGGGCGCGACGGCGGCAGCGGGGTGCGCTGCTGGTCTCAGCGCCCAGCAGATGCGCTGGCTGCTTGATTACGCCGCGCAGCAGGCGGGCGCCGGCATCGGCGCGTGGCGGCGCGACACCGAACATATCGAGAAGGCTTTTTTGTTCGGCGCCATGGGTGCGCGCAACGGGGTCAACGCTGCCCTGGTGGTTCACTCCGGCTGGACGGGCGTCAACGATATTCTTTCCGGCCCTAACAATTTCGTGGAGTCCCTCAATCCCAAGGCCGATCCTGCGGGGATGGTCGAGCGACTCGGCGAACGTTACGGAGTAGTGCAGACGACGCTCAAGAAGTGGACCACTGGAGGACCAATCCAAGCGCCGCTGGATGCGTTGGAGAATCTGCGCAAGCGGCAACCTTTTCAGGCGGATCAGGTGAAGCAGGTGGTGGTACGCGCGGCTACGAGTGCGGCCTACACGGTGAACAACCGCGATATGCCGGACATTTGTCTTCAGCATCTGGTCGCGGTGATGCTGATCGATGAGACGGTCTCCTTCCGCGCGGCACACGATAAGGCTCGCATGCAGGACCCGGCAATACTTCGAGAGCGCGCGAAGGTACAGCTCGTCCCCGACGAGGAACTTGAGAAGTTGATACCGGTGCGAGTGGCCATCGTCGAAGTTACGCTAACTGACGGCACGCGCCTTACAGAGCGTGTGGAGCACGTGCGCGGAACTCCGGAAAATCCGATGACGCGCGACGAGGTGGTCGCGAAGGCGCGCGAGTTGATGGCACCCGTTCTTGGCGCGTCAGCATGCTCTAGTTTGATCGAGCGCGTGCTTGCACTCGATACCGTGAAGGACGTCCGAGAGCTTCGACCCTTGCTTCAGGGCGATTCCAAACTTGAAAACCGGAACAAATAACAGAGACACTACAGCTTTTTGATACAACCATCGAGGATGCGTCAGGATGACAGGGACCAAGAGAGCGACGCTGCTGCTGGTGTTCTGCGCGGCCACGACGAGCAGCTTGTATTCCGGCGTGAGACGTATGGCGCCTGCCGCTGAATCAGCGGCTTCGAGTTCCACGCAGACCCCGCCACTTAGCTTCGAATTCTTCAAGACCAAGGTCCAGCCAATCTTCCTGAAGAGCCGCGCCGAGCATGCCCGCTGCTATGGTTGCCACATTCTGTCAAACAGGATTTTTCGTCTCGAGCCGCTGTCGCCGGGGAGCACGGACTGGAGCGACGAGCAATCACAGCGAAACTTTCAGAGCGCGCTAGAGGTGGTGGT
>DATKEN010000032.1:0-4158 GCA_035512155.1 Terriglobales bacterium | reverse complement strand
CCGCAGAGGGTTTCGAACCTCAGTCGTGGACCATGGCCATACAGCGTCGTGGAGTCGTGAACAAGAATGTGACCCTACGTGCTAAGGTCGCCGCTCCGTCCTTGATGGCTGGTCTTAGCATCGCCGGAGGCACGCCAGGGGCGGACGTCGCGCTGGATGGCAAAAAAGTTGGAGAACTGGATTCAGCGGGTAACCTCTCTCTCGCTAACGCTGTGGCTGCCGGCAGACATACGGTTGGCTTGACGAAGCCAGGCTACGAAGCACGGGAGGTCGAAATTACGATCGGTCCCAGCGCTCCGGGCAAACCTTTAGCCGACGCTCAAATCTCCAAGCCGGTGCTTTCGTCATCCACGGCAGGGCTGGCGTTCGACGTAACGACCAAGGGAACAACGGTAAAATTCCGCCGCGTCGGCGACGCACAATTCCGGGACGTCAATCCTTCGGAAAAGATTCAGTTGCCGCCCGGACAGTACGAGATTGTGGCGGAGGCCGCCGGTTATCAACGATTCACTACGACAGTGAACCTCGGGAAGGAAGAGGTCACCGTTCCCGTGAATTTGGGAGCAGTTCCCGATTACGAGTTCGAGGACGCACACCAGGTCTCTCATGAAGGCGCTTGGCTGAAGTCGAAGACGCCCGGGAAGTTCATCAATCTGAAACCGGGTCTGTTGCGCGAGAATCTCGTTTTTTCGCGCCCTGGCAAAACGCTGTTCTGGGATAAGAAAATCGAGTGGATGATTGAAGATCCGGCCCATCACTCCAGAGTCCAGTATTCTCTCGAAGGCGGGAAGCTGACCCGGAGGCTAGTGGTTGGGCAGGACTCCTCATATCAGAAAGAAGCCAAGGTCGACGCCCAGTCGGCGGGACAGAAGGATTCACTCTCTTTGCACATCCGCGTTGACAATGGACAAGTGCGGATTACCAACGACAAGGCAGTTGTTCTCGATGAGTTCACCGCCCCGGGTCAGGATTTTTCAAACGGCAGAATCGCGATTCGAAGCGATTCCCTCTTCGTTGTTCGGACGAACAACCAGTAAGCGTTCGTGACCAATTAATCACTCCGGCAGGGCCCAGGCGAACACTAACCCGCCGCTGCTCATCAACACGTACTGACGCCCGTCAAGTTCGTAGCTTGTGGGAGAACTGACAATAGCCCCCCCGGAACCCGCATGCCAGAGCGTCTTGCCGTCACTTGAATCAAGCGCCAGGAAATTTCCAGATGCGTCGCCAGTGAACGTAAGACCCGAATCGGTCGTCAACACTCCCGCGCCCGAGCCGCCTGGTCCGACTTCGTGGCTCCATCGGATTTTGCCGGTCTGATAGTCGATCGCTTCGATGACGCCGTTGCCCCAGACATCGTAGTCGGCTCCCGCCCAGCCGTAGACTCCATCGGCAGGCTTGGCGAAGTAGATGCTCCAGCTCGGGTGGGCATCCACGATGAACAAGCCATTCCTGGTATCAAAACTCGGGGAACGATAGTTGGTCATCCCGCCTTCGTCAGGAGCGATGAGGCGTCCGTCGGGAGCAGGCTCCTTTGCGGCATTCGGAATCGGACGGCCTTCCTTGTCGACTCCGAGTGTCCAATTCACCGGACCATATGGAACTGTTAAAAGACTCTTCCCATTTGTGCGATCGAGCACAAAAAAGTAGCCGTTGCGAGAACTCTGCATCAGCATCTTCTTTGGTTCGCCATGGAAGTCTCCATCAACGAGCACAGGAGTTTCAACGGCGTCCCAATCGTGCGTGTCATGCGGAGAGACTTGGAAAGCCCACGCCAGCTTTCCCGTGTCCGGATTCAGCGCGACGATTGAGCAGGTGTAGAGATCGTCTCCCGGCCGTGTCGTACCGTTCAGTACCGGCGTGGGGTTGCCTGTCCCCCAGTAGACCAGGTTCAGATCGGGATCGTATGTTCCGGTCATCCATGTCATTCCGCCGGTGGTTTGATTCGGTGTTCCTGCTGGTGGAGTCGAATTCCATTGCCACTGCGTGGCACCGGTCTCAGGATCTATCGAGCGAATGTAGCCGGTCAGGTTGTCGAAATCTCCGGAAACACCAACTAGCACATGTTGGCCCACGACGAGAGGAGCCATGCTCGTCCAGTATCCCTTCGTCACGTCGGCCACTTGCATGTTCCAGCGAACGCTCCCATCTTTCGCGTTGAGCGAGATTAGATGAGCATCCGGGGACAAAAAGTAGAGATAGCCCTTATACATCGCGACACCGCGATGCCCGATGTGTTCGCCCGCACTGCGCGGATGGATGTAATGCCATACCTGATGGCCGGACCGGGCATCGACGGCCCATATATTTTCCGGGACGGTGAAGTAGAGAATGCCGTCCACCAGCAGAGGCGATGACTTGATCAGCGATGTCTGGTTGGTCTGGAAGGCCCAAGCCAAGCTCAGATTTTTCACGTTGGCCGGTGTGATCTGAGTCAACGCGCTGTGTCGCCTTCCGGAATAATCGCCGTGATATCCCGGCCAGCTGTCGGCTGGCGGATGCAAGAGAGTTTGTTCGTCGGCTCCCTGCGCAACTGTCCACAGGGAAAATGCCAAAGCGCAAACGAGAGTTAGTAATGCTTTCCTTAGAAAGTTCATTAGCGATCGGATCTTTGACAACGATCTCTCCGGAGAATGTGTTTGCCGCTCACTTTTTCGCCGCTCACTTTAATGTTTGCAGATACGCCATCAGGTTGTGGACGTCGTCATCGGTGTACTTGCTGAAGAGATCAACGTGGGCCTCGACCGGTGCGTCCAACTTGTAACGCACATCCCGAGTCCGCCAAGATTGATACACTCCCTCGGAGTTCGTGAGTCCAACCGTGAACTCATCGAGATATGCCAACGTTCCGGAGATCTCTTGACCCGACGCGAGCGTCACAGTGACCTTCGACTTGGCGTGTCGCGGATAGAGCATCCGCTCCTCCAATTCCAGGCCCTTGAAGCGCGAAGCTATGCCTGCAAGATCGCCGGTTGGCGAGTGACAACCAGCGCATCCACCAGTTCCTTCGAAATATTTCTTGCCGGCATCGGCATTTCCTGTTTGCAGGTCCTCCGCGGCCACTCCTTTACGTCCGCCGTTTCCTCTGCGTCCGCCTTGAGCCTGCGCGGCTTTTTGTTGCGTGTGGATAAAAGCAACTAGACTGGCAATCTGCTGGTCTGTGAGATCGAATGCCGGCATTTTGTTGTCCGGGCGGCCGTTGCGGATGACCGGAGCAATCTTGTTCCCATTAACATCCGCGGCAACCAACTTCGATCGGGTTAAGTCAGGCCCGCTCTCTCCTCCGGTCGCATCGCGGCCGTGACAAAAGGAGCAGTCCTGGCGGAACAGCGACGCGCCTTGCTCGACAAGGGTTGCTGGATAACTTTTGCTCTCGCCACTGCTGCGTGGTTTGGTGCCAGTTGAACTCGGCGTGTTGTGGCTGGTCGTTTGCGCCGCCGCAAACACGCTTAGGAGCAACAAGAGAACAGTCGCGCAGAGGAATCGGGGAAACGTCATGTTTAGTGATCGCCCGCCTGCTGCTCTCGCGCATGAGGGGCCGTGCTGCCCTCGGTCATCCCCAGAACCCACTTGATGGCTTCAAAGTACATCTTGCGGATGTCGGGGTCGCTCCAGGATTCCTCGGTGTGGCCGAGAGTCGAATAGAAGACGCGGCCCTTGCCGTACATTTTGTCCCAGGCAACGGCGAAGTCGTGATCGGTGCGGTGAATACGCGGGTTGTTCTCATAATTAAGCTTCGCCCCATCGAGGCTGAGCAGAACGTGCACTTTGTCGCGCGACCATTCCTTCGGCTGATAAATTTCGTCCCACTTCATGAACGCGTGCGGAAAATGGCGGACCGCTGGAAAGTTCGGATCTTCGTTGATGATCGGTGCATTGAATGTAGACCAGGGATGCTGATCGAACCAGCCGCCGATCATCTCGCCGTATTCCGGCCATTTGTAATTCGTATCGAGCGCGGCGTGAACGCCTACGAATCCCTTACCGTCATCCTTGATGAACGACATCATGTCTTTTTTCTGATTGTCGTCCAGGTCGAGTTCGCCCGTGGTACTCACAAAAATCAGAGCATCGAAGTAGTCGAGACTCTTCGCATTCCTGCTCAGATCCTTTTTCGTGATCAGCTCGACGTCTGTGCGCAGGATAGCTTCCCACAAG
>DATKEN010000031.1:0-137386 GCA_035512155.1 Terriglobales bacterium | reverse complement strand
TGCCGAGAGACGCATCGGCATAGGCGATTTCGCCATCGTAGCCATCAGCGAAGCGCTTGTCGTACGGTGATGGGGGATCATATGGCGCATGCGGGTCATACAAATGCACCCAGATGAAAAACGGCGATTGCCGATTCTTGCCCAACCATCCAATCGCGTGCGCGACCACATCTCCGCCGCGCCGTTCCACATTGTCGTAGCGGCTCTCGTCCGGGTCCCGCTTCATGTGAAATCCAGCGTCGAAAAAATCAAAGCCTCGATCGAACCCAGGCGCCATGTTTCCCTTAGGATCGAGGATGATGGAACCAATGAATGCTGCGGTGTGATATCCGCTCTTGTGCAGAATCTCCGGCACGAACGGTAACAACGAGGGCAGGGGGTGGCCGAAGTCGGTGACGGTGTGAAACTGGGGATAAGCGCCAGTAAGGATCGTGGCATGGGAAACCGGTGTCAGCGGCGCCTGGGAATACGCCTTTTCAAAAACCACGCCTTGGTGCGCCAGCACGTCGAGATTCGGCGTAAGACCACGTTTCGAGCCTAGAAAACCCATGCGGTCGGCCCGCGTGGTATCTACGGTGATAAGGATGATGTTGGGCGCTTCTGCACGCGCGGCGAGACTAGCGCCCAGGATTATGAGGAGGAGAGGGAGCCGAGAACGGCGCATAAGAACAAAAAGGGAGTTTACCATCGGTAAACTCCGTGATGCGATTTCAGACCCAGCTTCAGAACGCTACGGCGATGCCGAACTGCATATTGCGTTGCGCGCCTGTTCCCAGGACAGGGTTAAGACCTGTACCGACGTCGGGCGTGGCGAAGAAGGTTCCGAAAGCACTGCTACCAAGTTTGCTGGGGGTCTGGGTAGCAAACATAGCATGATTCAAGACATTAAAAACTTCCCATTTGAACTTGAACTCATAGCGTTCTGCAAATTTGAAACTCTTGAATATCCCCATATCCAATTGCGAAATACCCGGTTGGCGTACGCAATTGCGGCAATTTCCGACCGTTCCAGGAGCCGGGGCCGAGAGGCCACTGGTATCAAAATAGGTAGTCCTACCGTGATCTGCGTAGTGGAAATCATAATGGAGCGGACTACCGTCATAGGTCGCGAGTGTGTCTTTCAGCCCCTGATTCGAAGGATCACTGGCGGTGTAGACGGTAAACGGTCGCCCGTCTTGTGCCCGGAAGAGCGAGTTGATCTGCCAGCCTTCACCTACCAATCTTGGTACGTTGTGGAACTTGGGCACGGCGTAGACAAGGTTGAAGTTGACATTCCAGGGCGTGTCGAAGTCAGAGGGCACATAGCCTTTGTTGACATTGTAAGGGTTTTGGAAATTGGAAAGAAAAGTTCCACCGCGATTGGCAGAACCGGTATCAAAAGATCTTGACCAGGTAAAGTTAACCTGTCCCGTTAAACCGTGAATATCCCTCACCTTGAAAGCCGTTTGCAGGCTGTTATAGTTCGAATAGCCGTCATTGTTTAACTGCAGGATGTGGTTGTACTGCGGAAAGAGCGTTCCAAACGGCTGCCGCGTTGAGTCACACGCTAGCGTGCTGATGGGACACGCGTTCAGATCGCGCCAGTTCACCAAGTCCCGCCCCGCGGTGCCAGCGTAAGCGACGCTAAACGCTGTTTTGTTGCTCACCGCCTGCTCAATAGTCAGATTGTAAGCATGGTTCATCGGCGTCTGGAAATTGCGTACCACCTGCACTACACTCGCTGCCGAAGTCGCAGTGGGACTCGCGCCGTACAGAGGCTGGTTGGGAGACATGCAAATAAAGGTCGCACACAAAGTGTTGCCCGTGAAAATCCCCTGGTTGTCTGCGGGGGTCGAGGTGATATCAATTGAAAAAATGCCCTGTGGAACCTGGGTGAAGAATCCAGCGCGGGTCCCGCTCCACATTTGGAAATAGGTTTGCGGGGCGGCAAGCGTACCGAAGTTCGGCAAGTCGTAGTTCAAGGAATAGCCGCTTCGCAGTACGGTCTTCCCGTTCTTGAAGATGTCCCATGCGAATCCGACTCTGGGTCCGAAGTTATTCTTGTCGACCCCGTACAGCGGCCGCTGCGCCAGACTTACGAACCCAGTCTTGGGGTCTGCTTTGGGATCATTGGGCAGGAAGTTTGAACCCAGGTTGTCCTTTTCGCCCAGCGCCCCCGTGATGTCGTACCGTACACCCAGCTCCAGAGTAAAGTTGGGCTTGACTTTCCAGCTATCCTGAACGTACAGGCCGACTGATTTTTGGAAAATGTGCCGGTCTGTCACACCGAACGAACGCCCGCTATCCTCTGCGAGGCCTAAAAGTATCTCGTTCAAAGCGGCCACCGGATTGCTTTGTGTAACGCCGCTGAATATCGAGGGGCAGCTGCCGGCGGTAGCACAGCCGTAGAAACCGTAGGAATAGAACGACAGGTTAGAACGCGCACGATCACGCCGCGACTTGGTGTAGGCGTCCTGATATTGCCCGCCTATTTTGATTGTGTGGCTACCCTTAATCATTGTGAAGTGCTCTTGCCAATCGTAAGAAGCGTCCGGCCGCGTGATGATGGGGTATCCTTGGATGCCACCTACGACTGGATATCCGCTGGGGCCGAAGTAGCCCAAATAATAGACGGACGGAACGCCAAAGTTCTCCTTATCCTGCGCGTTGGCACCCAGAGGGCCAGTATTGATGCCGAGAGCGTTGGGATCGATACTGTTGTTCACTCCGATCCGCTGGGAAAAGCGCTGGTAACCCAGACGACTCTCCAAAACCTTGGTTGGGCTGATCGTCCACGTGTAGTTAATTCCTGCCAGTTGGGCTCGGGTGGGCGCGACCGAGTTCCACATGTTCGGACTCGTGGCCAACGGGCCAACCGACAAGGGTACGCCGGTGGTGGCGGGCTGGCTCTGAAGGCTATCGCCAAACAGATACTTCACGGACACGCGGTGTGACGGGTTGAAGATGTAATCGAACTTCACGTGAAAGTTGTTCAGATCAAGCGTGTTGTTAGCCACGATGTCTTCCTTACCCGTCGGACTGGTAGGTATGAAAGAGAGTAACTTCGCACCGATCGAGTTAACAGTGCCGTCGTCCGCTGTACCAAAAATCTGATCGCTCCCGGGGCCCGGTCCGGTGTTCAAACACGTGGTCCAAGGATTTCCATCTGGCCCGATCGTGTTCGACGTATTGGGGTTCACGCCGGTTTCGACACACTTCGTCGCATCGAAGATCTGCGCCGTTGTGGGCAAGGTGACCTGCGAAGGGAACTGGTCCTTCAGATGGAAACCTTGGTAGGACATGAACATGAACGCTTTGTCCTTCTTGATCGGAAAACCGCCGGACGCGCCAAACTGGTTCAAGCGGAACGGCGTGACCGACGAAGCGAACCCGTTCCTGGCGTCGAAGGCGTCGGTGTGACGATCCCAGAAGGCGCTCCCGTGAATGGCATTCGTGCCGCTCTTCAGCCCGATGTTAATGACCGATCCGCCCTTGACCCCGAACTCCACCCCTGGATTGGATTGAACGTTGAACTCTTCGATACCCTCCAACGGAATAAGGGCTGCCGCCGTGCCTGAGATCGCCGCCTGGCCTAGAGACGATTCACCATAGTAACGATCATTGTTAGGAATTCCATCCACGGCAAAATTGTTTGAGGTGGCGCGCTGCCCATTGATGTTGAGGCTCTGGAAACCGCCTCCGGGACTGCGTTGTACGCCCGGCACGCCATCCAAAAGATTGTTGAAGTCGCGACCGTTGTTGGGTAGGTCGGCTACTTGGCGTTCCACAAACAAGGTGCTGAGCCGGTCTTCTGTGGTTTCTACCAGGGGCGCGACGCCCTGCACCTCAACCATCTCGGAAACCTGGCCGGGCAGCAAACGAAAATCCGACTGAGTTACGGAGGATATCGCGACTTCTGCCGTGCGACTTTCCCTCTTGAAGCCGGGCACCGTCACATCGACTTTGTAATTGCCGGGCGGCAGCTCTAAAATTCGATAAAAACCCGCGTCCGACGTGACCGCCGAGCGGGTTTCACCCGTGGCGACGTTGATAGCCGTCACCTTCGCATCTTTGACCGCCGCACCGGTGCTGTCCAGTACCGTGCCTGAGATATCGCCGGTGATCTTCTGGGCGACAAGAGGAAATGTAGTGAATACGGCTGCTAGAAGTAGAAACGACGTGCACCGCAAAACTCGGCTGACGGCCATGGTCCCTCCGATTTGCGATCGGCGTGCGGATGTGTGATGGGCCAGAAGTTTAGCGGGGCTGATGGAGAACTATCAAGAAAAATGTGGCACGGAGGTTGACTGGAAGTCACTTCCAAAACGTTTTTATCAGCTAACAGTCGCGCTGTTATGCTGTTTTTGCTTTGCTCAATCTGATTTTTGGAGGCGCGGCAAAGACCTCTAGAAACTTTCCGTCAGAGGCGAATCCGTCATGCGGAAGCGCGTCCTCACGTGCTCGGACAGGAGTTCGATGGCGCCGCGGTTCGCGACGGGATCCGATTGGGCCAGATACCTCATGGCTTCGACCAGCAAGCGCTGACCGTCGACATAGCGGGGATCAGAAGCGCGTTCGCGTCGCTTTCGATCCATCTTGGGTGGAACCGGGATCGTGAAAACTTTAGCCATGAAAAACAGGATGCTCGCGCAGTGGAATCTTCGATTGTGTTCGCAGAGGAACTCGTGCACCCGCAGTATAACGCCCCGTGCCCAGTTTTTCAGCTTTTATCTTCTTTTTCCGCTGCGATCTAAGGCGTTACGATTTTGGTCTTCCCGGTTGTCTTCAACTTGAACACCGTGTCCGGAATCTTCTGATTCAACTCGATGCCAGAATATTTCGCCAGACGGTGATCACCCGAAGGCTCAAAAAGCTGCTGCTGGACCGAGACCCCGCGCGCCTGGTCGATCCACAGTACAATGCGGTCGAAGTTGTTACGAATTTTGGGAGACTTGGGCACCAGTTCCAGTTTGACGGCGTCGGTCCCGTCGACCCGTTCCGTGCCCAGATACTTCACGTCGAAGGATTTCAGCATGTCGTGCCCGCTGCCCCCGAAACCCAGCACCAGGAAGCTCTCAAATGCCTCCCGGTTCTTGCCCGCGTTGTAGACCGTAACCTGGTCGATGCGTGGTTGGTAGACCTCAATCTTGCTGTCGGTGAATAGCACTGACTTCTGATCGGGCTCGGTGATGTCGGCGGCCATCTGCGTTTCTTTGCCAGCTCGACGGAAATATACTTTTCCCTTCTGAGTATCGGATTCGTTCACTACTTTCGTATATTGATCCCAGACGAAGGACGCTTCGGTGGAGCGGAAGTTCGCCGCAGTGCTGTCCATTAGTTTTAGGACCCGTTCCAGCGCAGCATTGGACTGGACATCCGGCGGCTCTTGCGCCGAGATCGCCAATACCGGGAGAATCGCGACGACGAAACAGCGCCAAAATGACGAGGCAGGTTTCACCGCCCGACCCGATCGGCCCAATCCGGGGTTATCACTTTTGATCATCACCTCTGGACCCAGACTTTGTAATTCTGCACATGTCCCGACCGGTCGCGCACGGCTTCGTACTTGACGATTGTCACGCCGCCAGAGATGGGTTCGATGATGTTGAGCAACTGCTCCCTTACAGTCGCCTCATCCTTTCCGGAAACCGCGGCGCCGTCAATCTGATACATGAAACCGCCCCCAGCGTCCGGAATCACAACCACTCCACCTGGATGCGGATTCCGTTCGATAGGTTTGTCCTTGAAATTAATCCAGTACGGAGTGAGAAAGACAAAGAGCAGAATCAGCGTCACCATTACGTCGTATTGAATGGTGCCGCGCTCGTATGACCAGAGAATGTAGCCACGGATTGTGCGCCAGATTCCAGTCATCGGCACGCCGGGCGCGCTGGGTGTGTCGGTATCGAGTGTGGTCGCTTCAATCCTGTCCAAGTCTAGTTACCCTACCCTGTCTTGGAACTCCACGCCATGATATTCGCCGGCGAGCCGCACGGCTAGAATTTCTTGGCAGTGATTCGGTCCGCGCCCATGTATCGGCGCAGGGCGTCGGGAATCAATACGCTTCCGTCAGCTTGCTGATAGTTTTCCACAATTGCGACCCAGGTGCGGCCGACCGCCAGGCCGCTGCCATTTAATGTGTGTACGAATTCGGTCTTATTCTTTCCTTCCGCACGATAGCGTATATTCGCCCGCCGCGCCTGAAATGACTCGAAATTCGAGCAGGAAGAAATCTCACGGAACAACTGCTGTCCCGGCAACCACACTTCGATATCGTAGGTTTTGGCCGACGAAAAGCTTAAGTCGGCAGTGCACAGCGAAACCACGCGGTAGTGCAGGCCAAGTTTTTCCAGGACTTCCTCGGCGTCATGGGTGAGATTTTCGAGTTGATCATACGAATTTTCCGGACGTGAAAACTTGACCAGTTCAACTTTTTGAAATTGATGTTGGCGGATGATGCCGCGGACATCTTTGCCGTACGATCCCGCCTCGCTGCGGAAGCAAGGCGTATAGGCAGTGAGAGAGACGGGCAAGCGCGAAGCATCGAGAACTTCGTCGCGGTAAAGATTTGTGACCGGGACTTCGGCCGTGGGAATCAGCCACAGGTCTTTGTCGCCGTGGGGCACACGGAATAGATCGGAGGCAAATTTAGGCAACTGTCCAGTACCGTACATCGAATCGGAGTTCACCAGATACGGCGGCAACACCTCGATGTATCCATGTTCACGGGTGTGCAGATCCAGCATGAAGTTGGCCAGCGCCCGCTCCATTCGCGCTCCTAAGTCCCAGTAAACCGCAAAGCGCGCGCCGGAGATTTTGGCGGCGCGTTCCAAGTCGAGCACTCCCAGCTGTTCACCAAGTTCCCAGTGCGGTTTAGGACTGAAATCGAACTTGGGAGGCGTTCCCCAACGCCGCACCTCGACGTTGTCCTCGGCGGACTTGCCAACCGGCACGCTATCATTCTGGAGATTGGGAATTCCCGCAAGAATCTGCTGCAGGCGGCTCTCAAGTTCGGCTGCGGCTTTCTCTCGCTCCTGAATCTGTTCGCGCAACTCCTTCGTTTCAGAAATGAGCGCAGTCGCATCCTGGCCGCTCTTCTTCAGCTTGGCGATCTCTTCGGACGCGCGGTTGCGGCGCGCCTTGGTGGTCTCGGCCTCGGTAATCGCTTTGCGCCGCTGGGCATCAATCTCTTGGAAATCCTTTAGGATCTCGGCGGGATCCATGCCACGCTGGCGTAGCTTCGCCTCGACAAGCGGCAGATTGTCACGGACAAAGTTCAGGTCAAGCATGGAATTCCCTACTGTATCGAAAAAAGTGCAGGAGCGGCGTAATCAGACACCAAGCCGTTTCGTTCAGCTATTTATCTGCAGGGGCCAGCGACCTCAGATAGGCTACGACGGCCTCCGCGTCCGCTTCGCTAAGGCGGTAGCGCGGCATGGGCGGGCGTCCCGGTAGCTCGTTGTATGCAATGCCCGTCATCAGGAATTTGACGGCCTGTTCCTCAGTCCATCCGGGCAAACCCACGATGTTTGGAGTCTTGTCAGCCCAGACTGGCATCGGCGCGATAGGCTTGAATGTAAGTGTGGCGCCTTTCAGCATTTTTCCTGGGAGAGGCTCGCCCTTTTCGCTGATGGGAGTGTGGCAATCACCGCACATGGCCACTGCTTCCACCAGGTACTTCCCCCGGGCGATCTTCGCCGATTGTGTTGGGCTCGCAGAGGATGATAGTACAACGCTCAGCATAACAACCAAGAAGAGTGCGGCTACGCCGACGTACACGGCAAGTTTCATGACTAGACCCCAGGAGCTTAGCTAGCTCAAAGTAAGCGTTGGAAGATTAACATTACTTGGACATTAATTTTACTGGGTGGTTTTGGCACTGCGCGTAACAGGCTGTAAACTACTCCGCGATGAAAATTCCCCTTCGTTCGACCGTCCTCGCGCTATTGCTCTGCTTCTGCCACACGAACTGGATCTTTGGCTCGGCCTACAACGCGCGTCCCAAGCTGGTCGTCATAATAATCATTGACCAGTTTCGAGGCGACTACCTGGAACGCTATCACGACCAATTCGGCGAGGGCGGGTTCCGGCTGCTGCTCGACCACGGCGCCAACTTCACCGATTGCAACTATGACTACGCCAACACTCGAACTGCGCCGGGGCACGCAACACTGCTCACGGGCGCCTATTCCAGCGGACACGGCATCCTGGCTAATAAGTGGTGGGACCCGCAAAAGAGACGCTCGGTCACGTCCGTGGAGGATGATGATACTAAGCTCATCGGAATGCCGGGCAACGCCACCGGAGCCTCGCCGCACAATCTTCTAGCAGACACGCTCGGCGACGAATTGAAACTGGCGACCCAGGGCAGGTCCCGGGTATTTGGAATCGCGCTGAAAGATCGCGCGTCTATTCTTTCGACAGGATTTTCCAGCGATGGAGCTTACTGGACCGACCACCAAACCGGTTGGTGGATCACTTCCACTTACTATCGCAGTGACCTTCCCAAGTGGGCCAAGGATTTCAACGACAGCAAACACACGGAGAAATACCTGAACAAAGAGTGGACGGACAACGATGGCAATGCCTGGCGCACTACCCCCGCCACCGGAGCAACGGGGAAAGAATCCAGTTTCTACGAATTGGTCGGTCCGACTCCTTTCGCCAACGACTACGAACTTGAATTTGCGCGTGAACTGGTGACCAACGAGAGGCTGGGCAGCGGCCCAGCCACGGATTTATTGGTCATCGGACTGTCCGGCAACGACATCCTCGGCCACCATGTTGGGCCGGATTCTCCCCGCATGCGTTCTCTAGCACTGGCCATGGATCGCCAATTGGCCGATTTCTTCAACTTCCTCGGACATCAGCTAGGTCTGGCCAATGTGTGGGTTGCGCTCTCGGCAGACCATGGCATCGCGCCTCTGCCCAAAGTCGCGTCCAGCCTGCACATTCCGGCAACCAATCTTTCCACCGACAAAATGCGCGCACAAATGAATCAGTGGCTATCCTCAAAGCTCTCTTCCGGACGCCCGGCTGAATATGTGAAAGAGTTCGATTACCCACTGGCGTGGTTGGACGCAGACGCATTCGCCGCGGTCAAGATGAAGGAGGAAGATGCGGAACGGGCGGTCGGCGAAGCACTGAAGGAAGCCGGCTTGCGAGATTACTACAGCCGCTCTCAGTTGGCGGAAGGCAAAGTCCCCAACACCGAAATCGGCCTTAAGTACGAACACAGCTATTCGCCGCTAGGTGGATGGTACGTGATGGGGGTACCAGTTCCGTACGCCGTAGGTGGCACCGGAACCGATCATACTTCGCCCTACACGTACGACACGCATGTGCCGCTGGCTTTTTATGGCATTCCTTTCCAAACCGGAACCTATCGCACGCACGCCGAACCTGTCGACTTGGCGGTAACGCTGGCGTCGCTGCTGGGCATCAATGCTCCCACGCACGCCATCGGACGAGTCCTCACCGAAGCCCTTGCTTCCTCCCATCGCGCGGACAATTCTTCGCGTCCAGATATGAAAGGCCCCCGCCCGGCCAAGCCATCGGAACGGATCCAACCGGTGGCGCTGATCGCACAGGAAGACACCCAATGACGGCGTCCCCGGCGACGGGTGCGCGTAATCTCGATCTTAGCGTCAGTTTCGCTGGTATCTCCCTCAAAAATCCGGTGATCGCAGCCAGCGGAACTTTTGCCTACGGCATCGAATTCGAGGATGTTGTCCACCTCGACAAACTCGGCGGCTTTGTCGTCAAAGGGCTTTCCAGAGAACCAATGGCCGGCAATCCGCCGCCACGGCTTTACGAGACGCCGGCCGGCATGCTCAACGCAATTGGATTACAAAACATTGGCGCACGCGCTTTCCTGGAGGAGAAGCTGCCAAAGCTTCGGACCTTGAAAAATGTCGTCATCTTCGCCAACGTGTTTGGCTATACCCGCGAGGACTACGAACACACCATCCAGGTTCTTAATGAAGGTGAGGGCATCGCCGCCTATGAATTGAACGTTTCCTGTCCTAACACGGCGCAGGGCGGGATTCAGTTTGGCAGCGATCCGCGCTCGCTCGACGAAGTGGTAAATACTGCGAAACGCATCTCGCAGCGGCCGCTGATTGTGAAACTTTCGCCCAACGTGACCAGCATCGCGCAGATGGCACACGTGGCCCAGGAAGCGGGCGCCGACGCCATCTCTCTAGTGAACACGTTCGTGGCGATGGCGATCGACGCAGAGACCCGGAAGCCCCGCATCGCCAATGTGACCGCGGGGTTGTCTGGCCCGGCGATCAAGCCAATTGCCCTGCGCATGGTGTACGACGCGGCCAAGGCGGTGAGGATTCCGGTCATCGGCATGGGAGGCATCTCGACGGCAGCGGATATCGTCGAGTTCATGCTAGCTGGGGCCGCCGCGGTGCAGATTGGAACCGCCAGCTATTGGGATCCGGTCGCCACAGAAAAAATCGTCGGCGAACTGGAAACCTGGTGCCTGGAACACAACGTGGAGCGGGTGGCCTCGTTAACGGGTGGGATGGTGATGGAGTAGATGAAACAATTACCTCGCCAGTCAGAAGCGCGCTCTTACCGCGGCCACACGGCCAGAATCGCTCCCATCACCAGATAACACACCAACTGATAGCTGGTGTTGATGAGGTATAGCTTGGTCGGCTGGTTGCCGAACAATTTGGCGGTCAGCTGCACGGTGGTGACGAATCCCAGCCAAACCGCAAAACCGATTTTCATACCATAGAGTGCAGAATCGACGGTGGCCACGTCGATGATCTTGCCCAAAACGAAAGCAGCAACCAGGCTCGCGACAAAAGAAAGCGCGTAACTCTTGCCCGCGCTTTTGCGCATCTCGTCCAGCTTGGCTTTGTTATCCGGATCGTAGCCCATGGCCAGCATCCAAGGCCGGGCAAAAAGAAACGGCGAATACCAGAGAAAGCCCACAACCATAGAGGCTACGGCGGCCACCAACACAGCCCAAAGGTTCACGCCCGTGACGATCATGGCACCGCCTCCCTAAGGCTTTTATCGAGGACAGACATGGTATGCCCAATTGGGTGGCTTGCAAAGGGGCGGACGCCTAGAGATCGTTCTCTCTCATTTTCCCCCTGACGTCATCCCGAGGTTTGCGGGGGATCTGGCGTACAGAGCGGCAGGGTGTTTGGATAAGCTCTCGCGCGAGATCGCCTTCGACTTCGCTCAGGCCAGGCTCTCACCCGGCTGAACAGCGCCGGGTTTCGGGATGACGCCGCTGAAAGCCTGACACCAGGCTTACCGGCCGCTGGTATGCCAGATGGAGCCCGGTGAGTTGTAATTAAGACCTTCACCCCAAACCGCATGGCTCTCGCCGCGGCTGTCGATGCTCATCTCGAAATAGTCACCAAAGGGAAAACTGAAGCCCTTGGGCTGAATGTAGCGGTAACCGCGCACGTAGGTGGATAACTGAATCTCCGGCGACCAGGTGGCGCCACCGTTGGTGGAACTGCGGTAATACGTGTTCCAGAGCGGGCGGTTGCGGGTATCCATCCAACCAATGCGCACATCACCCGCTGATCCGGCAACGAGTGCGGGAAAGCAATGCTCCACGCCAGCCGGCGCCAGCGAAACATCGAGCTTTGGGGACCACGTAGCTCCAGCCGTAGTGGAGGAGGCAAAGTAGATTCGCTCAGGATCGTTCTGCGCGGTCCCCGCATTCCATAACGCGTACAGCGTGCCAGCGCCGTCAGAGGCCATGGTTACCTGTGCGCCAAGATACGCCCATCCACATTGTTGGGCGGCGCAATCCGGAGGCGCGCCGGAGACATCGAGCGGCGTAAAGGTCCAGGTCTTTCCGCCATCCGACGATTTGATGGTGTAGAGATTCACGCGTCCTTTGACCGCAGCGTTTTGCGCATACGCCGCCCAGGCGAAATAAGCGTTACCTGCGGGGTCAACCGTCGCCCCACCGGCCATAGCGCCAGCCAGTCGGACGCCCGCGAAGATGTCGGTGGAGATGAAAGAAACACCGCCATCGTGCGACGCAGCTACTCTCATCTTCCGCGCGCGCTCGAATCCGACATAAACGTCCTGCCCTCGGACCGCCAGAACAGGTTTGTCGGCTTCGCTAGTACCCCGGTCCGCTACCACCAACGACCAGCTCTGTCCGAAGTCCGCTGACTTTGCGACTATCGTGTCGCTCTTGTCATTTTGCAGCCAGGCGGCATAAACAGTTCTGCGGTCGGCCGGATCGACAACTATTTGTGCGTCGAACTGCGCCGTGCCCGGAGGCGTGACCTGGCGGGGCAACTGCCAAGTTGCCCCGTTGTCATTGCTGACTACTAGGACCAGGCTGGGCACAGGACAATTGGCACAACCCGGTACCATGCCGTACTGCGGATAGAGAACGTACACATGGCCATAGCCGTCTGCGGCAATCGCCGGCTCCCACTGATCTCCCAGGTTGAATCCGACACGCTTTTGCGGTGAGAAGCCGTTGATGGCAAAGGCGGCAGAAACTAGCAGAAGCGCCGTCAGCAACGCAGACACAAAACGGCGCCCACGATAAAATCGGTAAGAGCTGGCAGCCACAGAGCCTCGTGTACGGGGGAGAACTACGTGGGCTGAACTTTATCGCGAGAAAGCGGCTTTGGTCAACGGAAATGGCGAATTTACGTCACTTTTACGAACCTGGCGCCATCTAACAAGAGGCACTACACTTTCATTTGAGAGTCATTGGACATGGCTAAAGCTACCTTTGCTGCCGGTTGTTTTTGGGGAGTGGAAGCGACGTTTCGTCAACTTCCAGGGGTGATTTCCACCCGCGTGGGCTATACCGGAGGGAACCATCCCGATCCCACTTACAAAGACGTCTGCACCGACCGGACCGGCCACGCTGAGGCCGTGGAAGTGGAATACGATCCGGCGAAGCTTTCCTACGACGCACTGTTGGACGTTTTCTGGGAGAACCACGATCCCACCCAACTCAACCGGCAGGGACCAGACTGGGGAACACAGTACCGTTCAGCGATCTTTTTTCATTCTCCCGAACAGGAAGCCGCAGCCAAAGCTTCCAAAGAAAAGCTGGAGAACTCTCGACGTTACAGCAAGCCGATCGTCACCCAGATCGTTCCTGCTGTGACGTTTTATGAAGCCGAAGACTATCACCAGCAATATCTGGAAAAGCGCGGGCTGGCAACCTGCCACATTCCAGCTAAATGACTTAAGGTAATGGTTGCAAGAATGTGGCAGGGGGTCGCAAATCCTTGCATCTTGACAGGGGATTACTCCTAGAGGAAACTGAAGGCTATGCAGTGGGTTGAACCGCAATTTCAAGAAATCCAGCTAGGTTGTGAGATCAATTCCTACGCCTGCGCCGAATTGTAATCCTACCGGATGCGCGTAGAAATCCTGGGCTCGGCTGCCGGGGGTGGTTTCCCGCAGTGGAACTGTGCTTGCCGCAACTGTAGTTCCTTGCGAGCCGGTTCTTTCCGAGGCAAGGCCCGCTCCCAGTTACAGGTAGCCATCAGCTCCGAGGGCCGTTCCTGGTTTCTACTCAACGCCTCTCCGGATCTACGCGGCCAGATCGAGGCCAATTCTTGTCTGCATCCGCGTGATGGACTGCGGCAGTCACCGATTTCTGGGGTTGCGCTTACCAGCGCAGAATTGGACCAGGTTCTTGGACTGTTGCTGCTGCGCGAACTGCAGCCTCTCCAAATTTTCGCGACCCATTCGGTCCGCCAAGTTATCCGCGATGACAACAGGATGTTTGCCATGCTCCAGCGCGTGCCAAACCAGGCCCAATGGGCGGACATTATTCCCGACAACTCGTTCGTGCTAGCTTCAGCGGGGGGTGAGAGATCTAAGATTCGCTGCTTGCCGATACCTCTGACATCGCGCTATCCAAGCTATGTCTCCCCAGAACGCGCGGCCAGCCTGAAACCGCAACAAGCGCTTCTCGGGCTCGTCATTGGAACGGAATCGAACACAGAATCGGGCTTCGGCGGCCGGTTGGCTTACTTCCCAGTCGTGCCGCGAATAGACGACGCCTTGCTCGAACAACTTGAGTCGCTTAAATCAACGGATTTGCTGCTTTTTGATGGCACTTTTTGGAGCGACGACGAGTTGATCAAGGTTCAGGGCACGGGTCAAACGGCCCGTGAGATGGGACACATCCCTGTGTCTTCTCCCGAAGGAAGCCTTCAGTTGTTGGCAGGGTTGCGACACCCCAGAAAAATTTTTGTGCATGTCAACAACACCAACCCTATGCTGGATGAGTCCGGGCCGGAATATCACCAAGTGCGTGAAGCGGGATGGGAGGTCGCGGAAGACGGATGGCACTTCGAACTATAGAGCCGCAGGCCGATTCACACTTCCTGTCCGTCGAAGAGCTGCGCGTCCGGCTGCGCCAAGTCGGAGACGAGCGTTACCACCATCGCCATCCGTTCCATTTGTTGATGCATGAAGGCCGCTTGAGCAGGGGCCAGCTGCAGGCCTGGGCGCTGAACCGCTACTACTACCAGAGCCGTATCCCGATTAAAGACGCCATCATTCTCTCTCGCAGTGATGATCCGATCTTCCGTCGTGCCTGGCGCAAGCGCGTTCTCGATCATGACGGAGACGTCACCCCGGAAGGGGGTATCGAACGCTGGCTGAGGCTGGCCGAAGCCACGGGTTTGAGCAGGGAACGAGTGATCAAATGCAACGAGGTCCTTCCCGGCGTACGCTATTCCGTTGACGCTTACCTTGATCTGGTAAGAAATCGCTCTTTGCTGGAAGCCGTCGGGTCGTCGCTCACGGAACTTTTCTCCCGAGATCTCATCTCTTTGCGGTTGGGCGCGCTCCGCCAGTTTTATCCGTGGCTTGCCGGGGGCTTGGATTACTTCGAGGCTCGGCTCGATCAGGCTCCCGCCGATGCTGATTTTGCATTGCAATACGTGGCCGAACACGCACACACCCGTGCTGAGCAGGAATTGGTTGTTCAGGCCCTGCGTGAAAAATGCGACATTCTCTGGGCCCAACTGGATGCGCTCTATCACGCGTACGTGCAACCAGGATGGCCTCCGCCGGGAGCATTCAGCCCCGAGGAGCCCTGAACATGCCTCGTCCGCAGGATTCGAGTCAGCCTCGTCTGGCCGCCGGTTGCCGCTGGGCGGGCGAGGGTGAAAAAAGGATTCTCTTGTTTCCCGAGGGTGCGCTCAAGCTCGAAGGGACAGGTCACGCAATTCTCGAGCGCTGTGATGGCCAGCGTAGCTTCCGACAGATCGTTGACGAACTGCAGGTCCTCTACAGCGCCTCGGAACCGGAGAAAGTTCGCAGTGATGTCGGTGGCTTTCTTGAGCGCTTGCAGCAGAAGCGCGTGGTGGATTTCTAATGCTTCCGGGTCCTCTTGCCCTGATCGCTGAAATTACTCATCGCTGTCCGCTGCACTGTGTTTACTGCTCAAACCCGCTGCAGATGGCCGCCGCATCTTCGGAACTGACGACCGAGGAGTGGGTTGGGGTTTTCCGGCAAGCCTCCAAGCTCGGAGTTCTCCATCTCCATCTCACGGGCGGAGAACCTCTAGCCCGCACGGACTTGACTCAACTGGTCGATGCCGCCCACGCCGCCGGGCTGTACACGAACCTGATCACGTCCGGCATCGGACTATCGGAATCCCGCCTCACGCCCCTGGTAAAGGCTGGGCTGGATCATGTGCAGCTTAGTTTTCAGAACTCCCGTGAATCCAGCGCCGATTGGATCGCCGGGACTCGAGCGCATGCCCTCAAGGTAGAACTTGCACCTATGATCTGCCGCTCCGGTGTGGCCTTCACCATCAACATGGTGGTGCATCGGCAGAACCTTGATCACCTTGAGGAAATGATTGCACTTGCGGAGTCGCTCCATCCCGACCGCCTGGAGATTGCCCACGTGCAGTACTACGGGTGGGCGTTCAAAAACCGCGATGCGTTGCTGCCCACTCGAAAACAAGTTAACGACTCGCTTAGGATTGTTTCAGTCGCGCAGGAGCGTCTGGCGGGACGCATCCATATCGAAGCTGTAGTCCCCGATTACTACGCCCGCTACCCCAAAGCTTGCATGGGCGGCTGGGGTCGTCAGCAGCTCATTATCGACCCCGCTGGGAAGGCTCTACCCTGCCACGCCGCCGGAGTAATTCCCGGGCTGCGATTCGACACGGTTCGCGAACATTCTCTGGAATGGATTTGGCAGGAGTCCAATGCTTTTCAGAAGTTCCGCGGAGAGCGGTGGATGCCTGAACCCTGCCGGAGCTGTGATCGCCGTGGCATGGACTTCGGTGGTTGCCGCTGTCAGGCTTTTCTCGTGGCGGGAGATGCCGCCTCCACGGACCCTGCCTGTTCGCTGGCCCCGAAACACCCTCTGATCGAAGAAGTAGTCGCCCGTGTCAACGCGAGCTCAGACTCGGCTGACAACGCGCCGCATGGTGGCGAAAAAATAGACAGCCTTTGGTCTTACCGTCCACAACCGGGGCAATAAAACGGGATTTTGGGGGCGCCGAGCTTACGCAGTCAGTAGAATCGGCTCACCCTTTGTGATCACCAGGGTGTGCTCGTAGTGGGCGGATGGCCTCCGGTCCAGGGTGCGCACCGTCCAGCCGTCTTTGTCCACCGCCGCGCGGCCTGATCCAGCAGCAATGATCGGTTCAACCGTAATCACCAGGCCTTCGGTCAGAATCTGATTGGCCGCAGGATCGGCGAAATTAGGGACGCGAGGGGCTTCATGGATGGTGCGGCCGATGCCGTGCCCGCCAAGATCGCGAATCACAGAGAAGCCACTGCGGCGCACTTCGCGCTCGACCGCGCGGCCAATCTCCGATACCCGAAAGCCAGCTCGGGCCACCAGCATCGCCTTGGCAAACGCCCGCTCGGCGCAGGCAATCAGGCGCTCACTCTCCTCCGGAACTTGTCCGGCCCCGACCGTGACTGCCGCGTCTGCCATGAAGCCGTCTTTCTCCACCGTTACATCGAGCTTGACCAGGTCGCCTTCCTCCACCCTTCTCTCGCTAGGGATGCCGTGCACCGCTTCGTCATTCACACTGATGCAGTTCACACCCGGAAACTTGTACACCAGTTGAGGGGCTGACTGGGCTCCGTGCTGGCGCATGACTTGGCCGCCGACTTCATCCAGCTCAGCCGTGGTGACTCCGGGGCGAACCGCCTCTTTCATGGCGTCGAGCATGCGGCGTACGATCTCTCCCGCCGCGCGCATGCTGGCCAGTTCTTCGGGCGTATTGATGGACACGTCGCCTCCGTGAATCTTCTATTAGCCTAACTGATTGGACGGACGCCGAGGGCGAAAAAGAGCAGGATATCTGCAAGACAAAAGGCGTCTCAGTGCCCGTGGTGATTCAGTCCCGGCCGCAGGCGTAGGAAAACGTGAAAAGATACCGGATCGCTTCCATAGATGGGATCCAGCACCGACGGCTTTGAGTAGAACGTGACATCCGCGCCCAGGCCAACCTGCCCGAGGTGATTTTGCACCAGGTCGCGCACGCCGCCGAAAGTGTAGGCGCCAATGCCGTAAGCGGGATGCGTTGCTGCGTTAGGAAACAGCTCGTCTTTATCGACCAATTCCAACCGCGTGTAAGCGTAGTTGCGACGCTGAAAATTCAATGTTGATTCCAGCAGATAGCTATTCAGAATCGTGTTGTTCACCTCTTTGCGCTTACGTCCCCAGATGAGCGTGGTCGCCCAGTTCCCTTCCCCTAAAACCTTTCCGGATAGTGGACGGTTGTATTCGACAGACGCAGTCTGCCGCCGCTCGTTGCCCGGCTCGGCAGCTTCTGGATGCTCCAGGTACCCGAAGCTGTATTGTGCAACCCAGTTTCGGGTGGGGGCGGCACTCACCCTGAAAGACCACGAATCGAGCGCGGCGAGCTGGATGCTCCAACGCTGCTCGTTCGGTTCGTGACCATTGAAGGCCGAGGCCTCGACCTTGAAGCGAGCCAGCTTGGAGTAATCAAAAATGAAACCAGTAGTCACCACGCCGAAGCTGGTGTGGGTTGAATCCTGCAAGTGATGGCTCAGCGGCGCCGCCGGATTTTCCGACGCCGACTCGCGATGAATATAGGTTACCGGACCTAGCGCCGGTTCAGCAGACGGTCCTCCGTAGAGCAGCCAGGAAATTTTCTCGCTGACCGGCAGCGTGTAAAGTGCGGAAAGCTCGGCAAACACATTGTGAGGATGTTGATGATCGACCAACGGCTGTCCGTGGTAGGTCTCGCCAGTCTGAAAAAGCAGGGGGAAGCCAGGATGGGGCGAGGTCAGCGACTCGGCGGAAAACATCTGGCGAAATAGGATGGTGCCACGACCGAGCCGGTGTTGCTCCATCAACATCGCATAGTTGACTGATTCGGCTTTGCCAGCACCGCGCGGACCACCCTGCTGGTTATAGGTGATGAAAATCGTGCCGTGAGCCATCAGGTCCCAACCGCCGCGAGAAATCATCCACAGAGGGGCCGGAACGGAAGCCGGTTGCCAGGCCGTTCCCGACCCGGCATGAAAAGACGGCAGGGAAGATCCTTCGCCCATGTCCATACCGCGCATAGTCATCCCAGACATTGTGTGCGTATCGTGACCGGATTGGCTCTCCCCTGACATGTCCATATGGCCATCGGCAACCTGGGCCTCGGCACACTGCCCCCAAGATAAGAAAGATGAGAAGGTCAAGACCATGAGCACGAAACCGAATGCACCTGCGCTGCGCACCATCACCTCCGCGTTGCTCAGCCAATTGCGCGACACCTCGAGAACGCGTCTCATGACGAACCTATTCGACGTCTGAAGACGAGCTCTGAAGCAGGAGAATTGCGTAAAGGCGGAGGGATCTAGATACGCAAAGGGGCCAGGGTGGGCGGGTCGCCGGTTAGGATTAGCGCATTCGGAAAGCTCTCGAGCGCCGCAATGTTAAGTGCAGGGTCGACATGAACCGGAGCGGGCAGGATACGAAGAGGCAACTGCTGCGAATCACTTGAGGAAGCATGCAGAATTGCTGGCTGGTGGCCAATCTGACAACACCTGTGACTGATCGGCCCCGGAGCCGGAATCTTCCGGGCATCCTCATGACAGCTCGCAGGCCGTTCGTGCACGATACCCCTTGAAACCGGAATTTGAGCTCCCGGAGAAGTCGCGGTCATCGCAGCGAACAGGAGAAATGCAAACGCTTTTGAGATGGCTGTCATTACATCGGCCCTGGCCCTTGTCACTAGGCGAACGAAAGGCCTTTTACTATTATCGCCCAAGCACGCTTCGGTCTGTATAGCTCAATTGTGCTACGCGTCCATTGTGTGGCCTGGCGATTCGCGACTCACGCGGTATTTTGGAAAGCAGCTTGAACTGGGGACTACAACCATTCCGCTAAGAGCCCGTGATCTTCAAGCGCAGTTCTTCTGGTAGGCGATCGCGGATTTCGGCCGGCAGCCGATCATGCACGTGCCGGGCGCCTATTTTGGCGGCGTCAACTACTGCCATGGGGGCAGGCGTAGCAACTGCCACGACCAACCAAATCAGCAGGGAGAGTCCAAAGCCGGCCAAAGCCGCCAGTTCCAGCCAGAAAGCGTGGCGCGGGCCAAAATGGCGGATCACGCCAAAGGCAAGTAGAAACATCCCAGCGGAGACAGAAGCTAGTGCGATCAGTGAGACATCAATGGTGCGATGCAGACGCTGCCGTGAGCGGCAGCGCTCGCAAGCCGCGAAGTGGTCTTCGTAGTCGCCACGCATCTCGGGTGCAATGCCGGAGATATCGTAACGCCAGCCTGCCAGGATCTTGCCGACAATGGGATCGACGCACTCACTCATAGTCCACTACAGCCGGATAGCTTCCATCGGCTCGGATTGTGTGGCCAATAGCACTCGATTGTGAAGTAACGTCTGACGCGGTCCCAGAGCCTTTTCTGCCGCTCGGCGGGCCAACTCAGGGTCATTATTTTGCTCGGAGAGGTGCGCCAGCACAATATAAGATGCACTCCCATCATAATCGGTGCTAAAGAATTCCGCGAGTCGCTCATTGGACAGATGTCCCGTAGGGCTGCCCACCCGTTGTTTCACCGACCAAGGATACGGCCCAATCCGCAGCTTTTCTATATCGTGATTTGACTCGATCACCAAAACATCGCAACCTCGAAGCGTGTCCCTCACATTCGCCGACATGCGTCCGAGATCGGTGGCGATGCCTACTTTGACGCCTTCAGCGCGAAATGCAAAGCCTACAGGATCGATGGCGTCGTGCGGAATGGTGAACGGCGTGACCGCGATATCCCCAATATGAAAGCACCGGCCAGCAGAAAATACTTCGAGCTTGCCCAGTTCAGGACGCTCTCCGATTACCTCCCGGACCGACCGCGCCCATGCCTGGTGCGTCGCTCCAGTCATGAAGACAGGAATGTTCAGCTTCCGTGCCAGAACCAGCAGCCCATAGACGTGATCGGCGTGCTCGTGTGTGATCAGGATAGCGGAAAGGGCGCGAGGATCATCGCCCCCGGCCTTCACCCGTTTGAAAGTTTCGCGACAGGAGATGCCGGCGTCCACCAAAATTCGCGTGCGCGAACTGGAGACAATAGCGCTATTTCCCCGGCTGCCGCTGGCCAGCACCGAGACCGAAACTCCCATAGCTCGAGCATACGCGTTGCGACTGTGGAAACGGGAGTAACTTTCTCGTTATCCGAGACCTTTGAACAAAGGCGGTCACTTGCGCAAGAGTTCATTCAATCCTTTACGTCCGACCGACCCGCCGTAGGCGCCTGCAATCCCAGTCAAAAATCCGAGAAATGATTCGTAGATTTGCGCGCGATAAGGTTTTTGGGTTAACAGGAAAAACGCCATCAACTGGACGATCGGAACAAAGACCCCAACCAACAGAGTCCATCGCCACGGTCTTTCTGGACGCAGCGCACCGAGCAGCATGGTTGAGGCCAGCACGAACAGTGCAGTGAGTAGCAGATCGCCGAACTTGACATCTAGGTAGCCCGCCAAAACGCCAAAGACAACACTGAGAGTGTAGATGGTTGTGTCATTCTTCTTCATGCTTCTTCATGCCTGGCCTCTTCGCGTCGCTTCGAACGGCAATATCTAGAATGACAAACATCTCTGGTTCAATACTTGTAAAATCCCCGTCCGCTCTTCTTTCCCAGCCATCCAGCGTCCACCATTTTGATCAGCAGCGGACAAGGCCGGTACTTAGGATCGCCGAAGCCCTCCTGCAGCACGCGCATGATGTCAAGGCAGACATCGAGACCGATAAAATCCGCCAGCGCTAGCGGGCCCATCGGATGCGCCATACCCAGCTTGAAGACTTCGTCGACGGCCTCAGGTGTAGCCACGCCTTCCAGCACGGCGTACATGGCCTCATTCAGCAGTGGCATGAGCACGCGATTGGAGACAAACCCGGGGGCATCGTTGACTTCGATGGGGGTCTTCTCGAGTTTCAGCGCCAGATCGCGCACTGCATCGAAAGTTTCATTCGAGGTGGCCAGGCCACGAATCACTTCCACCAGCTTCATCACCGGCACAGGATTGAAAAAATGCATTCCAATGATTTTTTCTGGCCGCTGGGTCAGCGCGGCCAGCTTGGTGATTGAAATCGAAGAGGTGTTGGAAGCCAGAATAATTTCCGGGCGGCAAATGCGATCAAGATCTCGGAATATTTCCGCTTTAATAGCGAACTTTTCCGTGGCCGCTTCCACCACAAAATCGCAATCAGCAAGGTTTGTTCGATCGAGCACGGGCACAATACGTCCGATGGTGCCCGCCTTATCGGCGGCGGTAATCTTGTTTTTCGTGACTTCGCGATCCAGGTTGCTGGTGATGGTCTCGAGAGCGCGATTCAGAAAACACCGCTCCACGTCGCACAGCACAACGGCACGGCCGCTGCGGGCAAAAACATGAGCAATCCCGTTGCCCATGGTGCCCGCGCCCACCACGCCTACGCGTTGGATCTCCATGAAGGGCTCTCCCCTGACCAGAAAAAGTCAAAGTCTAACACCGCCGCAGACACGCCGGCACATTCAACCCCGACCCATGAAAAAGTTGCTGAGGAAAGCGGTTAAGGTTCGCTTCAGCTTCGGCAATTCAGCTTGCCGCAAGCATCAAATTCGCGCAACCGCTGCATCCCACCTTACAAATACCGGAGCAGCACTGCAGCTCGGCGGGAGGACATCATGTCAGGAAAAATCAGGGTAGCAACATTAGCGATTGCAGCAACCATAGCACTCAGTGGGCTAGCCACCGCCCAGGACTACTATCGTTTCTATGATCGCGACTATGGCTATCGCCACTACGATCGCGATGATTATGGATATAACCGGACCGCATTTCGCGTAGCGCGGGACTTTGGCTATGAGGATGGATCATGGGTAGCGCGCCGGGATATCGCGGAAGCCAAACCGTACAACCCGTTTCCGCGCGGCGGATTCAAGCACGAAGATCATGGCTATCGCCGCGAATACGGTGACAAGTATGCTTACAGGGAAGCGTATGCGCGCGCCTATCGCGAAGGTTACGAACGAGCATTTCGACGATACTAGTTTTCCGACCTTGAATTTGTGGAGTGACCAGAAGACGGCTGGTGTCAGGCTGAGCGATACTGTGGCTGTGGCTTGCTAACGGTTTGTATGTTTGCTAGTGCCTGATGGGCTCCGCGGAGCGGATGCAGCAATCTTAAAGGCGGCCATGCTCATACAGAAGCTGGCTGCCGGACTTGCGCCGGTCAGCGTCGGTTGATAAGTTGCTGCTGGTCCCTTTGGTACGTAGACATAAGTACTCTTATAAGTCCATGCCGAGGGAGTCACGCCCGTTGGGCTGGTAAAGGTTGAAACATAACGCGCAATAATAAAATCCGTCGCTGTAGTGGTGAGACTAGGACCAACTTCCAACCCTTCGCTGCTTCCAGTTCCATTCGTCAGGTTTACGCCACTTCCATCCAGTACCGAGGACGACGCCATGTTTGAAACTTCAAGAAAAGCATTCATACTGCCTTTGGCTGGAGCTGATAAATTGATTTTGATCTCCGTTGCGCCCCCTTTGCACTTCTCGCAGTACCAAATATCCAGGGCCGAGTTCATACCAGTAGAGGAACTGGCGGCACCATCAACTTGTTTATAGGTATTATCGCCAGCGGTTGCGTTATCGCTAACGCTCACGACCTTGATGTCGGGAGAGAGTGGACCCGGCATCACGATAATAAGACTCCCAGCTCGAGTCGGCGAAATGTCTATGTGCGGCTGCAGAGTCTGTGCGCGCGTAAGGGATACGAACTGCTGCACTACGGTTTGACCCTGTAACTCAACTCCTCCCAGCCATAATAGAAACACTAATAATTTCGTCTTCATATCCCGGTCCCTTCCATATCAAGGTGTCGAGCTGGCATGTCCCTGAGCGAACGGCATTGTACATCGGTCTGCGCAAGAAAAAGTTTGGGCAAATGGAGGATATCTATCAGTCCCTGATCACCTCGCGCAGTGTTCTGAGCTCGGCGACGTCTATTCGCGTTGCATAGTCTCGTCGACAGCGACCTTGCCGCCTTTGTCCACGGTAACCACGCGATGGATGTTCTTGAAACCGGATAAGGTTATGTCAACCACATACGTGCCGGGGTTGAGGAAGAACTCTACGGGCGAGCCTTTATCGAGCATGCGGTTGTTGACGGCAATCTGAGCACCCTTGGGTTGCGTTCTGACGCTTACACTGCCCATGCCAGCCGTATCCCCACCGCCAAAGATCTTCTTGAACTTTCCCCCTAGCTTGATGTCATCGGTGGCGCCAAGTGCGCGCAGTGTGGGTGCGAAATGGAAGGCTTGGCCGGCCTGCAAGTTCGCCGTGGTAGCTTCTTCCAGATAACCTTGCTTTCTAACTAGCACAGTGTGGCTGCCAGGTTTGTCTACAGGAATTTGGGCCGGAGTTACTCGTCCGGTGTCGTGACCATCCAGGAATACGGCCGCACCGGCGGGTTCGCTGGTCACTGCAACTGTAGCGGTGAGCGGAGCCAATTGGACAACCAGAAATGACTTGCTGTTAGACGCGACGTCAATGGTGCGACTCTCGGTTGAATATCCTGCTTTGCTCACGCTAACCGCGTGCTGGCCGGGCGCGATGCCCGCCAGATTAAATGGCGTGGCCCAACTCGGATCGTTGCGACCGTCGACCTGAACAGCCGCACCAGCGGGAGTTGAATTGATCGTCAATTGGCCGGGGATAACCGCAATCACCGCTGGAGGTGGAGTCTTCCCCTTCTTCTTGCTGTTGTATTTCGCTCTGACTGAGACGGAGCGGGCTGGTTCCGCAATCACCGGTTCGGCTTGCACCGGCTGAGCCTGAACCGGGGCCGGCGTAGCAGCGGGGACCGTAGGCTGAGCCGCGCGCCCCGACTGATTGGGCTCAGACTGGGTTGGTGCCGTCGTGGCGGCAGACTGCGCCGGCGTGCTGTCGTCGTCCGAATTTTCGGAGCGGATGTGGAACGCCATGTAAACCACGACCAGAAGGATGATTCCGGCCGCACTCGCAATGGAATATAAGATGAGCTTGGGCGGAGTCTTCTTGATTTCCGTGACCGCCTTCTTAGCCATCTGGCGCGGCTGCACCTTGGGCTTGTCCGGGGGCGCGCTGCGAAAGACGGTGGCCCGTTCCGGATCCATGGGCGCAGCCTCGGTCACCGGTGGAGGCGGTGGCGGCGCGATGTAGATCTCCTTCATGGGTGGCAATTCGTCGATTTCGGAGAAACTTGGACCGCGTTTCTCGGCATCTTGCCTGCTTTCGTCCATCATCGGATCAACCTGAATGGTTGGCGAAGCGGCCTCCGGCTCCACGATTGCTGCGGACATGACGGCGTCCGTCTCTACGATTGCCTCGGCAGATGCTTTTGCAGCCGAAACCGCGAATTCTGCACTGGGGTCTAAGACCAGCTTTTTTGGCGATGCGAGTGTTGAAGATGAACTTCCGCCTGACCACCCAGCGGCCGCAGCGGCCGCTTTCTGGCGCGCCGTTGGACTTTCCGGGACGGGCACGTCGGTGACTGTGGTCTCCGCGGTCTCTTCTGAACCGGATTCTGAAGCCGAAGATGGTGCAGTCTGGGAGGTTTTGGGCTCGACACTCTTTGCTTCGACCCTCGCCGTTTCCGAGTGGGCCCGGGGCTCGACCTTTGCTGCAATGGTCTGGGGCGGGGCCGAAGTAACAGTCGTAACGGCTGCCGGCTTCACAGGAACCGTGGTGCCAGCGGCGGACGTTGGCTTCGCCTTCTGCTGAGTAGCCGATCCTTTGGCCGGCTGGGCAGCCTTTTTCGCTGCTACTTTGCTGGCGCTTTCCTTGCACTTCTCCAAATCGTTTACCAGCTCTTGTCCGCTCTGGTAGCGCTCTTCCGGTATCTTGGAAAGCGCTTTCATAATCACTTCAACGAGCGCAGGGTGAATCTTCCGGTTGATTTTGTCAGGCGCGGGGGGCATCTGTTCAATAATTTGCTGCCGCACAGTTTCCGCGTCTTCCCCCGCAAAAGCCTTCCTCTCTGTCACCATCTCATACAGAACTGCGCCCAGGCTAAACAGGTTGGAACGCGGATCGACCGGGTCTCCGCGCAACTGCTCAGGAGACATGTAATGCAGAACCTCAGTGGGCTTGCCCGGGATTTGGGCGGTATAAGCGCCCATCGTAGAAATACCGAAATCCAGGATCTTCACCGTGCCATCCCAGGTCACGAGAATTTTGGCTGGTTCCAGGCTATAGTGCATCACGTTTCGCACGTGGGCGTGATCCAATCCCTGACAGGTTTGGCGGGCAATATCCTGAAGATCCCAAATGGAAAATCCTTCTTTACGTGCCAGCATCGTAGCGACGCTGTTGCCCTGGACATACTCCATGGCGGCGCAGAACTGGCCATCCATATCCCCGGCTCCATAGAGCTGTGCGATGTTATGGCTGTTGAGCACGTTGGAGCGGTCTACCTCTTCCAGGGTGTGCTGGATCACTGCGGCAGCCTGCTCCCCCAGGATCTCTAACTTGACCGCCTTCAGCACAACCGTCTGTCCGCTCTCTGGATCGGAGCACTTGAAGATGGATGCTGTTTCCGAGCGCGTAATTTCGCTGAGTATTTCGTAACGACCGATTTTGTTCGACATTGCTCCCTAGCCTCAACCAGACAAAGAGCCAGATCGTCTCCCGAATGCGTACACGCTGGACACGATCGTTGTAGGAAAAACAGGTTTAGGATATCTCGAGGTTGGCGATGGAGGGGAGTTACGAAGGTACTCGAAAATCGGCGATGTCGGCGCCATGAGTCAAGTCTGATGAAGGGTCAAGTTTCGCCTGCTGTCGTGAGCCACTGTTCGAGCAAGCGCCGAACCTTGGCTCCTTCGACCCTCCTCCGGACCGCATCGATCATGACCAATCGAGCGCGGATTCCGCGACCGTGAAAGCCCACCCAGTACGGAACGTATAATTCTCCAGGAACCGGCTGGGCGGAGATATGCAGGTCCCGAATCCGAAAAAAACCGGCCGTGAAGAGCACTCGCCGTACTTTCGCGATGGTCAAATCCGAAATGGCTGCTTGATCCAGAATTGCTTGCGCGTAGTTGCGACTTTCGAGAAAGATCACCTCGCTCGGTCCTGGTAATTGCTCGAAGTGATAGAGGTCAAGAGATCCGTCGACGGCGTCCAGTCCGAAGATGCGTTGATCGCGCTTGCCGCGGTTGACGATTTCGACTTGGAAGAGCTGAAAAGGGATATAAAACTCGGCTACCGAACGCAAAGGGCCAGATACCGCGTTTCGAAGCAGCGCAACGACACCATTACCCGAGAGTTGCTCGATGGCTTCGTCGCGGGTGACGTTGGGCTTGAGGCTGCGAATGCGCGCCATTTCGAACTATCGGAAGTAAATCCATAGGCCGACAACGGTAGCCACCAAGACCAGGCTGAATACGATATTTACGCGGTGTTCCAGCGCGGTCTCGGCTGCGGGTTTGAACTCGGTCGCTGGAGTCAGCGGAGTCACGTCCATCTTGTCAGCGACCGTGGCGAAGGTGAGGCCGGCAAGCTTCCTGCGCTCGGGAGCGGGCGTCACCAGGCTCACGCCGATCAGCACCAGCGAGCAGATCACAAACATGAAGATGGCGTAATGCAAGAAATTCATTTGCACCAGCCAATCGAGGCCTGGCGCCGGGGGAGTGCCGCCCTTGGCGCGCAACTCGAGGACGAAGCGCACCGCGCCCAGCACGAAGCCCGTCAGCAGCGAACTGATGGCCCCTTGCGCGTTGAGTCGCGGCCAAAGAATGCCGAGAACGAAGCAAGCCGCAATCGGCGGGCTGATGTAGGCCTGCACGCTCTGTAGATAGATATAAAGTTGGCTACTGATGAGATGGATAAACGGCACCCACATCAGGCCGAGTAGTACCATCACCCCTGTGGCCACTCTACCCATGTTTACCAGCTTGGCCTCGCTCGCATCCGGCTTGATCTTTTTATAGAAATCCAGCGTGACCAGAGTGGAAGCCGAGTTGAACACAGATGCCATCGCACCCATGACCGCAGCCAGCAAGGCCGCGAGCACAAGGCCTACCAAACCCGGAGGCAGCAGGTTCAGGATCAGCGTCGGATACGCGGTGTCAGGATTCAGCATCTCCCCATTGGGCCCGAACCGGAACATATCGCGGAATAGCGCCAGCGCGATCACGCCCGGCAACACCAGCATGAAGACCGGCAGGATTTTTAGGAAACCCGCGAATATCGTCGCAGCTTTGGCGTGTCCCTCATCTTTGGCGGAAAGCACGCGCTGCACGATCACTTGATCCGTACACCAGTACCAGATCCCGAGGATGGGGGCGCCGAAGAAAATTCCGGTCCAGGGGAAGGCTGGGTCGGTCGTCGGTTTGATCATGTGAAAGTAGCTGGCGGGAACGGCTGCCCGCAGCGCTTCGAACCCTCCCACGCGATGAAGCCCGACAAAGGTCAGGATAACCGCGCCGGTTATCAAGATCATCGTCTGCACCATATCGGTGTAGATCACGGCTGCCAATCCCCCGGCGACAGTGTAGATTCCGGTAGCCACCACCAAAGCCACCGCGGTCTTCCAGAGCGTCCAGCCCGCCACGCGCTCCAGAACAACGCTGGCGGCATAGAGCTGCACGGAAATTTTGGTGAAGATATAGGCGATGATCGAAATACTAGCCAGGTAAACCGCACAGGAGCGGCTGAAGCGCCGTTCCAGAAATTCGGGCATGGTGAACACGTTGGAACGCAGGTAGAAAGGAACAAACACCCATCCCAGAACCAGCAGGATCAGGCAGGCCCACCATTCAAAATGGCCTACGGCTAATCCCGAACTCGCTCCCGAGCCGGATAACCCGATGAAGTGTTCGGTCGAAATGTTCGAGACAAAGAGCGAAGCGCCGATGGCAAACCAACCGACGTTGCGGCTGGCGAGAAAGTAGTCCGTGGAGGTACGTCCCCTGCGCGCGAAATAAAAACCAATCGAAAAGATCACCAGGAAGTACAGCGCGATGATGGCAATGTCGACCCCGGCGAGGGCCTTGTGGGTGAGATGCGCCGCGGTTTGGACCATACTCCTCCCTTCTTACTCGCATCCAGAGCTCTTCGTCTGTGTTCCGAAAAAATCGACAGGGGCGACTGTATCTTACTGAGGTCATTACCGCAATGTAGAATCTGAGTCGGAAATTGGACTTAGCGTCCAGGCATGACTGGTCGCTGACTTGCTCTTGCCGGCCGTGCTACATTACTGCCGAATGAGATCTCGACCGGCACAGGACTTCGCCGCACGCCGCAGTCGTCTCTTTGACAGCGTAACGTTTGCCCGCCTTTGTCGCGCGCGCGATTATCTCGGCGTCCGCTATCGCGACCGAATCACGTTGGAGCACGCCGCCAGTCAAGCCTGCCTTTCGCCTTTCCATTTCAACCGTGTCTTTACCCAAGCATTTGGGGAGACGCCGCACGAGTTCGTGACCCGAGTCCGAATCGAAGAAGCCAAAAAACTACTCCTCGCCGATAATCATCGCGTCACCGATATCTGTTTCGAAGTGGGCTACGAGAGCCTGGGATCATTCAGCACGCGCTTCAGTTCCCTCATTGGCCTCTCCCCGGCGACGTTCCGTCGGGAATCGCGGCGCCTTTTTGGCGGATTCGGCACGCGCTGGCCGCTGTACTACATTCCCGCCTGCTACCAACAATTCTTCGTAGGTCCGGTGTAGGTCACCAATTTTCCATCAAGAATCACAAGAATCGAGAAGTATCATTTCTGCTCTTTCGCTAATTTAGTGGCGACGAGGAGGCTTTCTTATGATTCAACGCCTTTCGCATACCACCATATACGTGCTCGATCAGGATGCCGCGCGCGACTTTTACGTCAACAAGCTTGGCTTCGAGGTTCGCATGGACGCCTCTATGGACAATGGCTTTCGCTGGCTCACCGTCGGTCCAAAAGGGCAGCCCGACCTGCAGCTTATTCTCATGAAAGTCGATGGCCCAAACATGCAGCCGGATGTGGCGGCAACTCTGCGCGACCTGCTCACCCGGGGCAAGCTTGGCGGTGGCGTCCTCCAAACCAGCGATTGCCGCAAGACCTACGAAGAGCTCAAGGCCAAAGGCGTGGAATTTTTGTCCCCGCCAAAAGAGCAGTTCTACGGGGTCGAGGCACTGGTGAAGGACAATTCCGGAAACTGGTTCAGCCTCACGGAGCCGAAGAACTAGGCGCAGGTTGCAATCCTGCGGTAGTCGCACGTTTTCGGCCGCGTAACATTCTGGGCCTCCATCCGTTATTCCATTTGGGAGCACAATTGTGACCAGACGGTGACCATCCCCAGTTGCGGTCGTCGATGTGAGAGGCGACCATCCTGGGCATGGACAACACAGACCACAAATGTGTGGCGCGTTGGGAGCGGGCTTGTAGAGGCCCGGATTCATCGTCTATTCTGAACGGAGTTTTGGGCGTTGCCAGATCGCTATTCGTCCCCAGTATCTCCCGGAGTTCGACTATGACCTTGACTCGCTTTGTCAGCAAAAATGCGTTCCGCAACAAGCGGCGCAGCATCCTGACCATCTTGAGCATCGGCGGTTCGCTGTTGTTGCTGACATTCCTGATAACTATCTGGCGCAGCTTTTATGACAGCAAGCCGACTGAGCAGTCTGCGCAACGCCTTATCGTCCGCCATAAGGTGTCCCTGGTCTTCCAGCTGCCCAGCTATTACCGGCAAAAAATCCAAGCCATTCCGCATGTCAAGGAAGTGGTGAATCAACAATGGTTTGGGGGGCAATATAAAGACGACAAGCCCGACAACTTCTTTGCCCAGTTCGGCACCGATCCGCAAGAGTTGTTGAAGGTATACCCGGAATTCGCGATACCCGCCGACCAACTCGAAGCCTGGCAGCATGATCGAGCGGGTGCCATTGTGGACGTCGGCCTGGCCAACAAATTTCACTGGAAAGTGGGCGACCGCCTGAATATTACCGGGAAGATTTTTCCGGTTAACCTGGAGTTGACCATCCGCGGAATCTTCACCCCGCCGGATCCGACTCAGTCGATCTACTTCAACAAGGACTATATTGACGAGGGCTTTCCCAGACTCAAAGGGACCGAAGGGTTCTTCGCGGTTCTGGCCGACTCGCCCGAATCCGTTCCCACGGTTGGACAAGCCATTGACGAGCAGTTTCGCAACGCCGACCGTCCCACCAAGACGGAGAGCGAACACGCTTTCCAGCTGGGCTTTATCGGGATGCTGGGCAATATCAAAGCCTTCATCATGAGCATCTGTCTGGCCGTGGTTTTTACCATCCTGCTGGTGTCGGCCAATACCATGGCAATGTCGATTCGCGAGCGGACCCGGGAAGTTGCGGTACTGAAGACGCTGGGCTTTACCCGCAACAGCATTCTGGGATTGTTCGTCGGTGAGGCGGTTTCGCTTGCACTGGTGGGAGGACTGATCGGCTCGCTGCTCTGCTTTTTCATCGTGAAAGCGATGGCCAGTCAAGGCGGGATGTTCACAGGCATGAAGGTCACACCCATCACGATGGCGGCAGCACTGCTAATCGCGGCGGTGGTGGGATTCGTCAGCTCCTTTGTGCCCTCCTATCACGCGTCACAGGTGAACATAGTTGACGGCTTGCGTCATATCGGATGAGCTCCTTCGTGTACCTTCGTGTCCTTCGTGGTTGATGAATTGCAAATGCTGGAACCACAAAGGACACAAAGGTACACAAAGAAGAAGGTCACCGAACCGCACGCGCGGAATCAGAAGCACCCTGAAGGACAGGAATAGAAAATGGCAATCCCCCTGAGCTATAACGTGCGCAATCTACGGCTGCGTAAGAGCCTTACCATCATGACCGCACTGGGTATTGCGCTTACGGTTGCGACTGCGGTTTTCATTATGGCGCTTCTGGCAGGCTTGGGCCGCGCCTTCGCCACTACCGGCGATCCCCTGAATGTGTTGATGCTGCGCAAAGGTTCGGATTCTGAGTTGGCCGCCGGCGGAGTTTCGCGCGATGCAATGCAAGTCCTGAAAGACTTGCCCGGCGTCGCCAAGAACAGCAAAGGTGAGCCTCTGGTCTCAGGCGAAGATGTTCTGGTGGTTGTGATGCCGCGCAAAGGCGGGACAGGAGAGACCAACGTCACCACTCGCTTCCTGACTCCGCTCGGAATCGAGATGCGGCCGCAGATCCACTTGGTCACGGGGCGCTGGTTTACTCCGGGACAGCGGGAAGTTGTGGTAAGCAGCTCGATCAACAAAAGATTTGAGCACGCGAACATAGGCGATACTGTGCACATCGGCAAAGGAGACTGGCCGATCGTCGGCATTTTCGACGCCAGTGGCACGGCGCATGCTTCTGAAATTTGGGGCGACATCAACCAACTGGTCACGGATTTCGAGCGTACTGTCTACTCCTCGGTCCTGGTACGGGCGACGGATCCGGTAGCGGCGCAGGCGCTGAAAAACCGTGCCAATGACGATCAGCGACTCGAGCTTAACGGCCTGCTGGAACCCGACTACTATGCTTCGCAAACCAAGTCGGGCGGCCCCATCAAGGTTGTAGGTTGGATTGTCGCTTTTATCATGGCAGTCGGCTCCTGCTTCGCCGCCGCCAACACCATGTACGCTGCGGTCGCTTATCGTGGGCGCGAAATTGCCACTCTGCGGGTAATTGGCTTCTCCCGTCCCAGCATTCTGACCTCATTCATGCTGGAATCGCTGTTGTTGTCTTTGCTCGGTGCGACGCTCGGAATCATCCTGATGTTGCCGTTCAACGGGATGACCACAGGAACCCAAAATCAGGTTACATTTAGCGAAGTCGTGTTCAGCCTGCAGATGACGCCGGTGGTGGTGGTCAGCGCGATTGGGTTCGCCCTCATCATGGGAGTCGTGGGTGGGTTTGCTCCCGCCTGGCATGCGTCGCGCCAAAACATTCTTAACGCGCTGCGGGATTAACGACACTGCCATACTTTTTGCATCAGCGATTCGAAGGAATCATCTTTAAATTTGAACGCAATGCCGATTGACGCAAAACACGAAGACCTGCGAAGCCTCCGAATCGATCGCACTGCGCGCACCGGAGGCGAAGGCGAACCCCCGGTCTGGGCACGCCGCTATATCCTCGTCGGGATCGCGCTGCTGGTAGTGTTGGGCGTGGTGGCGACAGCCTACCGCTTGTTCTCCCGCGAAACTCCAGAGGTAGAAGTGGTTCGTGCCTCGGCGCAGAACAGCGATATCGGTGGCATCGTTCTTTCAGCCAGCGGCTACATTGTGGCCCACCACAAGATCAATCTGAATTCCAAGGTGACGGGCCGTGTGAAGTGGATCGGCGTGGAAAAAGGTGACAAAGTTAAAGAAGGCCAGATCCTGGTGCGTCTGGAAGATGATGAGTTCCGCGCCCAGTACGAACAGGCGAAAGGCGCCGCCGAGAACGCACGAGCTTACCTGCAGGAATTGCAAAACGGATCCCGGCCTGAGGAAATCCAGCAATCTGAGCATAATCTCAATGAAGCTCGAGCAACGCTGGCGAACGACAAAATCATTCTAGATCGAACTCGCGGACTCACCAGTGAGGGTGTGCTCTCGAAACAAGCGCTGGATGACGCGACCGCGAAGTTTGAGGCTGATCAGCAGCGGGTAAATTCGCTGGAAAGAGGATTTCAACTGGCCAAGATCGGGCCACGCCAAGAGGAGATCGCTCGTGCACGGGGCGCTCTCCAACAAGCTCAGGGTTCGGCGGACTATGCCAAGTCTTTGCTGGACGCTACCGTAATCCGGGCGCCCGTTACCGGAACGATTCTTGAGCGCGCGGCCGAAAAGGGGGAATTGGTGACGTCTGGCTTTGCCAGCACAGCGGAGGGTGGCCCGCAAGGCCTGGTCGTCTCTGAGGCTAATCTGAACGATCTCCAGGTGGAACTCGATATCGCGCAAGACGATTTCGCCAGGCTGGGCCCCAAGCAAAAGGGCGTGGTCACTGTGGATGCATACCCTGACCGCAAATGGGACGGCTCGATCGCCGAAATTTCTCCTCAAGCCAATCGTGCCAAGGCCACAGTTCAGGTAAAGGTACAAGTCGTCAATCCGGACGAGCACCTGCGGCCCGATATGAACGCGACTGTCAAATTTCTCGCGGACGAAACCCTGCCGCATGCGAGTTCGCAGCCGCAAGGTGTCTTTGTGCCTACCGCGGCGATCAAAGATCGCGATGGCAAGAAATTTGTCTTCCTGGCGTTTGCAGGCAAGGCAACAGCACGGGACGTCAAGATTCTGTCGCAACGCAGCGGCGGGGTGTTAGTGCAGGGCCTCAACGGCGGCGAGGACGTCATCACCGCGGCCCCGCAAGATCTGAAAGACGGAGATAAAATCAAGATTAAGGGACAATCATGAGCACTGCTACTACTCTTCCGAAGACCGCTACTCAGACTAAAGTCGTTCAGGCTCGCAACGTCAGCAAGGTATTTAAGCGGGACGCCTTTGAGGTGAAGGCTCTCGATGATGTTTCCATCGAAATCGCCGGAGGCGAATTCCTGGCGCTGATGGGTCCGTCCGGCTCCGGCAAAACAACGTTG
Organism: Terriglobales bacterium; assembly: GCA_035512155.1. GTDB lineage: Bacteria > Acidobacteriota > Terriglobia > Terriglobales > Acidobacteriaceae > JABCYV01. The sequence continues at coordinate 103,381 of DATKEN010000031.1, read as the reverse complement.
TTAAACATGATCGCGGCCATTGACCGGCCGACGGCAGGAGAACTGCTGGTGCTGGGCGAAAACATCTTTCGCCTTAGTGATACCCAGTCGGCCCGATGGCGCAACGAGCATATCGGATACGTTTTCCAGACCTTCAACCTCATTCCCGTGCTCACCGCGTTTGAGAACGTCGAATTGCCGCTATTGCTTACCAAGTTGAACGCCCAGCAACGGCGCGATCACGTGATGACCGCGCTTAAACTCGTGGGCCTGGAGGAGCGGGTTCACCATCTTCCCAAACAGCTCTCCGGCGGCCAAGAACAGCGCGTGGCAATTGCGCGCGCCATCGTCAGTGACCCTACGCTGCTGCTGGCAGACGAACCGACTGGCGACTTGGACAGCCACTCCGCCACTGAAGTGTTGGAGATCCTGAAGCGTCTGAATGAGGACTTCCACAAGACTATCGTGATGGTGACGCATGATCCTCACGCAGCGTCCTACGCGCACGTGACCCGGCATCTGGAAAAGGGGATGCTGCTGCCGCCGGGATAAGCTGGCCGTTGGAAGAGTGCGAGATGCGGCTTCCCGCCGAATCCGCGGTTGAATTCGGGTTCGCCGCCGTCAGTCGCCGCCAGTTTCGCACCTTCGCGACCGAAGCCACCCATACCAGTCCGGCTGCATACCCCCCGAGAACGTCGGTCGGGTAGTGGACGCCTAGATAGACTCGTGAGAAACCAATTAGCCCAATCAGCAACGCCGCGCCAGTCCAAACTGCTACCCGCGACCATCGTGTCGCCAATCGCCCGCTAACTATCCATGCCAGAGTGATATAGAAGCATAGCGAAACCATGGCGTGTCCACTGGGAAATGCATAGTCCCCCGGAGCCGGGAGATTAAAAAATGGCTGCGGGCGGGCACGGTGAAAAGCCAATTTGAGCGTTGTATCCAGAACCGCAGCGCCGGTCAGACTCACGACCAACAGGATTGCTTGGCGGCGGATTCCGGCGCCAGCCATGACGATGAGCGTCACTACTACCAAGGGCAGGAGAACATCCGCTGAGCCCAGCAGCGAAAGCCCGAGCATGAGAATTGTCAGCGGCGGCGTGGCTTGCTGGTGAACTGCATTTCGAATCGCAGAATCGAAGACCAGAGACTGGTGTTCGAGTATTTCTGTCGCCAGCCAGCCGAAAAGTACTACGGAAGCGGCCGCGACGATCAACAGTGTCGCAGCCCGAAACCGAATCGCTTTATCGGTTGTTGTGGCTTCGCAATCGAGTTTCACTGACTCAGAATAACAAAAGCAAGGGCCCCGGCGGCCCAGTCGCAACCCATCGTCTGGGCCGAGGCTGAGATCTAGAGTTCAGAGAGGGGCACCGCATCGCCGGCAGTTGGAGCAAATCCGCTATTGGCAGGGTCGGATACCCATTGCCAGGCGCGGCGTCCATTCTCGCCGAGCAAAGTTCGCGCTTCGCCATACTCCACCAGCCGGTTCAACACCGTGGTGACTGAAGCCAGCGGATCCTTGTGGCGAAGCAGCACTGGGGGAAGGCGTCGTCGTATGTGCTCACAAACGTCGCGCGCGCCCAACGGCCGGTCCGCTTCCATCAGCACCATGCGGCAGGCTTTAGTAAAGCCTGGCTGGCGACCGCCGCTTTTGCGGTCTACCAGCTCCAACAGTTCTTCGTTCAGAACCTCGTCGCCGAACAGGTTGGCCAGTCCGACGATTGTCTGTTTCACTGTTCCAATGCGCTTCATCACATCGGCGCGCTGCCGCATAAGCTGCCTGAGTTCCTGATGCGCGGCGTTTACCACTTCCTGGACATGCGAGTCGCCGTTTCCTGGAAGGTGCTTGTTTCCGCTACCATTGCCGCCAGCCTGCCCGTTTACCATGACCGTCCTCCAGAGCCGCCACTCCGCCGACTGCCGCTCACGTCAGGCGGGCCTTACCACCCACACACCAAACCTGGGTCCAAACACATGTCTCTCAGATACGCAAACCTCAGGTCACTCGTTCCCTCAAACTGAATCTAAGACTACGATTCCGTGATTTCTCTTCGGCGCACGGAGATAGCCGCCGCTGCATCTACGGGAACTTTCTGGTGGGTTAGACGATATGACCGAGGAAAGGTAAGGCGGGGGATTGTAAAATCGGTGTCATGGCGTGTACCCCAAATGGGCCGCTGGCTCGCGTAGTTTGCGGAGACCTCACGATTCGGTGGACTCTCTTTCGTGCTGTTCATGGTTATGGAACGGTTCAAACATGGCGATGCTGGACCCTTTGGGGAGCGGTTCAGGCGCGAGGGGCGAATGCTGCCCGAAGGAGTCACTTATCACGCCAGCTGGGTGGATTCAGCTCGTACGTGCTGTTTCCAAGTCATGGAAGCGCAGCATCCGCAATCGCTAACCACTTGGGTTTCCCACTGGGATGATGTGGTTGACTTTGAAACTGTCCCGGTCCTGACTTCTGCCGAATTCTGGTCCAAGCCTCAATCGGAACAAATCTGATTGGAACCAGGGCGGTGCTTCAATTCTTGCTCCTTGACAAAAACGAGACAACTGATAAAGTTCGGTCAATTGCTCGTATCTCAAGCATTCCGTAAGGTGCCCACGTATGAAGAACGTTTACGAGGTTCTTAGACAGAAGGAACTCGAACTGGCGAGGCTGGAAAAGGAAGTCGAGGCGTTGCGAGTGGCCGCGCCCCTGCTGTCCGAGGACAAAGAGTCTGGCTCGGAAAACTCTAACAAGCCAACCTTGGCGGCGTCGCCGGGTTCGCAGCAGCCCATCCGCATCCCGCAGCCAGCGGTGAATGCTTCTCCGCAACCGGCGCGCGCGGCCGGATGGGAAGACACGGCGAAGCGCTGGCCGTAATCGAGGGTACAAACGACGGGCGCCTTCCGCCGGAAGATGCGGCGGGGCGAGTGGTATTGTTGATTCGGCTCGGAGCGGTCGCCGCTACGAGCCAAACTGCTTTTGAGAACTCTCCATGCACAACCCCTTTAGCCTAACTTCTTCGACATCTGAATAAAATGGCAGGGTTGCTTCACGGTAGCGTCAGCCGGCAAAGGTGCAGTGCCGGTCTCCTCGTACCCCAGACGTCGATAGAATCCCGGCAGCGCGCTGCGCAAATTTACAATTCGGAGATCCATAACCAGCGCACCGGCGGATCGCGCATGCTCTTCGGCGGCCGTCATCAGGAGCGAGCCTAAACCACCACCCTGGCGCGAGGGATCGACCGACAACAAACCAAGATACCAGTGTTCGCCGCGGGGCTCGACATAGACACAGCCGACAATTCTCTCGCGTTCTTCAGCCAGCAGGAACTTGCCCTTGTTGATTAACTCGCGAACGTTCTCGGGATTGGTGCGGTCGCCATCAATGAAAAAGCGCTCTGGGCGAAAAGCATCATTTACCAGGCGGGCGATGGCGTCTGCGTCCTTCAGTTCTCCTGCTCGCAGCTGCGCCGCATTCATTTTCATGATCAACAACGCAATGCTATATCCCAGGCGGACAGGTCGCGCAAGAGGCCTTTGCCCTGCACCGCGTTCCGGTTTCGTGTAAATTCAGAAAAGGCCCGTAGCAACGCTCGCTAAATCGCTTGTCTTCACCGCAAAATCCGTGGTTTGAATCGCAGACCGGAGCTGGGTCTCGGAGTGCCGACTCTCAGAACCCCCAGACTCAGAATCTTGGACCTCAACAGCCCGTGATGCTCCCGTCCATGCCAGCGTCTGCATCGCCCGCGGAGAACCCCATCTGGACGGGATGGGACGTGTTGCTGCTGGCCATATTGACGCTCTTCTCCATCGTCGTCTTCGTGTTTTTGGTCACTTATGCAGCCCAACGGCTGATGTATCCGAGCATGGCGATCGGCGACGTGGCCAAGTATCCAATCGTGGCCGTGCTGGGGGAACTGTTAGCTGAGCTCCTGGTACTGGTGGGTATGATTTCGATGGTGAGGAGCAAAGGCGGCCAAGACTTTTGGAACTCGATTCGTTGGAATTGGCCCAAAAACTGGCCCAGATACTTGTTCGGGGGCTTAGTGCTGGCCTTCGGACTGCAAGGCCTGGCGCACCTGCTGCCCATACCCAAGGAGCTACCCATTGATCGCTTCTTTCAAACTTCCAGTGAGGCCTGGGTCTTGTCCTTATTCGGAATGACGGTGGCCCCGTTGCTTGAGGAACTTTTCTTCCGCGGATTTCTCTATCCCGTTCTGGCGCGGCGTCTGGGAATCGTCGTAGCGGTAATTCTCACCGCAGTTCCTTTCGGACTGATCCACGCAGCTCAATTGGGGTGGGCCTGGGGTCCAGTACTGGTAGTGTTCCTGGTCGGATTGGCGCTGACCATAACCCGGGCCGTAACCAAATCCGTAGGTGCCGGAGTGTTGATCCATGCTGCCTACAACACTACGATTTCGATACTGATTTTCATCGCCACCGATGGCTTCCGGCATTTGGAAAAGCTAAATCACTAAGAACCGGGCGTGAGGCGTCAGACCTTCAGGCTTCAGGCCTTAAGCTCCTTCCTCGACTTCATGTTACAGGCTGTGGATCATGGCAGAAGGTCCGAGAGAAGCGGAGGCATTCCTATACTCAGAGATTCGAAGCCCGAGGGTCCGAAGCCCGAGGTCTGGGGTCCGTGCTATCTTAGAATTTCCCATGTCGTCCCCCCGTCAAGAACTGTTGCGTCTGCTTGCGTCGAAGTCTTTCAGATTAGGAGAGTTCAAGCTCTCTTCCGGAGCCAGCAGCGACTACTACGTGGACTGTCGCACCACCACGCTCAGCGCAAAGGGTTCACGCCTGACCGGGCAAGTCTTCCTTGACGAGATCCGAACCCGAGGATGGAAGGCGAAGGCCATTGGCGGCCTTACCATGGGGGCTGATCCGATTGTGGTGGCAGTCGTCGTCACCAGCGGCGAACTGCAGGGGTTTCTCGTTCGCAAAGCCGAGAAACAGCACGGCACCGGGCGGCGCATCGAAGGGTTTCAGGAGAAAGGCGCGCGTGTGGTCATTGTGGATGACGTGTGCACCACGGGTGCTTCGACCATCCAGGCGATTGAAGCAGCCAGGGAGTTTGGCTTTGAGGTTGCGGGAGTGATGTGTTTGGTCGAGCGCCAGGAGGCGGGCGGACGCCCCAACATTGAGAAAGCGGCGGCGCCGGCGCAGTTCGTTTCTGTCTTTACGGCGAATGACGTGCGCAAGGAACATGGGGCACAGAATGACGAGACATCTCCGTCGATGGTTGCCTTCGGGGCTGGCTGCGAAATTTGCGGGCGTCAAGCGGTAGTACACACGCCGCGGGTTCGATGTGAGCAACATAAAGTTTAACTCCCGGCCAAGATGAACGATCAGCGATTTACTCTCAAATGATTCAGACTCTCGAATGGACCGATTCCGGCGTACGCTTCATCGACCAGACGAAGTTGCCTACCGAAGAGACGTACGTCACTTGCAAAACCCACCAACAGGTCGCTGATGCGATCCGCGCCATGGTGGTTCGCGGCGCGCCGGCGATCGGCGTGGCTGCTGCCATGGGCATTGCACTGGGAGTCAAAAATTCGAAAGCCGAGAGCGTTGGAGAACTGAAGCGAGAATTCGGCCAGATTTGTGACGTCATGGCCAAGACTCGCCCCACGGCGGTGAATTTGTTTTGGGCCATTCGCCGCTTGCAAGACAAATTCGAGTTGCTGCGAGTGCGGCCGCTGGCGCAGATCAAGCAGGCGCTCATTGATGAGGCACAGCGGATGCACGCCGAAGACATCGCCGCCAACCAAGCAATGGGGCGACACGGGGCGACTCTTATGCCGGCAACTGGAGGCGTGCTCACCCATTGCAATGCTGGCGCGCTGGCCACGTGTGGCTACGGCACGGCGCTGGGTGTGATCCGCGCGGCGGTCGAGCAAGGCAAGAAAATCCACGTCTACGCCGACGAGACCCGTCCCTTCCTCCAGGGATCACGGCTAACCGCGTGGGAGCTCATGAAAGACGGTATTCCCACCACCGTGATTTCCGACAGTATGGCCGGAACCATCATGAGCCAGGGCAAGATTGGCGCTATCGTGGTGGGCGCCGACCGTATCGCGGCAAACGGCGATGTAGCCAACAAGATTGGAACTTATACGGTGGCGGTACTAGCTAAGGAACATCGCATCCCGTTCTACGTGGCCGCACCGCTTTCAACCATCGACCTGGAAGCTTCCGACGGCACAAAAATTCCGATCGAACAGCGTAATCCCAGAGAAGTCACCCACATTGCTGACAAGCAGATGGTGCCGGAAGGCGTGCAGGTGGAGAATCCGGCATTCGACATAACCCCGGCGAAATACGTCACCGCCATCGTTACTGAACACGGCATTGCGCGGGCGCCGTATGCGGAGTCATTGAAAAGGTTGGCAGAGGAGATGTCCGTCGTTGGTCGCTAGCGATCAGGGTATGTATCCCATAACCCAATCCCAGGCCACCTTCGAAAGCGGCGGCAAGGACATTCGGCTGGACTGCTTCCTGCCTATCGGCAACGGACAACAGTTTCCCGCCGTGATTGGATTGCATGGTTCAGGGGGCGGACATGCGAGTATGAGCGAACCGGCGACCTTGATGGCAGCACAGGGATTCGCCGTCTACGTGCTGCATTATTTCGACCGCACCTCAACCACTCAGACCGATCGCGCCGTCATCTTCCGGCACTTTCCGGTGTGGATGAAGACACTGTGGGATTCCGTGAGCTTTGTGGCCCGGCAGCCGCACGTGGATGCGGAAGGCATCGGATTGCTGGGATTCTCTCTCGGCGCGTATCTATCCCTCTCCCAAGCCGCTATTGATTCACGAATTCGGGCGGTGGTGGAGTTTTTTGGTGGTCTGCCCAAGGAGATGAAGTTCTTCATGCGACGGCTGTGTCCGGTTTTGATCCTGCACGGCGATGCTGATCACACGGTCCCAGTCGAAGAGGCTTATCACCTGCAGAGGATCCTGGAGAAGAAGCGCATTGTGTACGAGATGCAAATCTATCCCGGGGCAGGACACGGCTTCAGTGGAGACATCTGGCGCGATGCAGGGCTGCGAACACTCGGCTTTCTCAAAAAGCATTTGGCCGCGTAGGGTCCTTTTGTTCGAACTTTCCGACGGGATGCCGCGTAATGGAGAGAAAGTGAAGTTAAGGAGGTCATCCGTGTTCAGCTTTCTCCTCTGGTGCATGCTCTTCGTGTTGTGCTGGCCGGTGGCGCTGTTGGCGCTCGTGCTCTACCCTTTTATCTGGTTGCTGCTCTTGCCATTCCGGGTGGTGGGAATTGCTGTACATGGGGCGCTGGCCCTGGTATGGGCAGTGGTACTTTTGCCGGCGCGATTGTTGAGCGCGCCATTCCGGGTGTGACGCGCACTCAGGGTTTCCATTTCTTCCATGCCTGTGGCAAAAGGGCAGGTCCGCCTGTGTAGCCGCACCAAAAATCCTTCGAGGAAGCAGCAGGGGAGTTTCCATGAAACGTGTATTGCGATCCCTGGTAATCCTGGTTTTCTTAGCAAATATCAGTGTCGCCCAGGGGCAAGCTCCCGCGAAAAGCCCACGGCGATGACGCATCCGCACCACAATATCCCTCTGCGGAAAAGATCTGGGCAGACCTGATGTCCGGCAACAAGAGGTACGTAGGGGGAAAAGGCGAGGCTCGCAACCTGGTGCAACTGCGCCACTCGCTCGCGAAAGATCAGCATCCTAAAGTGGTTGTGCTCGGTTGTTCCGATAACCGAGTTGCGCCCGAGGTGCTTTTCGATCAGAGTCTGGGGACTTATTTGTGGTGCGCTCGGCGGGCAACATTGCTGATGCGATTGGTCTTGGAAGCATCGACTACGCCGTCGAGCACCTGGCCAGCAGCGTGCTCGTGGTTATGGGACATACCAACTGCGGCGCGGTGAAGGCGGCTTGCTCCGGCGAAAAGATGCCCACGGCGAACCTGCAAGCCATTGTGGACCAGATTGATCCCGCCGTGATTCGCGCGAAACAGCATGCCCAGGGCGACGAACTGATTGACGCGGCAGTGCGGGAGAATGTCCGACAGAGTGCCAACGACATCCTGGCCCACAGTGCTGTGCTCAAGCACGAGTTGGACGAGGGCAAGCTGACCATCATCGAAGCGGTGTACAGCCTGGAGACCGGCGAAGTGACTCGCCTGGAAAAGGCTGCTGCCAGGAGCGCCGGCAAGCCATAAGAAACTCGGGCATGCAACCATTCCAGCAACTAGCGGCCCCTAACTGTCCCTGCTACCATCGGCCGAGATGGCCCGGCGCAGGCTCACCCGAAGAATCAAGCGGAAACCAAAGAAAACTGCCCCCACCACCGCGCCCACGGTCCCCCGCCCGCCAGGCGAACTGGTGATCATCACCGGAATGAGCGGGTCGGGCAAAGCTTCAGTGCTCAAGGCTTTTGAGGATCTCGGCTACTACTGTGTAGACAATCTTCCCGTAGAGCTGATGCCACGCTTTGCCGAACTGGTGGGGCAGTCTTCGGAGATCGAACGTACCGCCCTGGTGGTTGACGTCCGCGAAGGCTCACAACTGGAAGAACTACCCGCCATCGTGAAGTCGGTGAAGCGCATGCTGCCGACCAAGATGATCTTTCTCGAAGCGGACGAGTCGATCCTCCTGCGCCGCTATAGCGAGACTCGCCGCCCGCACCCACTCGGTACTGATGCTCCGGTAAAGTCGTCGCTTGCCGCCGAGCGCCAGCATCTGCGGCCCATTCGCGCCATCGCCGATCTGGTGATTGATACTTCCAAATTCAACGTTCATGAACTGCGTTCCTACATTACCGAACGGTTCCGGAAACAGAAATCGGGTAAAGATCTCCTGGTTTCCTGTGTTAGTTTCGGTTTCAAACACGGGGTGCCAGAAGATGCGGACCTGATGTTTGACGTCCGCTTCTTGCCCAACCCTCACTTCGTGCCCGAGTTTCGCCCGCTCACGGGACGAGATCCCAAGGTGGCGAAGTACATCCGGTCATTTCCCCAAACCAGGGAATTTATCCGGCGGATTTCCGAATTACTGGTGTATCTGTTGCCGCACTACATCCGGGAGGGCAAGAGCTATCTAACCATTACTTTCGGCTGCACCGGGGGCCAGCATCGTTCGGTGATGATTGCCGAGGATGTGGGCAAAGGCCTGCGCACAGCGGGATATCGGGTCAAGGTGATGCACCGGGACAGCCCGAAGTAGGAAATCGGATTGCCGACTTTCCCATGTGGGTGTGAGGGTTTGACATCTGCGTCCGATGTCTGGCGCCAGAGGTCGAGTCTCTACAGTAGAATAAGAGATTGTCAAGTATGCTGATTCCATCCGCAGCGGGCCGCGTCCGGCTTCGCATCGGGAACCCCCCATGCGGCAACTGACCCGCCTTGTACGTTACGTCCTTCCGTACTGGTGGCAGTTTTTCTCTTCGGTGCTATTGATGGCGGCGGTGGGGCTGCTGGACGCTTTTCGGGTACTGCTGATCGGCCCCATTTTCGATCGGGTCTTGAATCCGGCGTCCCCCACTCGCCAAATGCAGCTCTTCAAGGTTCCTGGTACGAGTAGCACGGTTTTCCTGCAGCAATTTGTTCCAGCTCACTTCCAGAATCCTTGGACCGTGGTTGCGTTTGCGCTGGTGTCTGCAACTGTACTGAAGGGCATTTTGGACTACGCCGGCACGTACCTGGTGAACTGCGCAGGATTTGGGATGATCACGGATCTGCGCGACGATTTATATAACTCCATCCTGCGCCGCTCGGCGACTTTTTTTCAGAACCACACCACCGGAACTCTGGTATCTACGATCGTTAATGACATCGAACGCGTGCAGTACGCCATGTCGAGCGTGCTGGCCGAGTTTCTGCAGCAGTTTTTTACCTTGATCTTTACCGCGATCGTGGTGGTGCTGTTGGGCGGAAAACTGGCGTGGGTGTTGCTGCTGTTTGTGCCTTTCATTATTTTTTCTGCCGGGAGGATTGGCCGGCGGGTACGGCAAACCACGCGCCGCGGTCAGGATAAGCTGGCAGACATTCAGAACATCCTCCATGAAACCATCACTGGCAACCGTATTGTGAAGGCTTTCAGCATGGAGTCATGGGAAATCGCGCGCTTCCGTAAGGCGGGGCAGCGGCTTCTGCGAGCAAATCTGCGGTCGGTGGCAGCGGCGGCGATCAGCTCACCCCTGATGGATATTTTTGGCGCCATCGCTATCGCCCTTCTGCTACTGCTCGGCCGCGAGCAGATTAATCATCACGTTTTCACCGCAGGAACATTCCTGGCTTTCATTGTCGCGGTCTTCAAGCTCTATGACCCGGTACGGAAATTCGCCCTGTTCAATAACAATTTTCAGCAGGCGCTGGGCGCATCGTCTGAAATCTTTAAGTTCATGGACACGGAAGATGAAGTTCCGGAGAAAGCGAGTGCGAAACCGATCCCTGCGTTCTCTCACAGCATCCGCTTTGAAGACGTTTGCTTCTCCTACGAGGCCAACGGCGATGGTTCGCGGGAGATCCTGCGTGATATCAACCTGGAAGTGACAGCGGGTGAGGTGCTGGCTGTAGTGGGTTCGAGCGGCGCGGGCAAAAGCACTCTGGTGCATCTGATCCCGCGATTCTTTGACGTAACTTCGGGGCGGCTGCTGATTGACGGACGCGATGTACGCGACACCACCCTGGCGTCGTTACGTTCGCAGATCGGCGTAGTCACCCAGGAGACAGTGCTCTTTAACGACAGTCTGCGCAACAATATTGCGTACGGGCAGCCCAGTGTCTCGCAAAAGCAGGTCGAGGCGGCGGCCCGTGCCGCATTAGCGCACGACTTTATTATGGAACTGCCAGCGGGCTACGATACCGTGATTGGAGAGCGCGGGGTGCGGCTTTCGGGTGGCGAGCGGCAGCGGATTGCCATTGCACGGGCCTTGCTGAAAAATGCGCCGATTCTGATTCTTGACGAAGCCACGTCGGCGCTGGATAGCGAGTCCGAGGCTTTGGTGCAGTCGGCCCTCCAGAACCTGATGACGGGCCGCACGGTTTTCGTGATTGCGCACCGGCTTTCGACGGTCCGGCGCGCTGACCGCATCGTCGTGTTGGAGAGCGGCACCATCACGGATATTGGCGCGCACGAAGAACTGATGCAGAAACTCGGTACTTATCGCCGTTTGCACGATCTGCAGTTTGTAGAATTGGAACAACCCAAGGCTGGCGTAGGACATTAGGGTAAGACTAAATATGGCCATCCGCTCCATGACGGGTTTCGCCCAGGTTAAGGGACAGGTTACGGATACGCAGGGCAACGGCCAGCTTAGTTTCACTCTGTCGCTGAAGTCGGTGAATCATCGTTTTCTGGATGTGCATTTCCGCATGCCCAGCGACAGCGACTCGCTGGAAATGAAATTGCGCAGGCTGCTGAAAGACAAACTGGGACGGGGTCACGTGGAGCTGACATTGAATCTGGAGCGCGGTGGAAGCGAGGGCTTTTCACTGAACCGGCAGATCGTGGGCGGCTACATTCAGGCATTTCGCGTTGCCGCGGCAGAGTACGGTCTGGCGGCGCCACTCGACTTGAATGCGGTTCTGCGTATGCCGGGCGCTCTCGACACCGCGGCTCTCCCCGCCAACGGTCAAGTGGAAGCCTCCGTGCTGGCCAAGGTGGAGGAGGTTCTTAGCCAGCTGAACCAGATGCGGGAAGAGGAAGGCCGCGGTATTGAACGGGAGTTACGGCAACGCATGGCCCATGTGACCAAGGCATTCGAAGGAGTTGAGCAGCATCGCCGGGCGGTGCTGCAGACTTATGTGGAGAGGCTCCGAGGCCGCATGCAAGAGTTGATCGGCGCACAGGTTGAGCCGGAACGCATTCTGCAGGAAGCGGCATTGCTTGTGGATCGCAGCGACATCCAGGAGGAGTTGGTCCGCCTGGATACGCACGTTAAACATTTTCTGGGCCTGCTCGATGAGGGTGGCGAGGTCGGAAAGAAGCTGGATTTTTTGCTGCAGGAGATGAATCGTGAAGCCAATACGCTGCTTTCGAAGACTTCGGGACTGGCGGGCGAGGCTCTGAAAATCACCGAGATGGGGCTGGTCATCAAGACTGAGATCGAAAAGGCCCGCGAGCAGGTGCAGAACCTCGAATGACGACGGTGTACATCATCTCGGCCCCTTCCGGCTCGGGCAAATCGACCCTGGTAAATCGGGCGCGGCAGATTGTTCCGGACCTCGATTTCTCCGTCTCGTATACAACCAGGCCGCCGCGCGGTAACGAGCAGAACGGAAGGGAATATTTCTTTGTCTCGCGCGCAGAGTTCGAGCAAATGATCAAGAATGGCGACTTTCTGGAGTATGCCGATGTATTCGGCAACTACTACGGCACAGCGAAGCATTATTTGGAGAAGGCCAAACAGAGAAAGCACGATTTGTTACTGGACATTGATGTCCAAGGAGCAGCGCAGATCAAGCAGAAGATCCCCGACGCAGTCAGCATCTTCATTTTGCCGCCGAATCGTACGGAACTGGAATCTCGCTTACGCGACCGGGGCCAGGATTCGGAGGCCGTAATTCATCGCCGTTTGGCCACGGCCACTCGGGAGATTGAGAATTACCCGAAATACGACTATATTTTGGTGAACGACCGCCTGGATGATTCCATCCAAGCGCTGCAGTCGATCCTTCTGGCGGAACGGCTGAAGCACTCAGGAGTTCGAGAACAAAGGTCCGCCGAGGATGACAACATGCTGGCCAGGGCCGAACGTTGCCGTTTAAACAACGTGCGGGAACGCTTGCAACCCATTTTGGCCTCGTTTGCAACTACGGCGGCACGCTAACGGCAGGGAGAAAATCATGAAGTTGATGGAAGGGTTCGACAGCAACTATCGGTACATCCTGGTGGCAGCGCGGCGCGCGCGGCAATTGCAGGGTGGAGCGCCGCCCGTCATCGAAACACATTCGCGCAAGCCTTGCCGAATCGCGCAGGATGAGATTAAGGCGGGCAAGGTAAAGTGGCTGATCCCGGAAATCCCCCGGTCTCCGGCGGAAGTAGCCAATGAAATGCTGGATAAGGCCTTAGCTAAGGAATAGCCGAATCCTACTCCTCCGCATAGCAATCAAAACTATGAAAGGCGAACCGGGTTTTATGCGCGGATCGGCGGCACGGGAGATCCTATGAAAGTTGCACTGGGCGTCAGTGGCGGAATCGCGGCATACAAGGCGGCGGAAATTGTGCGTCTGTTGCAGGAACGCGGCGTCCACGTGCAAGTCATCATGACTCGCGCCGCACAGGAATTTGTCCGTCCGCTGACCTTCGCCGCTCTTTCGGGTCAGAAAGTTATTACTGAGATGTTCGCCGGAGAGAACATCGAGCCCAATATCGATTCGGCAGTCGAACACATCGCCGTGGCGCAGTCGATTGATGCGCTGCTGGTCGCGCCCGCAACCGCGGATCTGCTCGCCAAGTTCGCCCAGGGCATTGCATCTGATTTCCTGACTACACTCTATTTAGCCACCACAGCTCCCGTCGTGGTAGCTCCCGCCATGAATGTAAACATGTGGAACCATCCAGCCACGCGGACGAACGTGGAGATCCTGAAGGCGCGTGGGGTGCGGGTGGTCGAACCGGACGAGGGTTACCTGGCCTGCGGCATGACTGGTCCCGGCCGGCTAGCTGATAACGAAGCGATTATTGCCGCAACCATGGAAGCGCTGGGGACCTCGCAAGATCTCGCAGGTGAGACCGTATTGATCACTGCGGGCCCGACACGCGAAAAGATCGACCCTGTGCGCTATCTGACCAACCGGTCGAGTGGCCGCATGGGGTACGCGCTGGCCGAAGCGGCCCTACGCCGCGGCGCGCGGGCGTTGCTGATCAGCGGTCCTACCTCGCTGACACCGCCGGGAGCGGCTGAAGTCACACGCGTGGAATCCGCTGACGAGATGCGCCAGGCCGTCCTGAAACTTTTGCCCGAAGCCACAATTGTTATCAAGACCGCGGCTGTGTCGGACTATCGGCCGAAATCTCCCGCGTCGCAAAAGATTAAGCGCACTGGTCCAGTTTCGTTGGATCTCGAACCTACAGTAGATATTCTGGCGGAAGTGGCGCGTCACAAACAAACGCAGATTGCGCGACCGCAGATTGTAGTCGGCTTTGCGGCCGAGACTGAAAATGTTCTGGAAAATGCCCGCAAGAAACTGGCTTCCAAATCGCTGGATGCAATCGTGGTCAATGACGTCTCTCAAGAAGGCGTCGGCTTCGATTCAGAGCGGAACGCGGTTACAATCATCACCCACGGCGAGGTCGTGGAAGTGCCCGAAACTACCAAGTGGGAAGTGGCGCAGCGCGTGCTCGATCAGATTGTCCGCCTGCGAAAGCTGCAGAACATACCCGCCCGTGCTGGAAAGTAACGCGTGCTGGATCCCCAACTCCGCCGCGCGCTCGCCGAACGCATCCGTTACTACAACGAACTGGGTATCTACGATTTCTATCGCCGCGAAACGCCCCCCACACCTTCGGCTAGCCCGGAATCACAAGATCTCAGACCGGAACAAATGACGCCTAGAGCCAGAGTTGTCGTTGACGCAACCCTCGGCGAGGAACGCGCGTTTGAGGTAGGAAGCCCGAAACCTCAGACCGGGATCGCGGATTCCGCCAAAGCGCTGCGGCTGATCCGCGAAGATCTGGGTGATTGCACCCGCTGCCCCCTCCACAAACAGGGGCGCAAGCAGATTGTCTTCGGCGTGGGCAATCCGCAAGCCGATCTCATGTTTATTGGCGAAGCTCCCGGCGCAGACGAAGATCAACAGGGCGAGCCCTTTGTGGGGCGCGCCGGCCAGTTGCTCAACAACATGATCAAGGCCATGGGACTGCGGCGCGAAGACGTGTACATCGCCAATATCATCAAGTGCCGGCCGCCGGGAAACCGCACTCCGGAGCGCGAAGAATGCGAAACCTGTTCTCCGTTTTTGATGCGGCAAATCGCCGTGATCCAGCCGAAGGCCATTGTGGCGTTAGGCGCAGTGGCGGCGAAGACGCTGTTGGCCATTAATGCCCCCATGTCCGAGCTCCGCGGTCAATGGTACGACTTCCGTGGGACAAAGCTGGCTGTGACCTATCATCCGGCGTTCTTATTGCGCGATCCGCGCCAGAAAAAAGAAGCCTGGAAAGATCTGCAGATGGTGATGAAAGATTTGGGACTTGCCGTGCCCGCAAAAAACACAGAGTGAGGTATCGCGTTGCTGCGCAACCTCGCGCTTGCTCTAGTTTATCCTTCCCCATGCATGCCTGATTTCTGCGACGTTGCTTTGCCGGTACCACTGGACACCGTCTTCACCTACCGGATTCCCGACGGCATGCTTCCAGTAGTCGGCGGACGGGTGCTCGTTCCCTTTCGTCAGCAGCGCCTGTCAGGCGTGGTGACAGAACTGCACGATCGCAAACCGAAAGTTCAAATTAAGAACCTGTTCAGCGTGCTTGATGCGGCCCCAGTTCTGGACGAACAACTCATTCGTTTGGGCAAGTGGATAGCCGATTACTACCTCGCGCCGATCGGGGACGTGTTTCACACAATGCTGCCGTTGGCCGCGGAGTTCAAGCGAACGATCGCCTATCGCATCGCTGAAGGGGGGCGACTGGCGCTGCATTTGGCGGGCATGTCGGGATCTTCGCGTCGCTCTCGGAAAACACACGAAGAGCAACTGGCTGAGTTCCGCGTCCTCGACTACCTCGCCGAAAAAGAGATAGCGCAGGAAGAGAGTCTGCGCGCCTCAACCCGCGTTAGTAAACCCTTGCTCGCCGGCATGATTCGGAAGAAATGGATCGTGCGGGAAGATTTGTCGGATGTTCGCGATGCCATCCGAACCTTGAAGACTGCCGTTCTAAAGACGGCTGAGGGCAAACTCAATTCCAATCAGCACGGTCTGATTGACACGCTCGCCGCAGCCGGAGGAAGAGTCGCGGTGGAGACCCTGCAGACGCTGGACGTCCCCAAGACCACGCTGGCCACTTTGGTGAAGCGTGGCATGGTTGACATTATGGAAGAGCCGGCAGACTTCACCGTATCTCGCCTTAAAGCCCGGCCATCTCCGTTCAATTTCCAGTTCAACGGCCAGCAGCAGGATGCGTTGCGGCGAATTGAGGATGATGTGAAGGCCCGCAAGTTTTCGGGCATGCTGCTGCACGGAGTCACTGGGTCTGGTAAGACTGCGATTTATCTGGCTGGCATGCGATCAGTGCTCGAGGCCGGACGGTCTGCGATTCTGCTGGTGCCGGAGATCGGTCTGACGCCGGCGGTGGCGGCGGACTTGCATCAAGTATTTGGGGATGAAGTTGCAATTTTGCACTCCGCGCTCTCTGACCAGGAGAGGGCCCAGCAGTGGCACCGCATCAGACGCGGCGAAGCCCGTATGGTGGTGGGCACGCGCTCGGCGGTCTTTGCGCCGGTGTCGGACCTGGCGCTCCTGATTGTCGATGAGGAGCAGGATTCCTCCTACAAACAGGAAGAGACCCCGCGGTATCACGCGCGCGATGTGGGGGTGATGCGGGCGAAGATGGCGAATGCGGCCGTAGTGCTGGGTTCGGCCACGCCGTCGCTGGAATCGTACTTCAATGCGAAGAAACACAAATACACACTGCTCGAACTGCCGGATCGGGTAGAGCGGCGGCCCTTGCCTGAGGTGGAAATCGTCGACATGCGCCAGGAGTTTCAGGAAACGGGAAGCGAGCAGATCATCTCGCGCAAGCTGGCCCAAGAAATCAAGGATCGGTTCGATCGCAAAGAACAGGTTATGGTGCTGCTTAACCGGCGCGGATACTCTCCTCTTGCTCTTTGCCGCACCTGTGGCAAAACATTGGAATGCAAGAACTGCGCTATCGCCATGACACTCCACAAGCGCTCGCAGCGGATGGAGTGCCACTATTGCGGATACACTGCGCCGGTGCCGAAAGCCTGCGTGCATTGTGGCAGCGAATACGTTTACTTCCTCGGAACCGGTTCCGAGAAACTTGAGGAACTGCTGCATGGAATGTTTCCCCAGGCACGAATCGGCCGGTTGGATCGTGACACGGTGCGCGGCCGCGAGGACTTTGAGCGCGCCCTCAACGCCCTCGATGAGGGTGAACTTGATCTCCTGGTAGGCACGCAGATGATTGCCAAAGGACACGACATCCACGGGGTCACGCTGGTGGGGGTTGTCGGGGCCGACGCTGCCTTGGGGTTCCCTGATTTCCGGGCGGCGGAACGCACCTTTCAGTTGCTCACGCAAGTTGCGGGACGCGCGGGGCGCGGACAAACTCCGGGCATAGTGGTTTTGCAGACTTATTTCCCCGACCACTATGCGGTGCAATATGCGGCACAGCACGATTTTGCCGGCTTCTACGACAAGGAACTGCGCTTCCGCAGTTGGATGCACTATCCGCCGTACAGCGCACTGGCCAACGTCGTGATTCGCAGCGACAAACTGGACCAGGCGCTTGAGTGGTCAGGCATCTTGGGAAAATGGTTCGAGAAGACGCGGCATGAGGGAATCCGCGTGTTAGGCCCGGCAGCAGCGCCGATCGTGCGACTCAAGCGAGATTACCGTTATCATTTTGTCCTGAAATCAGCTAGCCGGGAAAAGCTCAATTCTCTTCTGCGTTCCATGCTGGCTTGCGCCACGCAGCAGAAGATTCCGCGCTCGCAGGTGATTGTGGATGTGGATGCGGTGTGGTTGATGTGAGGGGAGTTCGTGGCTTCCCGTCCTACCTCTCCCCCAATCGTCACGCCAGCCGTGTAATGCCGGGGAAGCCGTCGAAGCCCGAGTCGAAAGTGAGGATTTGCCCGATGCCGTGCTGTTCCATGATGGCCAAGTGCACGGCATCACGGGCGGACATGTGCCGGCGCCCCAGGACAATCCCCTTTGCGCGTTCAGCGACGCTACGATCAACAGGCAAAACCTGATCGGCAACCCCGAGAAGAGCATCGAATGCGGGTTGAATAGCATCGCGACGGTTGATGGCGACGTAGCGGCGCAGAATCTCTTGCAGCACCTCAGCATCGGTCACGAGACGCTGACGATCGCTGACCAGTTTTTCGAGCAATCGTTGCGCATCGCTCTTGTGAGGGTGAGGTGCACCGATGAGGTACATCGGGATATTCGAGTCAACAAGAATCACGGTTGAATCCCAGTTCCGTATCCCCTCTCGATTTCGGCCAGCATGCTGTCGATGTCGCCCGCGGGATAATCGTGTTTCGCGGCCGCGCGGATGACGTCAAGTTTCTTGCCGGTACCTCCCAGAGGCTCCCGCCGACGGGCCAGATCAAGTGCTTGCCGAACCCATTCGGCGAGCGACATTCGCCGCGCGCGTGCCATGTGTTGGATTTCGCGATATTCGGTGTCCTGCAGAATCACTTGCAGCCTCTTAGCCATATCATGAGTATATTTGACTCATATTGATGAGTCAAGCATGCTTTGCGGATGGAAGCAGCAAAACATGGCCACTATTTCCGCCGCCGGGCCGAGGTGGCGGTGCTCCGACTCCGCAGAACTTCGCGTTGCGAAGTCCTGCTCCGCTCAGCGTGACAAGGATTACGGGATCTGTGAGCCGTCACAGTTGTTTGCGGCGCAGAAACTCTCGTACAACTTCTTTTGCGTCCCGCTTCTGACCGTCGACAGCGTAGTTGAGCTGGCGCATATCACCGTCAGAAATTTTGCCAGCGAGTTCGTCTAGTGCCTGTTTTATCTCTGGATGACGCGCCAGCATCTCTTGGCGAAACACGGGCACAGCTTCGTAGGGCGGGAAATAGTGGCGGTCGTCTTCCAGGACGAATAGGTCAAGCGCGGCGATCAAGCCGTCGGTGGTGTTGCCGGCGGCGACATCGATTTGCTTGTCCTTTAGGGCGCGGGCCAGCAGACCAAGGTCCATGATGCGTGGTGGCGCAGCGAAGCGCAGACCGTAGGTTGCAGCTAAGCCTTTATAGCCGTCGGGGCGTTCCATGAACTCATAACCGAATCCGGCGCGCCACTGCGGGGTGTGCGACGCTGCCTGTGAGATGGTCTTGAGGCCCAGACGACGAGCGTCGTCTGCACGAATTTCGATGGCAAAGGTGTCGTTGAAGCCGAATGATGGGCCAACGCTGATGCCGAAGCGCTGGGCGTATTCGCCTTTGACCTGTTCATAGACTTGTGCGCTACTGCCTTCCGGTTTTTCCTTCAGAATCGCGGTAAGCGCAGTGCCCGTATATTCGGGATAAATGTCAATGCGCCCACCAAGAAGCGCCTGATGGCAGATGTAGCTGCCAGCAAGATAGAAACGGCGCTCGACTGGCAGATGAGTCTTAGCTTCGATCTGCTGCGCGATGATTTCTCCGAGGACGAGCTGTTCGGTAAAGTTCTTAGATCCAACGACGATGCGATTCTCGCGGGAGGGACCGCAAGAGACGAGGAGAGCAACAAACGCGAGCAGCGCAAGTAGTCGGCGGATCATGACGTCGATGACGAACATTCTGTCGGAGCAAGAAGTGTTCAACGCGGACTGAGGCGTTTCTCCAGCCATCCCAAGCCGACGTCCGCCGTGATTGCCAGCACCGCAGCCGGGATTGCACCCGCCAGGATGAGCTGATTGTTCACCATTGCCAGTCCACGAAAAATATATTCTCCCAAGCCGCCGGCACCAATGGCAGCGGCAATGGTTGCCAGTCCGACCGACAACACTGTAGCCACACGCACACCAGCGACAATCACCGCCAAAGCCAGTGGAAGTTCCACTTGCCATAAAAGTTGCCGTCCGGTCATGCCCATGCCGCGTCCCGCCTCCACCACGGCTGGATCTACTCCCTTGATTCCGGTGTACGTATTGCGGATGAGCGGGAGAAGCGCGTACAGAGTGAGCGCCAGGATGGCAAGGCGGTCGGCGCGCGCACCGATCCAAGGCGCGGGCAGGAGGAAGCCGAACAAGGCCAGACTGGGGATGGTCTGAATAACATTGGCGCTGCCCAGAACCGGTTTGTTTAGCGCTGGCCAGCGAGTAATGGCGACGCCGAGCGGAATTCCAATCAGCACCGCAAGCACAGTGGAAGCGCCGACCAGCCAAAGGTGCTCCAGCGTAAGTTCCAATACCTCGGTATGGTTCTGCGCCATGAATTGCCAAACGTTCATGGATGGCCTCGCTTTTGGTCGTTTTTGAAGTTGGTCCCGAAGGCATCTACATAGGCCGTGACCAGGGGCTCGGTTGAATTCACAAATTCGCCCGGCGCGCCAACCGTGACCAGGCGACCCGCCTCCATCAGAGCGATGCGTGTGCCGAACAGAAGGGCTTCCCGCAAATCGTGCGTAACGAAGACCACAGTCTTCTGCAAGCGTCGCTGCAGAGCCAGAAATTCTCGCTGCAGTTCGGCGCGGGTGATGGGATCGAGAGCGCCGAAAGGCTCGTCCATCAGTAAAATCGGCGGATCGGCCGCCAAAGCCCGAGCTACGCCAACTCTTTGACGCTGCCCGCCCGAGAGTTCGCGCGGATAACGCGAAGCGAGCTGGCCGTCGAGACCAACCAGTTGCAGCAACTCCTGAACGCGTTGGCGAATGCGGTCGGCGGACCAGCCTTCAATCTGCGGAACTAAACCGATGTTGCGCGCAACTGTGAAATGAGGAAACAGTCCGACTTCTTGAATGACATATCCAATCATGCGACGCAGGCGGATCACGTCCCACTCCTGAGTGGAGCGGCCATCCACGCGGACTTCACCTTCGCTTGGTCTTAGCAGCTGATTGATTAATTTTAAGGTCGTGGTTTTGCCGGAACCGCTGCGACCCAGAAGCACGAGAGTTTCGCCGCGTTTCACTTCCAGGTTGAGTTCATGAAGCAACGCCTGGCCGTTGTCAAGACGATAAGTAACCTTGCAAAACGCCACGACGAGATGACTGTCGGAGGCGTCGTTCATAGCGGGACCATCGGGACGTTCTCCCCTATCTCCGAACGACTAGAGACGCTGCTCGAACTGGTAGGCTGTCGCCGGCAGCCCTGTGATTCGGATTCCAGAGTGGCCTTTGTGGCGAATATTGAGGCCGATAAGGAGCGCTGTTATCTGTTCGACGATACGCGAATTCTCAAGCTTGCCCCCATCGATGGCCCGCACGCCCGGAATCTTTGCGGCCAGTGAGCGCACTACCTCATTGGCATTTGGGTCATCGCCGCAAACGATCACATCGCATTCCACCGAGCCGTCCCCATTCAAGAGGTCGGCAGAGGCGTTCTGGAATGCGGCGACCACCGATACGCCGTTGGGAGCGAGTTCGGCTGCTTCTTGAGCGGCCGAGCCCTGCCAAACGCCTAGTGTGCGGGTAGCCCGTCCGCCGACGCTGGCGGCCAAAGGCACCGTGGTGTCAACCAGAACACTGCCTGCACGGATTGCTGGCTTGATCTGTTTGAGCAGAGCAGCATGGCCTTCAAACGGAACTGTCAGCACGACTAGTTCGGCGGCGGCGCAGGCGGCATTGTTTTCATTGCCCGAAACTTGCGCCTGGATGCCGGCTGCGGCCTTGATTCTTTCCGCCGCATCTTGCGCGCGCTTGGCGTCCCGCGATCCGATGATGACGGTTTCCCCTGCGCGCGCCCAACGCAGCGCCAGACCGAAACCTTCCGGACCCGTACCTCCGAGAACCGCGATGGGTCGCGGCGTGGTCACGCAAACTCCGGTTCGCAGACGTGCTCAAGGGTTAACTGCTCTGGTCGCAGCTTGAGGTTGATGCGGGTGTAGGTGGTATTTCGTTCAGCGGGAATGCGGCCAATTTCGAGGATAAGCGATTGGAATTCTTCCGGGCTGGTGTACTGCCCAGCCGTTGCGCCAGCTTCGCGGGAAATATTCTCTTCCATCAACGTCCCGCCGTAATCGTTCGCACCCGCGTGCAGGCAAAGTTGAGACAAACGGCGGTTCAGCTTCACCCACGAAACCTGAATGTTATTGATTGACCCTGCCAGCAGCACTCGCGCGAGAGCGTGGATCTTAAGATGCTCGGCTAGGGTGGGACCTGGCCGCGAAATCCCCTGATGAAACAACAGCGTATTCTGGTGCACGAATCCGAGTGGCACGAATTCAGTGAATCCGCCAGTTTCTGCTTGGATCTCACGGAGCAGCATCAACTGATTGATCCAGTGTGCAGGTGTTTCTACGTGTCCGTACATCAGTGTGGAGGTGCTGCGGATGCCGCAACGATGCGCGGTGCGGATAACCTGCTTCCACTGCTCGGTTGAGAGCTTATTGCGCGACAGCACCTCGCGAACATCGTCGTCGAGAATTTCAGCGGCGGTCCCGGGCAGAGTGTCGAGACCATTGTCGCGCAACATGCATAGGTAATCCTGCAGAGGCATGCCAGTTAATTCGACGCCGTAAACTATTTCCATAGGCGAGAAAGCATGAATGTGCATCCGGGGAGTGATTTTTTTTACTGCGCGCAAAATATCGCGGTAATAAAGGGCAGGCAAACCGTGAGGTAGCCCGCCCTGAATGCAGACTTCAGTTGCACCAAGCTCCCAGGCTTCAAGCGCTTTCTGTCCAACCTGTTCTGGGTTGTGGAAGTATATGTCGGATTCGCGCGGTCCACGACTGAAGGCGCAAAACTTGCAGCCGACAAAACAGATATTTGTGAAATTGATGTTGCGGTTTACAACATAGGTGATTAAATTTCCCACCAGATCGCGGCGCAGAGTATCTGCGGCAACCAGCAAGCCGAGAAGATCATCGCCCTCGGTATTGGCCAGCAGTTGGCGCTGTTGGGACGAGAGCGCGCCACCGTCCCCGGATTCCAAAACCTCATCGAGCGCAGCGCGCGATTCTGAGGTCATGCGCGGCGCGATCTCAGCCCAGTCGAAAGAGGGAAAATTCTCCAGTTCCGAATTTGTCAGAGCACGAATCACAAACCCTCCTAAGCCGACCTCTCAGCGAAACAGGTCATGCTCTGCCGCACGAATCAACTCCCTAGCGTTGCCCTGCCCCGGCCAATACTGGAAACCTCGAATGATACATGCTGGCGTGCGAGCTAGCTTGCCGCAGACTAGGCCCGCCGCGCAAGCCAGTTCATCCGCGACAGCCTCAATACTCACACGCAGAGGATAACGGTACGGATCGCGGCGCCTCCGGTAGTCGTGCAGCGGCTTCATAGCGGCGACGCCGATGGCTACCTCGGTCAGTCCTTCGCGCCAGGGTCGGCCGAAACTGTCAGTGATGATCACGGGCAGGGAAAGTTTCAGACGTTTTTTCAGTTCACGATGGAGAAATGTGGCGGATCTGTCGGGATTTTTTGGAAGCAATAAGGCGTGACGGCCCCCATCTACGTTGGAAACATCCACACCGCTATTGGCACAGATCAGTCCGTGGCGAGTCTCCGTAATCAGGACGCCGCGCTTGCGGCGAACCACGCGTTTGCTTTGCGCGAGAGCCAATTGCATTACCCGTGCGTCAAGATGATAGCGACGGGCCCAGGCACGCGAAGCGGCGGACGGTTTGATCTTATTCAAATCCACCAGCTGCCCTTCGGTCTTGGAGACAACCTTGTGTTTCACAACCAGGATGTCTCCTTTTTTCAGCGACAGCTTTTGATGCCTTAGGGCGCGCACAAGTTTTTCGGGCAACGAGTCCCCTGGCCGTATTTCATCTGGCAAAGAAACCGGAATAATCCGCAGCTCCCGAGGGTGGTCCGCCTGAGTCATTTACTCATTCGCTGCCAGAGGCAGACTGGCCAAGTCCCAACGCCGGATTAACTGCTGGGCGCGGGTTTCGCCAGGGGCGGCCGCGAGCTCGGCAAGATCGGAGGGACTGTCGACGTCCAGTGCGATGCCGGGAAGCGAGAGTACGACACAGGGTTTTTGGGTGGCGCGAGCTGTAGACATATGCGGTTTGAAGCTGTCGTTGCCGAAGCGCAAGGGAAACAGGGCGGCGGGACGACGCCAGATTGCATTCGTACCCCGTCCGTCTGCGGCGGGCGCGAGGACAGATCCCTCAGGAGGCGCAACCTCGAAAATCTTTTCCAGCTCCCAGGCCTGGATCAGCGGAATGTCACCAGGGATTACGAGCGTGCTCTCCACGCCGCGTGATTGGCAGACTTGCGTCGCCATCTCAATCGCGTCCGTCTCACTGCGGTTGGCATGATCGGGAATCACGGCAAAATTAAACCGTTGGGCCAGATAGAGGGCAAAGGGATCGCTGGTGACCACGCTGACCTCGTAAGGACTTACGCATGTCGCGAGGATATCAAGCACGTCGAACAGCATGGCTTGTGCCAATTCGGTGCGGTCGGACTGGTCGGCTATGGACGCGAGCCGTTGCTTGGCGTTGGCAAGACTCTTGACGGGGACGAGAATCATGACGGGTCCGAGGCGGCGCGGGCTGCGTTTTCTCCGGAGACCAGCGAGAGCACCTGGCGCGCAAGCGCAGCCTTTTCGTCGGGCGTATTCATGACGGTGTTGGCGCAGTGAACGCGTAATCCCGACCGTCGCAACTCTTCCGCGGGCTGGGCATCGCGAGTATCGACAACCAGAATGTCCAGGAATTCCCGGTAGGCCTGGGCAATTCCGGCGATGGAAACTGGCAGACCCTGGGAAGCCATCAAAATTCCAGCTGGTCCGGAAACCGCCGCTCCGCCGACAATTGGACTGACAGCAGCCACAGGCGCCCGCGTTTGCTTCAACGCATTGGTGATACCTGGCACGGCCAGAATGGGACCGATGCTGGTAACTGGGTTGCTCGGCGCCAGCAACACGACACTAGCCGACATGATGGCATCAATCACGCCCGGAGCAGGCTCAGCATCGGCGGCTCCGGCGAGGCGAACAGATTTCACGGGGTCTTGAAACCAGCGTTGCACGAAATATTCTTCGAAGCTAAGCTCGCCCACTGGCGTATCGACCCGAGTTTCGACTCGAGAGTCGCTCATGGGGAGAATACGGGCCTGAACTCCCATCTTGCCCGCAATCTCCGCGGTCACCTCCGTCAGCGTCTTTCCCTGCGTCAACAGTTTCGAACGAAACAGGTGAACAGCGAGGTCACGGTCGCCAGTGTGGAACCAGATCGGTTCTCCCAGCTCTCCCATGGCCTGCAGGCAGAAAAAGGTGTCTCCCTTCACGCCCCAGCCGCGTTCTTTGCTGAGCACGCCCGCGAGTACGTAGGTAATCGAATCCAGATCGGGCGAAACGTACAATCCCCACCACTCGAGATCGTCCCCGGTATTAACGATGATGGTGAGTTCCTTGGCGGAAACCACTTGCCGAAGACCGTCTACGAATTTGGCGCCTCCAGTTCCGCCGGTAAGCACAACAATCATGCCGCGGTCGCCCTCCAAGCGTAGCCTTCGCGATCCGCCGCTGCCCTGACCTTCTCCGCGAGAAGCCCAGGACCGGCGGTGACGGCGGGCAAGAACTCAGGATAAATCGGAAGTCGCGGTCGCAAGCTATATCCCTTGGCTTCAGTGCGCAACCTAAGCTCTTCCAGATGCGGCCAAGGTTTCTCGGGATTGATGAAATCGGGCGTCAAGGGCGAGATCCCTCCCCAGTCGTTAATGCCGGCGCCGAGTAGTTCATCGTAATACGGAGCTGAAAGATTGGGCGGAGCTTGAATGTTGACGTCTGGCAGCAGCAATCTCGCCACCGCTACCGTGCTGAGCATCTCGCCGTGGGTGGGCTCGGGCCGGTCCTGCATCGGAATGCCAGGCTTGGCGCGAAAGTTCTGGACGATGACCTCTTGGATGTGCCCGTAGCGGAGGTGAAGTTCGCGAATAGCAAAGAGTGTGTTCACCCGATCCTCAGGGGTCTCACCGATTCCGAAGAGCAAGCCAGTAGTGAAAGGCACATTCTGTTTGCCTGCTTCTTCGATGGTGCGCAGGCGCTTGCTGGGGAGCTTGTCGGGTGCGTTGTCATGTGCACAGCCGGGCCGAAGCAGGGCGTCGCTGGTGGTCTCCAGCATCAGCCCCATACTGGGTGAAACCGCCGCCAGGCGCCGGATCCAATCGGCGCTCAGCAGTCCCGGATTAGGATGTGGCAACAAGGTAGTTTCACGCAGTACCAAGTCGCACATGGCTTCGAGGTAGTGCAGTGTCGAGTTGTAACCCAGGCGTCGCAGCGTCTCGCGCATCTCGGGAAATGCGAGTTCGGGTTTGTCGCCCAAGCTGAAAAGGGCCTCGGTGCAACCCATCTTCTCTCCGGCGCGAGCTACCTGCAGCACTTCGTCAGGAGTCATAGTGTGCGCGCCAGCATCGCCCGGATCCCGCCGAAAGATGCAATAGCCGCAATAATCCCGGCAGAGGTTGGTGAGAGGGATAAAGACTTTACGGGAGTAGGTAATGATATCTGGCTTGAAGCGCTGCTTAGCCGCGACCGCAGCGGCAAGGAGCCCGGGGAGTTCGTGGTCGCCCGCGCGAATCAGTTGGCAGGCCA
The DNA here is from genome assembly GCA_035512155.1 of Terriglobales bacterium. Classification (GTDB taxonomy): domain Bacteria; phylum Acidobacteriota; class Terriglobia; order Terriglobales; family Acidobacteriaceae; genus JABCYV01. The sequence continues at coordinate 77,041 of DATKEN010000031.1, read as the reverse complement.
GCGCGCGGGAGAGAGGCAAGCCGGAGCGTAGGTCGTCCAAGTGGGTATGGGAGACTGGAGTCAAGGTTGTGTGCTCGGCGGCCACGGTTTCTTATATAGATTCCAAATGCTGAACAAACGTCTAGTGTTCAGTCATTTCCGATCTCGATAGGAATGCTACTGCAAGAGCAACGCCAGACACGGGAATCATACATGAGAATGTAATTGTGTCGCAGCTTCTGCGGGCGGGTAAAGCCACGATATTCGCCGGACGGCAGCATCGCCTGCTCCCGCGAACCACCCGCCATAATCGCGATCCAGATTTTGCGCAGAGAGGGTTGAATTGTTCAACACTTGACTTCTCCAACATGTGAGCGCAAGATATCGCGCATTCCGCTCAAGCTCGTCCGTGTCAAGCATCATTATGGAGCACTCGCAGATCCACCGAGTCAGCGTTGCCGATCAGGTGGCGTCGGTCCTGCGGCAGAGGATTCTTAACGGCGAATTGCGTCCCGGAACTCCGCTCCAGGAGGTGCCCCTCAGTGCATCCCTCGGCGTATCGAGGAATACGATGCGGGAAGCCACCCGCATTCTGTCATTGGAAGGCCTGCTCAAACGCAGCGTCCACCGCGGGGTAGCGGTCTCCCAGCTCTCCCTGAAGGATGTTCAGGAGATCTACCAGCTGCGGCGGATGTTGGAAATCCCAGCAATACTCGCGGCCAAGTCGAACCATACCGACGTGCTTCCGGAACTGCAGAATGCCCTCGAGGGCTATGAGGGAGCGGTACGCAGGCGCGACTGGGTGCGTGCCGTCGAATTCGATCTGCAGTTCCACAGCCTGCTCATCCGATTTCTCCATAACCGGCGCCTGGAATCGTTCTATCAGCGGGTTATCGGAGAGCTGCGGATGGGGATGGTGCTGGTGGATCGCCGTCACGACGATCCCGGTGGGTTGGTTCCGGCGCACCGCAAGATTTGGCAGCTGTTGGCAGCCGGAAAACTTAAGCAGTGCGCAACCGTCCTGGCCCGCCATCTGGATGACTCCGAATTGAGGCTCAGCAAGGTAATGACGGAGATTTCAAAGAAGAGGTGACACGGCGAGGTCTTGGCGAAAATTCAGCACTAAAGGAGGCGACGATGGAGCCCAAAGTTACAACCCGAGTCGTGGGCAACGGGTTTAGGAGCCTGAACTTCGCGCTATGCCTGATCGCAGTAAGCCTTGCGGCTTTGCCGCTGCACGCTCAGGTAGTAACCGTAACCATTCAGGGGCGTGTTTACGACACGACTGGAGCTGCGATTTCACAAGCCACAGTCAACGTAGTCAATGCCGACACGGGCTTCGCGCGTTCTACAACGGCCACTGCGACTGGAGATTACCAAATCTCGTCGCTTCCTGTTGGAGAGTACACCGTGACCGCAGAGAAGACAGGATTTCAGAAGTCGGCCAAGAAGGTCCATCTCGATGTTGGAGCGACTGGAAACCTGGACTTCAACCTTTCGCCTGGTCAAGTCCTGGCAGAGGTAACAGTGCAGGATGTTGGCGAAGTCGCGGAGCCTACGCGGACCATGATCAGCTCGGTGATCGACGAGCAGAAAATTGAAAACTTGCCAGTCAATGGCCGGGAATTCATTGACTTTGCGCTCTTGGCGCCCGGAGTCACGATAGGGGACACGACATCGGGTAGCACAGATGTGATTGTCGAGCCGGTCACCAAGCTTTCCTTTGCCGGGCAAAATATCCATTTCAACTTCATCGCAGTGGACGGAGCTGATGACATCTCGACTGCGTCAGGCATCCAGCGGGGGACGCCACCGCAAGAGGCGGTTCAGGAATTTCGCGTGATCAATACCGATTACACCACAGAGTTCGGCCGCGCCACGGCTGGCATTGTGAACATAATTACAAAAAGCGGAACCAACAACTGGCATGGATCGCTCTATGAATACTTTCGCAACAATGTCATGGACGCCAAGAGCATTCTGTCTGCGCCCGGATTTAATATCCTGCGGCAAAACCAGTTTGGAGCTTCGCTAGGCGGGCCCGTCAAGAAGGATAAAACGTTCATCTTCGCCAATTACGAAGGCCAAAGGCGGGGTGAATCGCCGACTTACAATTCCGCGGTCCTGGGCAACATCACCGCCATTAACCAGGTTAAGACCCAAGTATTCGGCTTGCCGGCCGAAAACCTATTCGTACTGCGAGCGGCGAACACCGACAACGGCTTCTTTCGGCTAGACGAAAATCTGAGTAGTCGGAACTACTTGTATGTGCGTTATTTTATCAACGACGATCGCCTGACCAATCAATCGCCGCTTAACAACGGGTTCGATCTGCCCTCGGCCTTTAAAAACAACAATATTCGCGATCAGTCGCTGGCTGGCGGTCTGACGACCACATTTTCGCCGTCCTGGATCAATGATCTCCGAATGCAGTATGCGCATCGTACGTTTGATTTTCCAGTTGTTTCAACTCAACCGCACCTGGAGGTGGCAAACACCTTCGCGGTCGGGGTAAACCGGGGTAACCCAGACATTTACCGCGAGGGACGCTACGAACTGGTGGACAACGTGGCGCACAATGTGTCCAACCATACCATCAGCTTTGGCGGCAACTTCGATCGCGTGTCGACCTACGAATCCTTTCCGCTCTTCTACCCATTCGAGGCCGACTTCTCAAACCTTCCGGCTTTTCTCGGCACCGACGGTGCGGCCGGATGCCCCCCTGTTGCGGCTTGCCCCGACCCATTCGTAATTTTCTTTGAGCGGTTCAGTACAAGTACGAATCCGCCGTTCACCGAGCCTACACTGCAGGGAGGAACCGCGGTCTATCACGGCGGTCCCATATCGCAATCCATCCGGCAACAGGCTTCTGCGACTCTGGATCATACCTACAACGGCCTCTACATTCAGGACAAGTGGCGCGCTTCGCAAAGGCTGACTCTCAACGCAGGACTACGCTGGGAGTTCGAAACCTGGCCGTCGCATGTGTTGAACACGCAGTCTAAGAATTTTGATCCGCGGATTGGGTTAGCCTACGATTTGGGGACGTCCCATAGTGCCGTATTCCGCGCGGGCTTTGGGTTGTTTCACGGAATCATTCCGTCGCCTTTGCTCATGTGCCAGCAGCCTTCTTGTGGGGGGCTTGCAAAGTATCCCGGTCGTTCGTTTGAAGACGGCCTCAATGCCAATACTGGCCTTTTCAGCTATGCCAGTACCCCAGGCATCAACTTCCTTGCTCTCAATGCGCTGCTCACGCAGGGAACCTACCCCAACGGTACATCGTGTACGTTCATTTTCCCCGGTTGCACATTGGATAAGGTAGGCTTCCTGCAAGATGCAACCATCGTGCGTTTCAACCAGGACCACCAGAACCCTTACGGGATTCAGGCCAGCGCCGCTTTGGAGTTCCAGCCGTTCAAAGATACAGTGCTAAGCATTTCAGGCGTGCACGTGCGCGGCGTACACCTTGGTAGCTTCTACAACGTAAACCAACCCGACCCCAGTGGCAGTGTCCTCGTACACAATTCAAATGGAAGCACCAGTTGTAAGAATGTTTATTTCGATTTCGCGTCGCCGCTCAATCCAGGAGGGCCGATCACGCCCCCAAACTGCACAGCTTATCCATCGCAAATGGTCATTCCAACCGTGCCTCACGTAGCCGGTGTCCCCGGCTTTCGCGACCCGCAATTCAGCGTGTTCTTCGAGGCGGATTCGAAGTGGGATTCCGTCTACGACGGACTGCTGGTGAACCTGAACAAGCGGCTAGCGCGAAATTTCTCCTTCGCCATCAGTTATACGTATTCCCACTCGATTGATGACGGGCCGAATCCGAGCTTCGTCCTGATTCCCCAAGACAGCGCCAATTTTCGAGCCGAGCGGGCAAGCTCGGCGGATGACGCCCGCCATCGCTTTGTCGGCAATGCAATATTCTCAAGCCCTACGAGTTGGAATCTCCTTCTACGCGACTTTACTTTCAGTACGATCGTCACCCTGCAGTCGCCGCAATACTTCACCAAGTATGCCGGTTTTGATGTCAACGGCGACGTCTTCGGAAACAATGATCGAGTCGGTGGAGAACCACGCAACACCTTCAAGGGCGATTCACTGCAGACTGTTGACATGCGGCTGGAACGCGCTTTCTCCATTCGAGAAAAGTTGAAGCTTCGTCTCCTATTCGAAGCGTTCAACCTCATGAACACGGTAAATGTTCACTACTTCAATACCAGCTATGGAGCGGCTGACTTCTGCCCGTCGGCTCCTGGGGCTCCCGGTTGCGGGGGCGCGACCTTCAGGGAGGGTTCACCTAATCCGCTCTACGGAACACCTAGCGCAGTGTTCAACCCGCGCCAGTTACAATTGGCAGCACGCTTCACTTGGTAAGGCTTTACAGGGCGGGGCGGGCGAGGCTTGCTCCGTTTAGGATCTCGACAAGGACAATAGCAGCCCCAGCCTTTCTATGAGTGTTACCCAAGATGAATTCCGCAAGGCGCTGGGCTGTTTTGCCACCGGGGTAACGGTGATCACCGTGGACCACGAAGGCGAAGTACATGGTATGACGGCAAACGCATTTACGTCCGTGTCGCTCGATCCCATGCTGGTGCTGGTTTGTGTGGATCATCGGGCGCGCACCCATGCACACCTGCACGCTAAAAAGCGATTCGGAGTGAATGTGCTCACGGAAAACCAGCGCGCCATCTCGGAATATTACGCGCTTGCCAGCCAGACCCACCAGGATGCCGAGCGAGAAGCCGGCGCACAGTTTGACCGAACCACGCACGGGACGCCGGTGCTTCATGGCGCTCTGGCCTATTTGGAGTGCCGTCTGCGCACCGCCGAAGACGCGGGAGACCACACTATCTTTATCGCTGAAGTCGAGGATGTAGTGGTACGCGATGGCGATCCGTTGCTATTCTTTCGTGGAAAGTATCGTGCGATAGGGGCGGAGGCGTACGATTCCTCCACCACAACGGCAAGTCGCGCAAGCTCTGAATTCGACCGCTCGAGTCGCTCCAAACACTAAAAGGGGACAAGCAATGCGATTTGGCATCTATTGCGAAATTCAGACGCCGCCAGGCAAGTCGCACCACGACATGATTTGGGAAATCATGCGCCAGATCGAACACGCGGACGAATGTGGCTTCGACGTCTACTCTGTGATTGATCATCACTTCTTCCAGAAGTTCTCCATTTCTGCCAATCCCCTGGCCATGTTCGCGGCGGCCGCGCAGCGCACCAATCACATCCGCTTTCGCACCGCGCTTCACACTCTGCCGCTGGAAAATCCGATGCGGTTGGCAGGCATGATCGCCGAGACCGACATCCTCACCAATGGGCGCCTGGAGTGCGGTTTGGGCCGTGGGCATGCATGGCTCTTCGGGCCTTCCGCCCTGCCACTTGAAGAAAGCCGCCCACGCTACAACGAAGCCATTGACATTCTGGAGTTGGCATTCACCAAGGAGAAATTTTCTTATGATGGGCAGTTTTACAAAGTGAAGGATGTCAGTGTAGTGCCACGGCCGCTGCAGAAACCTCATCCTAAGTTCTATACCGGCGGAACCAGTGACATCACGTACCAGATGGCGGGCGAAAAGGGTTGGGGAATATTCGTGCCTCCATTGCTTCCATGGAAGGTGTTAGATGCCCCACTAAACATCTACAAGAAGGCTTGCTCTGAACACCGCCACCAGCCTGACATCGTTTACATCCGACCGGTGTACATCGACGAAGATGAGAAGATGATTCGCCGCGAGGTCGAACAGGCCTTGCACAACTTTCTGGCATTCAATGCGTCTCCGATTGAGTCGCTGCAGAGTGAGGAGAAGAAAGCTGAGCTTCGCGCCAAGGGGTATGGCTTCTACGCCAGCGGCGCGCTCGAGTCGCTCACGAAGCTGAGCTATGAGGAAATCGTGGAACAGGAGATTGGATTCATCGGACCGCCCGAGAGAGTCATCCGTCAGGTGCAGGCCCTCGAAGCGAAAGGTGGCATCGGCGAGTTGGCGATTGTTTCGAACTTTGGCGGGCTGGATCACTGGAAAAGCATCAAGACGCAACACATGTTTGCCAAACACGTGATGCCGGCGTTCCGTCCAGTGCGTGTGGATGCGAAGGCAGCGGACTAGATATGGCTGTGTGGGAACCACCTCCGTCCGGGCCAACCGTCCGTAGTTCGACAGTCGCTCAAACCCGCCAGGCGGCGGGCGCCGTTTCCTCTAGTGTCGCTGCGACGTTTTCAACCATGAGTGCGCGCCGCCTGTTGGTATTCGGCGGGATCGCGCTCATCGCAAGCGGCATGCTGTTTGGCGACATCTTTGCCATATTTATTCTTCACCAGAACGCAGGACGCACAGGCGCAGCCTTGCTTGCGGCCGTGCAAGCGGTGCAGGCACGGAATCCGGCGGCGGTGAAGGAAGCGTTTGGGCACATGGGGGAATTCCTGGAGGACCGCGGCACCAAGGTAGACACGCACGTTCACATGATTGATGCCGGCTACCTCGCGTTGCTATTGGCGCTGATCCAGCCGTACGTAGCTCTTTCGGCGTCGCGTAAGAAGCTGCTAGCCAAAGTCCTAATAACCGGCGGAGTGCTGCTGCCGGTCGGAATTTTTCTCATCCACTATGTCGGCCTGGCTCATAGTCCATTCGCTGCGATTGGATGGGCGAGTGTCCTGGCCGATTCCGCCGGAGGACTGTTAATCATTGCCTTGATCGGCGAGGGGTGGGGCTTGTGGAATTACTTCCGCAGCCGCCGCGTGGGCACAACCGAGCCCGAATTGCCGCAGGACCACACATGGGAGCGGCGGACGCTGCTGGCGGGCGGAACGGTGCTGGTGCTGTTGGGTTTCTTGCATGGCGCCTGGTATGCCGGTGCAAACTTGTATGAACATGAGAATCGGGAAATGGTGATCCTGAAAGCTATGCTCGACCAGGGTCCAGGCCACGACATTTCTGTCGCTTCAGTAAATGCATACGGTGGGTTGCAGGCGGAGAAAGCAGTCGAGGTCGCGGCGCATTCTCATGTGATCGAGTTCGGATTGCTGGCGATTCTGCTTTCCTTCCTCCAGCCCTACGTGTTTCTCAGCGACCGGTGGAAGAGGCGATGGATCTATTTGTTGCTCACCGGATCCGTAATCCTGCCTATATTTGTTTTATTGGAAATTAAAATCGGATTGCTCGCCGGTGGCATTGCCGATGCGGGCGGGCTCATGGTCATTATCGCTTTGATCGGGATGCTGGTCGGCGTGCTTCGCTACAGCGGCAGACTGGACGCAGAAATCGGGAGCGCTCCATGAACGGGGCACGCAAGCTTCTTGTTTTTGGGGGCATCGCGCTGGCGACGTTGGGCATGCTCTACGGCCTGTACTACGCGGTTTTTGTGGAGCACCAGACGCTCGGCCGCATGGGCGGGTCGTTGGCAACAGCGTTTACGGAAGCTGCCGAGCGCAGGCTGCCCGAGGCGCACACGGCGATCGATATGTATGGCGCGACCAAATTTGACTATGTGAGACAGGTCGACGTCCACTCGCACTGGATCGGCTTAGCCATGCTGATGATCGCGCTAGGCGTCGTGTTTGACGATGTGGCGTTCGGAGAGCGAATTCGTTTTGGAATCGCGCTAGTGCTGCTGATCGGGTCGGTGATCTTTCCTTTGGGAGTAATCCTGCAAACGACAGATGGCGGGATGCTGGCGTCCGCGCTTGCAATTGTGGGCTCTGCCCTGATCATCGTTGCGTTGGCCGCAGTGGCCGTCGGTTTCGCGCGGACGAGCGCGTGAGCCTTCTCGGAACCATGACCGTCGATGCGGCACCGGTTTGTTAAGCTTGTTCTCTGTCCTGAGCGATAGGTGACCCGGGCACAGGTGACCCAGGCGCGAGGAATAACGGAAGCATGTATCCGCGAGCATTTCGCTACCACCGTGCTGGCTCGCTGCAGGAAGCGGTGACTATGCTTTCGCAACTCGGCGATGAAGCAAAGGTGCTGGCTGGCGGTCAAAGCTTGATCCCACTCATGAAGCTGCGCTTTGCCAATCCCAGCCATCTTGTCGACTTGAACTTTATTTCTGGAACTTCATATATCAAGGAGGAAAACAATGCGCTCCGCTTTGGCGCCCTAACGCGGCACGCCGAAATCGAGGCTTCGCCCATCGCTGCGAAGATTCCCATCCTTCATGATTGCGCTGCTGGAATTGCTGATGTGCAAGTGCGCAATCGTGGAACGATTGGTGGCTCATTGGCTGAGGCCGATCCCAGCGGCGACTGGGCTACAGTCCTTATCACGCTTCCTACCGAGGTTCGCTGTCTGGGCCGGACTGGCGAACGCTCGCTTCCGCTCTCGGATTTCATTAAAGATGCTTACACGACCACGCTCGCGAATGATGAACTGGTTAGAGAAGTCGTGCTCAAAGTGCCACCTAAAGGCAGCAGCGGAGCGTATCTTGCATTCAAGCGCTCTGCGCCTGTGTATCCCACCGCGAGCGCAGCCGTGCAACTCACTATGGAAGGGGACATCTGTAAGGATGCAGCCATCGCTCTCGGCTGCGTCGGCCTAACTGCGATTAGGGCCAAGGAGGCGGAGGCAGCGCTTCGCGGGCAACTAATTACGGACAAGACCAAGTCAGCCGCGATGGAAGCCGCCCGGATTGCAGCCGATCCACAAACCGACATGCGCGGTTCGGCTGACTACAAACGCACTCTAGTAGCCGCTCTGGTAAAGCGTGCGATTGATATTGCGATGCGGCGCGCTGCCGGCCAACAGGTCGAGGTAAGCCATATCTATGCCTGAAGCGGTCGAAAATGTGACCCTTCAACTAACGGTGAACGGGAAACCGCGTTCGTTGAGCGTGGAACCGCGCGTGTTGCTTGTGGAACTGTTGCGGGAGATACTCGACCTGACCGGAACGCATGTGGGTTGCGATACCACATATTGCGGTGCATGCACGGTGTTGATGAACGGAGCGGCCGTGAAATCATGCACGATGTTCGCGGTACAAGCCGAAGGCGCGGAGGTCCTCACCGTCGAGGGCCTCGAGAAAGATGGTGAACTTCACCCCATTCAGAAAGCCTTTGGAGATTCCTATGGCTTGCAGTGCGGATACTGCACGCCCGGACTCATGCTCTCAACACTTCAGTTGTTGTCAAAGAATAAGAAGCCAACTGAAAACGCGATACGTAAAGCGATCGCCGGCAACACCTGCCGCTGCACCGGCTACCAGAACATCCTCAAGGCAATTCAATTGGCGGCGCAGAACATGGATGGAGCTTGATTCGTGGCGATTAAATTTGGCGGCGAATTCGAAGTCAAGCGGACTCCAGAAGAAGTTTATGACTTTCTCACTGATCCGAAGAAGTTCGCGCCTCTACTGCCGGATTTCCAGAGCATGACGGTGCAGGATGCGACCCACTTTAAGGTTAAGGTGAACGTCGGCATCTCCTACATCAAGGGAGCAGCGGACGTGAGGATGGAACTGACTGAGGCTGATCGCCCCAAAAGGGCGCAGTACAAAGGCAATGGCAGGGTTTCCGGAGGAAATGTTTCGCTGACAGCTGGTTTTGATCTCTCGCCTAGCGATAGTGGAACGAAAGTCGCGTGGCAGGGCGAGGCCCAGGTTTTTGGTGGCCTGGCCTCGGTCGCAGGCGGACTACTAGAGCCGCTGGGCCAAAAAAACCTGCAGAAGTTGATCGATGGATTGCAGACAGCACTGCAGTGAGGTCGCCTGATGCGAGCATTCTGTGTCTGGAGTTAATTTGTGAGTCCCGAAGCTGACAAGAGGAATTGGGTAGGCAAGTCGCTGCCACGAAAGGAGGAGAATCGTCTTCTGCGTGGCCGAGGCAAGTTCAGTGATGACATCAAGCTGCGCGAGATGCTCTACCTGCGGTTTATCCGTTCGCCCTACGCACATGCCAAAATCGTCGGCATTGATGTTTCTGGTGCCGAGGCCCTGCCCGGCGTAGTTTACGCGCTGACCGGCACTGAGGTCGCTCAGGAGACGCAGCCATTTATTGAAATTGGTCCCGACCCCTTCGCCAAAATCAAAGACTATCCCCTGGCAGTTTCGAAGGTGCGCTATCAAGGTGAGCCTTTAGCAGCTGTGGTCGCCGAGTCACCAGCCTTAGCGGATGACGCGGCTGAGTTGGTTCAGGTTGAATACGACCCGCTCGATCCAGTTGTGGATGCGGAAAACGCACTGACCAATAAAAGTATTCTGCATGAGGAAGCCGGAACCAATTTGGTCTGGAACGGGATATTCGAATACGGCGACATCGAGAAGGCCTTCAGGGATGCCGCTTATGTGGTCAAGGTCGATCACCTGCATTTCCATCGTTTCTCCAGCACACCGCTGGAGAACAACGTAGTGATCGCTCAGTGGAATCGTAAGGATGAGCGTATCTATTACCAGTGCAACAACTCTTTCCCGTCATTTGCAATTCAGTTTTTAGCGGCGCACTTAGGCGTTCATATCGATCGCATCCGGGTTGAGACTTCTGATATCGGCGGCAGCTTCGGAATCAAAATCACGAGTTATCCCCAAATGGCGGTCTGCGCGCTGGCTTCGAAGAAAGCCGGTGGGCGTCCGGTGAAATGGGTGGAAACCCGCTCCGAGCACATTACATCGAGCGCACATGGCAATGAGCGGACCTTCCGTGACACTCGAGTTGCGCTCGATAAGAACGGCGTGATCACAGCCATTGCCTCGCGGCATATCGATGACTGCGGGGCCTATCCTCGCTACGAGCCGTTGGGCTGCGTCATCTGGTCGCAGGTGTTTCCCGGGGTTTATCGCTTCAAGAATGCCCGAATCGATTTCAGCCAGGCGGTGACGAACAAGTGTCCCGTTGGGCCGAACCGCGGCTACTCGCGCATGCAGCATCTGTGGTTTCTGGAGCGAGTCGTGGACATCTGCGCGCACGAATTGGATATTCCAGCGGACGAGATGCGGCTGCGCAACTACATACGTCCCGATGAATTTCCCTACACGACACCAAATGGCTGCGTATACGACTCGGGGAACTATCCGAAAATGCTGCAACTAGCGAAGGATCTCATCGGCTGGGACGATTGGAAAAAGAAACAAGTTACAGCCCGCGAACAAGGACGACTGATCGGGATTGGGATTGGAACGACTCTCGACTCGGGGACAAACAACTTCGGCCAGTCTCAGATTGTGAATCCATTTCTACCCTACTCGGGGAATTCCCAAGGGGCCAATTGCAAACTCGATATCTACGGAGAAGTGGTGGTGGCCGTCGGCTCTTGCCCGCAGGGTCAGGGACATGAAACAACCGCTGCTCAAGTGGTGGCCGATGTTCTGAATATCCATCCTGATCTGATCACGGTTCGTACCGGCTTTGATACGGAACGCAATGTGCATACGGGATTTTCGGGAACGTATGCCAGCCAGTTTGCGGTCTCGGGATTGTCCGCTGTCCACGGCGCCGCGCAAAAGTTGAAAGCGGAAATGAAGCGTCTGGCTGCCTTCGTGCTTAAGACTAAAGAAGATGATCTGGAGTTTGGTACCGGAGCCCAAGGTCCGGAGATTCGGGCGAAGGGCACAGGGAAATCCATTAACTACTGGGGACTCGCCAACCTGGTGAACGCCAACAGTGCGGCGTTACCGCCCGAGCTCTACGAACTCACGCTCAATTGCCGTTATATCTGGCGCGCGCCCTTTAAGGTGCCGGATACCAAGAAAAAGTACGGCAGTCTGACCTTGACTTACGCGGCCCAACTCCACATGGCCGTGGTTGAAGTGGATTGCGATACGTACATTCCTCGTATTCTCGACTATGTTGCGGTCGATGACTGCGGGACAGTCATCAATCCTCCTATCGTGGAAGGACAGGTGTATGGCGCGACCGCGCATGGCATCGGCGCAGCTCTAATGGAAAACTGCGTGTACGACGCGGTGGGCAACATGCTCACCAGTACATTCAGCGATTACATCCCCATCACTGCCGTCAGCATGCCTAATGTGAAGTATGGCCACATCGAGACGCCCTCTCCGCACAGCTACAGCGGAGCCAAGGGGATGGGCGAGGGCGGTGCTGCGCCCATCCATACGATTTCAGCCGCGCTCCAGGATGCATTGTTCGCAAGCGGCATCATCATCGATGATTCGTTCAACAACGCGGACAGCCTTTTCCGCGCTCTAACCGCCAAAGAAATCAGTCAGGCCGACAAGTTAGTGAAGGTGGAGAAGCGAGTGTAGCAGTGCTGCCTTGTGATGAAACGAGTCTGTGTTATCGGTTGCGGAGCTATCGGGAGTCTGTACGCGGCACACTTGGCCCGCGTCGCCGAGGTTTGGGCTTTTGTTCGCCGTCAAGAGCACGCCGAGGCTCTCAATCGTGAAGGGCTGCGGGTCTCAGGCACACACGAATTTCATGTACACCTGAGAGCCACTAGGCAAGCGGGCGAACTTCCAGACTGTGACTTGGCAATCGTGGCGACAAAAGCGACGCAGGTGGCCCAGTCCGTCGGCCCAGTGGGTTCACGTTTTAACAAAGGCGCGGTCATCTCCGCGCAGAACGGGCTGGGGAGTGAGGATCTCATCGCCGCCTGCACCAGAGGGCAAGTCATCCGCGGCACAACGTTTATGAGTGGCACGCGCCACAGCGATACGCACGTGCAGTACGAGCTCGACACAGCCACATGGCTGGGGCCGTTTGAGCCCCGCAACACACCGTTTTCTATGGTGAAAGAAGCTGCCGATCTGATTGCCGCCGCGGGACTGAAGGCGGAAGCTCTCAAGGACGCGCGTCCAGCCCAGTGGTCTAAGTTGATCTTCAATGCATCGGTCAATGGAGTTTCGGCTCTGACGGGCTTGCCCCACTCGCCGCATTTTGCTGACGAGTCGCAGTTTTCTGGCCTGGGCCACTTGTTACACGAGTTAATCGACGAAGGCAAACGTGTGGCGGCGGCGGCAGGAGTGGATCTGCACGAAGATCCGTGGGAGATGAACAAAATTGGGGCCATGACCAATCATCCGACTTCGATGCTGAATGACATTCGGCATCACTCGCCGACAGAAGTCGATTTCCTGAGTGGCGCGATTGCCCGGGAGGCGGAACGCGCCGGAGTATCAGCGCCTTTGCATACCGCCATTTACAGGCTTATCCGAGGTCAAGAAACATCATGGAGTTTCAAGGACGAGAACCGGGCGGTCGCGATGCATGGAAAGGGGCCCTAGTCGATGCCCTGGCCGATTGACGAATCGAAACTGGATCGCGTGCGCGCCCTGATGAAGGATCAGAGCCTGAGTGCGCTGGTGGTGCGCGCGCCCGATAACATCGTCTATCTCACCAATTATTGGTGCATGAAAGGATATGATGCAGTCATCTTTCCCCGCGAGAGCGAGCCTACACTGATAGCGCTCGAGCCGCAACTCGCAGACGCGCAGCGTAATTCCTGGACGAAAGACATTCGGCTGTTCAAGGGCTACGACGAGAGTGACCCTCGACCGCCACAATACCGCGCACTTGATCTCGCGCTCGAAGTCCTGAAGCATCGCGGCCTCACCGACCGGGTCGCGATCGAGCTCAATATGGGCACGCAGTCTGCTGACCGAATGGTAGGAGAGCCGACCACACCCACTCAATTTTATTTTGATGCCTTTCGCAAAGTGGCTGGTCAGGTGGTCGATGCGACCCCGGTGCTCAACGAAGCTCGCGCGATCAAGACTGCTCAGGAAATCGAGCGCATGCGCCTAGCCAACGAACTGGCTGCCCTCGCCATGGAATATACCCGCGAGCACATGCGCCCGGGTATGAAGGAAAGCGAGGTTGGCGGCATGTATGAGAGCTTCGTGCACGGGCTCGGTGTGGGCTACCAGGGAAAGGTGGAGATGGCACGCGCCTTCACTTTGGTTTGGTCGGGCAAGGGCATCGCGACCTTTACGGCTACGGGTGACCGGCCGATTCAGAAGAATGAACCGACGCTTTTTGAAATCTGGGTGTGCGTGGACGGCTATTGGACCGACCTCACCAAGAATGCCTGCCCAGGCGACCTCACGCCGGAGTATCACAAACTGCTTGATCTGTTGCTCAAGGTCTTTAACGAAGGGGTTGCCCACGCGCGCGACGGCGCAAGTTTTCCTGATCTCGATCGTTTGATTCGTGCGCGCATTGCGGAAGGCGGATATCCTGGACAGCCTTCTCATCCAATTTGTCACGGCGTCGGAGCGCGTGCTCACGAGCCGCCTTACGCGCATCAAGCGGGAGGAGGCACGATTCGGAAACACATGGTTCTGGCTATCGAACCAGGAATCTACTGGCACGGCGGCGGTGGCCTGCGCCTGGAGGATGATTTCCTGATCACCGAAAAAGGCAACGAGAAGCTGTGTTCCTATCCAGACGATTTCCGACTAGCCAGTAAATAGTGTGCGCGGACCCGCCCTGAGCGACATGAAGGGAGCTCGCCCGCGTGACTCGGAGGCGCGAGAGCACTTGAAGCCCACAAGGAAAACCGACGGCTTGGACGCGAAGCTCATTGACAGAATCCTCGCCGAGGTCAAAGAGGACGAGATTGTCGCAGTGTGTCGCGACGTCATCAACATTCCCAGCCCTACGGGCGAAGAACTGCAGATGGCGCACTACATGCAGGATGCGCTGCGTCGCCTCAGTCTCAACGTGACCTGGCAGGAAGTGGAGGAAGGCCGCGCCAACGTGGTAGGTCGCTGGGTGGGGAGCGGAGGAGGCCGGAACCTGATGTTCAACGGCCACATGGATACTTCCAACACCGGCCGCGAAGATTTTCTCACCGGCATTGGCTACAAGCCCAACGCGGTGGTGAAGAACGGAATGATCTACGGCCTGGGCATTTACAACATGAAAGGCGCACTGGTCTGCTATACCCACGCGGTCCAGGCGCTGCAGCGTGCAGGCGTCAAATTGAAGGGCGATGTCATCATCGCGGCGGTGGCAGGGGAGATCGAAAAAACCCAGTGGGGCGAGTTTAAGGGCAAGGAATACCGCGGCTATGGCTACGGCACGCACTACCTGGTGAACCACGGCATCGTGCCGGATATGTGCATTCTTGGCGAGCCCACCGATATGCATATCGTGCTCGAACACTTTGGGTCGCTGTGGGTGCGCATTTCTTGCACAGGCATTTACGTGCACACCGCTTTCTGCGAAGGGCGGGAAGAAATGAACTCCATCCGCCGTATGCACAAAGTGCTGGACGCCGTCGTGGAGTGGATCGCGGAGTGGGAGAAGAAGGCGTCTTACGGCGGACGGAAAGCGATTGTGAATCTCGGCGGCATTCGTGGCGGTCACCCCTGGCGTGCCAGCCGGACACCGGAGAAGACTGATCTCTTTTTGGATGTGCGCGTTCCGCCGACCATCTCGATGAGTGATGCACGCCGTGACATTCAGCAACTTTTCTTCGATTTGGAGAAGAAACATCCCGACTGGGGATTGGGGTTCGAGACGTACGTTTCCGTTCCCGGCGCCCGCATCAGCGAAGAGCACGAGATGATCAAGGCGATTGACGCCAATCATTCGCGCATCATGGGCAAGCCTCCTGACCGGCAGGTTGTGGTCTGGTGTTCAGATGCCAGCGTGCTCAGCCGGTATGGCATCGAAACCGTGAATTATGGCCCTTCCAGCGGCCCGCGCGACGCCGAGGGCGAGAAAGTCAAAATCAAGACTCTGGTAAATATCACGAAGATTTATGCACTGACCGCCGCGGAGTTGTGCGGCGTGGAATAGGAAAAGACACACACGCTGAGGTGACTTTGCCAAGTCAGAAGGAAATCGACCGTCGCTACCAAACCATCCGCGCCCGCATGGAGAGCGAAGGTCTCGACGCGCTGATCGTCTGCGGCAACCAGTATGCAGGCTTTGAAGGCGCCGTGCTGTACGTCTCCGGCTTCGAGATTGTGCACCGTTACGTTTGTGTGGTTCTACCGCTCGTGGGTGAGCCAACTTTGGTTTTTCCACGCGAGGCACGCTGGATCGGTGACAAGTCGAAGCCGTGGGTCAAGGACCAGGTCTGGCCTGATATCCCGGGGAAATGGCTGCGCGAGCGTGGACATGAGCATAGGTGGAGGCGCGTCGGCGTCTACGGCTTGAACTTCGTCATGGCAGTGCGCGACTACCGCGAGTTGACCCAAGCTTCATTTGAGTTAGTTCCGTTCGACGTCCAGTTCGATATGGCGCGTGCGGTTAAGAGTGAAGAAGAGCTCGCCGAGGTACGCGACGCCATGGACATCATCGTGGATGGTTTCTGGGCGTTGGTTGCCGCCTATGAGCCGGGCAAGTCCGAAGCTGAGATTATGGCACCCGCAGTGGAGCGGTTCTTCGCTCGCGGCGCGGGTCCGCGCATGATGAACATCTTGCTATCCGGCGAGCACGGAGAGGCCGAAGCATTCTTTAAGGTTCCAGGTCATCGGGTCGTAGCCGCCGATGATCTCTTGTTGTATTCGCTGGAAGTCACAGGCGCGGGCGGGTATTGGGTCGAGTTTTCTCGTCCTTTAATCCGCGGTAAGCTGAGCCGCCGGACCGAGAAGATGGCGGAAACTTATCCGCACGCGCTGGAAGCGGCCCGAAAGCTGATGCGTGCCGACGAGCTAGCCAGCAATGTTCACCGCGCGGTCGCCGATACGTTCGCAGAACATGGTTTCACCCTCGGCCATCTTTCCGGCCACAGCATTGGAGCGACCATGATCGAGCACCCTGCGATCGGAGCCAAGAGTGAAGTGGCACTCGAGGAAAACATGATCTTCTCGCTTCATCCCCAGGTGGTGGATAAGGACGGGAAGGTCTGTCTATATACACAGGACACGTATCGGGTCGGCAAGAGGGAGGGCGAATGTCTGGCCGATGTGCCGTGGAAGTTTTTCACCGGGGAAGAGACGCGTGAGACGGTCGCGTCACCCCGATGAGATTGTTTGTCGTACTCGTGCTGTTTGCGTGCTCTCAACACATGGAGCATCAGCAGGAAACAGCGGCCGCAGTGGGAAAGATGAACTTATTGAAGTCACCGCCTTCGCAGTTCGACTCGAGGCCGAAGCGAGCCGGGTGAGAGCAAGGCGCGACCTGTGCGTGGCAATCGACACCCGGCTGGAAATAAATGAAAGAGATATTGTGTCCAAGCTCAAGGCAAGGGGCATGGCAGTACATCCGCACGGGTGGTGCAATCACGGACCGCGAGGCTTCAGTTTCTTTGTCAGCGCGCCAATCAAACGAACGGGCGACAACGAGTACGAGGTCAAAATAGAGTTCGGGGACCTGACGATAAAGCCGGGAGAACACTTCGCAACCGTACTTAAGGAGGGGGTGTATCGCATCAGGTTCACAAAAGGATCTCAGCCAGAATTTATCACCTATCAAAAGACGTGCTGCCCACGAACTGAGTGAATCGTTTGCCAGAAAGGCAGGAGCGAATTTGTTGAAGATTTGTGTGATTGGCTGCGGCGCGGTGGGTAGCTTGTTCGCTGCGCATCTGGCCAAAGCGGGCGAGGCTGAGACCTGGGCGTATGACGTCTGGAAAGAGCATACAGACGCCATTCGGAAAAACGGACTTCGGCTCTCCGGAGCAGCGGAATTCACTGTCCGGCTGAATGCTACCAGTGATGCCAATGAACTGCCGCGGTGCGATTACGGCATCGTCGCGACCAAGGCCATCCACACGCAAACTGCAATCGCGCGAACCGCGCATGTCTTCGACGGGGATAGCGCGGTTTGTTCGGTGCAGAATGGCGTCGGCAATGAAGAGATCATTGCTGAACAGGTAAAGTACGTCATTCGTGGCACAACATTTCCTGCTGGTCACCCCATCGCGCCAGGACATATCGGCTACGACATCAAGGGTGATACCTGGATCGGTCCCTTCGAACCCACTCACACTCCGATGGACAAAGTGGAAGAGCTAGCAGGACTAATCACACGGTCTGGCATGAATACTGTCGCGCTGAAGGATGCGCGGGGCGCGCAATGGACCAAGCTGATTTTTAATGCTTCCACGAACCCCACCGGCGCGCTTACCCTACTCCATCACGGTGCCGCCTCACGGTTTGAGCCAACCGCTCAACTCTTCAATGACCTCATTGCCGAAGGCGAAGCGGTCGCGAAGAAGCTCGGAATTGAACTTCACGGCGACGCGCGGCAACTGGTGCACAAAGGCGCCAATGCTCCCGGCAAGCATCGCGCCAGCATGCTGCAGGATGTCCTGGCCAAGCGGCAGACCGAAGTGGATTTCATGAACGGAGCGATCGTGCAGTGGGGCGAGAAGATGGGCGTGGCTACTCCGCTGAACAAGGCGATGTGGGAGTTGATCAAAGGGCTCGAGCATTCGTGGAACGATCCGGACTAGCCGGGGACGCGGCCGCAGCCACCACAAATCATGACCATTCCATTCAACATCGGCGTTCTGCAACTCAGCATGGAACCGGTGCAGGAAACCGTGACTATGGCCAAAGCCTGCGAGGACGCGGGCTTTGGCACGTTCTGGATTGCCGAGGCCTATCCGTGGTGGCGCAAGCATTCATTCGAGGCACGGTCCTCCACCGCAATTCTCGCCGTCATCGCCTCGCAAACCCGCCGGATTCAGTTGGGCTGGGGAATCATTTCACCATACACGCGGCATCCGGTGCAGATTGCAATGGAGGCGCGGGTCATGCAGGACCTGGCCGGCGACCGTTTTCTACTCGGCCTGGGCGCGTCAAAGATCTTCATGAAGGAAATCGGCGAGGGCGAAGGCGAGAAAGTTGGTCCGGCGACCGTGATGCGGGAGAGCATCGACATCGTCAGAGGCGTGCTCCAAGGTGACGCCTTCCAATACCGCGGCAAGGTGTTTGCGGCAGATGTGCCGCCGCTGAAGCCGGACGCGCACACGCCGCGTAACATTCCACCGATTTATGTTGCGGGCACGGGGCCGGTGATGCAGAAGATGTCCGGAGCAATCGCCGACGGACTGCTAACTGCCAGCATCACCACGCCCGCCTTTGTGCGGTATTCGCGCAAGAACATGGAGGAAGGTGCGCGCAAAGCCGGCAAAGATCTTGCGAACCTTGTGCTCGGTTCGGTGATCGTCGGAAGCATCGGGCGCGATTCTTCTAAAGGCAAAGAAGGCGCGCGGGAACAGGCGGCGATGTATCTGGCCAACAAAGTTCAGAACATCAAACGTTCTGCGGATGTGCTTCTGGAATCTGCTGGCCTTACGTTTGATGAATTGCGTCCTGTCGCCGATGCCATGGAAAAGGGTGGTCGCAAGGCAGCGGCAAAAGCGGTCAGCGATGAAATCTTACGTAAAGTTTGTGGGATCGCAGGAACGCCTGACGAATGTATCCAGCGCATCGAAGAATATCGCGCCGCTGGCTGTACCCACATCATGCTGGAAATCTGGGGTGACGATCGGAGCGGACAGGCCAAGCTCTTTGGTGATGCCGTATTGCCTCACTTCAAGCACTAGACTAGTGGCGCCCCGAAGACTGCGAATGGCTCATCAAACTACAGTGGCGTCATCCCGAGCTTGCGAGGGATCCGGCGTGCAGACCAGCAACGCGTCCAGGATGAACTCCAGCGAGAATCCTTCCACAACGCTCGGGGCAGGCTCTCTCATCCAACTGAACTGCACTGAGTGCTCGGCATGACGCCAGCGTGGGTCAACCGATCCATCGCAAGAATCCGAACTTACGTGAATTCCGTGAACTTGTGGCGTATGCTGAGCGTACCTCTGGGTAGTTGCGTTGCGAGGTATGTGTAATGAAACCTATCGTTGTTTCCTTCTGCGCGCTTTTCCTGGCTACGGGCTTGGGGTTCTCGGAGAAAACGGTGGCGCCTTCTGAGTTCGCCAAAGAAAGTGTTGAAGCCGACTTCCCTTCAGGGGGTTTGATCCGGATGTACATTCGGTCCGGTGAACTGAGAATCGTCGGCAGCGACGAAAGCAAAATCCGGGTTCACTATCTGGGCAAGAACGTCTACAAGAGCGGCGATGTGAAGGTGAGCCTCAAGACCACAGGCAACGCGGCGGAGTTGAAGGTCGATGGTGGTCCGCGCAACGATTTCCAGGTCGAAGTTCGGGTGCCGCG
This sequence comes from Terriglobales bacterium, assembly GCA_035512155.1. Taxonomy (GTDB): domain Bacteria; phylum Acidobacteriota; class Terriglobia; order Terriglobales; family Acidobacteriaceae; genus JABCYV01. Next base: position 57,040 of record DATKEN010000031.1, on the reverse strand, counting down.
CAATTCCAATCTCTATTTACGCATGCCCTTCGGAGAGGTTGTGATAGACCGCCTTATTGGCGACAAAGACGTGGAACTGCACGCCGGCGAATTGACTATGGGAGTGGGCAAGCCAGAGGACTACTTCCGCGTGGACACTTCGGTCTACACCGGCGATCTTGATACCGGTCCCTTCGGAGTCGAGAAGGGCGGGCTATTTCGTTCTTTCGAAGAAAAAGGAAGCGGCAAATACCGGCTCCATGCTCACGTTGGGGCGGGAGAACTGACACTGAGGAAATGAGCTCTGACGCTACGCTCGCCTCGCAACTGCTGTCAGTTCTTCTACGATCTGCCGGAATTCCTGGTCTGTCAGCAGGCCGCGTTTGGCGATAGCCCGCTTCTTCACTGCAGCTAGGATGGGCGCGCGTTGGTCTGGAGCGATTGCAAGTCCAAGTTCTTTGCCTTTTAAGTCGACACTATCCAGGCCGCTCTTTTTTCCCAGCACGATGCTGCGTCGGGCGCTGACCAGCTCAGAAGAATAAGGCTCGATGGCCTCGGGAATATGAAACTGGCTGGCGACTGCTCCGCTCTCGCGAACGAACAGATTTTCGCCGACCAGTGGCTTCCAGGCATCCAGGGTGTAGCCGGAGGCTTTGCAAACGACTTGCGAGACCTCCCGCACTTTGGTCAGATCAATGGCAACGGGGACATCGTAGAGACAGCGCAGAGCGAGGGCGATCTCCGCAATATCGGCATTGCCGGCGCGCTCTCCCATGCCGTTGATGGTGCCCTGAATCCATGAAGCACCGGCGCGAACGGCAGCAACGGCGCAGGCAGTCGCCATGCCGAAATCATTGTGACCGTGATAGTGCACGGGTACTTTTGGACCAACCCAGCCGCACACTTCACGAACCAGAAATTCGACGGCCTCGGGTCCACAGGCGCCGATCGTGTCCACGACCACAACTTCGCGGGCACCTGCTTCCAGCACCGCGAGGTACATCTTTTTGAGGAAGTCGAGTGCCGCCCGCGTACCGTCCACGGGAAAGAAGGCGACCGTGATTCCATTCTGTTTCGCGAAGGCGACGGCGTCCACCACGCGTCGCAACACCTCGTCACGCGTCATGCCGTAGGCTTTTAGCTTGAGGTCGCTGACCGGAGCTTCAATCACGGACGCGTGCAGGCCGAGTCGAACCAATTCCTCCACATCGCCCTTCACTGCCCGAGAGAAGCCCCAAAGTTCGGCCTTCAGCTTGGCCTGTTGCATTAACTGAATCGCTTCGGCGTCGTCGGGAGAGACGCGAGGGAAGCCGGCCTCAATCCGGCTCACTCCTAACTCGTCAAGCTTGCGGGCAATTTCCAGTTTTTGCTGTGGAGAAAGGACTACACCGACGGTCTGCTCGCCGTCGCGCAGCGTGGTGTCGTAGAAGCGCACGGTCGTGCGGGGGAAAGCGGAGCGGATTTCAGGCCGGGCGTTGAGTTCGCTGACCCAGACTTTGGTCGAATTTTGACTATTCATGCGCCTCGACCTACTTCAATGTCTCCTGCGTTACCAGCGCCGCCGGCTTGTGACCATATGCGTCTTCCCAGGAAATAACGCGATTGCGCAGGACTCCAATCTTCTCGATCTCGCACTCCATCACGTCGCCAACCTTCAGATACCAGGCTTTTGGGTCGCCGCTGAATGCAGCCACACCTGAAACCGTGCCCGTCGAAACCACATCGCCTGCGCTGTAGCCCATCGGCGAATAGTGCGAAAGAATTTCCGGGATTCTCACCGACATTTTGCTGGAATGCGAATTCTGCCGAGGCTCGCCGTTCACGCGCAGTTCCATCGCGAGGTTATGCGGATTGGGAATCTCGTCGGCCGTCACAATCCACGGTCCCAACGGACAGAAAGTATCGATTCCCTTGCAGAAGCTGAACACGCCGGACTTCATCTCCCGTCGCTGAATATCGCGCGCGGTAATGTCGTTAAAGACGACATAGCCGCCGACAAAGTCCTTCCCTTCCTCCGGGGTGAAGTTCTTACCGCTTTTTTTCAGGACAACCGCCAGTTCCAGTTCGTAATCGAGTTCCTGGGTCAGGTGCTCGGGATAAATCACGGGCTCATCGTGACCAATGATCGCATCCACATTCTGAAAAAATACAATCCACGGAAGCACTGGGTGGGAAAACCCCGCCTTGGTGGCCTCTTCATGGTGCTCGCGGAAGTTGCCGGCGGTGTGAAAGAACTTTTTGGGGATGATCGGTGCCTTGAGCGTTACTTCGCCCGAAGAATAAAAGATATTTTCGCCACGCGCTCCCGTCACGCCATCATCATGGTGAAGGGCGTAATCGAACGCTTTGTGGGCAGCTTCCAAACTGGTGTCGCCGCCGCGAAAAAGTGCTCGCATGTTGGGAGGCACCAAAGCGTCGGCCAAGCGATAAAACGCGCTCTCGCTTTCCACATCGCGCAGATAGAGAGCGCAGGCCGAGTGCAGATCAACGATGCGGCTATCGGCGGTCACGGCCCCGATGCGGGACTGGTGTACGGGATCTTCAAAGGTAACGAGTCGCATAGAGGCAGCGTCACATCAGCCAGAAACAGTACTAGCAGTGTATTTATAGGCAAGACCGTTTGTCCACCCGCGTGCCGCAGACAGCACCAATGAGCTAATATAGTGCGCTTCGATTCCTACATTGTTTTGGGAGGTAGTTTCATGGCGGATCGGCGAGAATTTCTGCGGACGCTTGCGGGTGCGGCGGCGATTGGCGTGACAGCAGACGTCAGCAGTTTCGGGATCACGCGGCGTTTGCGGATGTCAATGTCCATGGCTAATGTGAATGCGCATGATCGGCTGCCGCCGGACTGGTATCGCCGCAAGATCGGGCAAGTGCAGGAGCAGATGAAACAGCGCAAGCTGAACGCACTGGTCCTGCTGAATGCAACCAACGTCATCTACACCACGGGATATTTCCACCGATCCACCGAGCGTCCGCTCGCGGCGCTGATTCCGGAATCAGGCGATCCGGCGCTGTTCGTTCCTGAGTTGGAATCTGACCAGGTGAAATTGTGGTGGATAAAGGATTATGAAGCGTACTTCGATTTTCCCGGTCCCGTGAACCGCGTGCGCTGGATTTTCGAACGCGTCGCTAAGCGCGGCCTGGGCGCGGGGCAGATCGGAGTGGAGGAGCCTACGCCCGGCCGTATGCAGCAGATGAAGCTCGGCGCTCCCAAGGCCACGATTGTGGACGCGGGGGACCTCGTCGAAAACATGCGCTGGGTGAAGGATGAAGACGAATTACGTGTTATGCGGCGGGCAATGTATTTTGCTGATTTCACGGTGCAAGCCGGCCGCGACTTTGTGCAGAGCAACGGCAGTGTCACCGAAGACCAAATCCTGAAAGCGAGCGCCGACGCAGTCGCCGACAAAATGTCGAAAGAACTGAATGATGTAGTGGGCGTGGGCATAGAACCGCCTTTCGGCGGACTAGTCCCGTTCGGTAAGCGCTCTGCATTTCCCCATGCCGTCCCAAGCAAAGACCGGCTGAAGTCCGGCGATGCGCTGATCTTGAGCTTTGGCGCCCAGGTCGGCGGATACAACGTGGAGTCCGAGCGCTCTTTCTCTGTGGGCAAGCCGAGCGATTACGCTAAGCGTCTGTACGACGCCATGCTGGCGGCGCATGATACAGGGGTGGAAAATATGAAGCAAGGTGCGGTAGCGGAAGAGGTCGACAAAAAGAGTCTAGACCAGATCCGCAAGGCCGGTTTCGAGAAGTTCCTGAAACATCGTACCGGTCACGGCATTGGACTCGATGGACATGAGGCGCCGTGGATTGCCGAGGGCGACAAGGCCGTCCTGAAAGAGGGCATGACCTTCAGTTGCGAGCCGGGCGTTTATGATCCTGATTGGGGCGGCTTCCGCCACTCCGACACGGTGATCGTCCGCAAGGATAAAGGCGAGGTCATGAACAGTTATCCCACACGGTTGGAAGAAATGATTATTGAAATCTGAGAGATCAAAAATGCCAGCTGTTGCTACTTTCTGGTCGAATCAGCATCCAAACACACAAGGAATCTTATGACATTGAAGGATACTGAGCTTTCCGTAAAAGAGAAAATTACAAAACCTGACGTAGTAAAGAGCGATGAAGAATGGCGCAAGCAGTTGTCACCTGAGCAATACCAGGTGACCCGCAAAGCTGGAACGGAGCCGGCGTTCACCGGCAAATACTGGAAGACGAAAGACCACGGCACCTATGCCTGCGTGTGTTGTGGGCAGCCGCTGTTCAGTTCAGAAACTAAGTTTGACTCTGGGACGGGCTGGCCGAGCTTCTGGCAGCCATTGGACGAATCTGCGGTGGCTACTCACGCCGACAGAGCCTATGGCATGGTACGGACAGAGGCACGTTGCGCACGCTGCAACGCTCATCTGGGACACGTCTTCGAGGACGGCCCGGCCCCCACGGGTCTGCGCTACTGCATGAACTCGGCCTCGTTGGATCTTAAGTCGGAAGAAAAGAAATAAGGCACAGCCGAAGCTGTGCCCTTGGGTGCTGGCTCGAATCGGTTACGCATTGCCCGCAGTCGCTGCCGCTACTTTGGGCTGCTCTGTGGTGGTTGACTTCGCTGGCTCGGGAAGCGCTGCCTTAACCTGAGCCTGGTGTTGCGCCTTTTCGTTCTTATGGTCGGCGGCGCGGACTTGCACGCTGCCCTTCAGCACGGCTCCGTCCTCGACGCTGATGCGCTGGGTGACGACATCCCCGGTCAGCGAACCCTCGCTGCGGATGTCCAGGCGATCAGTGCACTGAATGTTGCCGTGCACCTTGCCCATAATCACAACTTCGCGGGCGCTAATGTTGGCCGTGACGCTGCCGTTACGTCCAACGGTTACGCGATTGTCGGCAAGACTAATGGTGCCCTCGATCCGGCCGTCGACGTAAAGCGATTCCGCGCCGCTGACTTCGCCCTTGATGACCAGCGAACGGCCGATCGTGGCCTGCTCCACGGGAGCACTTGTCGTCTTGGCCGGGGTGAAATTGGGATTCGAGGAGAACTGCGGTTTCGGAGAGTGATGGTCTGTTGGCTGCAACATCGGTTTTCCGGCCTTTCTTAGCTTCCGTGCGGCGGGCAGTGCTGATGTTGCCGCATGCGGCGGGTCTTCTATCTAGTCGTTGACTACTGGCCAAGCTGAATATCGCACGGCATTGAGGAATGGAGCAGGTTACGGAAGAACGAGTCCATCTGACTGTTACCATTGAACGAACGCGTTTTTGTCAATACGCCGGTCCCTGTACCAACTCAACCGAGGAGAATCAATGAAATACCGGAAGCTTGGTCGTACCGGGTTTGAGGTGAGCGACATCGCCCACGGACTCTGGGGCATGAGTGGCTGGGGTGGTTCTGATGACCGCGAATCTCTGGAAGCCTTGCAAATGGCGGTGGATCTTGGCTGCAACTTCTTCGATACCGCCTGGGCCTACGGCGACGGCAAGAGTGATGGTTTGCTCGGCCAGATATTGTCCCGGAACCGCGGCAAGCGCTTGTACGCCGCTTCCAAGATTCCGCCGCTGAACCAGAAGTGGCCGGCCTCACCGCGGGACAAGTATCGCGATGTCTTTCCTTCGGCCCACGTTTTCAGACATGTTGACCTCATCCGCGGCAAGCTCGGCGTGGATTCCATTGACGTCCTGCAATTTCATGTCTGGGATGACAGTTGGATCGAGGAACCTGAATTCCGCCAGACTGTCGAAAAGCTCAAAAAGGACGGGATGATTCGCGCCTTCGGCTTAAGCCTCAATCGCTGGCAGCCGGAAAATGGCCTTAAAGCCCTGCGCACCGGGCTGGTCGATGTGGTGCAAGTGATTTACAACATCTTTGATCAAGCGCCGGAGGATGAACTCTTTCCACTCTGCCGGGAGTTGAATATCGGCGTCATCGCCCGTGTGCCGCTCGATGAGGGCAGCCTGGGCGGAAAAATGACGCTAGAAACAAGTTTCCCCGCTGACGACTGGCGCTCCAGATACTTTGGCCCTGCGAACCTCGCCAAGACTCTGGCTCGTGTGGAGAAGCTGAAGAGCGTGCTTCCTCCCTCGATTACGCTGCCGCAGATGGCGCTGCGTTTTGTGCTCTCGAATCCTACCGTTAGTACCACGATTATCGGCATGAGGAAGCCGGATCATGTACGCCAGAATATTGCGGTTAGCGATGCGGGTCCGCTAGATGCTCCTCTGCTGCAGAAGCTGAAGGACCATCGCTGGGACCGTAAGCCCAAACGCTGGTCCGATTAAAGGCTAAGTCTGCAATGCCTGCCCGAGTCCTTCCCACTCCGCCAGCCGGCTCTGCAGTTCGGCTTTGCGCGCCGCTAACTCCTGTGTAAGGCGCTGAGTCTCCTCAGCGCTGGTGAATGTTTGCAGCGAAGATTCACAGCCAGCGATGGCGTCTTCCAGACGGTTGATCTCTGCTTCCAGCTGGCGCACGCGCTCTTCCATCTGTTTCCGCTTGATGGGGTTCAAGCGCTTGGCCTTTGAGTCCTCGGATTCCACTGCGACGGGCTGAGCGCCGCCATTTGCCGGCTGCGTTCTTACCGAGAAAGCAACCGCCTCCTGCAATCGGGCCGTGCCACCTTCTTTCCGCCAGCGATAGTCTTCGTAGTTGCCGGGATAGACCTCAACGCGCCCGTCACCAACCTCGAAGACGCGCGTGGCCAGCTTGTCGATGAAGTAGCGATCGTGAGAGACGAAAACCACAGTCCCGGTGTAGTCGGTCAGCGCCTTTAACAGGACGTCCTTGGCGCGCATGTCGAGGTGGTTCGTAGGCTCGTCCAGCAGCAGAAAATTTGCAGGATGTAGCAGCATGCGCAGCAAGGCATATCGATTGCGCTCACCTCCAGAGAGCACGCCAATTCGCTTGAAGACGTCGTCCGCCGAGAACAGAAAGCAACCCAGCAGATTGCGCAGCTCAGTTTGCGTGGAGCGCGGCGAGAGCTCGCCCAAATCGTCCAGAATGCGCGCGTCCGGGTCGAGTTCTTTGTATTGGTCCTGAGCAAAGTAGTCAGGTTGAGCATTGTGCCCAAGGCGATATTCGCCTCCCGTCAGCGGCTCCTCTCCCGCCAGCAGCTTGATCAGGGTTGATTTCCCCGCACCATTTACGCCGACTAGGGCAATCCGGTCGCCGCGCTCGATCATGAAGCTGACATCGCGAAACACTTCTTTCTCGCCGTAAGCCTTGGCGACGTCTTGGAACTCAGCCACAATCCGTCCACTGGGCTTGGGCTGCGGAAACGAGAAGTGAATCGTCTTCTCCTCTTCGGGTAGCTCGATCCGCTCCATCCTTTCCAGTTCCTTGATGCGGCTCTGCACCTGCTTAGCTTTAGTCGCCTGATATCGAAAGCGGTTGATGAAAACTTCCAGCTGCTCGATGCGCTCGCGCTGATTGCGATAAGCCGCTTCGAGCTGCTCTAATCTCTGCGTCTTCTGGCCGAGATACTTCTCATAGTTGCCACTGTAGAGATGAATTCGCTTGTTCCATATCTCGACGATCTTGTTGATGGTTACATCTAGAAAGTACCGGTCGTGCGAGATCAGAACAAAAGCGTAGGGATAGTCGCCGAGATACTCTTCCAGCCAGTTGCGGGCCTCGAGGTCGAGATGATTCGTCGGTTCGTCCAGCAGCAAAAGGTTCGGCCGTTGCAGTAGAAGCTTGGCGAGGGCCAGCCGCATCTGCCAGCCCCCGGAAAATTCTTCCGTTTGACGGTTCCAGTCTTCTTTGCGGAACCCGAGCCCTGAAAGCACCGTGCCAACCTGCGCTTCGATCGCGTATCCATCACGGGTGAGAAATTCGTGCTCGATGCGATGATAGCGCTCCGCCACCTGAGAGTACTCCGGGGACGAATGATCCAGCTCTGACATGCGCCCGGTCAGGTCTTCCATCTCCTGTTCCAGGCCCCGCAGTTCAGAGAAGACTGACATGCACTCGCCGAACACGGTGCGCCCGGAAAGCGTGAGCCCATCCTGCGGAAGGTAGCCTGCGCTGATGCCTTTGGCTGTGCTGATCGAGCCATAGTCGAGGGTCTCGAGACCGGCCAGAATCTTCATCAGCGTGGATTTGCCCGTGCCGTTGGCGCCCACCAGACCGACCCGGTCTCGAGGCGTAATCATCCAATCAGCTCCTTCAAACAGGAGCTTGTGGCCGTAACGCTTTCCGGCGGAGGACAGTTGGATCATGGTGCTGAAATAATCGTCTCACGAGAAGGGCGGTTTGATGAAGGTTGGATCCGAATGCTGTCATCGAGAACAAAGCTCGTGCTGCCGTTAGGCTTTAGCCGGTGAGGGAGAATTTGCCGCTCGCGTGTCCGGTTCGTCTTACTTGTCAGATGGTTCTTCAACATTTCGCCGAAATGAAAGGGGGAATGGAACAGGGATGCTTCGATTCCGATTGTGCGGTCGCAAGCGACCGAACGAACTCCGCGCAGCATGACAAAACATAGGGAGTGCGGGCACGCGACCGCGATGAGCGCTACAGACTTTAGGAATCTTACCGTGCGGCCAAGTCCTTGGTCGCGCCAATCTGTTCCAGCGCCCGGTCAATCACTGCCTGTAACTCCCGGGTGTACTTGACCTCGCGTCCTTTGGCCAGAATCTTCTTGGCTTCGTCGGCTGTAAACCAGGTTGGGTTTCGCATCGGCTCGGACGCAGGCCCGTTCCGCTCTACCTCAAGCAGGAAAGCTTTAACCACGAACTCCCGCACCCCAGGAGGCTTCCAGAAGACGCCCTTGGAGTGGATATAGAGATGAAAGTGCCGCGGCTCGACTTGGCCGCGAACCCCCGCTTCTTCCCAGGCCTCGCGTTCCGCCGCCTTGCTGTGTGAGAGACACGGCTCGGGATCGCCCTTGGGAAAGGTCCACTTGCTGCCGCCGTTCGTATTGACCAGCAGGAATTCCACCGACTGTCCCTGTCGCCGGTAGCAAACAGCCGCTACCTGCAGCGGTAGAGCGAACCGTGGAATCCGAGGCGACGGCATTCCCAATCCTCCGTAGAGCCTTCTTCTCCTTGGATGATAGTCCGAAGATATTTCAGCCGTGTTAGAGTGCAACGAAAAAGGTGCAAGCGATTGTTACTAAAGGATGAACCGATCGGCTGGGTAGCGGCTAGACCATGGCGAGTTTTGCTTCGAGCTTATGCATGGTCGCGAGGATAGTGGAGATCACATTCTCATCCCCGATGGCGGTATTGATCATCATGTGATACAGGCAGCGGGTGGGCCAATCGGCGCCGAAATAATGTTTCACAAACTCGATACGATCGCGGTCCACTGTGTCGACTAACTCCTCGGCTTCTTTTTCACTTTTGCCTAATTCCCGGAGGCGCCGAATCTTCTCCGTCCGCGGCGCATACAGAAAAACGGAAAACCTATCGGCGCGCTCCCGCAGGAAATATGGCGCGCCTCGTCCCACGATCACGCAATTGCCAGCCGCGGCAGCCTTCTCCATCACCTGCTGGCCAATTTCGACCATACAATCGGCATCGAAGATTTCGGGCCCGCTCATTGTCATGCTGCGCTCATAGCTGCCGCGCCAGAATACTTTGGCCAGACGGTGAAAGGTACTGTCCATGCGTTCTTCGCGACGCTCCACTGCGGAACAATCCACCTTGGCCAGCTTGGCGATTTCTTCGGCCAGGGCATGGTCCCACAACTTCCAGCCCAGTCGCTTTGCCAGTTCGCAAGCGATTTGGGCCGCACCGCTTCCGAATTCGCGCTCGACGGTGATGATACGGTACATTTGTTATCTCTCTAGTGGACAGCGATTTCGCCGCCCTTCCGCGGCCGTTTCATCAGAAACGGGAGGGGAATCATCACTAAAATAGCTACTCCCAGCAACCAGAAGTTGTCAACATAGGCCAGCATGGTGGCCTGCCGTATGACGTTGCCATATAAGAGACCATAGGCCTTGTGCATGGCGTCGGCGGCGGAAAACCCATGGGCCTGAAAGTTGCGGGCAGCGCCCTGCAGAGTGTTCTGCATCGCGAGATTCCCAGCCGCCAGATGGCCCGAAAGACGATCCAGATGGTATTGCGACCTGCGGTCCAACATCGTTGTCACCACCGAAATTCCTACACTTCCTCCAATGTTGCGTGCCAGATTCATCAAGCCCGAAGCGGCGTTGTTTTTCTCGCGTGGCAGAAAGGCGTAAGCCGAAGTATTGATGGGAACAAACAAAAATGCCAGACCTGCCGCCTGGTACATGCGCGCCAGAACCACGGTGCGGAAATCAACGTTCAGGTCGAAGTTGGTCATGTGGAACAGCGCCAGGGAAAGCACAATCAGGCCAAAAGCGATGAGCTTCCGCGAGTCGTATTTGGTGAGCAGGAAACCCACGAAGGGCAAGATCGCCATAATTAGCAGTCCCCCTGGAGTCAGCGCCAGGCCGGCTTGTTCCGCCGGGTATCCCAGCAGGGTCTGCGTAAATAGTGGCAGCAAGAGCGTGCTGCCCAATAGCGCAAATCCCAACATGAACATCAGCATGAAGGAAGCGCCAAAGGTACGATCTTTGAACAGATGCAGATCAACGATCGGGTCCTTGTTCCGCCACTCCCACCAGATCGCAAACAGCAACGAGACGGCGGAGATGATCGAAAGAATCAGGATGAAGTGGGAATCAAACCAGTCGTCGCGTTGCCCTTTGTCCAGCACCACTTGCAACGTTCCCAGTCCCAGCGCGATCATGCCCAAGCCGATGTAGTCAATTCTGGTCTCCGAGAGTTTCCGGCGGATCATGTGGGGCGGATCGGTGATGAGACGGGAGGTCAGGGTAAGCGAAAGAATTCCGACAGGGATATTGATAAAGAAAATCCAGCGCCAGGTGTAATTGTCCGTAATCCAGCCGCCAAGGGTCGGACCAAGGGCGGGAGCTGTGACCACCGCAATGCCGTAGACGGCAAAAGCCATGCCACGTTTCGCCGGCGGGAACGTATCCGCCAGGATGGCCTGCTCGCTAGGCTGCAGGCCACCTCCTCCGGCGCCTTGAAGCACGCGAAAGATAATCAGCATGGTGAGGTTCGGGGCCAGGCCGCAAAGCAGAGAGCTGACCGTGAAGATGGCAACACAGGTCATATAAAAACGTTTGCGTCCGATGATGGAAGAAACCCAGCCGCTGAGCGGCAAGACGATGGCATTGGAAACCAGGTAAGAAGTAAGAACCCACGTACTCTCGTCGGTTCCCGCGGAAAGGCCACCCGCGATGTGTGGCAGGGCTACGTTGGCGATACTGGTATCCAGCACCTCCATGAACGTGGCCAGGGTGACGGCCAGCGCAATGACCCAGGGATTTATCGCAGGACGCCCCGAAGCGGCACCGTCCATGGTCACTGCGGCTGAACTCATCGGATCCAGACCTTCGGCTCAACCGACATTCCTGGCCGCAGAATGTGCTCCTTGGTTTCACCGGGATCGAAGGTAATCTTTACCGGGATTCGCTGCACAACCTTCACGTAATTGCCCGTGGCATTTTCCGGGGGCAACAAGCTGGAGATGGCGCCGCTGGCTCCGGCGATACTCTGCACATGTCCCTTGTAGTCCTGGCCTGTGGTGTCGACGTGGATCGTGACCGGCTGGCCGACTTGCATGCGCCTGAGCTGGGTCTCCTTCAGATTGGCGGTTACCCAGATATCGTCCAGGTTTATGACCTTCATCAATTCCTGGCCAATCGAAACATTCTGTCCGACTTCGACCGTACGGTTGGTGACGATTCCGCTGACTGGGGCGATGATCAGCGTGTATTGCAGATTCAGTTCGGCCTGGTCTAGTTCGGCCCTTCTAAGTTGCACTTCGGCCTCGGCTGACTGGGCACGGGAGCGAGTGGTGGCAACCTGTTGTGGGCCGGTGCCGGCCGCCCGCAGGTTTGCTTCAGCCTGTGCCAGCTTGCTCTGTGCCTGCGTGACCTGCTGTTCAGCTGCTGCAGCGGAGGCGCGCGCTGCCGCGACCGTCGCGGCACTGGCTCTCGAGGCCGCCACCGCCTGGTCGTATTGCTGCTGTGAAATTTCCTGTTTCTCAACTAACTGCTTGTAGCGGCCCAAATCGTTCTGCGCTTTAACATCGTTGGCTTCAGCCTGCTCCAACTGTGCTCTGGCGGCATCGAATTGCTGGCGAGCCACGGAAATGCCGGCGCGCGCATTTTCCACGTCGGCTTGAGCGCCGGTCAACTGGCTGCCTGTGTTTACCGAAGTGATGGGAACGTTCACCTGCGCGGCTTGGGCTGTGGCCAGCGCGTCGGCGTAAGCGGCCTTGGCCCGTTCCACCGCCACCTGGTAGTCCCTAGGATCGATCTCCACCAGGGGCGTACCGGCCGCGACGTACTGGTTATCGTTCACCAGAAGTTTCTCCACATGGCCGGAGACGCGCGCGCTGATCGAGTTCAAATGCCCGTCAATCTGGGCATCGTCAGTGGATTCATAGCTGGTAAAGTAGCGCCAGAGAAAAAAGCCTGCCACCAGCAATACAATTCCGCTCAGGATCAATGCCATGCGGAATCGCGGATTGCGGGAAGCCTGCCTCCAGCGCAGGTCTCTGTCCGTGGCCGGCAAAGGCGCAGGCTGAGTCGCGGGACGCTCGGGCGTACTAGTTTCAGTGGCTGGTTCCATAGACCGCTTATTTCTTCATCAAGTATTGCCTCACGCCCTCTTCGGCGTATCCCATAGCTCGAACCAGGGAGAGTTTAGCCAGATTGTGGGCGTAAAGGCTGGAAATATAACTCTCGTTGGCCGAGGCCACCGATTCCTGTGCCTGTACCACCTCCAGATTGTCGGTGACTCCGGCCGCAAAGCGGTCCCGGGCCTGGATGAGCGTTTGATTGGCCAGATCGACCGAACTGCGGGCGACTTCGACTTGATCGGCCGCGGCTGCTAGATCCAGCAAAGCGGTGCGTACTTCGTAATCAATCTGGCCGCGCAAGTTCTCCAGTTGAGAGCGGTATTGCCTCTGCGTCGCTTCAGCTTGTAAAACGTCAGCCTGGACTTTTCCGCCCTGGAAAATGGGAATTGTCAACGATCCACTTACTTCAAAGGTTCCGTGCAAGCTGTCCGGCCTCAATCCGATAGCGCCGTAATTTGCCGTCAGGTCGAGGCTGGGCAAATATTCCGATGATGCCGCCTTGCGAAAGTATTCTGCTGCCCGTACCTGCTGCAATGCTGCCTGATAGTCGGAACGCGAGGCGTACGCGCGTTGCAGGCTCTGCTCCACGCTTAACGGGACCAGCGGTTCGTATGGGGCCTGCTCGGTCAGTGTGAACTCTTGTCCCGAAGGCAGCCCAATCACACGCCCCAGGGCCAACTTCTGTTTGGCGTAATCATTCCTGGCGACAATCAACTGCTGCTGCCGGGTTTGCAGTTCCACGTGAGCGCGAAGAGTATCAATGGCAGGACTGACTCCGGCCTTCTGCTGGTCGGCAGTCTTATCGTAAAGCGTCTGCGCAGTTTGCACCTGAGCCTGCGAGCTGTCCACTCGGGCCGCCGCGGAGATACACTGCAGATACGCGTTTCCGGCCGCCAGCACGACGATATCGCGTGCGTCTTTATAACTGTGGCGTGCTGCGCTTTCATTCGCCGCCGCTCCGTGCTCGCGTTGGATCGAGTGCAGGTCGAAAAGAGATTGCGTGAGATACCCGCGAGTATCGAAAAAGCTATAGGGACCGATGATGGTGGGAAAGCCCGGAATCGGAATCCGAATTCCTTCCGCGGCGAGGTTGATTTGTGCGACGTTTTCACTGGTTTTCGTCGTGAGGTTAGGAAGTAGGGCGCTGAGTTCCTTCCACTTTTGTCCACGAGCGCTGAGCACCGTGTCACCCTGCACCAGTAGCCCAAGGTTGCTCTTCAGCGCAAGGTCAATCGCGTCGTTAAGAGATAGAGACAAGACTTGAGGCGTAGCCTTGCCCTGGGGGACGCTACCCGTGAACGGGTTCTGAGCAGTCGACTGGCCAATTCCACTCGGGAGGCCAGGGGTTGGCGAGGTGTTTTCCGAATATCCGATCGTGGTCTGCCCCATCGCCGCTGCGGCAGCGAGAATGAGCATCGCAACCAGGCACGGAACTGTCTCTTTACGGTGCGCTTTCGAGAATGGCGTCATCACGCTCAATTTCTTCCAATTCGAAAGGAGCTGAACATCAGTAAATCGGCAAGCTATCTTGATTCTGTTTGCTGCTTTGCAGATGCAAACCCTTGCCCTCAAGCCGCCTCGCCCTTGTTACTTCTCGTCGGCAGACGGGCCATAAATGGCCGGAACTGGGAGGTTGTTCAGCCGCAGGTACACTCCTAATTGCGCCCGGTGATGGATGCTATGGTTCAAGACGGAATTACGCAGCACCGCAAGGCGAGGTCGCGAGAAGATCCTATTACCCGCAACCAGCAGAGTCCAAGTTTCCGCGAGATGATCGTCGCATGCGTGAGAGATTGCAGTCCGGGCGCCATCAACGTTGGCGTCGAACAGGGATAGAAGCTCCTTGCGTGTTTTTGCTGTGGCCGGCTGGAATCCCTGGCCACCCGGCGGCGCCAGATCGTGCGAATCCTTCTCGACGGTGGCGATCGCCCAACCCGGCAGTTCCGCCAAGTGCGTGGCCAGACGTCCCATAGTCATCGACTTCGGGTGTGGTTTCCAGTCGAACTTATCCTCAGGAACCCGCTCCAGAGTCCGGCGCGTATTGGCCATCTCCTGATCGAATTCGGGCAGCAGGGCCCCGCCTAAGCTCATGTTGCCTCCGCGGACAGCAAGTTTAATGAGTTTACGGTTTTTTGACCATTCTTTACATTCTGGCTGATGATTGAGTCGGACCGGAGAGAGACTTTATGATTGTCGTGATGTGTCAGGACCGATAAAAAGGGCCGTTTTCTTCGCGAGCCCGCCGGCCGCATCTAATTTCAAGAAATCGGGTTTGATATACGGCAACGAACCTTTGATTCGGAGGCTCATTTTGAGAAAGTTAAGCTTGGTTGTGGCTCTGGGCATGTTCTTCGCGATACAGACAAGGGCTTTTGCCCAACAGTTTGACGCAGCGTTTGGCGTGGGCACGGTTACGGCGCCTTCGGGTACCGTGCCAGATTCAGGAGGCAATACCGTCTCCGAACGTGGCGGGGCGTACCCAGTGTTCAGCGCTGACGTCCTGATTAAGCACAACCTCGGTTTTGGCGGCGAACTGGCTTGGAGGGCCAGTCGGAACCTCTACGGTGGAGCTTTGCCCTACCGTCCCCTGTTCTACGACTTTAACGGAATCTACGCGCCAAAGCTCGGAAAACGCGTGCAAGCCGAAATGATGGCCGGGATCGGATGGGAGAGTCTGCGGTTTTATCAGCCGTTTAGTAATTGTAACTTCTTTGGTTGCACGGATTTCGTCAGCAGCAATCACTTCATGGGACACATCGGCGCTGGGATTCGGTATTACATTTGGGGACATCTTTTCATTCGTCCAGAGGCGCACCTGTACCTGGTTCATAACAACGTTGAGTTTCCCTCTTCGCAAGCGGCGCGGTTCGGCATGTCAATCGGGTACACATTCGCGCCCGGGTTCTGAGTTCGTACAAAAGCTGGCAGGACTACCTTCGAGCTACGTCAGCGCAAGAGTCCGCTGCGGCGCCAAGGCCCGTCAAAGGGGACCCTACGAGCTGTCCGTGACAACTTCACGGATGCATCCACATTACCGAAGGAACCGTCTTTCCGCGCACGAGTCCGGCTGTCACATTGACTTAGTCTTCGTATCTTGGCAGACTTGAGCGCACAGGGTCAGCCTTACCGCGGCTATGGAATTTCTGCTCAATATTCTCTGGCTGATGTTGACATTGCCCGCCATTTGGCTTTGGCTGCAAGATCCGGCCTCTGTCCAGAGCTCGAGGCGACTCGGCAGTGTGCGCCCTATCGTGCTTTTGGGCTGCGTTCTGGTGCTGCTATTTCCGGTCGTTTCCGCTACGGACGACATGCACGTAATGCGGCCGGAACTGGAGGAGTCAAACTCATCCAAGCGTCAGGTCGAGGCGTCCGGAGGCGAAACATCCCATTCATCGCAGACTATCCTGCACGCATCCCCTGCCCTCCGCTTCCGCCCTTATTCGTTCAGTCCGAGTTGTCTAATCTACGGACGGGTCGTCACCACGCCTTCCCTGCGGCCGGAACCAGTCTACCCAGCGCATCGCAACGGTCGCGCTCCGCCGCCGTATCCATTCAGCTAGTACAGCCGGCAGGGCCGCTTTCGTCCGGCGGAATCTTACATTCTTGAAACAGTCGCGGTATATCCGCGGCAACGCTGCTTTACAACAGTTACGGAAATGACTATGGAGTGCCCAATGCAAAAGACGCTTTGGCGGAGTTCCGCATTGCTTCTTCTGCTCGGTTTCAGTTTGGAAGCCGGGGCGCAAACCTCCTGGACCTGGCAGCAAGTACGAGAACGCTTTGAGGCCAACAATCCGACGCTGCTCGCAGACAAACTGAGTATCGATGAATCGAAGGCACAGGAAATCACCGCTTATCTCCGTCCCAATCCTGACTTGAATCTGACGGTAGATGGGACTCAAATCGCTCCCGAGAAGGGCATCTGGCGACCGTTCGCCGGCACTTTTGAGTCGCCCGGCATCAGTTACCTTCACGAACGTCGGCACAAGCGCGAGCTGCGGCTGGAAAGCGCCAAAAAAAGCACTACGATCGCCGAGTTTAATCATGCCGATCTGAATCGAACTCTGCTGTTCAACCTGCGCAGCGCCTTCGTGTCAACTCTCCAAGCCAAAGCTGTGCTCCAGCTAGCGAGAGATAACCTGGCCTACTATGACCACGTGCTCGATATCAGCAGGACTCGCTTCAATGCCGGCGACATCGCGCAAATCGACCTTGACCGGCTGGAGCTGCAGCGGGTGCAATACGAGTCAGACGTGCAGATAGCGGAAGTCGATCTGCGCACCGCCAAGATTCAACTGCTCACGTTGTTGAATGATCGCACTGCAATTGAACAATTTGACGTAAGTGGTTCGTTTGATTTCAACGACCAACTCCTGCCCCGCGACGAGTTCCGGAAGATTGCTCTGGACATGCGGCCAGACTTGAAGGCTGCCATCGAAGCCGTCGATAAGGCCCAAACCGACCATAAGCTGGCGGTTGCGAACGGCTCGACGGATCCAACTCTCAGCGCGTGGTATACGCATAATTCATCCAACAACAACCCGTTTGGCATAAATACTGTCGGGGTCAGTGTCAGCGTCCCGCTGCGGGTTTTCGATCGCAATCAGGGAGAGAAGCTGCGCACACAGCTTGATATCACACGCAATGAGAGGCTGCGCGACGCTGCTGAAGCATCGGTGCTGAGCGACGTCGATTCCGGTTACGCCGTGGTCGACAGCAATATGACTTTGCTGCGACCCTACAAAGCTAAGTACTTGCAGCAGTCCGTGCGCGTCCGGGATACGGTTTTCTTTTCCTACCAGCACGGTGGAGCCTCCCTTCTTGATTTCTTAAACGCAGAGAGTGAATACCGAACTGTACAGTTGAGCTACGTGAACTTAGTCGGCTCGTACTTGACCGCTGCCGCCCAATTGAATATGGCCGTGGGACGAGAGGTGATCCCGTGAGACACAAGATGCTTCGCTATTCCGCAATCTTCACGGTTATTTTGTCAGGTATTCTAGCGGTTTCCTGCTCGGATAACACCAAAGCCGCGCCCACCAAGGCGGAAGTCACGATGGAGCCCGGCGTCTACAATCCCGACCATCCCGAGTTATTCAAGCTGGCGAAGGTGGAAACCCGCGAGCTTCCGATGGTGCTGACTGCGAATGGCGGCATCACTCCCGATGTGAACCGAACGATTCATGTGACCTCGCTGGGTTCCGGCCGCGTGGTGGAGGTGAAGGCGCGACTTGGCGATTCCGTGAAGAAGGGCCAGGCCTTGTTAGTAATCTCGAGTGCCGATCTCGCGAGCGCTGTGTCAGATTACCAAAAGGCACGGGCCGATGAAGCACTTGCCCGGAAAGCGCTAGACCGCGCGCAGTTGCTCTATGACCGAGGCGCTTCCGCGCAGAAAGATTTCGAAGCGGCGCAGAACGCGGAAGACAAGGCCAAAGTGGATGTGCAAACTGCCGAACAGCATGTGCGCGTGTTAGGCGGCGACCCTACGCGCCCCGGTTCCCTCATTGAATTGCGGGCGCCTGTTTCGGGAACCATCGTGGAGCAGAATGTTGCTGGATTCGAGGGCGTGAAGAGCATCGACAACACCCCCAGCCTATTTACTATCGCCGACCTTTCTCAGGTCTGGGTGCTGTGCGACGTCTACGAGAACGATCTGAATGACGTGCGTCTGGGTGATGCGGCGGAGATCAGGCTGAATGCATATCCCGATAAGATTTTTCGGGGCAAAGTGGGGGATATTTCGCGGGTGCTGGACCCCAATACTCGGTCGGCAAAAGTTCGCATTGTGCTCTCGAACGCCGGCGGGTCTTTGCGGCCCGGGATGTACGCAGTAGCAACCTTCCGTTCGCGCAAACTGCGGACGTTCACCGTAGTGCCCAGTACCGCAATCATGCGATTGCAGGACAAAGACTGGATCTTCCGCAAGGAAGGTGCGCAAAGATTTCGCCGCATCGAGGTGCACGCGCTAGGACCGACACCGGAGGGAATGCAAGAGCTCAAGGATGACGTGCAACCCGGGGAAGAAGTCGTAGCCAACGCGCTCGCGTTTTCGACGGCCGTCGCAGGGCAAGGCAAATGATCCGTTATCTGATTGACTTTGCCCTGCGCAATCGCATCCTGGTGCTCAGTCTGGCGCTGGTTCTATTTGTCTGGGGTATTCTCTCATTCCACAATCTCCCGATTGAGGCTTATCCCGACGTCGCCGACACCTATACCCAGATCATCAGCCAGTGGCCAGGGCACGCGGCGGAAGAAATCGAGCAACAGATCACGGTCCCCCTCGAAGTACAACTGAACGGGGTACCCCATATGACACATCTTCGATCGGCCTCGCTAGCCGGGCTTTCCGTCATCACGATCCTTTACGACGATGAAATCACCACTTTCACAGCGCGACAGGAGGTGCTCGACCGTTTGCAGCAAGTGACGTTGCCTCAGGGTGTGAACCCTGGCCTGGGACCGGATTACAGTCCGACCGGGCAGATCATGTTTTATACCCTGCAGAGCACCAATCCTAAGTATGACGTGATGGAATTGAAGACGATCAACGACTGGTTCGTGGTCAACCAGTTAAAGTCGGTGCCTAACGTCGTGGCTGTGAACCCCTTTGGCGGGCCGACACGTGAATATCAGGTTCGGATCGATCCCGGCAAGCTCGTTTCTTACGGCATTTCGCTAAGTCAGGTGGAGCAGGCTCTTGCTGCCAACAATGTCAACGCTGGCGGTGGGTTCATCGAGCGCGGAGAGCAGGCGCTGAACGTACGCGCGGTCGGGTTGATGAGGAACACGGACGACATTGGAGCGACCGTCATTAAGGCGGTGAACGGTACTCCGGTACGAGTTCGTGACCTGGCCATAGTCGTGCAATCACCCAAGGTACGACTCGGGCAATTGGGCAAAACCATTCGTCACGAAGACGGGACCGTCGTCAATGACGATGACGTTGTGGAAGGCATTGTTTTATTGCGCAAGAGCGCCGAAGCGGACGCCACGCTCGACGCTCTGCACCAAAAAATCGGGGAACTGAACGGGACGAAGGGCGGGCAGCGTCTGCTGCCGGCGGGAGTCAAATTTGTCCCGCACCTTGACCGAAGCGATCTCGTCCACTACACCACACACACGGTGCTGCGCAATCTTATAGATGGCGTGCTCCTGGTCACTCTCGTCTTGTTTTTATTCCTGGGAAATGCCCGCAGCGCTCTCATCGTCACTTTTACCATTCCCTTCTCTCTCCTGTTTGCGGCAATTCTGCTGGATCTTAACCACATCCCCGCAAACCTGCTGTCGCTAGGCGCCCTCGACTTCGGCATGGTTGTGGATGGCTCGGTGGTGATGGTGGAGAACATCTTGCGCCATTTTGAATTCGGTCGCGGCAAGAAAACATTTCTTCAGATAATAGGTTCGGCGGCGCACGAGGTGCAAAGACCGGTCTTTTTCGCCCGCATCATCATCATAGTTTCGTATCTGCCGATTTTCACACTTCAGCGCGTGGAAGGCCGTCTGTTCCGGCCTATGGCGTGGACAGTGGCATTCGCTTTGCTCGGCGCATTGTTATTTGCCTTACTCATTGCTCCCGTGCTTTGCACTTTTCTCTTTAAGGACACTATCCAAGAGTGGCGCAACCCTATCCTGCATTTCCTGCAGGAGCGCTATGCCCAGACTCTGGATTGGTGCTTCGATCACCTGAAGGTCCCTCTCGGTTTGGGTTTGGCAGCATTGGCGCTCATGCTGTTCCTCGGTCTTGGAGGAGTCATCGGGTCCGAATTCTTGCCCCATCTGGATGAAGGCGCTATCTGGGTTCGCGGCACATTGGCGCCCAGCACCGGCCCCACAGCTGGCACCGCCTTAGCCAAAAACGCACGGCTGATGCTGGCCAATTTTCCCGAAGTCAAGCAGGTGGTCAGCCAGGTGGGCCGTCCCGACGATGGCAGCGATGCCAGCGGTTTCTACAACACGGAATTCTTTGTTGATCTGCTGCCCCGCGCTACGTGGCGATCGCAGTTCAAGACTAAAGACGACCTGATCGCATCCATGGACACCGAACTTAACAAATTTCCGGGTGTCGACTGGAACTTCTCCCAGCCGATTTCTGACAATGTGGAAGAAGCCGTCAGCGGCGTGAAGGGAGAGTTAGCGGTCAAGCTTTTTGGCCCTGACCTGAAGGTCCTGGAGGCGAAAGCCGACGAGATGCAGCGCGTGATGAGCAAGATCCCAGGGGTGGCCGACCTCGGCACATTTCAGGTCCGCGGTCAGCCCAATGTAAATCTGGTCGTTGATCGTGCCATCACTGATCGTTTTGGCATCAATGTCAGCGACGTTCAGGATGCAGTGGAGACCGCAGTGGGCGGGAAAGCGGTTAGCCAAATTCTGGTCGCGGAGCAGCGATATGATCTGACCGTTCGCTACCAGGAACCGTTTCGCAAGTCCGTCAGCGACATCGCCAACATTCGGATCCTGGCGCCTTCTGGCGAACGGGTTTCGCTTGGACAGTTATGCCAGATCAAACTAGAGGATGGTGCTTCTACGATCTACCGCGAGGGCAACTCTCGATACATTGCAATCAAGTACAGTGTCCGTGGGCGCGACTTAGGCAGCACGGTGCGCCAGGCCATTGAAGAAGTACGCCAAAAAGTTCAGTTCCCTGAAGGCTACCATCTCGATTGGACCGGGGAGTACGAAAGCCAGCAGCGGGCAAACCGCAGGCTAGCCTTCATTGTCCCAATCACGCTTCTTCTGATGTCTTTCATTCTGTACTCGGCATTTGACTCTTGGAAATGGGTCGGTCTGATCCTCGCCGTAGTTTCACTTTCACCTCTCGGCGGCTTTTTTAGCCTATTGCTGACAGGCACACATTTTTCGGTTTCGTCCGGCCTGGGATTCCTAGCGCTGATCGGCGTATCTGTCGAAATCGGAGTGATCATGGTGGAATACATCAACCAGCTTCGCACCCGCGGCATGAACCCGCGCGAGGCCGCGAAAGAAGGCGCATCACTGCGCTTGCGGCCCATCATGATGACCATGCTGGTCGCCACTTTGGGTTTACTTCCCGCCGCCATGTCACACGATATCGGGTCTGACTCACAACGGCCTTTCGCCATCGTGATTGTTGGTGGACTCATTGTCGAGTTGGTCATCAGCATCGTCTTGTTGCCCTCGCTTTATGTTTTCTGGGCACGTCCCGGCGATAAATTGCCGCCGGCAGAGATTGGCTTCGTAGAGGAAGGCGAACACATCGATTAATGATGCAAGGGCTCGGGCTGCCCACAGCACGAACTCAGAAACAGGCTGTCGCTTCTTAGCTAGTTTTTACTTCTCGATCCTCACCAACGTGATGGGGGGTCGTTCGAACTCATAGTTACGCGGTGGAAAAAAATGCTAGCATCATTTGCACGGGAACTAGCCATTCTCCGCGGTTGGCTTTGCATGGATCGACAGAGAGTTTATTGACTTAAGAAAGACCAATGAGTAGCAGTGTGCCCGACCCCAAGCCACCAACTAACTCGCCACGCCGTTATCCACGCTATCCGCTCGACATTCGACTGTCGGTCAATGTCTTTCGCGAGGGCAAAACTGTTTCCCTTTGGGGGCGTTCCAATGAAATGGGACAAGATGGCATTGGCGGCACGCTGACCGGAGAATTGGAGCCAGGCGAAGTCGTCTCCATGGAGATCTCGCTACCGCTGGCCCCCTATCCCATGAAGATTCGCGCCCTGGTCCGTTATCGCGATGGCTTGCGCCATGGTTTCGAATTTCTGGCCATGAGCCCGGAACAGCACGAGGCTATCCAACGAGTCTGCGAGATGCTGGCGACCGGAACCTAATCTTAAGCACCGCTTGGCCTTCCGTGTTGTGCCGAATTACCTCCGTAACTTTCTGGTGACAAGCCGCCGATCTAACATCCCACATCAGTCTCGAATCAAAATGGGGAGGGGTCTGCGATGGGTGATAAGGTCACCCGGCCAGCCAAGTCGGCTGATCTTACACGTGCCAGATTTCTCCAGCAAGCTCTGGAACGCGGCACCCCAACGCTTTCCCATCCGGAAAGTCAGGCTGCAGAGGCCACCAAGCAAGCGCCCGTCTTCACTGAGGAAGATCCGGTCTTCAATTTCGACAGTCCTGAAGTAGAGAAGGCCTACCTCGAGCAATTAGTGGAATGCGCACCCGAGGCCATCACCATTCTCAACCAAGAGCACCAGATCTTGCGGCTGAACGCGGAATTCACACGTATGTTCGGCTTTGCTCCGGAAGAAGCGCTGGGCCGGCGGATTGACACCTTGATCGTTCCGCCTGATCGCAACTCGGAAACGCGCTGGATTGCGGACTCCCTTTCGCAGGGCCGCAAGGTGACGCTGGAAACCAAGCGGCAGCGCAAAGATGGCTCCCTGGTGGATGTATTCCTCTCCAGCGCTCCCGTCATTGTCGGTGGAAAACAAGTGGCGGCGTGCGTTCTTTATCGCGATATCTCCGAGCAGAAGCGGGCGGAGGCACTCAGTTCGGCACTCTACCGCATCGCCGAGAAGACGAGCTCGGCGGAAGATCTGCAGCAGTTCTATGCAGCAATTCATAGCATCGTCGCTGAATTGATGTACGCCCGCAATTTCTATATTGCCGTGTATGACCCGCTGACCCAGTTGCTCAGCTTCCCTTACTTCGTGGACCAGGAAGATCCTCGACCCGCGCCCAAGAAGCTGGGCCGTGGACTAACCGAATACGTGCTACGGACCGGCGAGCCCTTGCTGTGTACCCCGGACCTTTTCGACCAACTGGTGCGGCGTGGTGAAGTGGAGCTAATTGGCGCTCCTTCGGTGGACTGGCTCGGCGTTCCTCTGAAAGCTGCGGGTAACACTTTTGGCGTGCTGGTGGTACAGGTTTATGCGGACCGGGTACGCTTTCGAGAAACAGACAAAGAAATTCTGACCTTCGTATCTCAGCAACTGGCCAGCGCCATCGAACACAGGCGCAACGAGGAAGCTCTACGGCGTTCCGAGGGACGTTATCGCTCGCTGGTGCAGAGCGCGGTATATGGAATCTACCGATCCAGCATGGAAGGAAAATTTCTAGATGTAAACCCGGCACTGACCGCGATGTTGGGCTACTTTTCGGCGGAAGAAGTGCTGGCCCTGGACCCCAAACGGGACGTCTTTGCGGATCCTGCCGAGCAGGCGCGGTTGATGAGTCAATTTCACCGCGGCACCCGTCTGCAGAACATGGAGGTACGCTGGAAGAGGAAGGACGGCAATGCCATCACGGTTCGCCTGAGCGGACGCGCGGTCACCATTCCAGAGCAAAACGAGCGCGTCCTGGAAGTGATTGCTGAAGATGTGACCGAACGGCGGGTGCTGGAAGATCAATTCCGGCAAGCGCAAAAAATGGAAGCTGTGGGGCGTTTGGCAGGTGGCGTTGCCCACGATTTCAACAACCTTCTAATGGTGATCAGCGGCTATACCGAAGTTCTATTGGAAAAGACCGCACGAGGGAATCCTCTTTATCCGAAGATCGCCGCAGTTCAGCAGGCCGCCGATCGCGCCACCACTCTTACCCGGCAGCTGCTGGCCTTCAGCCGGAAGCAATTTCTGGAACTCAAGGTCGTGGATGTGAACGCGATCGTCAAGGACCTCGAGCGGCTGCTGCGTCCTTTGATTGGGGAGAACATTGAACTGAATACCCAACTGGCAGAGGACCTGGGGCGGACCCGGGCCGATGCCGGCCAGATTGAGCAGGTCATTATGAACCTGGTGGTCAATTCCAAGGACGCCATGCCCAACGGTGGCAAGCTCACCATCCGAACCGCCAATGTAAATCTCGACGACGACCTGCGCCGCGAGTACAGCTACATTCAGCCCGGTCCCTACGTGATGCTTTCAATCTCTGATACGGGACACGGCATGGACAAAGAAACTCAGTTACAGATTTTCGAGCCTTTTTTTACCACCAAGGAAAAAGGCAAGGGCACAGGGCTGGGGCTTTCAACAGCATACGGCATCATTAAACAAAGTGGGGGTTACATTTTCGCGCAAAGCGAAGTCGGCCGCGGTACAACTTTCAGCATCTACTTGGCGCGAGTGGAGGATGCCGCCGAACCTCTGGGCACCTTGCGGGCTTCGCAATCTGCTACTGGCGGTTCGGAGACGGTGCTGTTGGTCGAGGACGAAGAATCCGTCCGCCAACTGGTGCGGGAAACATTGGAAGCCAAAGGATACAAGGTTCTTGAAGCTGAGCACGGCGAAGCAGCGCTACGGACGGCGTCCGATTATCGCGGCCCAATCGACATGCTAATCACCGACGTCGTGATGCCGGGGATGAGCGGACGAGAGCTGGCCAAGCAACTCTCCGCCTCCGATCCTGACATTAAAGTTCTTTTCCTCTCCGGTTACACCGAAGATGCCATCGTCCACCAGGGCGTACTAGAAGCCGGAACGGCCTTCCTGCAGAAACCCTTTACACTGCAAATGTTGTCGCGCAAAGTGCGAGAAGTCCTCCGCGGCGAGCGGGTGTAGCTCCGTACGAAAAGACGCCTAAGCTGTGTACCCATAAGATTCGTCGGGCAACTTTCCTGCTGTAGGTGTGTTAACAGTGAGCAGTCCCGGGTTTCTCACAGAGATGCAGGTAAAATGACCCTCATCCCACTATAAGGAGTAGGCGGCTACCTGGCTGCGCATTCGTCATGAAGAAACTGTTTCTCCCTCTCGGCCTATTTTCGCTTATGTTTTGTGGAGGTTGTGGATCAAGCGGCCCTGGCCCTTTCATCCCCAAAGGAAATTTCTCCAACGCCAGCCTGAAAGGGCAATACGTCTACCAGTTGTCCGGGACCGACACCACGAACGGGGTCAACGCCTTTCCCTATTATGAGGCCGGAGTGTTCGTCGCTGATGGCATTGGCAATCTTACGAATGTGTCGGATGACTTTTCTGAAGGGGCAACTCCTACGCTCACGACTGGCGCGGGCACCTACAGCATTAAGAATGACGGTACGGGAAGCCTGACCTTGAATAATGCTTTGGGCACAGTCACTTTGGCAGTGACGATAGTGAGCTCTTCGAAGGCTTACCTCATTGAGGCAGATGCAGGTCTCAATTCCAGCGGAATGGCGGAGCTACAGGACAGCACCGCGACCTCCTCCGCCCCTGGAGGCACGTTTGCCTTCCGGCTGCACACCGCGAATACGTCGCAAATGTTTAGTCTATCTGCCGCGAGTGTCGGCGTCTTTACGGCGTCTGGCGGCACGGTCAGCACCGGCACTATGGATGTGGACCGGGGCGGAACTTTGAATAACGGAACTGCTAGTCCTCTGACTTTCACTGGCTCATTCAACGCTCCCCCCAATTTGGGACGAGGGACGGGCACATTTACCGATAGCTCCAACACTACGTTGAGCTTCATCTACTACGTCGTGGATGCGAATAACGTGCGCTTCCTGTCGAGTTCCTCCGGCCTGCTGGGCATTGGGCGTGCAGAAAAGCAAAGTTCGCCTGCGCTCTCAGGCAGCTATGCCTTTGGCGGGCGAGGCAACACGGTAAATAATGGCATCAATGCGGTCGACACCGTGGGCGCGTTTAGCGCCAGCGGCGGTTCGATCACGACCGGGGCGATTGACGCGGTGGAGGACGGCAGCAATCTTTCTACGACGATTTCCGGTGG
Organism: Terriglobales bacterium; assembly: GCA_035512155.1. Lineage (GTDB taxonomy): Bacteria > Acidobacteriota > Terriglobia > Terriglobales > Acidobacteriaceae > JABCYV01. The sequence goes on along the minus strand of DATKEN010000031.1, from coordinate 30,792 downwards.
GAGCTACACAACCACGGCAAATGGCCGGGCAACAGTCACGCTTAATGCCTCCAGCGGAACGGTTCAGGCTACGTTCTGGATGGTCAGTCCGTCACGTGGCTTCTTCCTGATCACCAATGACTCGAACGCGGTGGAAGATGGCACGCTCGATCTGCAGTCGGGGACGTTTACCAACGCCACTATGAACGGCCAGTTCGCATTCATGATGGATGGCTTTGACACTACCCAACTTCTTGACCGTCTGGGAACATTGACTTGGGACGGCACCAGCAAGCTGACGCTGAACGAAGTTGCCAATAGCAGCGCCACTGGCCAAGGAGCGATCTCGCCCGGAGTTCTGACCGGAAATTACTCGGTGTCCAGCAATGGGCGAGCCGTAGGAACAATCAGCAACCTTTCCCTCACCAACAATGACCTGGTGTTTTACTTGATCTCCGGAAGCGACGCGTACCTGCTGCAAAATGATAGCGGCGTACAGATCAATGGAATGATCAGTCTGCAGCATTAGTAAACGTCTGAGAGGCATGGTGAGAGCCGTGTCCCCTCTTCCTTTTCCTTCAAGTTTTTGGCGATTGCTGACTAGCTGATTTGCCAGACGGTATCGAGCACCGTACCGTCCACCCATTTGACCACGGCAACGGGATGATTTCCAAGCTTCGGGCGCGCTGGTTTGCCACCGCAGATTCGTTCAACGTCCGCTTTGATGTCCTGAATCGGCCGGATCGGTAAGGTCGATCCCTTCACCGCATCCAGCAAATCCGATCGCTGCGGATTGATTGCGATGCCGCGCTCGGTTACCACTACATCGATCAACTCGCCGGGCCCGGTGACCGTGGTGACCTCATCCACAATTACGGGAATGCGGTCACGGAAAGATGGCACTGCAAGGATGGTGCATCCGGCGGCGAGACAATTCTGCCATCCGCCAATTCCATGCAGGAGTCGGCCATCGGAGTGGGTGACTACATTGCCGTTGAAGTTCACGTCGACTTCAGTGGCGCCGAGAACTACGGCATCGACCATTGAAGCGAAGTTACCCTTGCCGTGAAAGTTGTAGGAGGTAAAGGGCGAAGTGGGGACGTGACGGGGATCATTGGCAATTGACTTCACGGCGTCGAGATCAAAAGTTTGGCCATCGAGAATGTAGTCTGTCAATCCTTCCTGCAGCATCTCCACTAAATACCGGGTGGACCCGCCGCGAACGAAACGCGCCTTTACGCCGTCTTCTTTCATCATTCGGCGAAGATAGTCGACAAATGCCAGTGCGATGCCGCCGGCGCCCGCCTGGAAAGAAAAGCCGTTGCGCATGATTCCCGCTGCGCGCAAGAACTTGGCAACCAATTCCGCGATGCGCAAGCGGTCCGGCGAACGCGTAATCTGCGTGGTCCCGGAGACGATCTTTGCCGGGTCGCCGATTGACTCCACTTCCACAACGTAATCCACGTTGTTGCCTTGAATCTGCCAGGGAATGCAAGGAAAAGGAACCAGGTTGTCGGTGACTGCGATGACGTGATCGGCATACATCGAATCCGCCAACGCAAACCCCAGGGATCCGCACGCAGACTTGCCATGAGAGCCATCGGCGTTGCCGAATGCGTCCGCGGTGGGCGCGGCGATCACGGCAATATCAATGTGAACTTCGCTATCCTGGATAGCCTGCCAGCGTCCGCCATGCGATCGTAGAACTCCCGTGCCGCGCATTTTGCCTTGAGTACAATAGTCGCCGAGTGGACCATTCATTGAGCCTTCAATGTGATGAATCACGCCCGACTGCATCAGGTCGATCGCGGCTTTCTGGGAAGGAAAGGAAGCGCTGGGGAACCACATGAGGTCTCTCACGCCGATTTTAGCGGCGGCCTCGAGCGCCAGTAGGGCGACGCGATCGCCATCGCGGAGATGATGATGATTGGAGATCACCATGCCGTCGCGCAGGCCGCACTTACGCAGAGCAGTTTCCAGACCGGCGACGCGCTTATCGCCATTCTCCGGATAATCTTTGCTGGAACGCACTGGTGGTGCAGCCTTCCGTCCTCGCGGCTGGTAGTTAGCCATGCCGAGGTAGGGAATCTGCGGCCTGCCGTTGATCATGACTGGCACCATGCGCCTAGCGGCGTTTTGGGCCAGTTCGATGCGATCGCTCATGAAATCCCTGTCTTGTCATCCTGAGCGGAGCAGATCGTTTCGCTCGCGAAACGATGGCGCACTCGAAGGATCCCTGCCCCCACGCCACATCTTGTCAAGTAGGGATGCTTCGACTTCGCTCAGCATGGCAATGCGCTTACTCAGCACGACAATGAGCCGATTTGTCGCGCTCGCTGCACCAGCTTTTGGGCTCGCTCTACCACCGGCGGATCGATCATCTTCGATCCCAAACTCACCACGCCCAGGCCGTGCTGCTGCGCTTCTTCGAAGGCGGCGACAATTTTGAGCGCTCTCTCGATCTGCGCCTGCGACGGGGTGAACGCCGCGTGAACTACCGGAATCTGCGAGGGATGAATGCATCCCATGCCTTCAAATCCCAAGGCCTGGGAGTCTTCCGCCCAGTGGCGGAGACCATCCAAGTCGCCCACATCGCCGAAGACAGAGTCGATTGCCTGGATGCCCGCCGCCGTCGCCGCATTCACCAGCCGCGAGCGGGCGTAGAGTGACTCGCGCCCCTCGGCGGTCTTGGCCACGCCCATGTCGGCGGTGTAGTCTTCGAGTCCAATCGTGAGGGCGGAGACGTTGGGACTTGTGGTCGCAATCGCAAATGCGTTCTCGATCCCCAGCGCCGATTCCACAATCGGCATCAGCCAGATGGGGCGATTCAGATGGTGGCGAGCCATGAGTTCGCTGATCATTCGTTCCACTTCTGTTACCTGAAGCGAATGCTCAGTCTTTGGGATGAGCACGAGGTCGGGCGCCTCGGGAATAACTTCGGCAAGGTCCTCCAGTCCCATGGGCAACTGGTTGATGCGGACCATGCGCTCACAGGCGCCAAAATCAACTGCACGCAATGCGTTCCGCACCAGGATGCGCGCGGCATCTTTTTGCCCGTGATGAACCGAGTCTTCAAGATCGAGAATGATCGCGTCTGGCCCGTGCACACCGGCGTTGATGAAATATTTTGGCTCCGAACCGGGCAGATACAAACGCGAACGCCGCAAACGGTCGCGCGGCGAGCGCTCGGGCAACGCTACAGGATCAGGCAGTGCCTTTTGCCCGTCTCCAAGTCCAGCGCGCTTGATTGCGGTTTCAATCCTCGCCGAAATTACGAAGGGAAGCGCGCCCTCGTCGTGCACCTGAACCCGCGCATGCTTGACACCCAGCGACTCCAGCACCTGTCGGCTCTGCGCGAGGATCGAATCGCCATAATATGGCTTGACCCGGGACTCGAGCGTGATCTCCAGGCCGCCGCGATCGCGTGGTTCAATGGTGACGTGCAGGTCCGACCGGACGTCTTTGCCCCACTGCCCGGCCTCGGCCGAATGCGTCGCCGTAATTTCGTGGGAAAGAGTCATTGCTTATACTTGGTCATGCTGAGCGAGGCAACCATCTTTATCAGCCGCTAATTTAGCTTCGCCAATATCGCGTCTGTCATCTGAATGGTCGAGGCTGCACCCTGGGTGATCGATTTCGCGCCACCCGAAATACGCATCATGTCGTAGGTGCGGACTTTACCTTCTTTCACCACATCGGCAATCGCTTTGCGGATGCGATCGGCCTTGGCACCCTCTGCGATGTGATCGAGCATCATCGCTCCGGTCAGAATCATGGCAATCGGATTCACAATTGGCGGATTCAATTCTGCATACTTGGGCGCTGAGCCGTGAGTCGGCTCGAACACCGCGACCTCATCTCCAATGTTGCCGGAAGCTGCAAAACCCAACCCGCCGACGAGTCCGGCGAAAGCATCCGACAAAATGTCGCCGAACAGGTTCGACGCGACGATCACGTTGTAATCTTCCGGATTCTTGTTCAACCACATCAACTGCGCGTCGATGTTGGTAGACCACAAAGCAATTCCGGGATAATTCTTCGCCACTTCCTTGGCTGTCTCTTCCATCATTCCTGAGGTCTCGCGCACCACATTGGGCTTTTCGCAGATAGTCACGCCTTTGAAGCCACGCTTCTTGGCATATTCGAACGCAGCCGTGACGATGCGCTGCGCCGCCGGCCGCGTAATGATGCGCACGCTCACCGCCAAGTCCGCGGGAGGCACGCTGGCGAAAGCCTTGAACCGAGGATGTGTATTCAGAGCAGCCCGCACATTCTCTGGAGGGTTCGTCCATTCCACGCCAGCATACATACCTTCGGTGTTCTGACGGAAAACCGTAGTGTCAATGCGGGGCTCGTCGAAGCCGCCATCGACGCGCTTGCGAATGTAATTCAGCGGATTGCCCAAAAAGCCAACGCAAGGCCGCATGCATACGTCCAGATTGAACTTCTGGCGCATGGTGACGATGGGGCTGTAGTAAACGTGGCCTTTGCCTCTTAATTCCGGTTTCAGGTCAGCCTGCGCTTCTTTGTTGGGCTTTGAGGTGATGGCGCCGAACAATCCCAACTTGTGCTTGGCCAGCAGATCAATTGTCCGTTGCGGAAGTGCGTTGCCTTCATTGATCCAGCACTCCCATCCGATGTCGGCATGAATATATTCCGCATCGAACTCGACTGCCTTCAAAACTCGCAGCGCTTCGGGCAAAACCTGATTGCCGATTCCGTCTCCTGGCATCGAAACGACGGTGTGTTGTGCCATCCACTCTCCTGCAAATCAAAACCTTGAACCGCAAAGGACGCCGAGAACGCAGAGGCCTTATGTCAGTCCCAGTCGTTTTGCCACCAGGTTCTCTACGCCCTCGGCGATCACCAGTGATTGCGGCACACTGCCCAATGCTGGGAACGGGAAATTCTCCTCGCGCCAGTGAACCATGCCCGTGGTGAAATCGACATCAATTTCATCTGCGGGAATAATTGTCTTTTCTTTTGCGGCGATCTCTTTCGCGAACTGTTCAAGCAGCCGCTTGACCAGCTCGGGGATTTCAATGCAGAGAAAGCCGTTGTTAAACGCATTGCGCAAATATGTCTGCGAAAAGCTGGCCGCAATCACCAGCGGAATGCTTTTGGCCTTGAGCGCCGTAACCGCCTGCTCCCGGCTGGATCCGGTGCCAAAGTTAGAGCCACTAACAATTATGTCGCCAGAGCGCGTGCGCGCGGAGAACTGCGGGTCGTAATTCTCCATGACGACTTTTGCCATCATTTGCGGCGTAACATCGTCACGGTAGGTGTAGTCCTTGCCGTAGATGGCATCGGTGTTGACGTTGTCCTGCGGCAGCAACACCAGCCGCCCGCGCACCCGCTCGGGAAAACCAGGCAGGATATCAACTCTCTCGGCGGCTGCGCCAGTCGCAAATTCGGTGTAATTGGGCATCGGCGTGCGATCCGCCATTTGGTGCGGCCCACGAATGTAACCGGCCACGGCAGAAGCGGCAACAACCTCCGGGCTGGCAAGATAACATTGGGCGTCGCGCGACCCCATGCGGCCCTTGAAATTGCGGTTGGTGGCGGAAATGCCGACTTCGCCGGGCTCGAGTAGCCCAACTCCCAGGCCGATGCATGGCCCACAACCTGCGGGGAGTGGATGCGCACCGGCGTCGAGCAGGGTCTTCCAAGTGCCGCGTCTCTCGGCTTCCTCCTGTACCCACTTGCTGGCGGCGCCCAAATAAAGCTTCACACCTGCTGCGACCTTTTTGCCCTTCACAACACTTGCCGCAGCCTCCAGGTCTTCGAGTCGCGAGTTTACGCAGGAAAGCAAATACGCTTTTTGGATCGCGACCTTTCTCTTTTCCATCTCAGCCAGAGATGCCATCACCTGCACTGTATCGGGGCCCGACACATGAGGCACTACCTGGCTTAGATCGAGCACGATGCGAGCGGCATACACGGCATCGGCATCCGGCCGCGGCGGATTTGCGGCCCAGCTCTCTAGGTCTTTTTCTGAAAAGCGCTCGACACCCAAGGCTTTGAGATGCTGATAAACGCGCTTCAAATAGTTAATGGTGACGTCATCCACTGGGAACCAACCCACCAGCGGTCCCCACTCGGTGGTCATATTGGAAATCGTGAGCCGCGCATCCATCGAGAGGCTGGCCACTGGTCCGCTGAATTCGACCGCGGCATTCAGAACCTCCTCATGGTTGTAGAGTCCGCAGAGGGTGATGATGACGTCTTTTCCGGTTGCGCCCGCCGGCAACTCGCCTTCCAGCACAACTTCGACCGAGCGGGGAATCTGCCACCAGAATTCGCCTGTCGCCCAGGCTGCGGCAGCATCTGTGCGGACGATTGGCGTGCCGATCGCCCCCAATGCGCCGTACATATTGGAGTGCGAGTCGGATGCGACAACGAAGGATCCTGGCACGACATATCCGCGCTCGACCATGATCTGATGACCGATGCCGGAACCCGCCGGATAGAAGTCGATGCCATGCTCTTTCGCAAATGCCTCGATGGCCCGATATTTCTTCTGATTGGATTCGTCCTGGTTCTGGATGTCGTGATCGAGTGCGAAGACGAGCTGCTTGGGATCGTGAATCTTCTTGGCGCCGATGCCTTTGAACTTACTCATTACCGCCGACGTATTGTCGTGGGTCATAACGTGATGCGGACGCATGGAAACGAAGTCACCGGTTCGCAAAGGCCGCTTCGGCCCCTCGGCAAGGTGCATCTGCGCGATTTTTTCAACGATAGTCTGGGGCATGCGTAACCACTCTTCTTCTACTTTTTCATCCTGATTTTTACTTTTTCATCCTGAGTTTTACTTTTTCATCCTGATTTTTACTTTGTCATCCTGAGCGAAGCATTACGTTTCGCTAGCGAAACGTAATGCGAAGTCGAAGGATCTCTTGGGGCAAATCATCCCCATCCAATCTCAGCCCAGGCTATCGCCTTCCAGATTCCGCTTTCCGTCGCAAATCCACGATATTCACTTCTTATGCTTTCTTAGCACAACTTTCTTCCCCCTCACGTCTGCCTTCATCAGCGCCATCAGCTTACTTACGGAGGCCAGCTTATCCAAACTCCAGATGGCATCTTTCAGCTTGCCTTGCACCCGTTTCGACAATACGCCCTCCGCCAGGGCCGCGAACTTCTCTTCTACCTCGGCGTCGCTGAGAGGATTCCGTGGATCACCTTTTGGATAGTCCAGTCGCTTGGTGAATGTCCGGCCGTCGGTTGTAGTAAGGTTCACTATCACACGTTGCAACGCTGGGAAAACTTTTTCAATTTCCGGATCGGCCACCACCTCAACTTTCTTCAACTGCGCCCGGATAGTTGGATCCATGATCTTCTTCATCTCAAATTGCACTGGCGTGACCTGACGGTCTGCAACTGCGGCAGCAATCACATAGGGCAGTGAATGATCGGCGGTTTCTTTGGTGCGCGGATCGTACTTGCTCGGATCGGAGAGAATGTCGGCGGCTCGGGCGAGCGATCGAATCTGGACTTTGGCCACCTGATCAGGCTTCAGATCATTGGACTTCACGATATCGAGCACGGCAGAAATCGGCGTATGAGTCAGCGCCTCGGTGGGGAACGCCTTCATGCCACACTGCGTGATGCGCCACGACTCACCCAGCCCATCAATCAACAGATTCAGCTTCCACTCCGGACCGAAGCAATGGGTGAGCCCTTCTTTGCCGTCGACGACGTGTTCGGGGCCGGTGTAGCCCCTCTCCGCCATCAGCGCGGCCAGCACGCCGCTTTGCGTGGCCATTGGGTCGACGGTGTTTTTCATCATGGTAAGTTTGCCGGCAGTGACCGCTCCCAGCGTGGCGTGGCGGCTGGCGGAGATGCCGATCGCGTGCTGGATTTGCTCCGAGTCAAGATGTAACATGCGTCCGGCAACGATCGGTGACACGAACGCAGTAAGCGTGGCATGATGCCAGCCGCGCTCGCGGATTCCGGGGAACGCCGCCTCACAGAAACGCATTTCGAATTCGTGGCCCAGCACCAGCCCAACGATCAATTCTCTTCCGTCGCTCTTGGCGCGCTCGCAGCCGGCCAGCGCTGCCGGAAAAATATCGGATGGATGGGACGGATCCTGCTTCCAGTAGATATCGTTGTAATCCATGCAGCGGATCATTAACGCGTTGGCTAGGGAGGCCGACACCGCATCCATCCGCTTGCCGCTTCCGATCACCGTAGCTGGGCCTTTGCCGGCAATCTCGTCGAGCACGGCTAGGGCAATCTTCACGTCGTGCTGTTGGTAACCACCCAAGGCGCAGCCGACGGAGTCGAGCAGGAAGCGTTTGGCTTGATACACAGCGTCCTGCGATAGGTGTTTGTATTCGAGCGCAGCCGCCCAACGCGCCATCCTGGCGGTGATGGTTTCTTTGCTTGCGACGGCTTCCTTAGCGGACACGCTTCTCTCCTGCAACGTTGCCCTCAATGTGATTTGTCATCCCGAACGAAGCGACGGATCTGCAGTTGTGCCTTGACAAACAGAACTGCAGATTCCTCGCTGTGCTCGGAATGACAAGGCACAGAGTAACGACACGACGTTTACCTGAATAGCTCAAGCTCAGAGTCATCTCACCTTGACGTTCTTCGGATTCTTGAACGGCAAAAAGGCCATGAAATCGGCGTGATGCACGATGTAAGCCTCAGTGGTGCGCTTCACCAAATCGCCCTCAGCGGCATGGGACGCAATGATGTGGCATACGGCATCGGGAACGCCGCACTCCAGCGCCAGCGCCACGCCAGTAAAGGGGTGGCGCAGCGCCTCACCACGTTGGCTCTGGCGGCTCTTGCCGTCGGGCCCAAGCTCATACTCAAGCAATTTACCCACATCGGCGAGAATCGCGCCTGCAACCACGGTGTCCATGTCGATGGGCAGGGCGCGTCCCATAAATTCCTGCATGGCTTCGGCGCTTTGGCGGGCGATGTGCACCACGCAGCGCTTGTGCTCCATGAAAGTAACAGGACAGTTGGGCACGAGCAGAGTGAAGGGAATGTGGTTCAGGTCGGCAGGCTTCAGCGGGCTGCGCTCCAGGGCTTTGATCCAGGTTTCAGTCACCTGCTCGCGTAGGGTTTTGCTTTCAATCCACTGAATCTCCGGCCACAGCTTGGCCACCGCTTCACGCATACGGTCCGATTCCCTCCGAAAACCATCTAGCTTATCGTGCAGGTGGAGGGGACGTCGAGAGGACCGATATGGCGGTATCTTCTTATCTCACTTTCCGCTCGTGCAACAAAAAACCCGCCGATCCCGTGCGGGGGGATCGGCGGGTTTTCCAGGGGAGTTGCCAGGTTGTCTAAGAATCACGCACACAACCGGCCTGATTCGCTGGTAAATCCTAGCTGCTGAGCGAATACTTCGCCACTGACCTTTCGCAGTACCCTAGACTGACTAATCCAAAGGGCAAGTTGCTTCGATGGGTCTCAGGCAGCCGGCGAGTCCGACCGATCAGCGCTTCTGGCGCACTATAATGCCCTGACCTATGCCTATTAGCGCAGGGACGAGGCTCGGCGACTGCGAGATTGTTGCGCCGCTGGGGGCGGGCGGCATGGGAGAGGTGTATCGCGCACGCGACCAAAGCCTGGGCCGCGAAGTTGCCGTCAAAGTGCTGCCGGAAGAATTGGCCTCGGACCGCGACCGGCTGCGGCGGTTTGAGCAGGAAGCGCGGGCAGCGGCGGCGCTCAATCATCCCAACATCCTGGCGGTTTATCGGTTCGGCACCACCGACAGGAACGCGCCCTATCTCGTCACCGAACTTCTTCAAGGGCAGACTCTACGAGAACGCCTTGAACAGGGCGAGATTCCCCGGCGTAAGGTGGTGGAATACGCTCTGCAGATGGCACGGGGGCTGGCGGCGGCGCACGACCGCGGCATTGTTCATCGCGATCTTAAGCCCGAAAACATCTTTCTCACCCGCGATGGCGTAGTCAAAATCCTCGATTTCGGGCTGGCCAAGCTGGTAGAGCCCGACGCCGCGGGCCTGAGCAATTCAGGGGCGACGGTGAGCGTCACGGAGCTGGGCGTGGTGTTAGGGACGGTGGGTTACATGTCCCCGGAGCAGGTTCGCGGACAGGTAGTCGACTATCGCTCCGATATCTTCAGTTTAGGCGTGATCCTCTACGAGATGCTCTCCGGAAACCGGGCGTTTCAGGGAGCCACGGCGGCGGACACAATGAGCGCCATTCTCAAGGAGGAGCCCGCAGACCTTTGGAGCACGCGGCGCAGCCTCCCTCCGGCTCTAGGACACATCGTGCATCGCTGTCTAGAGAAGGACCCGGCGGAGCGGTTTCAGTCAGCACGCGACCTGGCCTTCAATCTCGAGTTGCTCAGCCGCGAGGAAAGTGGGAGCGGCGCAGCGCTGGCGCTCCCCGCAAGAAAGGATCGACAGTGGCTGGTGCCAGTCTTGGTTGCGTTGGCAGTATTGGCAGCGACCGGACTTGGATTCCTAGCGGCACGGGCAGTCAGGCCACGATCGGATAGTTCTCTGCCGATCGAGTTAAAGCGGTTGACTGACTTTGTAGGCATGGAAGAATTTCCGGCGTTGTCGCCGGATGGCAAGTCGATAGCGTTCACCGCCGACGTGGGTGGACGAAGGCAGGTTTGGGTGCGTTTGCTGGCTGGAGGCAGTCCGCTGCAAGTCACGCATGACGATGCTGACCATCAATATCCACGCTGGTCGTCGGATTCATCGTCGCTGATTTATTTCTCTCCTTCCAGCGAACCAGACGGCCAAGGGAAGATCTGGCAAATTCCCGCGTTGGGAGGAACAGGACGGCCCCTGCTGACCAGTCTGACAGGTGCTGACCTGAGCCATGACGGCAAACACATTGCCTATTTTCACTCCAACCAGGGGGAACTTGAGCTAGACATAGCAGACGCGGACAGCTCGAACTCTCGTAGGCTCACTGTCCTTCCGACTGAGTACATCTATTCCGACCTGCGCTGGTCTCCAGACGACCGACAGTTGGGATTCGAGAGAGGCCGAACCTTTGACTATGACATTTTCTATGTGCCAGTAGAAGGAGGCACCCCGCAAGCAATTACACAGGACCGGAATCCGCTGGCGGGTTTTGCCTGGTTGCCCGACGGCTCGGGAGTAGTCTATAGCTCTTCCCGAGGCGACACTGTTCTGTATCTGCGGACGATGAATCTCTGGTCCGTCCAAACTGGAGGAAAGAATCTACGACAGCTCACTTTTGGGGAGACCTCTTACATCTCGCCCGATCTCGATCCGGGTGGCAACCTGGTCGCGACCCGCAGGCAAATCCAGTTTGATATTTGGCGCTACCCGGTTGATGGCAGCCCCGCAGAGAATGTTCGCCATGGCACCCAGATCACGCACCAGACCGGGGCAGTGCAGACTCCATCCGCGGGCCCCGGGGATCATGAACTCGTTTATCTGAGCGATAGCGGGGGCCATGGCAATCTATGGGTGCTGAATCTCGAAACCCAGCAGACTCGCCAGGTCACCTTCGAACACGATCCGCAGGTCACGATTGGGGTGCCCGTGTGGTCCCCGAACGGGAAGTACATCGCCTACGTGAAGCGCGGCCTCAAAGGCTGGAACGTCGATCTGTGGTTGATGAACCCAGACGGAAGCAATGCTCACAAAGTTTCAGACGGCGGTGGTTGGGCCTGCTGGTCACCAGACAGTCGATGGCTGTATTTTTCTCCTCCAACCCAGAATGCATTTCGTATCGAGAAGATCTCGCCCGAGGGTGGGGCGCCGATGGTAGTGCGCGAGGAAGGACAGAAGCCGGCGGTTGATACCGAAGGAAGACTCTTCTTCGTCCTGAATTTGCCGGCGCTGAACGGCCTGTCGGATATGGAGATACTTGTAGCCAATCCGGAGAATGGTCCGGCACAGAAGGTGGCGCGAATTTCAGGATCGCGGTTGTCGAAGTCGGTGCTTATGCAGCCGATCCTCTCCCCGGATGGCAAGTGGCTGGCCGTGCTATTGACCGATGGACCGACCACGAATATATGGGCCCAGCCCACCGCTGGTGGCGAGATGCGGCGCATCACGGATTTTGGGACTCAAGCGACATTTATTGGTCGGAGAGTTTCCTGGTCGTCGGACGGACACTCCATCTACGCTGCAGTGGGAAAAGGCGAGGCTGACATTGTACAGTTGAGCAATCTGAAGCCGTAGCCAAGCTATATGTTCATGAAGATGGCAGCAGCGGTTCTCATCGTCCTATCACTGACGGGCACATCGCTGGGCCAATCGGGTGCGGCCAGCGGCGAGCGAATCGTGGTGCAGACAGCTTCCCTTCCCAAGGGATTTCTGCGACAGCAGTATCGCTTCCGTTTGGAGGCCGCGGGAGGCATCACGCCGCTCACGTGGGCAGTGACCAGCGGTGCTCTGCCTCGCGGCATAACATTGAGTGAAGACGGAATCCTCAGCGGCGTGGCGACGGAGGGGGGTCAGTTTCGCTTCGTGGTGGCGGTTACCGACAGCGGCAAGCCCCCCCATCAGAGAACCCAGGAGCTGAGCTTGGATGTGGTGGCGCCGCTGGTGGTGCAGTGGAGCCGGTATCCCAAGGTCACGGGGCAAAGAGTAGAGTGCGCGGTCAAGCTATCGAATCAGACCGGACAGGACTTCGACCTTACCATGATCGCCCTGGCGGTGAACGAAATTGGACGCGCCACTGCAGTGGGATATCAGCATTTCATTCTGAAAAAAGGCACGCTCGATCTGGAGATCCCTTTCGGAGAAAACCTGCCGCACGGAGCCTACACGCTGAACGTGGATGTGGTGGGAGAAGTGGAAGCGACCAATACGATCTACCGTGCGCGGCTAGTGACCGGCGAGAATCTGCAGGTGCAGGAAGGACCCTGAACAAAGCTAGTGGTCAGCGGCGCTTTTTAGCAACCAGTGTTTGGGGGAAGGCGGACGAGCCGCTGCCTGCTAGCCACTAACCACTAGTCAGCCTAAAAATTAAGAATCCCGAGGTGGTGTTAGACTCATTCGTCTCGGCCAGTAGCTCGCTTTTAGACCCTCGCTGACCTGCCCTCGTTGCTTCCCTTGCGGGCCGCTACGCGCGATCATTACTTGGGCTCCGGGCTTACCGCCAACCGGATAAACCAGTCTGACGCCTCGGGACTCTATCTTGCCTTCAACATATCTTCTTGTTCGCCTCGACCAGCGCTTTGCTATAGACCCTCGCTTGCCTTCTCTCAGTCATCTTGCAATGTAGAGAGTGACTTCGCTTGAGCCCCGGACGCCGCACCAACCGGGTAAACTTCAGAAGCTGTCAAAGAACGAGTATCTTTTTACTCTTCTCATTTTTAGAGTCAACAAAAAACAAAGCGCTGTATCCTACTTGTTTGCAATAAGGTGCGGGGCATCCACAGCCGTATGTAGCAAGAATTGTGCAAGCCGCGAATCGCGGATTGACAATGATTCCACGGTGACAAGTTTTGGCGAGCATTCATGCGGCCCGCTTTAAGGGGATGCAAGGTTGCAGTGCTGTTTCACGATTGTGAAAATCTCGGCGAAAACCGCGCTGGATACCGTGCGGCGCGGTTCTCCGCGCAAGTGCGTTTGAGAAGTTGTTTCACGAGACCTGCCACCTTGAGCACTGCGCTAATGGCGGTGAGGGGTCATTGTTTGCGCCGAAACGTGCCGAAGGCGATACGCCGCGTAGGCCAGCAGCAACCCTTGGAGAATACCCGAGGCCAGGTTGAGCCATTTCTCGGCCGCTGGACAACCCGGTACTGTCCTCCAGAGCGCCAGGGGAAGAGTGAGCGCGGCTCCCAGCAGCGGCCCTGTCATATACCAGGTCTCGAAGTCACTCACCGGCAATACCGCCGGACCGATATACAGCCGCAACAAATAAAAACGGCACCCGAGCCGCCGACCCGACGAGACCGAGGCCATCCAACTTGAACGAGGCTGGTCCAAGGATGTTGCACGCGAGAAAGGTGATCAGCACATCCAAAGTAAGAATGATTGTGATGTTCATAGCTCACCTCCAGATTAAATTCTATAGCTGTCTTGACTCGATCGAGTGCCCCAGTCTGGAGCGGCGCTTCATAGAGATGACGCGATGGCTTACGGATTCGATATGTGCAGATGCTAGAATGCGCTCTCACTCGCTCGTACTGGAGAGAGCCGCGAATTTGCTGGCCTGTTATGCAACCGGCGCCAGGAGTTTGCCGTTTCGGTGATAGCTAAGAACTCCACAATGTCGGACGATTTCACTAACGCCGAAGCGGCCGCGCACTTCCTGCTCTCGCAGACTCCACTCTGTCCCAGGATTGGACTCGTTCTTGGTTCCGGCTTAGGTGATTTTGCTGACGAACTGTCTGATCAGACGCGGATTCCCTACACTAACATTCCGTTTTTTCCGCTCTCGACCGCCGTAGGACACGCCGGCCAGTTGGTGATCGGCAAGGCGGACGGTATCCCTGTGGCAGCCATGCAGGGACGTGTCCATCTTTACGAGGGTTATTCGCCCCAGGAAGTCGCGTTCCCGATGCGCGTGTTTGGGCGCATGGGCATCCGAGCCGTCGTCCTCACCAACGCAGCCGGTGGCGTCAGTCTGGAATATAAGCAGGGTGCGCTAGTCATCATTACCGACCACATTAACTTGCAGGGTCAGAATCCTCTCATCGGACCAAACGATGACCGTTTTGGCCCGCGTTTTCCTGACATGACGCAAGCGTACTGGAAACCTTATCGCGAAATTTCCCTGCAAGCCGCTAGGAAGTTAGGGAAGACGGTTTATCAAGGGGTGTATGCTGCGCTGCCCGGTCCAAGCTACGAGACTCCGGCGGAGATTCGTTATTTGCGCACAATCGGCGCGGATCTGGTGGGCATGTCCACAATTTCTGAAGTGATCGCAGCCCGTCATATGGGATTGAAGGTGCTGGCAGTCTCCTGCGTAACTAATATGGCGGCCGGAATCCTTGACCAGGTGCTCAATCACGAAGAAGTTCTTGAAACCACTAAGCGAGTACAGGGAGATTTCGTGGCTCTGCTGCGCGCGGTGCTGCCGGCGATTGCGCAGGATGTGGAAGCGTAGTCCTAAATTCCTCTGTTTGACGCAGCGAATATTGTGCGGTTGCTTATTGAAAGGCAGCGCAGCGGGCGAGGGCGCCCGCTCCACGCAAGCGATCTCAATCAGAAAATAAACTTCGCCGCCAACTGAATTACTCGCGGACCGCCCCCACCGAGGCCAGGGTTGGTCTGGGCGACGTCTGGAGTCTGGGTTAGAAGGCCCATCGGCAGGAGCGGTTGCGTGACGTCCCCATTTACGTGGGCCGCGGGATTGGGTACAACCTGCGGATTCCCTGGAGTCCCGTTGTCCACGAACCCCGGGATTATTGTGTGCGCCGGCAGGGCGAAGTTGGGATGGTTGAGAATATTAAAGAATTCAGCGCGCAATTCCAGGTTAAGCCTTTCCGTAAGCCGTGTGTTCTTGGCGATAGAGAAATCCCAGTTGCTATATCCGGGGCCGTAGATCGCGTCTCGGCCGAGGTCGCCGAAGGTCCCAAAGGCAGGCTGCACGAAAGCCAAAGGGTTCAGATAGCCTGTGCTCGGAGTCCAGTGGGGCAAGATGGGATTCACTCCGGACACGACGTTTGGCCGTTGATTGAAATAAAACCGGCCGCTGGTATCGGTCGAATTGGCGATCGGGATCGGACGGCCACTCTGAACAGAAATGACCGTGTTCAACTGCCAGCCTGAACCAAATTTTCGTAGTGAGTTCCAAGAAGCAAGTTCGTAGTTGATCGCCGCTGTGAAGCGATGCCGTGTGTCGAAGAGGGATGGACCGCGCTCGGCAGCGAGGTTACCCGGGTCCTGGGGAAAAGCGGCACCCGGAACGAAATCGATTCCATCGGAAGCGTCATCGATCGACTTAGACCACACATAGCTGGCGAAGCCAGACACACGATGAGCGTTCTGGACGCGGGTGATGGCTTGCAGGGCGTGGTAAGTGGACGAACTAGAGGGCGTAAGCTCATCAATCGCACTGTAGTTTGGATTGATCGTTCGGTTACCATTGGCGTCGGGTTCGTTCAGGTCGGTCAGGCGCACAAGCTTGGTACCTTTGCTCCCCACATAGCGGGCTTCGACTGAAGCATTCTCCGCAACCTTCTGCTGGATGTTGAGATTCCAGTTCTGAGTGTAGGGCGAGTGAAAGTCCCTCGGGGTAATGAAGATCGAATACGGGGGCGAGGCAATCCCGTTCATTATCGGAGCATTCGGCATGGGATTGGTGCCGTTAAACGCTGTGGCCTCAAAGGACAGAGGCAAAACCGCTTTGGGCCCTATGGGATTGGTCGCGACCCCGGCGGAGGTGGTGAAATTCGCGATCAGTATGTCCTGTGGCACGTAGTCGTGATAGATGCCATAGCCGGCGCGAACCACCGTGTTCTTCAGCGCGCTCCAGGCGAATCCCACCCGCGGTCCGAAGTCGTGCAGGTCACGCCTGTATAGACCGTTGAGGCCATCCGTGCCGACCATAGCCAGGGTGCCATCCTGTCCGAGGTTTGAGAGCAGGTTGTTCTTTTCACTCAACGGCCCGAAATATTCCCAGCGCAGTCCGAGGTTCAGAGTGAGGCTAGAACTTAAACGGTAATCGTCTTGGGCAAAGAAACTGAGCCCATTGTTGTAAGTCGTACGCTGGGTATTGCCGGCATCGACGGAGACGAACGAGCAGCAAGCCCCGAAGGGACCCGTGTCCTGGGAGCCGCCTGTATAGAAGTCGGCCAGCGCATCAACAATGGGATCATTGCTCAGGCCCACTCCGGCCGTGAACTGGAAGATACCGCGTTCGAGATTGTCATTAAAATTATCAATTGCCGCACGGCGGAATTCTCCGCCGAATTTGAAGGTGTGCTTTCCTTTCAACCATGTGAAGTTGTCGAGTATCTGGAAGGTTTGACTCGTGCGCCCTCGTGGGACGCTGAAACCGGTGGCGCCCAGGTTTTCGATACCGGTGAAGTCAAACTCCGGCAATCCAAGCTTGCCGGTCCCGAAGTTCAGGCCAATGCTAGTGGGATTGAGGTTGGCGTCCAGCGAATTGAAAGAAGTGCGATAACGGCTGTAGCCAAAGCGCACTTCGTTGATCGTCGAGGTGCTTAGGCTTGAAAGGAGGCTGAACGAGGCTACCTGCACCCGGGCGGGTGAAGTTTGCGCGAACTGGGGCAATCGTGATCCAGCGCCGAAGCCGCCCGGGGAACCGAAGGGAAAGACCTGGTCGCTCTGAGAGAAGGCATATCGGCCGGTGAGCAGTTCTGTGTCCGTCAGATTGTGGTCGATTTTTACGATGAAATTATTGCCGTCGTTCTTATCGTGTACCACACCGGGAATTTGGTTGGTGTGGCTCTTCGGATAGAACGCCAGGATGGCATCCAGGCCGGGATTGATCACTCCGCCGTTGAATCCTTGCGCGATGACGCGAGCCTGTTGAATCTGAGTCTGGGTGGGAACCAGGAGCAAAAAATCGGAGCCGACGCGTTCACGCTGGCCTTCATAGGCGCCGAAGAAGAAGGTTTTCTCCTTCACAATCGGTCCGCCCAGGGAGGCCCCGAAATTGTTGTTCTGAAAGACGGACTTTCGGGACTGCGTATTAAAGTAGTTCCGCGCATCGAGCGCGCTATTGCGCAGGAATTCGAAAGCGGTGCCATGGAACTGGTTGGTGCCGGACTTAGTTACGATGTTGACCACTGAACCGCTGTTACGGCCGTATTCCGCGCCGAACTGCGATTGCAGGTTGAACTCCTGGATGGCATCAATGGGCAGCAGCGACGCTGGGGCGCCGCCGATACCGGTTTGGTTGAGAGCAGAGTTATTGAAGAAAGGATCGTTGTTGTCCGTCCCGTCAAGCGTGTAGTTGTTCGACCGGTCACGGTTGCCATTAATGTTGAATTGTCCGAATCCGCCCTGTGTGCCAGCTACGCCGGAAGGGTCAACCGTTGTCCCGGGTGTGAGCGCGACCAGTTTCCCAAAATCGCGCCCATTGAGGGGGAGTTCGGTGACCAATTTCTGATCGACGACCTCGCCCAGTACGTCGCGGGAAGTCTCGATCACAGGCGCCTCGCCCGTTACCGTCACCATCTCTAGTTTCTTCTCGAACCTGGTCAGATCGAAATCTGCGATGGTATCGAGGCCCACATTCACAACGACATTCTGCGCCGCGGTCGAAAGCCCCGTAGAGTCCGCCAACACCACGTACTCGCCGGCCGGCAACTCGGCCAAGACGTAGGCGCCATCTGCGCCAGTGATGGTCCCACGAATGATTCCAGTGCCAGCGCTCTTGGCCGTGACCTTGGCTCCGGCTACCAGCTCACCGCTGGGATCGGACACCTTGCCGCGAATGGATCCACGATAGCTTTGCGCCAGAAGAAGACATGGAACAAGCAGCCCGACAGCCAGAGCGATCAGGTGACTAAGTGTTGAGCGCTTAACCGCTAACTTGGCATTGGCTGCGAATTGTTGTTTCATGTTTTTTTTCTCCCTGGATACCGCGTCACTATCCAGATTCGACTTCCGCCTCATAATTGGGTTTTCAGTTTTTTGCCCTAGGGATGAAAATCCGCACCGGCGGCTTGATCCCGTAAATCGCCGTAAAGCTGCCCTGGTTTACTGCGAGTCCAAGATGTCCGCGCGAGTCAATATACAAAAGCGGTTTCTTCAGGGGCACATCGCTGAAGGTGCGAACGAAGGGCATACTCATTTCGGCGTTGCCGATAGTCATGCGTACGTTTTGGCTCCGCCCGTAGCCCAGCTTGAGAAAGTCTTCTCCACTGATATTGGTGACCAGGTTTCCGAACGGGCCGTCCGTGGCGATGATCTCACCGGCCAAGCCACGTTCATCCAGGTTCGCGGGCACAAGGCCGAGCCGAACCAGCTTGCTGACTTCGAGTTCCGGACCAACCTGTGTCCAATCTTCGCCGTGGGCAAGACGAGCACCTGTCGGGGAAAAAATGTCGCGTCCGTGGAAGGTTGAGGACAACGCTGCGCCGATCATCCAGTCACGATTTGTGATTTCGCGAGCGCCTTCGATTCCATCGCGATCCTGAACTAATGTCATCAAGCCATTGTCAGGAAGAACGAAATACTGTCGTCGCTTCGATTTCACGACCACCGCCTTACGGGGACTGCCTACCCCCGGATCAACGACCACTACAAAAACGGTTCCGGCCGGATAGTACGGACTTGCGCCGTAGAGAAAGCGAGCCCCGTCAAGGATGGAAAACGGTGTGACCTGGTGAGTCAGATCTACAATGCGCACCTCGGGGGCGATCGAATACATGACACCCTTACAGATAGGAACCGAATCGTCCGCCGTGCCGAAATCAGTCATGAAAACAATCGTGGGCTGAGGATTTTCGGTGGTTGACTGCGCGACCAGTGATGCCTTTCCGCTCCCAAGCAGGAGAAAAAGGACGGCCGCCACCGCCGAGAGCTGGTGGCATCCAAATCGAACCATTGAGCATTTGTGCTTCATAAAAGTCGACTCGTGTAATGGGGGATACCCATCTCACGCTTTCACTGCCAAAGTCTATGCAATTCGAGTAAGGTCAGACATTGTAAACGCTGGACGCGCGAACTGGAAATTGCCACGAACCTCGGCTCGTGTGCGGGAGTGTGACGCCAGTTTGGCAGCCCGTCTATAATCCCTTGGCGACAGCTTCGCCATCGTTCTCTCAGGAGGTGTCATGTCTCAGTCCATTCCCGAAAAGTATCGTGATCTGTTCAGCAAGCGCGCGTTCGCCAGTCTGGGTACATTGATGCCGGACGGCAGCCCCCAAGTAACGCCGGTATGGTGCGATTTGGAAGGCGACCACGTGGTTTTCAATTCTGCCAAGGGTCGCCAGAAAGACCGCAATATACGCCGCGATCCGCGCGTCGCACTGGCGATCATCGATCCCGACAATCCATACCGCTATCTAGAAATCCGCGGGCGTGTAGTGGAAATCACCGAGCAAGGTGCCGATGCTCACATCGACAAGTTGGCTAAGAAATACCTCGGAGTGGACAAATACCCGTATCGCCAGGCGGGAGAAGTGCGGGTGGTGTACAAGATCCAACCTGAACATGCGAACATGATGGGTTGAAGAGGAGGCGCTGAAAGGGAGAATGGCTCATGAATCGCCGGGTTTTCCTGGCAAACTCCGCGCAAATTGCCTGTCTGTTGAAACTGGGTTCGACCAGTCTTTTCGCCCAGGGGGGTGCGGTTACTCCGGCGATCGCTGATCTCTATCGCAAGACATTAGTCATTGATGCCTGTGCTGCCGTCAGAATCGACGCCTTCGATCTGCCACTTAAGCCGGAAATCACAAAACAGGCCCTTGAAGCGGGAGTGAGTGCGATCAACTGGACGGTCTCGCTGCCGGAGTTCGAAGACACGGTTTCGTACATTGCGTTCGTCAACGGGCTTGCTGAAAGCGATTCTGCGCACTGGTTGGTGGTTCGCCGCCATTCCGACCTCGACCGGGCCAAACGCGAGCAAAAAATCGGCATCATGTTGGGATTCCAGGAACCCCAGTGCCTGGGATCGAATTTGGATCGTATCGAGGTGTTCCGGCGGCTCGGGGTTCGCATCATTCAGCTCACTTACAACAATCGCGGACTCTATGGTGATGGCTGCCTCGAGCCGGGCAATGCCGGGCTCAGCAAGCTAGGACGCGCGGCTATCACTAAGATGAATGACCGGGGCATCGCCGTCGACTTAAGCCACTGTGGCCAGCGCAGCAGCGCTGAGGCCATCGAGGCCTCCGGCAAACCTGTGCTTTTTACCCACGTCGGTTGCTATGCAGTTCATCCGCATCCCCGCAACAAGGAAGACCGCGAACTGCGGTCGCTGGCGGAGCAGGGAGGGGTAGCTGGGATTTACTTTATGCCGTACCTGGTTGCCAGCCCCATTTCTCCGACTCGCGAACACGCCCTCCAGCATCTGGTCCACGCCCTCAAAGTCTGTGGTACCGACCACGTGGGAATTGGCAGTGACGGCATCCTGGACACCTACCCGGATACTCCGGAGCAGCGCAAGGCGTTCCAGGAGCACATTGCCAGCCGGAAAAAGTCGGGGGTCGCCGCTCCCGAAGAAGACCGCCCACCGTACTCGCCCGATTTGGATCGAACCGATCGCCTGGAAATTATCGCTACGGGTTTGAGCAAGCTGGGCTACTCATCTGACGTGATCGAAAAAGTTTTAGGTAAGAACCTCTATCGGGTACTGGGAGAAATCTGGGGCACAGAATGAAGAATGAGAGGTTAGCGAGAAGAGACATTCGGTTGCTCCTTCGCTTACGCAATTTCTAATACTTTGTCGCCCTTGCCAACCAGGACCACGTCGGCCATCCCAATAAACAAGCCGTGCTCCACGATGCCGGGCATTTCCTCCAGTGCCCGAGCCAAGCTTTCTGGATCGGAGATCTGGCCGAAGCTGCAATCCAAAATGTAGTGGCCTTCGTCGGTAATAAAAGGCTTGCCTGAAGGATTCATGCGCAAGCTGACCGACGCGCCGAGCGCGGCAATATTCTTTGCCAGCAAGGCCCGTGCGAAGGGGATTATCTCAACCGGCAGCGGAAATTTACCCAGCATCGAAACTTGTTTGCTGGAGTCCACGATGATTACGCACTTTTGCGAGGCCGACGCAACGATTTTTTCATGCAGCAGCGCGCCTCCACCTCCTTTGATCAGTCGCAGGTTGGGATCAACTTCGTCGGCACCGTCGATGGTCACATCAATCTGCTGAAACTCATCGAGTGTGGTCAGAGGGATGCCGACGCTGGCGGCCAGTTCCTGGGTGGCAGCGGAAGTGGGAATTCCGCGAATCTTGAGTCCAGCGCGCACCTGTTCGCCGAGAAGCCGAACGGCATGCACAGCGGTCGAGCCTGTTCCCAGACCGACGATATCTCCGTCGCGAACAAAGCGCAGGCTGGCGCTCGCTGCGGCTTCTTTTTCATTGTCGTTGGCCATGCCGAGTGATCGCAATTGTCGCGACCGCCTACTCTATCGCGTTCTTGACCAGCACACCAACTGCTGTCGTCCAGAACGAAGGGACGGATATGTGGCTCTTCTTCGCGTTTTCGCGAACAACCGCAGACTGCGCGATCAACTCCTGGCCGCTTGGCTTGCCTGACCAAAGCGCTGAGTGGCATAACCGACAATCACCCCCAGAATGCCGCCCGGCAACATGATTTCGAAATAATAGTGTTTGCCGGCTGGATTCGGCATGGCTGCCACGAGGAAGGCAAGAATCAAGCCGACGGCCAGCCCGAAGATGATCCCTAGCGGCAGAGAATTCACCTTCTTAGCGAAGTAGCCGATGAGCACGCCCGTGATCAGGCCTTTGAAGGTGGATCCGATGACGATGCCCAGCAGTTGCGATCGTACCTCGGGAGTGAACCATGCAGTCAGGCCATCGAAAATACCGAGAAATCCGCCCAGCGACAGCCCTAGCACTATCTTGTTCATATGATCTCCTGGCGGACTTCTTGTCCGCTGACGTTCTATTCAACGCGCCGGAGAAATTCTTTAGGCTGCAGGGCTCAATTGAGAAACACTACCGTATTCGCCACAAGATCAACAAAGCCCGCATCAAGACATAGGCGAGGATCAGCAATAACCAGGCGCTGTTCTTGCCCGACCACCGCCACAAGCGGGCGAACGGACCCTCGGGATAGGCTTGGACGGGCAGCCCGTCGAGATAATGGGCTACGTCGCTTGCCAATTCTTGTGCCGAGTCGTACCGCTGTTGCGGCTCGGCGGCTGACGCCTTACCGCAGATCGCTGTCAATGCCTTCGGTATAGGATCCCGAAAAGCGCTCTCTAACAGGAACTTCAATACCTCCCCGAGGGAATAAATATCCACTCTTTGATCGAGCGAGGCGACGTCTCCGCGGGCCTGTTCCGGTGCCATATAGCCCGGCGTGCCCAGAATCGTGCCATCAGAGGTGCCTGTTGCAGGAGTCTGCGCCGCTAATAGGGCGCTCGGGTGCGACTTTTCTGCCATGGCCGCATTCGTTCCACACAGCAATTTCGAGAGGCCCCAGTCCATCACCAGGACCTCACCAAACGGACCGACCATGACATTTTGGGGTTTCAGGTCGCGATGCAATACTCCGTGCGCGTGAGCGAAGGACACTGCTTCACAGATTCTCTGGAAGATCCGCAAGCGCTCCGGCAATCCTCCAAATTTCGCCACACGCTGGTCTAATCGCTGGCCCCGCACCAGTTTCATGGTGTAGAAGAGTCGGCCGTCAGGCAGAGTTCCCACATCGTGAACCGGGACAATCCCAGGATGCTCCAGCCGCGCGATCACCTTGGCCTCGTGCAGCAGCCGCGCAGCGAGTTCACCACTGGCATCCGCGAACCCGATGACCTTGAGCGCCACCCGCCGGCCTAATATCGTGTCCTCGACCCGATACACGCTGCTCATTCCCCCCTGGCCGAGCTTATCCACTAGCACGTAACGAGTGGCGCTGAGATCGGGTGCGTCCGCGGCGGCGCGCAGATGGTCGAGCGCGGAATCGGAAAGCCACTTCGGAGGAACAGCGGTCTTCATGGAACGTCCAAACCCAACACGGCACGAGCCTCGCGCCGGAATTCGTCGTCGCTGGCCGTCATCTCCCGCAGTTGCGCAAGCACGATGCGGCGAAACTCTCGACGAGCGTACGACAAGTAGTTGGTCACATCCGATGGCTTTAATCCAAACTGACCGGCCACTTGTTCGTAAGTCAACTCTTTACCGCCCTCGTCGATGTCGTAGAGTTCCAGCAGGCGAAAATGGATTTGCTTGCCTCGCGATTCACACTCATGCCGCAAACGCTCCAGGGCGAGGCTGAAGACGCTGCGCAGCCACTCTCGTGCGAAGAAGTTGTCCATCGTCTCGGGCGATGGTATTTCGATTTGCTGGAGTTCCCCCTCGGCCGATTCAAAATCAAGAGAGATCTGAATGTCGCCGCCCCGCTTTAAGCGCCGCGCCGCTTTCTCCTCGTTCATGACGAGTCGATCGACGCAGACCCGCAGAAATGTTCTTAGTCGTGCTCGGCTCGGGTCGTAGCTTTCGAGGAAATCTTTTTCGAGCAAGCGCGTGAAAAACTCCTGGGTTAGGTCCTGAGCTTGCTCGTTGTCCTTCCTCCAACGGAGGCGGATGTACTTGTAAACTGGCTTCCAGTATGCGGCTATGAGCGCATTCAGCGCCCGCTCTCGTTCTTCAGTCTGACCACTCCGCGCGGCGACAATGAGTGACCAGCGCGTGGCCGGAAAATTCCCATTGCCACCGAGATTGATTTCATCCTGCATGTTTGCAACGCTTCGCGATAAGCGAAATGAGTGTAAGACCTGCAGTAGTGACATGACAAGACGATTGCCTGTTGTCGGGTGTCCACAAAACGCAAGAAGATTAAAAAGGAGGGCGATTCGCAAAATCCTGCACGACGTTCCTCTGCGACAAAAGGGTCGCTTAAGGCAGTGCTTGGATTTTTTCTTGCCGGCTAGCGTTGCCTTACGCCAGCAAATTTCTTTGAACCTTGCGCCTTGCAGAGCGAGAACGAGCGCTGGCTTCGTTACATTTTGCGCAGGCTGGGCTGGAGGTCGCCGGCGCTAGCGGTGAAGCGCGCGAAGTATGGGGCACCCCCAGTCGCGAGGTGGAAGCAAAGGCGGTCCTTTTACTGCACTTTAGCGTATTCCGCTTTGGCCTGATGAAGCAGAGGAATATCTGGATCAGCGTCTTTCCAGAGGCCGAAGAAGTCCTGGTAGGCAACGCGGCTATTGGCCTTGTCCCCTTGCAGCGCGTAAGCGCGTGCCAAGCCTAGGTGAGACAAAGGAACCAGGGGATCAACGCCGATATAGCTTTTAAGTTCCAGCAGGCGCTGATAGGCCTGGACAGCATCGGCGGCGCGCCCGGCTTTCAGGTAGGCATTTCCGCGAACGTACAATACATTCGAATTTACCCGAGCGTAGACCATGGCGTTATCGAGCAGATCTATCGCCTTCGCAGGATTGGCATGATTGATTTCGATCTGAGCTTTCACCAGGGGAACGAAGACAAACTGCGCCAAAGTATCGTAGGGACGCTTGCTCGCAATGTCGTCCGCCAATTTGCCCGCTCTTTGGTCGTCACCATTGAGAGCCAGGGCGAAAGCTGAATTCAGAGTTATGTTGGGTGACTGCGAGATCTTCAAAGCTTGTGCCGCACTGTCCTGGGCACGGGATTTATAGAGAAAGACAGCCTCGGCCATGGCCTCCTGTGCATATTCGTTGGCAATTGCTTCTTTCAAGCCGAGTCGTTGGGCGGCCTCTCTGGTTTTCAGCGCAAAGTCGGTTGCCTGCCGCAGTTGTCCTCGGGCGGCGGCGACCCCTGATCTAAACCCTAGCGCGGTGGCCTCGCCCGCCGGTCCAGATTTGGCCGCCATATCGAGTTCACGCTCCATGGTCGGAAAGTCATTCTGCACCCAGGCAATCCCGCCCAACTGCAGGTGAGTTGTAAATCCCGCAAGGTTACGCTGCAAAGCCTGGTTAAGCGTGGTTTTGGCCTCGTCCAGACGGTTGAGGCCGACATATGCATTCGCCACGTTGGCATAACCGCTCAGGCTGCCGGGATCAAGTTCGACTGATTGCCGGGCGTTGTCCAAGCAATTCTCAAACTGGCCCAGTTGGCAATAAATGTTGGCCAGATTGTTATAGGGAATCGAATCTCTGGGATAAGTCTGCTTGTAGAGTTCCAGGGCAGTGATTCCCTTGTCCAGTTGCCCAGAGTCAGCGAAGTAATGCGACATGATGTAGAGCTTTTCGTGCTCACTGGCCCGATCGCGCAACTCAAATGCCTTTTGCCGATTTTGTTCCGAGATTTCAGTCTGGCCCAGGTTGTTGTAAACCGCGCCAATGCGTGCGTAGGCCATGGCAAAGTTCGGATCCAGTTCTACGGCTCGCTGGTAAAGCGGCAGCGCGGCCAGTTCATCGCCAACCTGGTGTTTAGCGTCCCCCAGACTGAGGACCTTGAGCGCATCCAACGATGAGGTCGTAGCCTCAGACAAAGGCTTGTCGTATTTCTGCACTGAACCCAAAGACTCTCCCAGCTTTCTGCGCAAGTCGGAACCGGCCTGGTGCAGCGAGTTCAGCACCTCTTCTTTTCTTGCTGCCTGCACCTCTTCTCTGGCCAGCGAGTCTCCGGTGGACGCGTTCACTGCGTCCAAGCTGATCACGTACTGGCTTCCCATGTTGGCGATCGAGCCATTCAGCATCGCTTTGATGCCATCGCGTTGGCACACCTCGCGTCCCACCTCGCTGGTGATGCGCGCATCGGGTGTGCGACCCATGAACTGCAAGGTCTGCCTCACCTTCTGTTCCGGGAACACGTTGAGGTAGGGCGACTGCTCAAGATCAACCGCCAACGCTTTCTTGAGCGCGCCATCAAAGACGGGGTCAGCTGTGGTATTAACGAAGTCGGTGAGCAGGATCGCGTCTTTCTCGGTCATTACGGCGCGGCCGCGGCGAGCGAAAAACGTCATCGCCAAACCAATGACGGAGACGACTACCACGGCCATCACGACGTAATTCCAAAGATTGCGACGGCCTGCTGGATGCGCTGCCCTGGCGCGCGCAGCACTCGAGGAACTACTGGCCGCCGAGGTCACACCGGACTCGGTATCACGCTTCAAGCGCTTCAGGTCAGCGCGCACCTCAGCCGCACTCTGGTAGCGGAGATCGCGATCTTTCTCCAAGAGCTTGGTGATGATGTCTTCCAGTTGTAACGGGACGTCAGGGTTCAGCCGCACTGGCGCCACCGCAGGCCGGTTCAGGATGGCGTCGAAGATCACGGGTGACGTGTCTCCGCGGAAGGGCAATGCGCCGGTCGCCATCTCATAAAGCACGGCCCCGAAGGAAAATAGATCGGTGCGCGGATCCAGATCCTTACCTCGGGCCTGCTCCGGCGACATGTAAGCGACCGTACCTACAGTGGATCCGGGACTGGTCAGCAGGTCACCACCGAGCGTGTCGACTGTTGCCGCCGAACCGAGGGTGGCACCGCCGAATAGAGCTTCTTGCTTTAGCGTTTGCTTGGCGAGGCCAAAATCCAACACCTTAGCCTGGTTCCGGGTAGTAACGAAGATGTTCGCTGGCTTAATGTCGCGATGAATAATGCCCTTGGCGTGCGCGGCATCAAGAGCGTCGGCGATTTGAATGGCCAGCTTCAGGAGTACGTCCATCTCCATGGGCTGCTTTCCGATGCGCTGCTTGAGGGTCTGCCCTTCCAGCAGTTCCATGGCAATGAAGTAACGGCCTTCGACCTGTCCAATTTCGTAAATGGTGCAGATGTTGGGATGATTCAAAGCCGACGCCGCCCGTGCCTCGCGCTGGAAGCGCTCAAGAGACGCTTGGTCCTTTTCCAGTTCCTCCGGCAGAAACTTGAGCGCAACATGGCGGCCGAGGTTGAGGTCCTCCGCCTCGTAAACCACACCCATCCCCCCGCCGCCGAGCTGGTGCAGGACGCGGTAGTGAGAAATGGTCTCGCTAATCATGAACCAGCTCCCAGGAGATTTTCCGATGGTAGGCTGCGCAGGCGACCCAAGTCAACGCAGAGCCCTACTCGTGTTGGCTTGCCGGCCTCAGACAGCAGCCGGTAGACACGGGACGCAGAATAGCCTGTGCAATCCTGCTTATGGTACACTAGTACCAAGGTACATTAGTACATAAAATGACGGATAACAAACACATGATTGAACGCGTGCAAACGGGAGTCCGCCTGGAAAAGCGACTGCTGAAGGTACTTAGGGCCTTTGCCGACTACCACGATATGACTCTCGGTGATCTGCTCGAAGGCATTGTTCTCCATGCTTTTGATGGAAAGTGTCCCTTTAACCAAACCAGTTTGCGCCGGATTAAGGAGTTGAAAAAGTTCTATGGTCTCGATTTGGACTCCCGCGCAAGCCACCGCCTCAGTGAAGCAGGTGCGACCCATTCGGAATGAATCGACGGGTGAAAGCACTGCCACTCCTGGAAGCCGCCGCCGGATCCGCGGTTGGGAGGTGATCTGTGACCGATGATGAGTTCATGGCGAAGTTCGAGGATGGCAGCTTGCCCAGTGAGTCTTTTCACCACCTCGACCACGTCAAGATGACTTTTTTGTATCTGAGCCGGTATCCGGCCCTGGACGCCCTCCACCGCCTTTCGGCTTCGCTGGCGAAATTCGCCGCAGCTAAGGGCAAGCCCGGCCTCTATAACGAAACCATCACCTGGGCTTTCGTGTTTTTGATTCGGGAACGAATGGTTCGGGGCGGATGCCACCAAACCTGGTCCGAGTTCGCGGCTGCTAACATTGACCTATTAAGCTGGAAAGATAACGTTCTGAAGAAATACTACTGCGAGGGAACTCTTGCTTCCGACCTGGCGAAAAGCACTTTTCTCTTGCCGGATAAAATCTGTACGTGATTACAGGTTGCGCCACAGGATCAAAATCACCGTAACCGCTACCAGCAGGATGGTAACGACCACGTACAAGTGGGACTGCCACCAGCTCTTGACTTCAGGAGCAGCTAGATTGGCAAGAAACTCTGGAGCGCCGTCGCTGGCGCGGATCGCCGGACTCGCAATCGAGGCCGTTTCCGGAATCTGATCGGCTTCGCAATCCAGGCACAACTTCCGTCCCTCGGAGACGGGGAATCCGCATGCCTGACAGGTCCCAATGTTGCCCCGCTCGCTCAGCAAAGTCACGAGCGAATCGGCAACATCCTCTGGCACTTCCGCAAGCGACGGATCCATGATGGCCGAGGGTGCTTGTGGGTTGGCGAGGCCCTCTGGGGTTGGCGTGATGTCCGGTTCTTTTTCAAGCGCTGGCCGCATCACCGGATCCGATTCGATCTTGTCTTTGGATTCAACCTTACCCGGCCCGGCTGCCGCGATATTGGGTGAAGCCGTCATTTCATTTTCCGCCCGTTTCGCGGCGTCGGCATGATCCAGTGCGGTCTGGATCATTTCGGCCAGCCGCTCCAAAGCGGCGACGTCTCGTTCCTCAAATGCGCGGGCCCTACCGGACAAGAGTTCAAATATTCCGTTGACCTCCTGCTCGCGGACCAGGGGCATCACCGCTACTGACGCGATCCCCAGCGACCGGCAACTCTCCCGATTCACGCGCGGATCGGTGTCGGCATCGTCGCACCGGAGAATCTTGCGAGTGCGGACTGCCTCGGCCGAGAGTCCCGAATCAACCTGCAGGTGTGCGCCCAGTTCCGGTGCGGATTCCCCGGAACGGGCGCGACAGATCATTTTGTCGCCTTGCCGCAACGCGATGGCTGCGCCGGAGGCTCCGGTGATGTATTGAGCGCGCTCTGCCAGCAATTGCAGCGCAGCATCGAGGTCGCGCTGAGCCATGTGATTGAGCGATTTGCCGCCGTCATCGCCGGGAAAACGCAGACGCTCTGGCGAGACTTCGCGCGGCGAAGGAAATCGCTTGGATTTGCTCTCAGGCAGGACGGTTTCCCGCGGTGCCTGGGACGGACTATGGTCCAAGATGGAATAGTGGTCCATGCAAATTTGCAAGTGCTCTGAGCGGAGTTTCGCTCCGGTGAGATAGGGTGTCAAGGAGAAAGCCGGGACAAAGGTTCTACTCCGAAAGTCACAGAAAGTACAGGTTCTTGCGCGTTCCAATCGATTAGTGGTTGTTGGCAACGGCCGGCGTCATGCCAACCGGCGAAGCACGAAGGGCATGGCGCAGGCCGCCTGCGAAGGGCAACATCAGTAACGTACCGAACCAGATGGAATAGGCCGTAAACTCAAGAGCACTGTAGCGTGCCAAAAAATGTTTCTGCAATACGGTATAGATGGCTGACGCAACCGCAGCCGAAAGTATAATCAAGGCGTCCAGTGAGAGGTGGATGCCCCCACCTTCTCCGCTGGCGATGAGCGCGACTCCTGCGAAGCTCATCAAGACCCCAAACCAGCCTTGAAAGCCTAGGCGCTCACGAAGTGCAATCGTAGCAAGCAACGCCGTCCAAATGGGAGTAGAAGCGATCAGCAAACTGGCTGCGCCTGCGCTTACTCGGACCTCTCCATAATTGAGCGCGATGTTATACCAAGTGATGCCCACCGCGCCGCTGAAAATCAAGGCCGGCACATCGCGCAGTTCAGGACGGCGAAAGTGCGCTATTCCTGCGTATATGAGCAGCACCAGCGAGGCAATCAGAAAACGCAACAGAGCGAGATGCAAGGGAGAATAGGCACGCAGACCAGCGCGGATGCCGGCGAATGCTGAGGACCAAAGCAGCAGTGTTGCGCCGAGGGGTAAGAGCACGCGAATTGGGAGACGGAGGTTCACAGTATGTGCTTTCGAGGCTCAACGGGTACCAGCCCTTTTCGGCACCCAGCCCCGGCGAACCACACTCGCATCGCTTACTCGCTAACGGTGTCGCCGACGCGGATCGTGCCGGAGCTAAGGACCTGGGCGCGCAGGCCGCCACGGTGGATCAACCCTTTGATCACGGGACGCCCAGTGAGAGCCTGTAAGTGGCTGCAAGGTTCGCACAGCCGAATGCCCCGAATCTTTACCTCGCCAATACGGAATTCCCGGCCGACGAGATGATTGAGCGCCACGCCGCGAGTGACAACATTGCGGCGCGCCTCGCCGGGAGCGAGTTCCACTTGGTAATCGCGCTGTAATGCCTCAATTGCCTCTGCTTCAATGAGGGTTAGCTCCACATCAGGTTGCGGCTTGAAGAACGTTCCCTGCCCCACGGCATAGCGATCTCCTTCCAACCCGACTCCCGGAGTCGCCTGCACCTGATCAACGGCACGCATCGGGACCTTGGCGGCGGAGGCTATATGAATCGATTCCACCGCA
>DATKEN010000030.1:0-2338 GCA_035512155.1 Terriglobales bacterium | reverse complement strand
ACTTGGTGGCGGTCCAGGTTTCGCCAAAGTAGATATGGTTGTCATAGCTATCGCACATCATCGTCGAGAAGTTGCTGCTGCCGTTGATGGAGAAATAGTAGTGGTCCTGATGGACCGACTCTAACGTCAAGCTGACAGAGTTGGCGAACGCGAAGTTGCTGAGGACCAGGGCGAATAGCGTGATAAATAGGGCGAGAAAAATACGCTTCATAAGTTTGTCTATTTCAGATACTCGAATGTTTACTGAGTAGCTACCGGGGGACTTGCTGAAGGCTTTCTTTCGGGGGATCGGCCTCGCTCGTTGCTGGCCGCCGTAAAGTGACGGCGGGTACTCTCTTACGGAACTGACTCCCGTAATCAACGGCATAGTACCAACGACAGGGAGGCATCGGGAATGGCCCGGTTGTGGCGTTACTTTCGCCATCCGGATTGCGATAGAGTGGTTTCGCCCGAGTGGGGGATGCCAGACCTGTGAGTGGGGACTTTCTAGATGCGGGCCATCATATTTTGTGCAAAGGTGTGCACTCTCTGATAGCATGCTTGGCAGAAAAGTACTGTAAGTTCTAGGATTTAGCGGAATTTGGGCTTGTCAGTAATGGCACTCGAACTGCTTCGCAAGCCTCCGGGTGTGGTGTGTGTCGGCCGAGCCCCAGACTCTAGGCCGCAAAGGCAGGTAGAAGTTGTCGAATGAACCCCAGGACGGGGTGACGCGTACGGTGATCCGGAAGCGCCGGAGCCGTCGCCATCGCCGTAATCGCCGGATGCGCCGCGCGCTGCTGATTTTCCTGTGCGCCGCGTTCACCTTCGCGCTTTCCTCCGTAGCCTTGCAGTTTTTAAGCCCATCGCTGTTTCATGCAGCAAGGAATGCGGAGCCAGACCGGAAAACGGCGGAAGCCAGCCGTAATCTTTTCGTCGCCTCGCAGAAGGAAATGCTGCGCGAGTTGGATGGCCGCCCCATATATCGATACTCAGTCGTTGCTGGCGGCGTTCGAGATGTCCGGGAATTGAAGTGGGCGGCCGAGCACGATCCCGTCGTCGCAGCGCATTATGCGGGCTTCGACTACGATCACGCGCGAGTGGTGAAATTGGTCCTGGCACGGACGGCGTACGTTTCCTACCGGATTGGCAACCGGGTTTACTGGACGCGGCACCGGGTGAGCCTTAAGAAGGGCGAGAGCGTCATCACAGATGGCAAGATGACGGCGCGCACTCGTTGCGCCAACCGGGTCGAGGAAGTTCCGCAGCAAGCGACTTCGGAATCGGAGCCACCTGCGGCAAAGTTTGATGAGCCGGTTCATCCCGACCAGGGGACAGCGATGACCGCTCCACCAGTGCCGTTTCAATCGGCGTTGATGAATCGCAATCCTGTTCCGGGATTGGGACCTGCAGCGCCGCTGAGTTCTTACGACCCGATCTCCAACGAAGGCTTCACGCCGATTTTGCCAGCTCTTTTACCGGGCGGCGTCTGTGGCGTTGGAACGAAGAAGAAGCCCAAAGACTCCACTGGAATCGGAACCTCATCGGTGAGTGGCGATAAGAAAAAGAATAAGGGTGATCCGTGCGGTAACGGCGGCGGCGGGGGAGGAGAAGTTCCTGAGCCGGGAACCTGGTTGCTTATGGCCTCCGGGGCTGCCGGCGTGTATTGGAAGGCCCGCCACAAGTTTTCACGGTTGACCTCACCCCCCTCAGATCCACAATCCTAGTAACGCAGCTCTCCCTAGCCTTGAGATCTGCCTTGGTGTACCCCTCGAAGTACCTGTATTCGCTGGTATGAGCCGCTAGCCTTGCGCTCCAAACCTCACAGAAACCAGCTTTGATACCCCCGGCTCCTGCATGGTGACGCCATACAGTACGGGAGCGATGCTCATCGTCTTCTTGCTGTGCGTGATGAGCACGAACTGGGTCTGCACGCTCATCTCTCGGACCAGTTCGGTGAAGCGTCCGACGTTAGCTTCGTCGAGCGGCGCGTCGACTTCGTCGAGGATGCAGAAGGGGCTGGGCGCGTACTGGAAGATTCCGACCAGCAGCGCGAGTGCGGTCAGAGCTTTCTCGCCGCCGGAGAGCAGGAGAACGCTCTGCAGGCGCTTGCCAGGAGGCGAGGCCACGACGTCGATACCGCTCTCGGCGCTGTTTAGTTCGTCGGTCAGCTTCATGAAGGCGTGGCCGCCGCCAAAGAGCTTCTTGAACGTGGCCTGGAAGTTTTCGTTGATCTTCGCGAAAGCTTCTTCGAACTTCTGCCGGGAAATCTGATCGATCTCTTTGATGGTGGCAATCGTGTTCTCGATCGAGGAGATCAGGTCCTTACGCTGGGTGTCGAGGAATCCATGGCGCTCGGCCG
>DATKEN010000029.1:0-7411 GCA_035512155.1 Terriglobales bacterium | reverse complement strand
AGCGCGGGTTACGGCACAAGCAGTCCTGGAGTGGCTCCCGGGGACAACTGTGACCGTCTACATCCTGCAGGAAGATGCTGAGAAGCGCTACTGGTCGGCGCGCTCCACGGTGGGAGAGGAAGCGCAGCCGGACCAGGTCGTCCCGGCAGAGGCCGGAACCCTGGGCGTCATCTTCCGCGATCAGAAAACGACTGTCTTTGACGGTGCGACCCTGGAGCGTGAGACTTACGCGCATCTCAATGTTCGCCGGACGGTGAAGTATCTGGCCTGCGTGGCTCTGGTCAACGACGAGACGCTTATCGGTGCGATTGAGATTCTCGGCTTCGAACGAGGTTTGGACCGACTAGCGCTGCCGGCTCTTGAACCTCTGGCCAATATAGCAGCCCTAGCCCTTGTCTCCTCCCAGGTCTACGAAGAAGAACGCCATAACTCGATGACCTCGATTACCCGGTTGACCCAGTTCTACGACATAGAAAAGGTTTTCAGCTCAACCCTTGAGATGGATGAGCTGCTTCCGATCATCGGCGGCAAGATGCGGGAGATGCTGGAGTGCCAGGCGGTCAACGTGTGGATGGTTCAAGGCGATGGAAGCCTTTTACTGATGCACCAGGCGGGATGGGATCCAACCACCCGGCAAGGAATGACACAAAAAGGAGGTCAAGGGATCGCTGGCGACGTCTCCGACAACGGAGAACCCGTGCTGATTGCAGATCCTAACGACGAACGGCTGATTGGCCGCAACCTGAACACGGATGAAGGGCGGGTCGAGTCCATTGTGGTCGCCCCCTTGCTCGACAAGGAATCTCTGGTCGGCGTAGTGGAAGTGATCAACCGGCTCGACGGAACGCCTTTTGATGAAGACGACCTCTTCGTACTCAGCAGTCTGAACGAGACGGCAAGCATCGCCCTGCACAATGCCAGCCTCCTGTTGGCCGAGCGCAAGGTGGAAATCCTGGAAATGCTGGTGACCGTCAGCCACGAGATCACCTCCACGCTGAACCTGGAACGTGTTCTGCAGACCATTGTCAACGCGCCGCAGGCGGTGATTCCCTACGAGCGTGCGGCGGTGGCCCTCGAGCACGGTGGAAAGTACAAACTCAGCGCCGTCACCGGGGTCACACAGGTCGATGCCAACGCCCCGGACATCGCGCCGCTCAACGACATCCTGCGGTGGGCCATGCTTTCCGCGGAGGTGGTGCACGTCCGACAGCACGGGACCGAGATCGACGCCGCACGCCAGGAGACTCATGCGAAGTTCCAAAGCTACTTCGAAACTTCTGGGATGCGCGGATTCTATGCGATACCGCTGACTGACGATACGGGGCGGGTTGGCATATTGGGCCTCGAAAGCGCGGATCCCGATTTTCTTTCGCCCGCCCACTTGGAGATTCTTCAAGTGCTCGCCGGACAAGCGACGGTCGCGTTGCGCAATGCGCAGATGTACAAAGAGGTGCCGTTCATTTCCGTGCTCGAGCCGTTGCTGCAGAAGAAGCGGAGATTTATGGCCATGGAAAAGCGGCGCCGCACCCTCATCGTCGCCGCAGCCGTCGTTCTATTGATCTTCCTGGCGGGATTCCCATTGCCACTGCGGGTCGACGGAGATGCCGTCGTGTCTCCCGTGCATTCGGCACAGATCCAGCCCGAGGTGGAGGGGGTGGTCAGCAAAGTGTACGTTCGTGAAGGTGACCGTGTTACCCGTGACCAGGTTATCGCGGACCTTGGGGATTGGGAGGCTCGCACGGCGCTTGCCCAGGCCGAGGCCAAATATCAAACCGCACTGTTGCAGATGAATCGCTCGCTGGCAGGCAACGATGGCAGCGAAGCAGGCGTGCAGCGGATACAGGCCGACCTCTGGAAGTCGGAGGTCGCAAGGGACCAGGCGCTATTGGACAAGACCCGGTTGCGGTCCCCGATTGACGGCCTGGTGGCGACACCGCACGTGGAAAACATGGTGGGAAGACGCTTGCAGTATGGAGACAGCTTCGCCGAAGTGGTCGATACATCGCGCGCCATCGCGGACGTGGCCGTCGACGATACCGATTCCGGCCTGCTGCGTGCCGGGTCACACGCTTCCATCAAGCTCAACAGTTTCCCGACACGAATCTTTCGCGGCGACGTGATCGTCGTCAGCCCCAAAGGAATGCTGCAGGGCGAATCCAGGGTATTTTTCGCGCGGGTCGCGATTCCGAACCTCGACGGAGCAATTCGCGCCGGCATGGAAGGACGAGGAAAGGTGCGGGTGGGATGGTATCCGGCCGGTTATGTCCTGTTTCGCAAACCGCTTTTGTGGATTTATTCACGAGCATGGTCGTGGCTTGGAGTGTGAGGTAATGCAAAGTAGAAGACCGAACGATCTTGCCCTGGTCCTGCTGGGCGCGGCTCTGCTGCCTTGGCTGGGTTGCTCCCAGAAGAGCACGGAGGTCGCGGCCGCTCCCTCTCCAGCGCCTGCGGGGGCGTCGGCAAGCGCTCCGGTGGCAACCGCTCCCGCGAGCGACAGCGGCTTCACGGTTTCAGGACCGCTGATTGTGGAGCACCAGCTTGACGTGCTCGCGCAGCGCGAAGGCATGATCGCCGAACTGAGGTCGGAGGTGGGCGCGCACGTTCGCTCAGGGGACCTGCTGGCGCGATTGGATGACCGGCAACTGGTGTCAGACCTGGAAGGCTCGCGCGCCAAGACCCGCAGCACCGAAGCCGACTTGAAGAACTGGGAAGCCGAAGCCAAGGTCATGCAGTCTGACTACGACCGCGCCCAAAAAATGTGGGATGCCCAGATCATCACCAAGGAGCAACTCGAACACGCTAAGTTCAAGGCGGAATCGGAAACATGGGACGTCAAGCGCGTTCGCGAAATGCTCACGAACGCCCGCCAGACGGAGCGTTCCCTTGAACTGGAACTGGAAAAGACTAAGATCCGCGCACCCTTTTCCGGAGTGGTGGCCCGCCGCTACGCGCGTCAGGGACAACAGGTTGCCAGAGGAGACCGGCTGTTCTGGGTCACGGCCGAGGGGCCGCTGGGCATGCGATTCACCCTGCCTGAGAAGTTCATTGGACGACTCAAAAAGGGTCAAGAACTGCCGATGACGACTCTGGATCTACCCGACAAGAAATACAAGGTCAGAGTTGTGCAAGTGAGTCCAGTCGTCGATCCCGCCAGCAGCACGATCGAAGTTACGGTAGAACTCGAGGGGAAACCGGGCTCGCTCCGTCCGGGCATGGACGCGAGCGTAAGGCTCGAGAACCTGCGATGAACATCACCGAAGCTCTGAATGAACTATTGCCGGAAATACCGGCACGGGTGATCAGCCGGCGCCATCCCCGCCTTCATCCGGACATTGTCTTCAAGGAGCACATTCAGCAAGGTCAAGTCGTAGTTCGCGCTTTTGTGCCCGGCGTGGAAGCTCTCTTTACCTTCACCCCGCAGAACTGGCAGTTTGCGCAACTCTTCAACGGCCAGCGGTCGTATGAAGAGATCGCAGACTTGTACTTTCAAGAGACCGGAATTTCATACTCAGCGCAGGAGGTTCGTGACTTAGCGGACAGCCTCGAGGGCATCGAGTTCTGGTACAAGACTCCGCTGGAAAAAAACATTGCGCTCATGCAGAAAAGCGCCGAAGAACGGCGGAAGCTGTTCAAAAAGAAGAGTAAATTTGGCGACCTCTCAATGATCGCATTTCCGGCCGTCAACCCGGACCGTTTCCTCGGTTGGCTGCACAATCGCATCGGGTTCTTCTACACGTGGTGGTTCACCCTGATTACCTTGACCGCGTTCGCCTTAATGGCCGGTATCTTCTTCACGCACTGGAGTGAAGTGGGCCGCGACACTTTTCAGTTTTATAACTTTGCCGACAAAACCTTGTGGGACGTGGCCGCATTCTGGCTTTTAGCGACGGTGCTCATGGCAATCCACGAAATCGCCCATGGTCTAACCTGCAAGCATTACGGCGGACGCGTTGCCGCCATGGGATTCGCTCTCATCTACCTGAGCCCCGCCTTCTACACTGATACGACCGAGGGCATGGTCACCGGCGACCGCCACCAGCGGCTCATGATCAGCGTGGCAGGCGTATGGAGTGAGTTAATGGTTTGCGCCATTGCGACGCCTCTCTGGTGGGGCACGGCGCCTGGAACCGCAGTACACGATTTCGCTTACACCATCATCCTGATCACGGGCATCGGCGTGATTCTGATCAACTGGAACCCGCTAATGAAACTGGATGGGTACCACATGCTTTGCGAAATCCTAGGCATCGCCGATCTGAAAGAAGCCTCCACAATTTATGTTTCCTCCTGGGTGCGAAAATATGTCTGGCGACTCCCTGTGGAAGCCCCCTACGTACCCAAGCGCCAGCGATTGGGCTTCGCCGTATACGCAATACTCTCCGGCCTCTACAGCTACACGGTTCTCTACATCGTGGCCCGGTTCGTCGGGAACGCCTTCCGTAACTTTAACCCCGAGTGGTCGTTCATTCCCGAGCTTGCCACGGCGGGACTGATCTTCCGCTCACGCATCCGAACTCTGGTGAACTTTATGAAATTCGTCTATTTGGACAAGAAAGACCGGGTGCGAGCCTGGTTTACTCCTCGCCGATCAATAGGGCTGGCGGCAATCGTCATAGCCCTCGCGCTCCTACCGCTGTGGCATGACACTGGCGATGGCCGCTTCGTGCTTGAGGCGGCGAATCGAGCGGTCGTTCGCAACCTCGTGCCCGGAACGGTGACCAAGGTCTATGCCGACGAAGGGCAGCCCGCCACCGCCGGTGCTCCTTTGTTCCAACTGCATAACGTGGCCTTGGAATCCAAGTTGGCGCGCAGCCAGGCAGACTACGCGGTCGCGCATGCTCGCGCGGCTACGGCCCTCCTTGGTTACGCAGATCTCGGCGCAGCCGCAAAGGAAGGCGAGCGCTTGGCTCAACAAATACAAGACCTTGCTTCCGAGGTTTCCAAACTCGACCTGCGAAGCCCTATCTCCGGAGTTGTGCTGACACCCCGCGTAGGAGACCGGCTGGGAGCCCACCTCGTCGAAGGGACGGAATTGGTGGAGGTGGCTGATCTGGATAGCTTGAGGGCCCATATCTATCTCTCGGAGCACGACATGTACAAGCTTCAACCCGATTCCTACGCGCGGCTGCAGATTGATGGAATGTTCGGGTTACGGGAAGCGCGAGTATTGACTGTCGCTCCGGCGTCCTCCGAAATTCCACCCGGCCTGATCGACCTTACCAAATACAAGGGCTTGCGAGCGCCCAACTTCTATGTAGCGGAACTACTCCTCGACAATCCGGACGGCTACCTGAAACCTGGGATGATCGGGTTAGCCAGGTTCTACGGCAAGCGCACCAGCCTTGCCGGGCTGGCTTGGAGGAGTGCGGCGGACTTCGTGGGTCGCAAAATCTGGTAAACAAATAAAAAGGCTGCGCAGGCCGCGCAGCCTTTTTTCGGAACCAAGCTGTTAAGTCAGCTCACCCTCAGGCCAGATTCTTCTGGGCCAGATTCTTCTGGGCCAGATTCTTCTGAGCCAGATTCTTCTGAGCCAGATTCTTGTGAGCCAGATTCTTGTGAGCCAGATTCTTGGTGGCGGGCGTTAGTGACGCCGTCTCAACCGCGCTGCTGGCGACGATCGCCTTCTTGGTTGTGTTCAGGGTGCTGATCAAGGATTTCTTCTGAATGGTCACGGGGCGCTCCTCATGAATATCTGAATTTTTTTGATTTCCTTCTACTGCACGCCTTGACCAAAGCAAGGCTCGTGCCAAACCCGAAGAGGCCCCAATCGAAACCAGTAAGTGCAACAATCCAAATTGTTTAGTGGTGGTTTCCCGGAGTTTTCGCAATCAGCCCCGAAACGGTGAAAAGAAATGATTGGTCAATTATTAACCGAAGATAGGTTAAATTTTAACCATTTGCCGCCGTCCAACCATCAAAGCTTCAGCTTCCGGCAGAGGTACTTCATGCGTTGCGGGTCGATCCGAAGCAAAGCGGCGGCAGCGGACTTTTTGCCATCACTCCGGCGGAGCGCGGCATTGAGATAGGCAATCTGAATGTTCTCCATCTCGGCGTCGAAGTCTACTCCTCCTTCGGGGATCAAAATGGCCTCGTGGCTGGCCGCGCTCGAAGTGAGGAGGTGCTGCGGCAGATGATGGGCCGCGATCACGGGGCCATCGCTCATGATGATCAGCCGCTGCACCACGTTTTCAAGCTCGCGCACATTGCCCGGCCAGGAGTAGCCCTCGAGAATTCCCATGATTTCTGGCTGCAGCTGTTTGACCGGTTTTCGGTTGGCGGCGCAATACAGCCTGAGAAAGTGCTCGACCAGCAGGGGAATGTCTCCGCGGCGCTCGCGCAGCGGAGGAACCACGATAGGGACAACGTTGATGCGATAAAACAGGTCCTCCCGGAACCGCCCTCGTTTCACCTCGCCTTCCAGGTCGTCATTGGTTGCGGTAATAAGGCGGAAATCAATCTTCTTTGCAGCTCTCCCTCCCAGTCGCTGTACCGACCGCTCCTGGACAGCGCGCAACAGCTTGCTCTGCAACCCAAGGTTGAGGGTCGTAATCTCGTCCAGGAAAAGGGTGCCGGTGTGCGCCAGTTCAATCAATCCCGGCTTGGCGCTGTCGGCGCCGGTGAAGGCGCCCTTTTCATATCCGAAGAGCTCCGATTCAATCAGGCTCTCGGGCAGCGCCGAGCAGTTGAGGCACACGTATGGTCTGTCATGGCGTTCCCCACTCTGGACGATCGCCTGGGCAACCAACTCTTTGCCCACGCCACTCTCGCCCCGGATCACGACGCTGGCGTTGCTGCCCGCGACCGCCTCGATCGCCCGATACACCTTGCGCATGGGCTCGCTGCCGCCGATCAGGCCGCAGAAGGCAGAGCGGCTTTCCACCTGCTCCAGCAACCAGCGGCCCTCGAACTGCAGGGCTCGCTTTTCCATGGTTTCCAGCAGCACGGTTCGCAGCTGCTGACCGTCAACCGGTTTAAGAAAGAAGTGGTCTGTCCCTGCCTGACTGGCCTGCAGGGGGAGTTCGCTGCCGGTCGAAGAGGTGATCGCCACCATGATCAGGTCGTCCCGCAACCGGCGCATTTCCTGCAGCACCTCGATGCCGTCAGCGGCGCCATCCCCAATGCTTTCCAGATCAAGGACAATTCCATGGATGTCCGGGTCATCGATAAGCGTCTTGATTTGTGATTCGGTGCTGGCAAGAGTAGCGCGGAAGCTGGAAGCGAGCGCCCCGCGCATTTCCCGAAACATCTGCTCATCCAGCGTGATGACCACGATGGAATACCGCTCTGCTGGCAGGACACGGCGTTCGCTGTAGGGTTCGGCACCCATGGACGCTCGGGATCAGCGCCGAATTATACGGCATGTTGGGATTAAATGTTGAGGCGATTACCTTTAGCCTGATTCCCCCATCCC
>DATKEN010000028.1:0-3128 GCA_035512155.1 Terriglobales bacterium | reverse complement strand
TCGTGATCCGTGAACTCACGAAACCGTCTTGCTACATAAGGCGCTACCGAAAGGATTTTGGACAGTTAGTCGATGTGAAGCGAAACAAGAATCTAATCGACTCGCAATGCGTCGGTTGGGTTTACGCCAGAAGCGCGATGCGCGGGAAGGAGCGTAGCACCGAGCCCCGCCAGGCTGAGAGCCAGGATAGCAATGGCGATTACAGCGGGATCCCAGGATTTCACCTGGAAGAGCTGCGATTCAACAAGCCGGCCCAAAGCCAAAACAATCGGCAGCCCAATGCATATTCCTGAGAGGATCATCACCAGTCCATCGCGGAGCACCAACCAGATCGTAGACCAGCGCCGCGCGCCCAGTGCCAACCGAATCCCGATCTCGTGCGTCCGTTGCGTGGCGACAAACGACATTACGCCGTAGAGACCAACCAAGGACAGCAACAGCGCAATTGTGCTGAAGCTTCCAGACAGAGTGGCCAACATACGTTCGGCATTCAGCGATCGATGCACTTGCTCGTCAAGCGTACGGAAATCTGTCATCGGCAAGGTCGGGGCGGCACTGCGGACAATCGCGCGAAGCGATTCGAGAGCGGGTTCCGGGTTTCCGCGCACTCTGACATAAAAGGTGCCGAACGGATGCTCGCCTTCGTAAAAAGGGAAATACGCTTGCTCGGTGTCGTCGCGAAGTCCGCGGTAACTGAAATCTGACATGACCCCGACAATTTCCATCGTTGGCTTGGCGTCGGGTCTTCTGTCCAGACAGATTCGTGTGCCGAGGGGATTTCGGCCTGCCAAGTATCGCTTTACGAATCCTGCGCTCACGATCGCCGAACGCCAGCCTGGCCGGCCCGGCGGGGAAACATCATGGTCGTCGAAGTTTCGACCGGCAAGGAGTTTGATGCCCAACGTCTCGAAAAATCCCGGCGTGACGGCATTCAGATGGACAAGGCGATCAGTAACGATCCTTTGATCCGCAAAGATCGTCATTTGATTATTCCAGCTACCGCCGGTCAGCAACGGGTTGCGAGCGATCGCTGATTTCTGAATCATCGGAGAACGGTGGATCGCATCTTCAACGTGGGCCATCATCTTCTCTCCTTCAGCATTCGAATAGCCGCCTCGCATCGCATCGATACCAAACGAGACCAGGCTTGATGTAACAAAGCCGGGCCCTTTTGTTATCAAGGCATCGAAAGTTCGCACAAACAATCCGGCGCCCACGACCAGTGTCAAAGCTAAGGCAATTTGTGCGGTAACAATGATTTTTCGAAGCCGGACGCGGCCAAAGGCTGTGCCGCCTCGCTCTCGAAGTGACGACGCAAGCGAGCACTGGCCTGACTGGAAGGCGGGAGCAAGACCACTCACAATGCCAGCGATCACAGTCACCAGGAGAGCGAAGAGCAACAGACGCGAATCAATGCCCGCGTGCAAGGCATTGGCGCTGATGCTCCGAGGAATGAATGCGATCAGAACTCGCACGCCGAGGGGCGCCAATGCGATGCCAAGCAGTCCACCAGCCAGCGCGATCAGCAGGCTCTCGGCAAGCAGCTGCCTCGTGAGCCGCCCACTCGACGCACCTAATGCCAGCCTGGTGGCAATCTCACGCACACGGGTCGACGCCCGCGCCAGGAAGAGACCCGAGACATTCAAACAG
This sequence comes from Terriglobales bacterium, assembly GCA_035512155.1. Classification (GTDB taxonomy): domain Bacteria; phylum Acidobacteriota; class Terriglobia; order Terriglobales; family Acidobacteriaceae; genus JABCYV01. The sequence continues at coordinate 1,478 of DATKEN010000028.1, read as the reverse complement.
ACCAGACCCAACAATACTGCCGTCGCGGCAAACAACATCCAAAGCGGGTCAGACAGCTGTCGTCTCAACGGAGAATGCCCCTGTGGCGCCGATGTGAGCGTCAGCGATGAATTGAGGTATTCCTGGCGGCGTTCTGCAGTGATGACGGGAAAGCCGGGCCGACCCATATCCTCCTGCAGCATGGCCTTGAACCATGGTTGCAGTCCCGACTCAGCACGCTGCCGCGTCATGCCTGGATTCAAGCGGCCCAGCACCTGCATCCAGAATGTACGGCGATCAAGAAGATCATTGAGACCAGGAACGACTGCAGTCGACATCGAGGCTGGGATCCAGAGCACCGGCACTTCGCCCACATCGATGCCGCGGAACGTCGAGGCCGCCACACCGATGATCGTCAGCGGATGGCCGTTCACTAGCAGCTTGCGGCCAACGACATCGGAAGCGCCGCTGAGGTGCGTCCGCCAAAAATCGTAAGAAATGACAGTCACGGCATTCGGCGCGTGATCGTCGTCACTTGTGATGACTTGGCCCACAGCCGCACCTACGCCGAGCACGGGAAAATAGTTACCGGAAACGATCTCCGCAGTGACAGGGGAAGTGTCGCCGCCGATCGAAAGATTCACCGGGGTAAGAGCACGACAGAAAACATCTTCGAAGAACTGCTTTTGCTGATCAAGATCGCGGCAGACGGGATAGGGCATGAGATTCCAACTGCCGAAGCCATTCCCTACCCAATCTCCATCCCAATCGAACAGGACAAGCCGTTCCGGCTCGCGGACCGGAAGCGCGTGCAGTACGATCTGATCCACCAGCGAGTAGATCGCTGTGGTAGCTCCAATGCCAAGCGTGAGCGAGAGCACCGCGGTGATGGTAAACGAGGGGGTCCTGAGAAAAGAGCGCAACGAAAAGCGGAAGTCGTAAAGGAAATCAGTCAACCACCAGCGAAGCCAGATGTCGCGCACTTCCTCTTGCGTTTGCACGATGCCGCCCAACTCCTGCATCGCGCGTTTTCGGGCTTCCTGGGCTGGCAATCCCGAATTCTTAAGGTCGGTGATTCGACGGTCGAGATGATACTGCAACTCGCGATCCAGGTCGCGATCCATTTGCTTGCGACGGAACCAGTTCACGAGTTGCCTCATGAGCCGCTACCCTCATCGAAGATAAGCTGAACTGCGCCTGCCAGGCGCGCCCAACTGTTTCGTTCCTCAGTGAGCTGCAGTCGTCCAGCAGCCGTCAACGAATAGAACTTGGCTTCCCGGCCGGTTTCCGATTGCTTCCATTTGGCCTTGAGCCATCCCCTCTGTTCGAGCCTGTGTAGTGCCGGATAGAGGGAGCCCTGGTTGACCTGCACCACAGATCGCGAGATTTGCTCCAACCTTAGCGCGATGCCATACCCATGCACAGGCTCCAGCGATACGATCTGGAGAATCAACATATCCAATGTGCCTTGCGGGATGGGGAATCGTGATGGCGGCATG
>DATKEN010000027.1:0-2162 GCA_035512155.1 Terriglobales bacterium | reverse complement strand
GACGAAACCGCCGAAGGTGAACAGCGTCGTGGTGCTGATCAGGCGGGTCCATACTGGCGCGATGTTAAAAGTCTTGATCTGCGAACGCTGATCCTGCGCCGGAAGTTGAGAATTAGTAAGCGGATCGAGAACTCCCAGGTTCAGGTTATCGATCGTATTTGGCGTCTGGAACCACGAACGCGTGTATTGAAAGTTTGTATGGATGGTGTCCGCCCCGGTGACCTGATAGTCCACCCGATCAAAGACATTCTCCTCATTGCCCTTGTCGTGGATGGCATGAAGTTCCGGCGGATCGAGAAACCGACTGGTGTTCAATCCGTTCGCGGCGATGAAATTTCCCCACTTCGGGCCGCCGAACGCCAGCCGAAAGCCGCCATTGACGGAGCCGAAACTGCCGTAAGAAGAATAAATGGTGCCCCTTGGCTTGGTCACACCAAGGCCGGATTGCGTCGTCACCTTGATCACCAGGCTTGTTTTTCCGCCGTATTCCGCTGGCGGCCCGCCGGAGACAGCTTCGAGCGACTGAATCGAGTCCAATGGAATCTGGTTGGAGAAGACCTTGCTCTGTTGGTCCGTAATGGGCTGCCCATCCACGGAGAACGAATTCTCGGCGTGGTCACCGAGTCCATGAAACAGGCCGTTCGAGTCGGCCACTACGCCCGGTGTCGCCAGCGTCACCAACGAACTGACCGAAGACGACTGGCTTTCTAGTGGCATCCTGTCCGTCAGCGATGTGTCTACGTCCGTATGAAAGCTGGGATCCTTTTCGACGAGATCCTCAGCCTTTGCTTCCACGGTCACGCTTTGTACTTCCGTGCCTACCTTCAGGCTAATTTGCAAACCCGTGGGCACCGTGGACCGGACGTCCACATCCTGTGAATAAGCAGAGAACCCCGTTGCTGTCACCGTCAAATGGTAGGGATTGAAAGGCACGTTCGAAAAATGAAAGCTCCCATCGCTCCCCGTGGTGGTCTCCCTTTGATAGCCGGTCACGGGGAAGACAATCTCGACCTTCGCGCCGACAACCACTCCGCCGGACGGGTCTTTCACCACGCCATCAATCGAGCCTGAATTCCCCAACTGTGCCCGGCTGGACGTCGCGCAAATCAGCAAGACTAAACTCAAAACCAAAAATGCAAGCCTTCTAAACCTCATTTGAATTTCTCCTCCGACCCCCAAGTTGGGTGATGCGTGTTTGCTGCTGTTGGAGTGGCCGCCTGGAAAAAGGGCGGTTGCGCCGCCCCACTTGTGGGGTCAGCGCGATGGAGAGTGATCAGATGTGGATTACGCGCTAGGCGGCGCGCGGGAGGGAGAATCGTGGAAGAAAAACTCTTGGTGAATCGGTACGACGAACGGCTGAACGTATCCTGTTGCAAGAAGAAGGCTTATCAGCGACGCGATTCCCGTTGCCGGTACGGGGCCCAGATGCGCCGCTTGGCAAAGCTGGCACGTGGCCTCATTTTGTCCGTCTGCGTGGGTATGAGTCAGGGCCTGCGCGGCGAACAGCACGAACAGGGCCGCCAGTGTAAGGGCCAACACCCTAATCGAGTTACGCCCCGTGTTGTGCCTGCCAGCCATTTCGATTTTGAGGCTAACCCCAGTCTTCTCTTTGACGCCGGGGCTGTTCCGTAGTGAGCATCCCTGCGTCTCGCGGAATCCACCCACGAGTGCGTTCATTTACTGCACTTCCAGATAGTACCATCAACCGGTGACAGCGTGAATGAATAGGATGGCGCATGCGGCCAAAGTAGATGCCTCAGTCGTGCAGCACCACGCTCAACAGCGAGGTGTTGATCTGCAGGCCGCCGTTGTACCGGATGAAACCGAGCTTCCTGAATTTGTTCATAAAAAAATTCACTCGCGGGCGTGTTGTGCCAACCATCTCCGCCAGCATTTCTTGCGATACTTTGGGAAGTAATCCATGGGGCTTGTCGTCTTTGCCATAGCGTGCAAGCAATAGAAGAGTGCGGGCGAGCCGCTTCTCGCTGGAGTTGAACAGCTGATCGATCAAATCCTCTTCAATTCGAATGTTCCGCGCCAGCATGAAACTGATGAAGCGATCTGACAACGCAGGCTGCTGGTGAAGCACCTTGAACATTTCGCCCTTCTCGACGATGAGCACAGTGCAGGGCGTAATCGCGGTAGCCGATCCCATGCGAACG
>DATKEN010000026.1:0-45223 GCA_035512155.1 Terriglobales bacterium | reverse complement strand
TCAAGCGGGTAAGGTGCGGCTGAGCGGGATAGTAGCCTGGCTCGCGTGGGCAGGAGTTCATCTTCAGTTTCTCTCAACTAGCAGTCTGCGTCTCACCGTTTTCTTGCAATGGATCTGGAGTTTTTTGACCGGTCAAACAGGGGTCCGGTTAATCGTGAACCACATTCCTCTTTCAAAACAGAGGAAGGATCTGGAACTGACTACTTCTACAGGGGAAACGAAATGAGAGGTGCGCCGCGGCAATTGTTCAATCTCTTGCGATTTTACGGGCCATGAGTTCCCTGTCACGGCAGAGGCTGCTGTTTCCACCAACGGGTATTTATCCTCAATCCTGAATAGTTCTTAAACCGACGCTTAGGCGAACATCGGCGCTGGTCACAGAGTGGTCACAAAACTGTGGCCATCTTGACAAATCGCCGACCATGATATCTCTCAGTCTCGTTTCCAAAGCCTCAGCAATAGACGGGTCGCGATCTCGCCGGCTCGGGTCAAACAAGGATTGCGGGATGCCTTGAGCACTAGCCGTAGAGATGAGGAGCGGACATCAAGGGCATCCTTCTCATTCTTGCTCGACGTTGTCATTCATGGTCCAATTGGAGCCCCAAATGGAGCCCCTAGCTTCGGTCCACTGGCTCTTGGAACTCTGCGAAACGGGTGGCCGGTTGGCGGTGGGGTGTCGAATGTCCGCGACCGACCTTCGCTTTATGAGTTTCGTGGGAAACTGCAAATTCAAATACTTTGCGGCGCAGATGACAACCCACGAGGCCGCATGAATACCTGACGTTAACAGTAGCGTGACCCGTTGCTGTTTCAGGCACTGCGCCGATCGCGGCAGACGGAAGCGTAGCTTGTCCAGGCGGCGTCTATGGCCAAACGAGACGTTGCCTTGAGATCATCGCGGATGCTGTGGTGGACGCTGGCCTTTCCATCGACAGTGTGGTGCGGACACGAATCATGTTGACCGATGTCTCGCAATGGGAAGCCGCTGCCCGTGCGCACAAGCGAGGTTTTTGCCGCAATCCGGCCTGCCACCACCTTCGTCGAGATGAAGGGTTTCATCAATCGCGAATGGTTAGTTGAGGTTGAAGCGGATTGCGTTGCAGACCGGTAAGGCATTTCGATCATCAGAGCGGTTCTTGAATGCTATTTCTTTTCCAGTCGCGAACCAGAGGGGGACACAAAGTGCTTGCAACTTCCGGTTTGCCCGTCGTACGGGAGTTGCACACCTCAGCATTATCGGAAAACGTGAACACCGTGCCTTAGGCACATCAGTTCGGGCTTTACCATTTTTGGGGTTGGCCAGCCTACGCTTAGTCTGTCCTGATCGTGAGACAACTGTTCTTGAATTCTTTTCCCGTGAATTATTTTTGTCCCGTACCGCACCTTCGCCTTGTATTGCGAAAAAGCGGTCAATTCGTTGAACTCTCGCCTCGCATGTTCGATCTGCCGGCCCAGATCCAGTAAGAGCCCTGAGATTTGCTGCCAAAGCCAGCTGCGACCGTTTCTGTATTATTGCCGATAGGCGCTTTTGACCAACGCAGTGCTTTTGCCGTTGAAAAAAGCTGGGGTCAAATAAGGGTCCCACTTCTCTTGACACTCGGTATTCATGCGTCTTCGTGGGTTGTCATCTGCGCCGCAAAGTAGTTAAATTTGTGGTTTCCCACGATCCTCATAACCCAACGATCTGTTCCAGTGCCATTGTTTCTTCGGAGCGATTTAAGTCGATTGGATATCCATGTAGAACTAGGATCGCAGTAGTGTTCGGAGGTCCATGACCGCGGGGAGGGTGACGTAACCCCTAATCAGGTTGAGAGAAGGGCTGCAAGTCACCCCCTGATATCCCTGCAATCCGCGTAAGAGGATGCATGCCCGTACCGTTTACCGTGCCCTCTTCGGAGAGGACAGAGACTGGACGCCTTGTTCGAGCAGCCAGCGAGAGATTGCCTGAGGGTCAAAGCGAACCATCGTGCCGATACGAAACGATGGAATCTTGCCCCGTTTCGCGCGGCGCAGAATCGTGACTTTCGCCACACCAAGCAACTTCGCCAGCTGGTCGGCATCCAGCGCACCGTGCATGCCTCTAACGCGAGACGCTAGAGACTTGAATTGGTATGGCGTATCGATCATTGGTTTCCTCCAAATATCTCGTTCACTTTCTCACGCACCTGTTGGCTACGGGACGGTTTGAGATAACGCATCGTGCTTTCCATGCCTGAGTGCCCGAGCCATTGCTGGACAGTACGCAGGTCAACGCCAGCCCAGAGCGACCACGTCGCGAACGTCGCACGGAATTTGTGCAGCCAGAAGTCGTCCTTCTGGAGATTCGCACGTTCGGCGACGGCTTTCAGATCGTCTAGAAAGTTGAGCTTCGGGCTACACCCCGCTGTTGGAAACACCAGCCCACAGGTTTTATCGGACTTCGCCTTCCATGCCTTCAGGCTCGTGATGAGCTTTGCAGGGATAGGAATCTCGCGTTCACGGTAATTCTTCGGGCTGAAACCGTACTCTGGCTTGTAACGCACAGTGATCGTGCTTCGCGACAGACTCACATCTGCCCATGAACAGTGCATCACTTCCTGTTCACGCATTCCTGTCATCAGGAAAAACTCATACCACAGCCGCTCTTCCTCATCGCATGCGGCGAACAGAGTCTCCAATTCCTCACGTTCGTAAACTTCAGGTTCTTCCTCAACGAATCTGGGCCAGTCGTTCTTGCCCACTAATCCGCGAATGCCTTGCGCCTTTAGGAACGACATTATGTTGGAAAATTTGTTCCAGACGCTCCTTGGCGATTGCTGCTTCGTATCTCGGAGGAATGCGGAGAATTTCAGCAAGTCTTTACGGTCGATGTCTGTGAGATACATCTTGGGGCAGGACTCTTGGAAATATTTCAGAGCAGTTGAATACGCTGCATACGTCTTCGGCTTCTTTGTCAGCTTGGTCTCGTCAAGGAATTCCTGTACCGTGAGGCTCACCGATCTGTGTCCGTTCCCATTCTGAGGGGTAACGGCGACCCCGTGGTTCACCGCATTCAGTTCCGCCTCTTTTTGCAACCGACGAGCACTAGCGTCAGCCGCATCCTTGCCCACAGAGAGCCGCACTCGCTTCGATCCATTCCACCATTCCAGGTAGTACGCCCCTTCTGGATGACGCTCTTCCTGACCATTGACAATGACCAGATCGGCCCGCACCCGCCCATTCATGGCGAGCACGACCGTGCAGTAGCGCAAGCCTTTGGGAGTTTGGACTCGTTTGGTGAGATTACAGGTGCGGTTCATGTGACTCCCAGAAACAGAATCATTCTAGGTATCACACCGCGTAACTGCTAGATTACAAAAGTAATGGCGGAGAGAGTGGGATTCGAACCCACGTTACCCTTTCGAGTAAACACGCTTTCCAAGCGTGCGCCTTCAGCCACTCGGCCATCTCTCCGGCGAGAACTCGGTGGTCACGGGGAAATGAGTCAGGAAGCTTTCGTGGGTAGCGACATCAACTGAACAATCGCGCCCGACTATTTCCACTTCGATTTTATGGCCTGGAGTGTGGAACCGCAACTTGATCAGTCCGCAGGTAGCAAGGCCTGATCCCGCCTCGTATCTTCCAAAGATCTTCCCATAGGCACTGACACTGGAAGCAAGACAAAGACGAATGCAGAGACAAAGACGAACGCAAAGACTAATGATCGGAACTTGAAGTGACGGCTAGGAGAGTTTCTCGGGGCTATCAGTGGGTGCTGGTAATGCCACGCTTGCACTACCGTTGTCAGGCGAAGGCTGTGGCGGCGGCGCGGGGACTTTGATGGTTCCATCCAACACTCGATTGTGCAGGCAGAATAGTGCCAGCTCGAGTCGATCAGCGACGCCCAGTTTGTCATAGACTTTTCGCAAATAGTTTTTTACTACTTGCTCGGTGGTGCCAACCCGCAGCGCAATTTCCTTGTTCTTCATGCCCTGAGTGACGCAGGACACAATCAACGACTCCTTCGGAGTCAACTGCACTTTGGGACGGGACGAGGTTGGCCTTCCGCCGGTTGAGCGATAGGCTTCGAGCACCCACTGGATGCCTTTGCCATCGAGCCAGGGTTCGCCTTGCGATACTTTGCGTAAACAATCGACCAGCAACTCCGGTTCAACTTCACGCGAGACAATTCCGTGCGCGCCGCGGCGAAAAAGTTCGAGCGTTAGCTCCTGTTCGGGTTGCTCGGTGACGACTACCAAACGAAGGTTAGAAGCTTGCCGCAGCAGTTCGGAAACCACATCAGCGGGATTCGGGGACAGGGCGGCTTCAAAGATCAGGATGTCGGCTGTAAATTTCTTGGCGGCAGAGATGGTTTGATCTAACGTTTCAGACTGGCCAACGACCCGGATATCGTCTTCCAGGGCAAAAATCTTGCGCAATCCGGCACGGAAGATGGCTTGCGTGTCAGCTACGATCACACGAATGAACCGGCCGTCGCCATTGCTCTCGTGCGGCTGTCCCACGTTGTCTTGCCCCTGCACGCTGACCGGAATGCTTGCCATCAGTTTCCTTCGAACCCTTCAGCGACGCTCAAACCGATACTCATCGATAACCACCCCTACTCCGCGGCGGCCATCTTCTTCGTAATTCCGTACCACGCGGCCGCGGCAGTCGAGTTGGACATCGGCCTCCGCCCCCACCACGTCCGCCGGCAACGAGATGGTGAAATCCACCAGTGAGCCCACCGGCATTTCTGACTCCACTTGAAAAAGAACGCCGTTAGCGGAAATGTTCTGCGTTTCTGCCGGGCTGTCGCCAGACTGCAACTTCACCGCAACCGGTAGCTTGATGGGAAAGCGAACCGCGCTCTGCATGTCGGGATAACGCCGGCCGGTTTTTTTCCCCGTTTCTGCTTTTACTGGTTCCTGTGACACCGACGACGAGCCTTCTTTCCGAACCTCGGGATCCGCACCCGCACTCGCGTTCTCGTCGGATCGCCCATGGTTCGACATTAGGCCGCAGCTTACACCCCGGAATCAGCCTGGAAAAGTTACCGAAGTCATGGAACTAGTAGGGATAAAGCCTTGAGAATGAGGCAGTTGTCGCTAGATTCAGAGCTTGCAAATCTCATCGCTGAAAAAGCGAGGCAACAAGAGCCAGTCTTCAATGGTTGCAAGGACAATGCGATCAAAGTGTGCAGTAGCATCGTGTCGATAGAACAGTTTATTGGTCACCGACACCCGAGTTTTTTCGCAGTTATACTGACGGGAAGTCAGCCATGAGGCAGGCCATGCGATTCACGTTGCACCTTCGCTTATCCACTCCGCTGCTGATCCTAGTTTGCTGCTGGATGAGCGCTCACAGCCAGACTGACGGCGAGAGCTATGTATTCCATCCCAATCAGGAAGTGCGAGTTGCGGCTTTGCCTTCAATCGTTGCAGCCTCGACAAGCGAATCGGCCACCCTTGCGGCATCGGTGGCAACGGCCGTAATGGAACGAGATGTCTGTTGCGATCGCAACTCGGCGCTGGAAGATCAGGTCGCTTCTGCTGGGAAGTTGTCTCTGAAGGAGCTAGGCGAAAAACTTCGCGGCAAGCACTACCTGAGCAGCGGGCTGCCAATCCTCGTCGAGGAGCAATATTGGCCGGCAGCATCGGTAAATCCGGAAGGCATCATAGGTTCCCTGATGGCGCAACGTCCGTTGTTAATGCTTTGGAATGGTCGTTTGTACGTTATGTGCGGAGCCGTATTCGACGAGTACAAATATTACAGCGGCGCAAACGTACACGTAATCCGAACGTTGTTGCTGGTTGATACCCGCTTCTCGGATCAGAGGAGGTATGTCTCCTTCAATAGGCAGACTGACGATTGGGGAAGAGTAACCGGACTTCTGGCGCTGACGATCAAGCGATAGAAGGGCGAATTGCTGATGCCGTCAGGCCCGCCACCGTTTCATCGCAAAGGCTTCCCGTGCGCTTCTGAAAGTAGTGCTTATGGTGCTAACCATAGCTGCTCTCAGAACTTCGTCACTTCGGTGAAATTAAATTCCCGAATCTTCATCGCTGGAACCACCATATCGAATGACTCTTCGCCGCTGGCCCGGACTGGGGTTCCCATGTCTTCGACGTTCGAAAGCATGTGAATCAGGCTCTGGTTGAAGCGGAAGTTAAGCACGCCATGCCGAATTGTTCCATTTTCGACCAGGAAAGTGCCATCCCGGGTCATGCCGGTGAGAATCTTTTCGTAAGGATCCACTTCACGGATATACCACAAGCGCGTGACCAGAATTCCGCGTTCGGTTCCGGCAATCATTTGGTCCACGGTCTTCGGCTCTTTGGACGCGTCGAAAACAATGTTCATGGGAGCTTCTCCCATTTCGTTGGGAACAGGGAAACCGTGGCCGGTCGGTTCGATCAGACCAACTTTCTCTTTGTATTCCGATTTTTTCGTCTTCTCCGCCGTGGAGCGAGCGTAAACCAGACGCGCCACCGCTCCGTTCTCAACCAACTGGACGCGTTGACGAGGTATGCCTTCGCCATCAAAGGGCGCGCCCGATTGTTGCGGATGAGAGACATCGTCCCAGATATTGATGTTCTCCCCAAAGAGTTTTGCTCCAACGCGGTTGTTTAAGAAGGACCGCTGATCGAGAATCGCCAACCCTCCAAAATCGAAAAACATGAACCCGACCAGATCGAGCACTGCGGCTGGCTCCAGAATGACCGTATACTTTCCGGCGGGAATCTCGAGTGGGCTGGCCGACTCGAGTGCTTTCTGTGCCGCAATATCGGCCAGTTTCAGCGGATCAAGATTCGCGACATGTGGTGAGTTGGCTTTCTGCCAGCCCGATGAATTGCTGCCCAGCATAGTGATCGAGATTTCCGACGAAGTCTGCGTATGCCATTGCGCAAGTCCACGCGAATTGAAAATTCCCTCGACTGATTCCGCTGTTGAGAAGATTCCGGCGGTGGTGAGCTTGCGCTTGGCCGCCACGGCCACGATCTTCTTCACCGCTTCAGCCCGCTGCTCCGGAGTTGTCGCGGCAGTCAGCTCAAAGTGTCGGCTGGGAATCGCTGCTGTGGCGCGGACACGCTCGCCCGGTAAGCCTGCCGGTACCGGCAACAAATCCGCATCCGGATGCTGGACCTTTGCCAGATTTTCCGATGCCTGGACTACTCGGTTCAGGCTCTCATCGTCGAACTTATTAGTTGTCGCCCGTGCCGTCTTTTGACCGAATGCCGTACGCACCGACACGCCGTAGTTTTCTTCGGCAACATTCTGATGAATAGTGTTGTTGGCAAAGCGAGTGAGCGCACTCTTACCGCCGAAGAAAAGTACCTCGACTTCATCGGCAGTCGAATACCTCGTGATGCGTTCGAAAACGTCGCCAGCGGTTTCCTTAGTTAACATTCAGTGTTCGGCACTCAACCTATGAGATTGTCATCCTGGGTTAGCATTCAGTACTTAAGCATTCAACCTATAAGATTGTCATCCTGAGCGAAGCTCGCCCGTTCGCTTGCGCGTCTAATTTCCTTTATATGCACTGCCTACCTTAATGTTTCTAAACCTCGCCGGCGCTGCTCCGTGCCCTGTTCCCATCACCTGCTGCGGTTGTCCCTTGCCACAATGCGGCGTTCCCCAAAGCACCCATTCGTCGCGCGAGCAGATCGCATCCATCGAATTCCAGAACTCCGTAGTAATTCCGCTGTAGGAGGGGTTCTTTAGCATGCGGACGCGCTTTCCGTTCTTGATCTCCCAACCTGCCTCGCATCCAAATTGAAAGTTATAGCGCTTGTCGTCAATCGACCAAGAACGGTTCGTCTCCATGTAAATGCCGCTCTCGGTTGATGCAATCAGCTGCTCACGAGTCAACGGCTTGTCTGCGGGCAGAATGCTGATGTTGGTCATGCGAATAATCGGCAGCCGGTTCCAGCCTTCTGCACGCAGGGTTCCACCCGAGCGATTGGCGCCGACAGTGTGTGCCGTCTCGCGCGAGCTGAGATACCCGGTGAATAAACCGTTGGTGATAATGGGCGTGCATTGCGCGGGCACGCCTTCGTCGTCAAATCCAAAAGTCCCAAGCCCGGGCCCGTGCTGCTGGCGCGCGTCGGCGACAATGTTGACCAGATCGCTGCCATAACGGAGCTTGCGCAACTTGTCGAGGGTGAGGAACGACGTTCCGGCAAAATTCGCTTCCATGCCAAGCACGCGGTCCAGTTCAATGGGATGTCCCACCGACTCGTGGATCTGCAGCCCAAGCTGGGAGCCATCCAGAATAATGTTGAAGACGCCTTCCGGACATCGGTCCGCCTTCAGCAAGGCGACCGCCTCTTCGCCGACGCGGCGGGCGTTTTCTATTAACTTCAACTCTTCAACCAGTTCGTATCCTTTGTTCTGCCACTGCCCACCGAAGGAGTTGGGATACGACCGCTTCTGAATTTCGCTGCCTGCAAATGCGTACGCCGCGTAACCAGCTCCAGTGGTGTATTTTGTCTGATGAATGTTGGCACCTTCCGACGAAACGAACCACTGCTCCTCGCGGTGAAAATTTATGTTGGCTTCAGCCAAAGTCACACCCGCGACCGATCGTAGTTCAGAATCAATCTTGAGCAGCAGATCGATGTTTTGCTCAACGGAAGTAGCAAAGGGATCAATCTGGATGGGCGTGGCCCACTCGCCAGTGACCGGTTTTTCAGGCGCGAGCTGAATATCGTTCTGCTTCACTCGCGACGACGCCTTGGCTATCTCCACCGCGCGCGCCGCAGTGGACTCGACGGCAGCCCGACTCAGATCGTCAGAGGCCGCATAACCCCACGCCCCATCTGCAATGACGCGTACACCGATACCCCGCGACTCCGAATCCGACGCGCTGCTGACCTTGCCGTTCTTAGTGGAGAGCGCTCGGCTGCGCTCATCGCCAATGCGCGCGTCGGCATAGGAAGCCCCGCGAAGCGTAGCGGTACCCAGAGCCCAATCAGCGATGTGCTTCATAGCGGGAAAATCAAATCTATCACAGAGAGTGGGACGCAAAGGAAGCATCGACACGATGCATTTTTCGTCACGCCTAGAAAGCCTACTGCCCGCCACTTCGCGTGAAGCCCCGGCAGGAAAGCGTTGCCTGATATCAGAATTTATTTCTTCTCGCGCCCAAGATTATAGGGAATCCAAATGCAACGACTCGCCCAGCAACATATTCTCAATATCTGAGTTTATATACAGGAGAGAGATTTCAAAATCGGGCCTGGACGTTTTGGGCCGAAACTTTCGCCCTTCATCCGCGCAACCCGTGGCGGCAAAGCAGCATCGGGCAAGCCAAGGATGGTCGGGCAGGAGGAGAGCGCAATGCATATCAGCCGCTCTATTCGTTTGTTGTTAGTTGCGCTGGTGATGTTGGCCCTGCCAGCCGCATCGTTCGCCGGCGTCTTCGTGTCTGTCACTGTTGCTCCGCCGGTACTGCCGGTCTACGTACAGCCTATATGCCCCGGCGAGGGGTACATCTGGACGCCCGGTTACTGGGCTTACGGCGACGATGGCTATTTCTGGGTGCCGGGTACGTGGGTGCTGGCTCCCGAAGTAGGTTTTCTCTGGACCCCAGGCTATTGGGGTTGGGGCGAAGGCTTCTATGTCTGGCACGCCGGCTACTGGGGCCCGCATGTCGGCTTCTATGGCGGCATCAATTACGGCTTCGGCTATGGGGGTTTCGGCTATGAGGGCGGATACTGGAACCACGGCGCCTTCTACTACAACCGTACAGTGAACAACGTGAACATCACCAACATTCACAATGTTTACAACCGGACAGTAATCAACAACACCCGCGTGAACCGCGTCAGCTTTAACGGAGGCACCGGCGGAATCACCGCCAGGCCGACCGCTCGGGAAGAGATGGCCGCGCGTGAGCACCACATCCAGCCAACCGGCATGCAGACACGCCATGAGCACACCGCAAGCACCAACCGCGAGCAACTCGCGTCCGTGAATCATGGCCGGCCGGCAGTAGCTGCAACTCCCAAGCCGGCAGAATTCCGCGGCAGCGGAGCGGTAAAGACCAGCCGAGCGGGAGCGCCGTACAAATCTGCCCCCGAACGCGCTGCGGCTGCCCCACGGACCAACAACTCCACTCCGCGGCCAGGACACACTACGGAAAACAAGGCTGCTCACCGAGAGATTGCATCGCGTGGCGCAAACGCTCCTCGTCCCAGGGTGCCTCGCCCGCAGCGTGCATCTGAGTCTGCTAAAGCTAATGAGCACCGTCAGGAGAGCACAACTCGGGCGCACAACGTGCCTCGTCCGAGTAGTTCTCGTTCGGAGAGCGCGCCTCGCACCAAAGCGGCGTCTCGTCCGCCGAGTACGCCTCGTGCGCCGAGTGCTCCCCACTCCCAGGTCGCGCGTCATGCGCAGAGTACGCCGCGCGCGAGTGCGCCGCCCAGGGAGACGGCCCATGCGCAAAGTCCTCCTCGGCCGGGGAAGCAATCTCATCCGTCTAGTGGCCGCGAGGAACGTCGCTAGTTGGACTTTCGACTGGACTGAGCGTAGAGATGAAAAAGGGGCGGCTGACGCCGCCCCTAACTTTTGCTCCTGGATTTTGTTCGAGGACTTCGCGGGCGACGAGCCCGAGGCGCTGCTGACTTTGGTTTCCTTGGTGGAGAGCGCCTAGCTAATGCCACGCCGGTGTTTGTGTCGATGCCTGAAGATCAGCGGCACACGCCTCGATGCAGGGAACTGTGTCGCCTCGCGGCTTTTCCCGCAGCAGATACCAGGCTTCCTCGTACTGACCGTACTTTTAATTTCTGAGCTTGGGACTGAAAAAAAGACCGGTCTGGCCTGCAATCTGCTCTGTCGGAATGATGTACCACGCGTCTGCTGGAATCAGATAGATCGCGGCAAAATCAAAGGAACCTTCTACGTAAGCCCGATGTTGACTTCCGCGCACCTGACAGCAGGTTCCGCCGCCACGCTGATGGGTGGAGGATTTGACTTGCACCAGAAAACATTGCGAATCATGCTCTACCACAAAGTCGTAGCGGGCGGGTGGCCCAGCCTTTTCGCGTTCTTTGCGAAGGCTGGGGGTGAGAAGGAATCGTGCCGGCTAGGTTTTGTCATGGTCCTAATCTTGGCCGCGCAAGGGCAGTTGCCTGCGCCTAGCGAGTGAAGGCGCGAGTTTCGGTCCCACCCTTGACAAAGAACGTCATGGATGGGGCACCCAAGGTTTTGAAGCCTGCTCCCTCCCAAGGCAAGAATAGGTGGGCCGCCCGGCAGACGCCGCCCCCGAATTTTGTCCGAGAACTTCGTGGGTGACGAGTGGAGGTGCCGAGTGAGTGAGGAAGGATGGGCCACGCGCCTCTGTCCAGCAGTGGAATAGCCCCACTCAAGCCAAAAGAGGGCTTGAGTGGGCCACCCCGCCATCAGATCTTCAGAAAAATGCCTTTGCGATACAACATCCACATCGCTAGCCAGCAGATAAGCACATAAACCAGGGAATAAATCAGCGATAAATTCGGAGGGCTAATCAGACCAGCGAATACGCGCTGATAAATCATCTCCTGCCAGGTTAGAGATCGTCCATTTGCAAGGTGGATGTACATGTGCTCAATCCAGTGCGAGATGATTTCCGCAAAGACGTAAGCGGCGATGGCATTCATGCCGAATACGCGAAATGGCATTGCCCAGCCAGCACGCCAGCGCTTGACGTCGAGCACCCAATAACAGACCGCGAGACAAACCAGCGCCATTCCGGCGGTGAAGATCACGAAAGAACTGGTCCACAACTTCTTATTGATGGGAAACCAGATGTCGAAGAATTTTCCAACCGCCAATCCGGCCGCTCCAAACACGGCCAGACCCACCGCCTTAGTCCTTGCGCTGCGCTCTGAGCGTAGCCATTCCCCTGTGAGTACTCCGAGCAAGCTGGTCGCAATCGCCGGTATGGTGCTTAGTACACCTTCCGGATCACGTGTGCCTTCGTATAAATGCCCAAATGGAATTGTGCGGTCGAGCCAGGCTGCCAGGTTGCGATCGGGGTCAAGCAAAGGAATGTCATGCGTGGGCACGCCAAACCCGGGCACGGGAACAAAGCGCATCAGAAGCCAGTAGCCCACCAGGCAAGTAACGATGGTGACGATCCAGCCGCGCCGGTCAGACCACAACACCAGAATCGCCGAGACGACATAACAAATCGCGATCCTTTGCAACACACCGTAAAAGCGCCACGTGCCCGGATGATATTGATCAGGAAAACCGTTCAGAAATACTCCTAGTGCGAACAGAATCAGGCCCCGTCGAAGCACATGCGACAAGAGCTGTGCACGGGTCTCACCGCGCCTCAGGCGCGAGGAAAACGAAAACGCCAGAGAGACGCCAACGATAAATAAAAAGAAAGGGAAGACCAGGTCGGTCGGCGTCCATCCGTTCCAGTTTGCATGCTTGAGTGGCCAATAGGCGGTCTGCTCATCGCCAGGATTGTTGACTAGAATCATTCCAGCAATGGTAGCGCCGCGGAACACGTCGAGCGCCATCAATCTGCCCGATGGCTGCGCTGATTGGCTGGTCAGTGTTGGCTGCCCGGCAGCGATTGGTAACGTGGAGGACATGAAAAGCCGAATTGTAGCATTCGCCGCAACGCAAAAAGATTCTCCAATCCGGGCGAAATGCCCGGCTAAGGCCGCGTCTGGAGCGGATGCTTCGCCTTCTCGAAAAACTCATTCTGCAGTTGCAGGCTGGTCTGGTCCGCTTTGACGGCACGGATAGCATTCACGATCGCGGCTTGCCAGTTGGTCATCTCAAATTCACCGCGCTCACGAGTGGCGGCTGAGCCGTCGCCAGAATAGTGATTGGGAAACCGGGCGTACCACCAGATAGCGGTGTACAGCGTGTCCGGCAGCTTGAGTCGAGACTGGTCGGCGCCGGATTCGCTATGCGCCCGATCCACGTGCACCAGGTCTGGCCTCGCAATCAACATCTTGGAAGTTTCGGACTCTCCCCCATGCATGTCGACCGAAGTCTTCTTCGGCGGACCACCAGCTGGGGGTTCGACTAAACCAAGAACGTAAACCACATAGTCGTGTGGCTTTTCCAATTGCGTCTGCGCAAAGAACGGCAGCAGATTCTCATTTCCGCCGTGGCCGTTGACAATGATGACTTTCTTGCAGCCGTTCCGTGCCATTTCGTCCGTGGTCTCTTGTAAGAGCTCCAACTGCAGGTGCGTGCTATAGGCGATGGTGCCAGGTTGGTGCCGCGCCTCAAAAATCTGGCCAAAGTAATACTCGGGAAAAACGATTGCGTATTCTTGTTCTGCCGCGTGCAAGGCAGCATAACGAACATCCAGCAGATCGGTGCCGAGCGGAAGGTGCGCTCCATGTTTCTCCAGGATGCCGAAAGGCAGCAGGCAAGTACCCTTTGACTGTTCGATCGCGCTGCGGAAATCGGCCGCAGTCAACTCCTCCCAGTGTACCGAGAACTTGGCTTGAGGCCAGGCAAGAGTCGTGCAGAAAACAAGCATCATGAGCACAACAACGTTATTCCGCATAACGGTCCTTCTCCTGAGCGGCGCATTTTAGCACTCCTCGAACCTCCCCTCGGGTGCCTGCTTGAGATACGTTTGGTTACTGTAGTCACTGTGTCGGCTCGAAACGTCAAGGTATTATTTGGGTACCGGCATCCATACTCCCACCGTCATGAAAAAGCTGAATTTCTTAGTCTCGCTGACCAACAACGATAACGACTATCAGATCGAGCAGGCTTCCGCCGCTGTGGAAGCAGCGCGCCGGCTGAATGTAGACGTTCAGATCGTCCACGCCGACAACGATTCCATCACCCAGAGTCAGCAGATTCTCAAAGTGATTCAGTCGCGCTCGCAAGCGCATCCTGACGCCATCATCTTCGAGCCTGTCGGTGGACCTGCCCTGCCCCAGGCGGCTCGCGCAGCGGCAGCTGCCGGAATGGGATGGGTAGTGCTGAATCGAGATGTCGAATACATCGCCGAGCTGCGCAAGGTGTACCGTGTTCCAATCTTTGCTGTCACGTCCGACCATGAGGAGATCGGACGCATCCAGGGCCGCCAGTTTGCTGCCCTCATGCCCAAGGGAGGTTCGGTTTTGTACATCCAGGGACCCTCGGAAAGCCTGGCGGCCAAACAGCGGGCCGCCGGCATGTACGAGACCAAACCGGTCGACGTGCAAGTAAAAGTCATGCGGGCAAATTGGACGGAGGCCGGCTCCCATCGAGCGGTGAGTTCATGGCTGCGCCTCTCCACTTCACATCAATATCGCATCGATGTCATTGCCGCCCAAGATGACGGCATGGCTCTGGGCGCGAGAAAAGCGTTCCAGGAGTTGCCAAACGGACCGGCGCGGGATCGATGGCTCAGTTTGCCCTTTACCGGCTGCGACGGCTTGCCCAAGACTGGGCAAACATGGGTGAAGAGAGGTCTGTTGGCTGCGACTGTCTTCGCGCCGCCCAACACCGATCAGGCACTGGAGATGCTCGTCAAGGCGGTCCATACCGGCACCATGCCGCCCGAACGCACCTTGACCGTGCCCGTCTCGGTTCCAGCGATCGATGCACTGGCCGCTGCCCAAGCGGAAAAGGCGCGAGTCATGTCAGTCTGAAGTTGTAGATTTGCTAGACTCGGGCGATGCGGATCGACATCCTACCTCTGTGCGACCAACACTATCGCACCATGGAGTTCTCGATCGCGCCCCACAACTTCAACTACTCTATCGAATACTTTCGCTGCACCGACAAATTTTGCCACCGCTGCTTTAGCGAATCGCTGGGATACGTGACACCCATCAAGGATGCGCCACCTCTAGTCTCGACCAATCAGCGGCGATGCGAAAAACACGGCCGTCCGATGTTCATTTCCAGCGTTGACCGCCAACGCAACATCGTCCGCTTTGCCTGCCCAGAGGAGGGCTGCCGCGAACAGCTGTGAGTGGTGTTCACGCGGCACCGGGACCGTGATTAAACGCGGCCGCCGACAACGAGGAAATTAGGAGCAGCAAGGCGGAAGCCAGTGCTCATGGTGGTCTCAGGGCGCTTCGATCAGCTCCATCTTGCCGTCTCGCGTGCGATGCAGCACCATCACCTTGCCTTGGGGATCGCGGAAAACGAACACGTCGCGGTCGCGGAAGTGGGCTTCTTTGATGGCTTCCTCCAAGGTCATCGGACGCATGGCCACGGCGTCCTCGGAGCGGATCAGGTGGACTTCGGTGGTTTTCGCCACAGCGGGAAATTTGTGCACCACCACGTGCACGGCGGTCGCCTGTGTAAGACCGACTAGCGTCTGCAGGCTTTCCTGTCCACCTTGGCCGTTCCATTTTTTCTGTTGATGGCGCTTTTTGCTGCGCCAGCGCGTCTTATACTTGACCGCCTGCTTCTCTAGATGTTCGAGGGCCTCATTCACGGCCGCACTCATATCACCGGCCTGAGCCAGTCCCACAATCGGTCCATTGCGCGGGCTGATTGTGATCTCGGCCTTGTGGCGGTGCTTTTCCACGGCCAGGATCACTTTGGTGTCGAATTTATCGCCCAGAATTTTGCGGATTTTTGCAAGGCCGTTCTCTACGGATTTGCGAATGGTGGGAGTGACTTCATATTGCCTGCCGGTATATTCCACGTTCATGAGCGCCCCTCCGGGTACTTATCTTTCACGAACTGGGCACTACAACTTGGAAATTTGTTCCTCTGTGGCTAAAGCCCCTCGACGCAAGTCGCTTGGTCGGCACGACTAAAGTCGTGCCCTTCCCATTTGTATTCGCCTTTCTCTTCATTGCTGCTTCACTCGGCGCTGGTGAGTGCTGGGGATGCGCATGTCCTCCCGGTACTTCGCGACGGTGCGGCGAGTCACCTGGATGCCTTGCGATTGCAGAATGCGGGTGATCTGCTCGTCAGTCAGCGGACGGGCCGGGTCCTCTTCCCCGATGAGCTTCTTTACGCGGCGCTTCAAGATGAGCAATGACGTATTGCCGCCCTGAGGACCGTTCACGCTTTCGCTGAAGAAGTAGCGCAATTCAAATACGCCTTGCGGGGTGTGCGCATACTTACTTGACACGGCGCGGCTCACCGTAGAAGGATGCACGCCAATTTCTTCAGCCACCTCTTTGATCATCATAGGTTTCAGATGATCTATGCCTTTTTCCAAGAAGTCCTGCTGCCGGGTGACGATGGCATAACAGACTTTGGTGATGGTCTGTTTACGCTGCTCGATATTCTTGATGAGCTGGATGGCACTCTTGTAGCGCTCTTTGACGTAGTTTCGGGTGTCTTTGTCGTTGTTATCACGGGTCAGCAGGCGTTTGTACGCTGGATTCAAGCGCAGCTGCGGGACATCGTCTTCGTTCATCATCACCAACCACTCGTCGCCGTGCTTCACGAACGCGACGTCAGGCTCAATCAGACGAGGCTGGCTCTTGTTGTAGCGTAGACCGGGGCGTGGATCGAGGGTTCGGACGTATTCCAAAGCTTGCTGTATTGCTTCAATCGGACGGCCAATGGCCTTGCCGATTTCTTTGTGTTGTTTGTTTTGCAGGGCGCGCAGGTGCTGATCGACAATGGCGATCGCATCCGCGAGCACTTGCGCCGTGCCTTCACCATTGCCGTTTTTGGTGGTGGCCAGGTGGAGTCGGTGATGGCGCAATTGATAGAGCAGGCATTCGCGCAGATCTCGGCAAGCCACCCCTGGCGGATCCATCTGGCGCACGAGCTCAATTGCCTCATGGAGTTCATTGAGGTTATAGGTGGGCTGGAACGCTGGCTGCCTGGGAGGAGCGCTGCCAGGCGCTGGTGCTGGAGCGGGTGCGGTTTGCTCGGCTGCAGCCTTTTGCAGAGCTGGCGCGACGGCAGTGGCCGCGGCGTTGTCCGTCATTTCTGAACTTGCTTCTCCGGTTTGATCCCATTCTGGCGCTAGCGCTGGATCGGCCTCCTCATGATCCTGCACAGCAGCGGGATCACTCACCTCCGTCTCAAGGCCGAGTGCCGCAGCCTCCTTCACTACGCTTTCCGCGATATTGGCGTCCACCTCAGGCGGAGCAGGCGGCGCAATTCCCATCAACTCATCGTCGCTCGCGATCAGATACCCATCCTCGCTCAGATTGCCGATCACCACCTCGGCCGCCTCGCGTACTTCAGGGCGTACAGGGAGTGCGCCCAGCTGCCATATCAGATGATCAGAAAGATTGCTCGGCTTGGAGAGAAAGTTCTCGAACGAAGGCCGTTCTATCTCTTCCATCTCGCCCGGGCTGCGATAACCCGGATCAAGGTATTCCTGGAAGAAAGAGCCGAAATCGATCTCTTCAAAGGGGTCTTTCTTCTCGACTGCGGTGATGGTGTTTTCTTCAGGAGGAGTACGTTCGCGATCTTCTTCGCGCCGAGCAGCGTCATCCAGCAGAGGAACCGAGTCTTCCAGCTCTTCGAGCACTGGATTCTCCACCATTTCGGCCGTGATCATGTCCCGCAGCTCGAGCTTATTGAGCGCCAGGACACTGACCATCTGCACCAGGCCAGGAGTCAGGATCTGCCTCTGCGAAACCTTCAAATGCAACTTGGGTTGTAACAAAACCATAATCTAGTCGTTCGTCCTTGCTCCGTTTCTTAACCACAGAGGGCACTGAGGACCACAGAGGAAAACAAGCGAAACTGCAAAACTTGGCCTCTGTGCCCCTGTGGCCTCTGTGGTTAAGTTCCGTTTACACAAGCGAGAAACTCTCGCCCAGATACACTCGCCGCACTTCGGGGTCGCCGCCTAGTTGCTCCGGCGTCCCTTGGCGAAAAATCCTTCCTTCATTGATGATGTACGCCCGGTCCGTGACCGACAGCGTTTCACGCACATTGTGATCGGTGACCAAAATTCCGATTCCACTCGCCTTCAGATCGCTGATGATCTTCTGCAGATCGAGCACGGCAATGGGGTCGATCCCGGAAAATGGTTCATCCAGTAAAATAAACGTCGGGCTAATGCACAAGGCCCGGGCAATTTCCACCCGCCGCCGTTCCCCGCCAGACAACGCGTATCCGCGATTTTGCCGAATGTGCTCCAATCCCAATTGATCGATCAGCTTCTCCATCTTCTCCCGGCGTTCGTGCCAGGAGATGGACTGCACCTCCAAAACCGCAAGAATGTTCTCCTCCACACTCAGCTTCCGGAATACGGAGGCTTCCTGAGGGAGATAGCTGATGCCATACTGCCGCGCCCTCAAATACATGGGCAAGTCAGTGATGTCTTCGTCGTCGATTAGCACTCGGCCTGTGTCGGGGGGTATCAGGCCAACGATTGCGTAAAACGTCGTGGTCTTGCCGGCCCCGTTAGGTCCAAGCAAGCCAACGACTTCGCCCTGTTCTACGCGAAGGCTTACACCGTTTACGACCCGCCGACTACGGTAGGATTTGCCGATATCGTCGGTGGCCAGCGTCCGCATTTATCGTGCCACTCGTGTGTGGGTAACGGTGGGGGATGTATCGTTGCCTTCAACCAGCACTCTATCATCGCCTCTAAAGAAGGTCAACGAAACCCCTGTGGTCCTGCCCCGTTCGGCATCAAAAATGCTCGGAGGGCCGCCGGTCAGCACAAACTTGTCGTCCGCCGCCGTGTAAACCAGATTGTCTCCCGTCCCCCGCCGCGTCGGCTGAGTCATAACTACGTGCTCCCGGGCAATGATGTGGTCAATCTTGCCGGGCCCTTCAATTGGTTGATTGTTAGAGCCTTGTTCCCTGGGTTGGAGGAAAACGTCGGCCTGCACGGAAGTGATAATCGCATCCGATCCCTTTGCTTCCACTCCTCCGTCGAAGTGCGCCTTGCGCTCGCTATCCGTATAGGTCAATTGAGCGGAGGTGATCGCAACTGGGGTCACCTTCCCGTTCTTATCAACCTGAACCAGGGTTGTGGAGACTGGTTGCGTGGGGGAGCCTTCTGCAACCATAGATCGATGATCGCGGTCGAATTCGATTGTAGGCGCCTTGACGAGATTGGCGTCTTGCCACAGCCGAGCATCGCCGGTGTAAACCGCAACTGCGGAGCTGCGATGGCCTGTCATGCTTCGGGAAGTGACGTGGATCGGCGACGAAGAGGCCAGGAGCGCTCCGTTCGGTTGCTCCTTCAGCTCACTGTAAGTGCTCCGGATATCACCTTCGGCAAAGGCATCGCCAGTGGCACGATTCATACGCATCGTGTGCGCGGTGGTGGTCGAGCTGCCATCGATTACGCGAGGAGCTCCTGTGAGGAACAGCATCTGGTCCGCCGGAGTGTAGCGAGCGCGGTCCGACCAGGCCTTGCGCTCATCGTCGACGTAGAAGACGCGTCCCTGTTGGACAATCGACTCAATTCCTACGCCGGTGCGAAAGGAGGCATCGAGAGTGTCGCTGGTGCTCACCCGCCCGGTCTGCCCTGGGTTCTCATTCACGATGCGACCGTTGGGCGCGCCGTGCACGGACGAAAGCTGGCCGAATTGATCGAACCGTCCGGTGAATTTCCCCGCAGTAATCAGAGTCTCCTGCCCGGGGCTGGATGTCGCAGGCCGGATGGTAATCTTCGCCGCGCCGGAAGTTTGCGCGCGCTTCAGAAGATTTCCTGGGGTGAGCCAA
Source organism: Terriglobales bacterium (assembly GCA_035512155.1). Taxonomy (GTDB): domain Bacteria; phylum Acidobacteriota; class Terriglobia; order Terriglobales; family Acidobacteriaceae; genus JABCYV01. The sequence goes on along the minus strand of DATKEN010000026.1, from coordinate 25,693 downwards.
AAATCGACAACCGGTGCGGTAAGCTCCAGGTCCTGGGCTGTGGCCGATGACGTAGCGGGTTTTTGATGCTGGGTCAATTTGACGTTTTCTTCGGTGTGAACAGTCGTCAACTGGTTCTTTCCGACAAAGTGCAGAATCGCCCGGCCGGCGCTACCTTGCATCGGCTGCGTTCCGGAGACTTCCATTTGTACATTGTGAGAAAAGATAGCCGTGCGTACAGTATTCTGCTGTTCTCCCATGAGCATCTCTAATTGGTCTGACCGGACTTGTGCTGGCTGCTTGCCTTCTGACTCCACACGAACGTGGCCGAGTGCCAGCAGGCGCTCAACCGTGTTGTCGGGACGCAGGAAAAGAGTGGCCTGGTCAGCGTCGGACTGTTGCGAGTGGGCTTGCAAATGCGGGAGGTCTAGCACCACCAAGTGAGGGTCCTTGGTGATGGTTCCGTGGATGGCAGTCACCGTCGCCCCTGTCGAACCACTGAACACGATGTTCACTTGTGATTGCAGTGTCAGCACGCTGGTGTTGGCGGCATAATCGACCCCCACGGCTGATCCGGTCGCCCCCGGAATATAGAAGTCAACCTTCTCTCGGGTCGAAGCGTTCCCCGTCTTCTGATTGAACGCTAGCTCGGTGGTCTTTAAATGAATGGGGTTCTTCAGTTCCTTGGGCGGCGACTGATCGGGCTTGGTCACACCTTCGGGGTTGGACTGGAGATCGATTTGAACCTCGCCTTTCCCGACAACATCGCCCGATTGCGGGTCGTAATCGAATGTCGCCCCGTATATCTGATCAAAGCGGCTTGAGTCGCGTCCGAATAATGTAATCGTTACGTCGTGCAACTCGGCCCTGCCGCCTTGCTTGAACTGCACCGCCTTGCTGGCTTGAACCTTGAACAAGGTACGTCCCTGTTCGGATTTGGAGATCGTAAAACCATGCGCAGTCTGCTGGATATCAAGGCCAATTTTCTCCGGCACTTGGTTAAGGGCATTCTGCACGCGCTGCTGGGAGTAGAAGTAGATCCCCGCCACCGCCAGGGTGAGAGTGATAGCCGCGATTGCGATCCAACGGCGTAGACGAGATATTTCGGATGGCATCTGAGGATAAGTCTACCGGAACTACGGCCCCGGTTTCTCTGGTCGCAGTGCACAGAGGCGGCGGTTGGCAGGGTTGGGCTAAACTTGCAGGAGGATGAAATCGCCCGCACTCTTAGACCTGCACAACATCCGCGTGATGCGGCGAAATAAGGTCGTGCTCGACGATTTTAGCCTTCGAATTGGTGCGGAAGAACATGTCGCCATTCTCGGCCCGAACGGCTGCGGGAAGTCCACTCTCATAAAGACCATTACTCGTGAGTGCTATCCCGTTGTACGGGAACATTCGAGCATAACAATCTTGGGTCAGGAGCGCTGGAATGTATTCGAGTTACGCACGCTGCTGGGGATCGTCTCCAACGACCTGATGTCATCGTGTACCGGCGAAACGGTTGGTCGGGACATCGTGCTGTCCTTCTTCAGCAGCACCCGCATCTTTCCTCATCATCCCGTCGATCCCGAGCAGAAGGAACTAGCGGACGCGGCTCTGGCACAGTTGCAGGTGTCACATTTGGCAGGGCGGCCGGTTTGCGAAATGTCTTCCGGAGAGTCCAGGCGGGTTCTGATCGCACGGGCGCTGGTCCACCGTCCGCGAGCGTTGTTGTTTGATGAGCCTACGAATTCGCTCGACGTTTTCGCTCGACACAGCTTAAAAGAAACCATGAGTCTGCTGGCTAGCTCCGGGATTGGAATCATTCTGGTTACACATGAGCTGTCTGATATCGTTCCCGAGATCGAACGCGTTGTGCTGATGTCGCAGGGCCGGATTGTGGCTGATGGTCGCAAAGAAGAAGTCCTGCAGCCGAAGCGCCTGGCTGACGTTTTTGGAATCGAGGTCGAGATAGCACGTCGCGATGGCTACTACCATCTGAGGTCGAGATAGCACGTCGCGATGGCTACTACCATCTGTGGTGAATGGCGTCCTCAGCGAGGTCATGCTCGGTCCACGGCGGCAGTTGCCCGCTCGTTTTCGTCCTTGGCTTTCGCAGGAGTTTTAAAATCACGCAGGGAGAGTTCCAGGCCGCCGAATTCGGGGTGATCGTTCTGACCAACGGTGAAAGCAATGTCGAGAGCGTCGCCTGCGAGAAGCTGAGCTTGTTGGAAGCGTTCGGCCATGCGCCAGCCGAGGGCATCGAAGGTAAGAGATTTGCGCCAATCTGAATTGCCATCCTTTGCAATCCTGGCGGAAGCGAGCTTCAGCTTCACGTGCTTATCCTTCAGCACACGCGGCGGCGCCATCAAGCGCACGGCTTTGGCGGTGAAAACGGGCTCCGGATTTCCCACGCCAAACGGTTCCAGCCGCCGCAGAATCTGGTACAACTCAGGCGTAACTTGATCAAGCGGGAGTACGTCATCGAGGTTAAGGGCCGGTTCGAAATCAGCTAGAGTTAGCCGGGCCCGGGCATAGTGATCCAACTGGACGCGCAAATCTGGCACGCGTGAGGTGAGCAGGCTGAAACCGACAGCATGCGCGTGTCCGCCAAATCGGCTGAACATTTCGGCACAGGATTCGAGCGCATTCAGCAGATGAAATGCCGAAATGGATCGGCCGGAGCCGTGCGCTTCATCACCGTTGCGAGAGATGATCAACGTTGGCCGGCCGTAGCGTTCGACCACACGTGTGGCGGTGATGCCGATCACGCCGCGGTGCCAGCCATCGCCATCGATCACCATGCAGAACGCGTTTCGTAGTTCAGGCTCCTCCTCGATGCGCAGGTAGATCGCTTCCAGAATTCGACGCTCTTCTTCCTGGCGATCGGCATTCAGTTGGTCGAGACGATTGGCAATTTCGCGAGCGCGAGCAGGATCCTTCACGCTGAGCAGTTCGATGACATCGCGGGCCACGTCCATGCGGCCGGCAGCGTTAAGGCGCGGTGCGATGCGAAATCCAATTTCACCAGTAGTGAGCGGACGCCCACCCGCTTTCGCTACTTCCAGTAGAGCCTTAAGTCCCGGATTTACGGGTGAGCGCAGACCTTCCAATCCAAGCTTGGCGAACACCCGGTTTTCGCCGGTGAGCGGCACAGCATCGGCGATGGTGGCGATCGCCACCACCTTCATGAAGGACATCAACAGGCGTGATCGGTCGCCGGACGCGAGCCTTCGCTCCATCAATCCCTGTGCGAGTTTGAAAGCCACACCGGCGCCGCACAGTGCTTTGCAGGGGTACTCGCAACCAGTCTGATTGGGATTGACCACCGCCAGCGCCATCGGAATACCGTTCGCCCCGGGCAGATGGTGGTCGGTAAGGATTAGGTCAACTCCGAGCCGCCGGGCTGTTTCCGCCGGAGCAAAAGCGCGAATGCCCATGTCAACGCTGATGATGAGACGAATGCCGGCGGCCGCCGCGGTCTCTATCACGTCATCCCGCATGTCGTAACCGTCGCGGATCCGGTGGGGCACGTGGAAATCGGCGGCTCCGCCGCAAAGCTCAATCGCGGTCTTCAAAATCACAATCGCGGTGGTGCCGTCGACGTCATAATCGCCATAAATCAGGATGGATTCTTTGCGCTCAATAGCTGCCTCGAGACGATCGACGGCGGCCTTCATGCCGGTCATCAGATAAGGCGAGTGCAAGTGGGAGAGGGAGGGACGAAGAAATCGTTCTGCGGCTTCGGCATCGGTGATGCAGCGCATGATCAGCAGGCGCGCAAGAGCTGCGGCGGTTTGGGCATTAAGATTGGAATGAACCGAAGGGTTGGAACGTAGACCCTCGGCGAGGGCTTGTACTTGATCAGGATCCGCGGTTTTGGCTACCCACCTCATACCAGGCACAGGCGGATGTGCAGGAACACCCGCACCTACACAAATGAGCATAGTGCATTAGGTTTCGTCGTCCTGATCAGGACCGTCGATAGGAATGCCGCCGAAGTCTTCGGTCATTTCGAACAGCCGCTGATAGCGGTCATACCACTCGGTGGAAGCTTCATAGACCATCATGATGCCCTGGTAAGCGAAGCCGAGCTGGACGAAGCCAGTCTTGCCAATGTAAGTGCGCAACCAACGGGCGTCTTCCACATCTTCGTCGTTGGTGAACTCCGCGCTTCCGATGCGCTCGATCATCTCGTCAAGCTCTTCGCGGCGAAGCAGCCAGGCGTCCATAGTGAGAAAAGGCGCGCCTGCAGCCTTGGCAAGCTCCACGAAATCTTTCCAACTATCAGGATTGTCTGCGGTCTTCCACATCACGCTCTGCACTTCTTCGTAATCCACGTAGCCGGGGAAGCGGCGCATGCCGTGGCCTTCAATGAAGGCAATCATGTCGTCCTTGAGACCAGCCAGATTGTCAGGAGCAGAGGACATGTAAAGGGCTCGTTCAGCATTGTATGCCTGAATGGACTGGAAATCATTCGCACTCACCATTCAGTTTGACTGACACCGGGTAATTGGCATTCAGTGCTTGGCCAGAGACCAAGCGCAAAGTGCGAACTGCAGCTGCTCGATGGCTGAGTGCTGAGGGACGCCATGCTAAACTATTTGTTTCACTCCGGACATCCGACCCGCACCATGCTGCTTTCGAAAGAATATGTGGGCTATCTGGCCCGCGAAGTCGCTAAAAAACTGATTGCTGGTGAATTCATCGAGACCAAGGCAGCGGCTGCGGTCACGACCAAAGTACACTCTGCAATGCTCGATGAAATGTCGCTCGAGGACCGCATCAATGACGAGGTGCGCGTCATTCTCGAAGCCTATTCTGAGGAAATGCGCAAGAGTGGCGCCAACTATCAGGAAATGTTTCGCAAGGTGAAGAGCGAACTGGTGCGCAAATACAAGGCGGTCTTGTGAGAGTCAGCCGCGATAAAATCAACAAAGTGGCCCACGTAGTCACTGACGCGCTGGCTGAGATGGACGAAGTGGATTTTGTCGAGGACCGCAACACCATCCGCTTGGAAGTGCGGAAGATTCTCGAAGAGCTGCTGAATCAGGAAGAGAAAATCGACCAGGCGGCCCGCCACAAGATCGAGAATCAGAAGCGCACCATCCTTGAAGGCAGCCAGGAGTGGGACATCCTGTATCGTAAATACTACAACGAAGAAGTAAAGAAGCTGGGAGTGTAGCTGCTATTCGTCAGCCTGTCTGTCATCCTGAGCGAAACCATTTCAGAATGAATCAATGTATCCCAATCGCGGAACTGACCAAACAGGCGGCGTGTGATGCGGGGTTTGACCCGGTTGGCATCGCGCCGGTGCGCGATTTCTCCGAACTAGACCACTTTCTGAAATGGATCGCTGATGGCTATGCCGGCGAGATGAAATACATGGAAGCAAAAGACGAGGCCGGGCGTCTGAAGCGCGCTTCCCTTCGATCGGCGGTCCCCTGGGCCCGCAGCGTGATTGTTTGCGCGATCAACTACAACACGGCGCAGCCGTACTCAACTCAAGTAAGCGATCCGCAGCGGGGATGGATTTCCCGCTATGCGTGGGGCCGGCAGGATTATCACGATGCAGTGATGAAAAGGCTGCGCAAGGTCGAGGACCGCTTGCGGCAATCATTCACGACAAGTGAGAGGCCAGCGCTGCAGACCCGATGCTACGTCGATACGGGCCCATTGGTCGAACGTGTGTATGCGAAGTATGCGGGCGTGGGATGGATCGGGAAGAATACATGCATCTTGAACCAAAAGTTGGGATCATGGCTGTTTCTGGGTGTGATCTTGACTTCGCTCGAACTCGAGCCGGACATCCCTGCACCCGACCGCTGTGGAAGCTGCACCCGCTGCATCGACGCTTGCCCGACGCATGCACTGATCGCGCCTTATCAACTTGATTCCAACAAATGCATTTCCTATTTGACCATCGAGAAGCGCGGCGCGATTGCAGAGGAAATGCGAGCGGGCATTGGCAGAAACGTTTTCGGTTGTGATATCTGCCAGGACGTTTGTCCGTGGAACCGGAAATCTCCGGTCACGAACGCGGTGGAATTCCAACCTCGTGAAGGGCTGGTGAATCCGGCGCTCGAATGGCTGGCGGAGATGATGGCCGAGGAGTTCCGGGAGACGTTCCGTGCCTCTCCAATACGCCGCACCAAGCACGCTGGCCTGAGAAGGAACGCGGCGCTCGCGATGGGTAATAGCCGTGACCAGCGGTTCTTGCCTGTGCTTGAAAAGTTGGCGGCCGATGAGGATGTGATAGTCGCCGAAGCTGCGCGGTGGGCGACACAGCAATTGCAAGAGAGTTCGCGGTCGGAGGGATAAAACTCTCGTTCACGCCCGTGGTAGCATCGTTTCAGAAACTCCGGCTCAACCATGCCAGGTTTTTGCGCCCTCCCGCCACGCCTTTTTACCGCCGCTTTGCTGGCCGTAGCGGTTTTTGTCGGTCCTGCTCATGCGGCAGAAAAGGAGGCGCAGTGGATTCGCCTTAACTCCGGCCACTTCTCCGTGCTTACCGACGCAGGCGAGAAGAAAGGCCGCGAAGTGATTGTGCGCTTTGAGCAGATGCGTGCCGTTTTTGCTCAGCTTCTGATGAAGACCCGGGTGAATATGTCAGAGCCGCTCGAGATCATCGCTCTTAAGGGGGATAAGGAATTTGCGCAAATTGCGCCCATCCGTCAGGGCCAACTCGTGAACAAACCTTCATTTTTTCTGCCGGGCGAGGACCGCACTTATATCGTCCTCAATCTCTTCGAGGACGAAAGCTGGCGCGCGATTTCTCATGAATTTGCCCACTGGTTATTGAACTACAACTATCCGCCCACGCCGGGGTGGTTCGATGAAGGCTTTGCGGAATACTTTTCAAGCCTTGAGTTAGACAACAAACAGGCGCGTATGGGCGGTGATCCCGAGCTAAAGTTATCGTGGGAAAAGGACCTGGTGGGCAATCAGCGTGAAATCCTTAATCCGCCCAGGTCGCTAACTGATCTTCTCGGCGGACCGGTGTGGCTCGCCATGCCGGATCTATTCACCATGAAGCACGATGTTTCCACCTACCAGGAAGGCACCCATCATACGTTGTTCTATGCTCAGTCCTGGATCGTCGTGCACTATCTGCTCAACAAGAACAAGCTGCCTGAGACCGGAAAATATTTCGACCTGGTCCAGAACCAGAAACTACCGGTGGAACAGGCGGTCCAGCAAGCCTACGGCATGAGCGTGGCGCAGTTTGAACAGGCGGTGAAGGACTATTTCCACTCCCTTGCGCCTCTGTTTTTGGCGCAAGATGCGGCGAAATTGCGCGATACGATTGATCCTGGGGGACAGATGTATCAACTTTCCGCCACGGTCAGTTCCGACGATGTCGGAAGCAGCGTAGTCCCGGTTACTCCTCCCGAGGCGGCGGCGCTGCAGGCGGAAATGGCAGTACGCCTGCCAGAGCACCGTGAGCAGGCTGTCAAGGAGTTGAACGCGATCGTGAACCAGCCAAAACTGGATAATGCAATAGCGCATCGTGCGCTGGCCTCGACCCACTTGCAGAAGAAAGAATTCGAGCCGGCTACTGAAGAACTGACCAGGGCGTCTGAACTTGATCCGCGAGATCCGTGGGTGCGCTACTACCTGGCGCTGGTTAAGTATCATGCTGCCCAGTCCAGCGGACAGGAGGTTCATGGGCTTTCCAACATGATCCAGGATTTGCGAGCGGTGCTCGACTGGAACCCGAATTTTGCTGAAGCCTACAACATGCTCGCTATAGCACGATTGGAAGGCGGCGGAGTGAACTCTGCGATGGGATCGATACGGCAGGCGATCCAACTTAGCCCGCGTAATGAAAATTATCTGCTGAACCTGGCGCAGATTGAGATGGCCGGAAAGAAGTGGGACGACGCGACGGCGCTGCTCGAACGCCTCAAAGGCAGCCAGAATCCGGAAATCGCTCGCGTCGCGCGGAAAAATTTGAACGACCTGCCAACCTTGAAGAAGTATGGTCTGCTTCCGCAACCCGAGGCCGCGCCGCAGGTGGCGGAGACAAAACCTGCGGCAGCCGCGCAGAATCACGAAGCAGAAGATGACTCGGCTCAGGAACATCCGGCGGCCGCTCCGGCGGAGCCGCTGCCCGACCAGCGGAAAGTGCAATTTCTGAAAGGAAAGCTGCTGAAGGTAGACTGCGCGCAAACGCCTGCGGCCGTTCTGACCGTCGCTGCGGGGGCGAAAACATTGCGACTCCGGGCTGAGAATTTCAAGGCCCTTACGCTGATCGGGGCCGACGCGTTTTCTTGTGATTGGAAGAACCGCCTGGTATCAGTCAATTACAAAGCTGGGGGCAAAGCGGACGGTGACCTGGTATCGCTGGAGGTACAGTAGCTTAGCCAAATAAAAACCCCCTCAGGGGAAGCTGAGAGGGTGCCAGTGGTTGGATTCGGGGCTTTTATGCGCGGACGACGTTGGCTGCCTGGAAGCCTTTCGGCCCTTTCAGCAGATCAAATTCAACCGTTTCGCCCTCGTTCAGCGTGCGGTAGCCGTTCTCCTGGATGGCGGAGAAATGGACAAAAACATCTTCCCCCGTAGAGCGCTGGATGAAACCGTAACCCTTCGCCCCGTTGAACCACTTTACTGTGCCCTTCTCTCTCACAAAGCACTCCTTTCGCCTCTACTTTTTCTATTCATTTAAACTCCCTCGCCCTTCGTGAAGCGCATGCTTCATACCACCCCCTCAAAGGACGCGGAAGCACAACCAATTGAAGTTCTGGGCTGCTGAAGTCGTGCTCACAAGAAAGGCCCCGGAGATCGGCGTCGCTGCGAAGCGGCGACGTCGAGCTTGGAGCCCATCGGGTTGCGCGAGTTCGACCGCGAGACACAAAAACATCGACCCAAAACTTTTGACGCATCTGTGCCCTGAACTTGGGCAATGAGCAGAAGATAATATTCAGGAACCTGGTTTCTGGCAAGAAAAGAAATCAGGAAGTGAAACGTTTTTGCTAAGCGGTTTGCCCGCGGTCAGGCGGCAAGCGCTCGGCGGGCGCGGAAGGAGCCGCAAGCCTCTGATAAGATGGAAAAAGTGGAGAAAATTGACCTTCAGTCACATTCCTCAACCTCATCTTCCTCGGCCAAGCGCGCGGACGTGATTGAAGCTGGGCGCCACCCGGGTGTACTCGCCTCTACGGTGAAATATTTGTTGCGCACCGAGGTTCATACATTTGCATTTTCGGTCGCAGCCAATGCCATCCTGTCGTTTTTTCCTTTCGTGCTGTTATTAATGACGCTGATTCGCCGCGTTCTTCACTCGCGCGTAATGTACGATGTCGTGGTCCAACTGCTTCGCGATTTTCTTCCCGCAGGACAGGACTTCGTCATTCGCAATCTGAACGCCTTGGTGGGCGCGCGAAATCGGGCGCAGCTAGTGTCGCTATTGATTCTTCTCGTGACCTCGACGGGGGTATTTATGCCACTTGAGGTCGCACTAAATCGCATCTGGCATTTTCCCGAAAATCGATCTTATTTGGGCAACCAGCTCATCTCGCTGGGCCTGGCGTTCGGTTGCGGCGTGCTGGCCTTGCTCTCGATCGCGCTAACTGCCGAAAATGTTGAGTTGCTGCAATCTTCATCAGTGTTTCATGGTCATGGCCTTTTTGTGATGCGGTTGGCAGGCTTTGTCATTATGAAGATTTTTGCCATCGCTGCCAGCATTGCGATCTTCTTTCTGATCTATTGGGTACTGCCAAATGGCAAGGTTCCGGCGCGGGCTGTGTTACCCACAGCTGTGGTCATGGGATTATTGTCAGAGACGCTCAAATACGCCTACATTCTGGCTCTGCCTCGGCTCAATTTCCAGGAAGTTTACGGCCCCTTCGCTCTGTCGGTAAGCCTGATGTTTTGGGCTTTCCTCTCCGGACTCCTGCTGCTGACCGGCGCTCATTTGTCGGCGGGGCGGCAACGCCGACGACGAGTTTGACGATCGCCGCATTAGCAAGTCATGGAAACCCTTGGTTCGCCCTGCCCCGGAACACGGTAGCGAGTTTTCCGACAAACGGCGAAACTCATCATTCCAGCATGTGCACCCGTCACACGCTTCTGTGATGAGCGGCATATCCCGGCATCTCCCCTTCCATCTACGATAGTGCGGTCTGTCCCGTCAACGGCTGGCCTCGATCTCATACGAGGTTTGCGATGCCATCCTCATCTCGGAAGTGCCTGCTTGTTGGTCTGGTCGTGTTTCTTGCGTGGGAGTTTCCACGGCAGGCGGTCGGGCAGGCACCACGCGCCTCTCCGATCCAACCGGCTAGCCTGCGAGAAATGACCCGCAACGCGGGCTACATCTTCACGGGAAAGGTCTTGGCGGTTCAGCGCGAAGCCGTGACTCGCTCGAACACCGTGCCCACAATACGGATCACCTTCCGCGTGCAGCAAGCCATCCGGGGAGTCCATCGCGGGCAAACGCTGTTGATCCGTGAGTGGGCCGGCCGCTGGGAGTCTGGCGACCGCTACCGTCCCGGCGAACCCGTGCTGCTATTTCTCTACCCGCCGAGCAAATTAGGACTGACCAGCGCAATTGGAGGCGCGTCAGGTCACTTCGCGATAGATGGAAGCGGGCAGATCGTCCTGGCTGATGAACGAATCGCCTCCCTGGCTTTGGAACCATCCAGGCAGGCCGTCTGGCGAGAAAAGGGGCGAATCAGTAGCCGCGAATTTGCCGATGCCATCCGGCACATGAGCGAGGAATAAGGCATGCCAGTTGGCCTCTACTGCCGCAGTGCGCGTGAGCCTAATTGGTTGGGTTTTGATGACTCGGATGAGGAAGTGGCTGCCGACACGAACCGGGTAGACCTAGTTCGAGTGTTCCTGTGCGCGCGCCTCACCTTCATCGTTAGCATCATCCTCACGATTGTCTTGTCGCAGTTGTCGTGGGCTGGCGGCCCACGCTACGTGGCTGGAGTCAGCTATTTTGATCCCGGCATGAAGGGTGTACCGCTGACGTGGGCCCAGGGCGCAATCAGCTATTACACCGACCAGGGCAATCTGAGCCCAGCCCTTCCCGGGCCCGGCGCCGACGCATTGGTGGCCGACGCCTTCAGCCAATGGACTTCGATTGCAACAGCGGCAGTCTCAGCCACACACGCGGGCTAACTCGCGGAGGACGTCAGTGGCGCCAATGTAACCGTGAGCGGCGGCGTTGTCACCATGCCGGCTGACGTCGTGCCGAGTGCCTTGAGTACGCCTCTGGGCATCGTCTACGACGTTGACGGCACCGTGACCGATGCGCTGCTCGGGCAAGGCGCGGGTGGCTCCGGCCTTTGCTTCACTAATGCCGTTTTCGGTGGCGTTGACAATCTCAGTACCGCAGCCAATTTTCTTCATGCCTTGGTGATCATCAATGGAAACTGTGCCCAGACTGCTGCACAGGTGCCCGATGTGGAATACCGGTTGGTAAGGATGCTGGGGCAAGTATTTGGCTTGGACTGGTCGCAGGTGAATGTTAATGTTCTGACCCGCAATCCGGTACCAACGCCGGCGGACTATGGCGGATTCACCATCATGCACGCCTTGGATCCGATCAATTGCATCCCCATTTCGACTTGTTATCCCAACCCCTATCAGCCCAAGATGGATGATCAAGCTGCGATTTCTCGCTTGTATCCAGTCACGCCCCAAAACCTGTCCGACTTTCCAGGAAAGCAGCTCTTCACCGCGAATACGGTCCGGATCCACGGGGCGGTGTATTTTGTCGATCCTAGCGGATTACCGGCTCAGCCCATGCAGGGCGTCAACGTGGTGGCCCGCTGGATTGATCCCAACACCGGCCAGCCTTCGCGAACCTACGCGGCCGCGGCCGTTTCCGGATTTCTGTTCCGCGGAAACGCAGGAAATTCAGGCAGCGGGTTCAACGACAGCACCGGACGACGATTCGACCGTTTCGGCTCAGACGATCCCACCGTCGAGGGCTTCTTTGATCTGGCCGGTCTGCAAATTCCCGATGGCGCCACCAGCGCGCAGTACCAGTTAAGCGTGGAGGCGCTCGATCCGAGCTGGTCACAGGCGGTGGGACCCTATGGACCAGCGCAAGTGAAGCCTTCAGGTGGTGCGCAGTCGGTGATTGTGACCGTCAGCCAAGGTGGTGACATTCAGCAGGATATGCTGATGGGAGGCAGCGCGCTGCAGGCAAAAGACTGGTTCGAGCCTACTTCTTACGCCTTGCCCGCAGCGTTGCCAACTACCGGGGACTGGGTCGCGTCGCTCAGCGGCTACGGCAACGCCGACTACTTCTGGTTTTCCGGGCAGGCAAACCGCACACTGTCGGTCGAAGTCGCTGCCCTCGATGAATCGGCAGCTGCTTCTGAGAGCAAGGCTCAGCCCGTGGTTGGCATGTGGGCGCTCGCCGATCCGGGGACATTTCCGGCACCCGCGAACACTCCGCTGGCATTCAACAGCTCCAATTTTGGCATGACGCGGCTGGAGGCCGTCTTCAGTACGAGTACCAACTTCCGGCTGGGCATTTTCGACTATCGCGGCGATGGGCGTCCAGACTACCGCTATCATGCGCGCGTCTTTTATGGCGACAGCATTTCGCCGGTGCGGGCCATTGTCGGCGGCGGGACAGCGCTTAAGGTGCAGGGTCTGGGTTTCCGGTCGAACACGAAGGCAGGCATTGGCATCGCGAATGCGCCGGTGCTGGCGGTATCCGCAAACCAGCTCATCGTTTCCACTCCTGCTGAGGCGGATGGAGTGCAAAGTCTCGCGCTGAGCGATCCGGCGACCGGCGCGCTCGCCGCGCTGACCAATGCTCTGACCTACGGAGCTGGTCCGAATGACAGAATCGAGCTGATCGCCGGATCAAATCCAGCGACGCCGGTCGGGGGACAAGCGCCCAATCCGATCCGCGTGCAAGTTCTCGATCCGGACGGCGTGACTCCAATAGCCGGAGCCAGTGTTTTCTTCACCGCTACACCCGCGGTTTCCTTCTCAGTTTGCAGCGGTGGCGCGAGTTGCACCGTGCTCACCGACGAAAGTGGATTGGCGTCCACGCAAGTCACGCCCCTCTCAGCAGGCACGATGACGATCAGCGCAGTGCTCGCGCCGGCTTCCTACAAGACACCAAGCTCAGTGCAAACCACGCTGGTGGGCACGTCTCTATCACTGGATATCACCCTGAGTCCAGCTTACGCCTGGATCGCGCAAGGCGCGACTGTCGATCTGCCCTTAACGTCGCGCGCACTTTCGAATGGCGTGCCGCTCAGCGGAAGGGCGCTGAACTATTTCGTGAGCAAAGGATCTGCCACGCTGAGTTTCTCCACAACTCAAACCGATATCAATGGCTACTCCACCACCACGCTGCATATTTCGGCAATGGCCGGAGATGTGCAAGTAAGTGCCTGTATCGGAGTGAACAACAATCCCTGCCAGAGTTTCTACGGCACCGCAGTCCCAACCGCCGCATTGCGATTGCAGGCAGTATCCGGTAACAATCAGATCGTCAGTGTTGGCCAGATTTTTCAGCCAGTCGTCACACGGGTTACAGATTCCGACGCGCCCCCTCATCCCGTGCTCGCGGCCAGCGTGACCTTTCAGTCGATCATCTCGCGTACAGCCCCTGCTCCGCCGCCGGTTTCTCTCGGGGGGATCATCATTACGCGGAACCCCATGCCAGCAATCGTCTCTTCGTCCCAGACGGTAGTGCCGTCCGATGCTAGTGGTTTGGCGACGGTGCAGCCTGCTACCGGCGCAAACTTCGGAGCCGTGGAGATCCTAGAAACTGCCACGGCTGGCGTCAGCACGCTGCAGTTCAGCTTGCAATCGCTGTGGCCAGTGATAACTCAAGGGATGATGCAGAAACAGTTCAGCTCGCCTTCCGATTTCGTTCATGCCATCCCGCGTCCTGACTTGCAATAGCGCTGACAAAACTTACGTTAGCAAAAGCTGGCAAAGTTCGAGAGAGACACGGCCTCTCAAACCCACCAAGCCCACACAAACGAGTAGCCTCCTGCAACTTTGCGGGCTTCTTCACAATCTAACCAACTGGAGAATCAGATCTCTCCTGTGACCCGCTGACGGACGAGGAGAGGTTCGGGTGCCAGGGGAACCGCGGTTGGTTCAACCCACTTTCCAATACAGTTTCGTTACACTATCGTCTATGAGATTTATCGCACGATTCGCGTTGCTTGCAATGGCGGCTATTGTGCTGCCTCTCCATGCGTTAGCCGACGAAGGTCCGCTTGATACTTCCGAAGCAAAGGGCATTACCGCCGACCAGATTATTCATCGTTTCGCTGCTAAAGAAAAAGAATTCAAGGAGGCACGCGATCAGTACACATACCGTCAGGACGTTCGAGTGCAGACTTTGGATGGCGATACGGTCACCGGCGAGTACAGGGAAGTCTTCGATGTTACCTTCAACGACGACGGAAAGCGGCTGGAAAACGTCGTGTACGCGCCTCAATCGACGATCGAAAATGGCGGCATTTCTATGTCCAAGGAAGACCTGTTCGATATTCGTAATCGTCTGCCATTTGTGCTGACCAGTGACGAGATCCCTGAGTATCAAATTCTGTACGTAGGACAACAGCAGGAGGATGAATTGCACTGCTACGTATTCGATGTCGCTCCCAAGGAAATCCAGAAGGACAAACGGTATTTTCAAGGGCGGGTCTGGGTTGACGACCACGATTTCCAGATTGTGAAGACCTTTGGCAAGACCGTCCCCGATTTCCACTTGAACAAGAAGGGAAAAGGTCAGGAAAACCTCTTCCCCAAGTTCACGACTTGGCGCGAGCAGTTCGATGGAAAATATTGGTTTCCCACTTACACTAAGGCAGACGATACGCTGCACTTCTCGCTTCAGGAAGTACACATTCGCGAGATCGTGAAGTACGAGGACTACAAGCGCTTCGGATCCAACGTGAAGATCACTTACGAGGGCAAGGAAGTGCAGAAGGGCGACGAGAAAGGCCAAACGCCGGACAAGCGGCAAGCACCTCAACCGCCGCAAAAATAATCGGGGTCAGATAGTTATTCAATTGTTGGAAGTCTCAAGCAGTTCCTTCAAATACTGCTGCCAAACGGCTGCCCAGGTATGAGTACCGTGGCCATGGGTTTGGCCGGAGACTGGAATCAGAGCGAAACGGCCTTTCTTCACGCGTTTAATCTCTCGTTCGGCGATGCCTAACTCCGGCGGATTGATGAAGTCGTCGGCGGTATTCACAAACATGACCGGCACCGAGATTTTTTCCAGCTGCGGGGACGGATCATAGTTCCACGAAGCACTCACGGCATACAAAAAATCGTTTGCATCCAGGTTCGCCGTGATCCGTTTCGTAAAGTCCTCCAGATGCTTATCAGCCGCGTCGCGCACAGGGAGGTTTTTCTGCATCTCTACCGGTCCGCCTCCGACGATCAGCAACATATCCGCGGCAATCTGCAAACCCGCGCGAGGCTCAGTTATGTATTCGCCGTTCTTCCAATCCGGGTCTTGGCGGATCCCATCGATGACCATCTTGCGCCAGATTCGATTGCGGCCAGCTATTTGTACCGGCAGGCAAGCCAGTGGCATGAGCGCGTCCACAAAATCGGAGTAGGTCTCCGCCCACACCCACGAGTGCATACATCCCATCGAAGTGCCCAATGCCAGACGCAAGTGATTGACGCCCAATCCTTTCTCCAGCAGTTCATGCTGCAACGCCACCATGTCGTCGTAGTCGTATTGAGGAAATCGCGCGTGCATTCCGTCGCTGGGCTTGCTCGATTTTCCGTGGCCAACATTGTCGGGAATGATGACGAAATAGTGGCTCGTATCGAGAAGTTGGCCCGGCCCAAACAGTACGCCGGCGAATTGAGGCACTAGGAACTGTCGCCCCGACCCTGTCGTGCCATGGAGGATCAGTACCGCGTTCGTTACCCGGCCGGCCGCGTCACGCGCAGGCTTGCCAAAGGTCACGTAATGGAGCCGCAACTCGGACAGTGTCTGGCCCGACTTAAAATGGAAGTCCCGGGTAACGTAATCCCCCTCCTGCGGCATCTGGCCCAACGCGGACAATTGTTGAGGCTGCTGCCCGGGTGATTTAGTCGCTGCAAAGAGCAGCACCACAAGAAATACGGACATTGAAACTCGAGTGTGATGGCCCATCTGGTAATCCTCGGGCCGCACTGTAGCATAAGTAACGAGGGCCCGGGGGAACGACATCGCTGCCTTGGATACGGCATCTACTTGAAGGCCTCCGCATGCGACGAGTGCCGCATTTCGGAATGTCGCCGGGTTCGTTTCTGAGCGCTCGGCCCGCTCAGGCCGCCTTAGCAGAGCTCAGTAAAGTCTGAGCCAGTGAAGTGATCTGATCGACGTGTTGACGCCACGAGAACTCCTGCGATTTTCGCAAGCCTCTTTGACTCAGGTCTGCCATGAGGGCATCAGAGCTCGCAAGCCTTAGAACTTGCCCGGCGAGTTCAATTGGTGAAAAGCGATGGAAAAACAGCGCGGCATCGCCGCAGATCTCCCGATGCACGGACAGATCGGAGGCGACCACCGGCAGTCCGCTGGCCATGGACTCGACCAGAGGATGAGCGAACGATTCCGCATACGCCGGAGTCACATAGATATGGCACTGCCGATATACGTGATGCAACAAATGGTACGGAACCGTTCCCAATTCCACAACCTGCTCGCCGATACCCAACTGCCGTACCAAAGCGGAAACTACGTCAGCACGATACGAGCCGGGATTGGCTTCTGTATGCAGTTTGCAAGTAAGAAACAGCTTGATCCTTCGGCCGCGCAGTCTTTCTCGCAGAACTGGTAGGGCGCGGAGCAGAGTTTCGAAGTTGCGGTAGTAGTTATAGTGGCTGACAAAAAGCAATCGGAGGGAATCCTCGGCATCGTCGAGTTTCTGTTGGACAGCGACCGGCAACGGATCGTCGCTCCCGAAAAATGTGTGCCGGTCAAAACCGTGGTGGATGAACACCACGTTCCCTCCCGACCACCGCCGCAACTCTGCTGCAAAAGCTTCGCTGGGAGCGACCGTGCAGTCAGCCCATTGGATGGAGCGTCTGGCAAGGATGGCTTTGAGGCGTGTGTCAACCCAAATGCCATAGTCTCGGCGAGCGCGAACATCGTGGTAAAAGTCAGCGGACGTGTAGAGAGAATTGCGCGAAAGCAGTATCTGGGGCACGGGGCATTTCCGTAGGGCGAAGTTACCGGGGGAGATCAAAACTTGCGCGCCACTGCGCCGGACAACCTCGGGCAGCGCCGTTTGCTCCTGCCAAAAGCGCAAGGTGGTGTTCGCGGGAGTCTTGAATTCCAGGTATGAGACGTTCGGTAACTCTTGGAGTTCCTGACCCAAGGTGGGATTTACAGCCGCTGTGGTCCGCACGTCGTCCCTGGCGGACAGACGGGCAACCACATTTCGCAGATAAGTTAGCCCCCCGCCGGCGCTGGCCGCGAGGGCGTTGAGGAACAAATGCATCATCGGGTGACGGCGGCGACGCCCACGCTTTCCGCCCACCGATCTGATCTGGATGCTTCCGGGGCATGCGCCGCTTGAGATACATGTGTGGGAAGAACATCCGCCAGCACGAAGGCGAGGGCCCAGAAGAAAACACACAGTGGGTAGCCCACAGCAAAAAGCCAATCTTCAAAAGCCGCATGCACCAGTCCTGCCGCCATTACAGCCGCAAGCGGGACCGAGGCAGAAAAAGGATCTCCTGTGCGACGCATCCATCTCACCACTCGGCCAACATTCACGGCGACCAGCGACACCAGGATGAAGAACGGGACCACCCCCAACAACCCGACCCATTCCACAATCGCCAGGTAGCTGTTGCCGTGTTCTCTGGTCACCTTGCTATTCGACGCAAACATTCCGAATTCTGCACTTGAGCCTTCGGTGGCGCTAATAGTGCCAAAGCCGGTACCAAACCAGGGATTCTGTTGAACGGAAGCTACGGTCTGGTCCCAGACTGGTTTTCGAGAGCCCACCAGTCCTGCAGTCTGGTGCCCCTTGTACAGGAAAACCAAGCCCGTGGACCCGAATGTGCCGTCCGACGGACTCGATTCGTCCGAAGGCAAGGGCGAAAAAGCGGCCACGAACACCGCCGCCAGCAGGCCCAGGCCCAGGCCTTTGATTAGCAGCCGGTATTGGCGCAAGGCCACGCAAAGCAAAAGACATCCGAGCGCTGCCGCTACAATGCCTGCGCGCGAATAGGAGCTGAGCAGCAATAGCAGCGCCAGTATGAAGGCAAATGTCCGGCGCCGGCGCGCCATTGTTTGTTCACTCACCAAAATCCCCCACAACAGTATGGGCATGGCCACCACGCCCATCAAGGCGCCCACGGTATTAGGATTGTCATCGATGCGCAGGATGTATCTGGCAACCACGCTGTAGTAAACCAGAATCTCGCAACCCCAGAGCAAGCCGGCAAAGAATTTGACCTCTCTGCCGGTCACCGCGAGTCTGGCTCCAGACGCGCCGTAAAGAAACAACAGAAGGAGGCTAATGGCTTTCAAAGATGCGAGCGCGGGATAAGACGATACCTCTGCCGAAATCAGAGCCGACAACACACAAAACAATGCCACCAGATGAAGCACACCGAAGTAGTAAGGGTGATTCTTCATGAAGATCATGAAACCGACAAGCGCTCCCGTTGCCAGGACGAACCAGCGCCCGGCTGTCCAAGCCCCGCTTAGGGGTAGCGCGGTGCTGGCCCAGAAAAACACTAACATCAGCAGCAGAAAGAATCTCTGACGGTAGTTCCACAGGGCCGCGAGAACAATCTGGAACACGATCAATGCGCCTAGGTAATAGTCGCTGCTGAGGTAGCCGGGGCGGAAGACGGCAACATAACCGGCCAGCAGGCAGCCGAGCAGGATTGCAACCAGCGGGAAAATCTGGGAATAGCGATCATTCATGCCGTGAAACTCCGGCAGAAAGAACCGCATGACTGATTCCTGCGGCCCAGGCTTCGGGCGAGTATCCGAGAATGTGCTTCCGAGTATGTCGCGACATCAGCGACCGCAAATCGCTATCACTTGCCAGATCCTGCATGGCTGACGCAAGCTGGCTGATGTCGCCTGCGCGCACTACGCGGCCGTTCCAATGGTCTTCGATCAGATCCGCGGTGCATCCTGCGGCGTCGGTTGAAATTACCGGCAACCCACAAGCCATAGCTTCGTTTACAACCAATCCCCAGGGATCGGAATGGGTGGGAAATACCAGCATTTCTGCCAACGCATAGTAGTGAGCTAACTGGTCGCGTTGTACGAAACCGGGAATTCGAATCGCCCCCGGTGAAATGCCCGCGGCACGCCGCTCGAGTTCCGATCGTGCCATTCCGTCACCCACCAAGACCAGACCGAGCTCCGCCCTGACCTGCGGAGCCAGTGTGCCATAGGCATGGAGGAGATCAAACACTCCTTTTTCCGGGACCAGCCTGCCCACGAAAAGAAAGAAGCGAGACGGCAAATCCAGCTTCCCGCGATGTATCGCATCATCTGTGCGGACCGCCTCCGAGAGCCGGGCAAAGAATTCCGTGGCAACTGCATTCGGAGCAGCAAAGATCTTTTCCTGCGGCGTATCGTACCTTCTAAGATATTCGAACGATGATTTTCCGGGAACGACGAAGGCGTCACAACTACGCATGAATCTTGTTTTTACGGATTCTATCAGGGCTCGGTTGCTGCGCAGGTCCTTGGCAGTGCTTTCCACCCAGAGCAAAAACGTCACCTGATTTCGACGCGCCCAAAACTTCGCCAGCCAAGACGCCAGGTAGTTGTAGCCGCCGCACAGAATCGCATTGGGAGCAACGCGGTCCAATGCAGCACTCAATCCCCGATTGAGCAGCAGTTTATGCTTTCCAAGCCTTGGTCTCCAAGACGGAAGAACCTGGTAGGGAAATCGAATCTCGCCTTTGTAAACCAGCCACTGGCGCAGTGTGGGATCGTTTTCAGCCAGAAAGATTACTTGCAGATCGATCTCGTCCCGCAGGGCCAGAGCATTGAAAACTGGTATGCGATAGGGCGCGATGAGCTCGGTGACGATAATCAGCCGCTTCTTCATATCACGCACTCTCGATAAATCCGAGCCAGACGAGCCGCCTGGAAAGCCAGAGTAAATCCTTGAAGGATAGTCTTCCGAGCCGCGACGCCCATGTCGCGGCGAAGCTGTTCTCTCTGCAGCAGCACGGTGAGGGTGTCAATCAGCTCATCCAAGTTATCTGGGTCCACCAGACAACCGTTAATGCCCTGCTCAATCACTTCTTCAATGCCCTGACCATGACAGGCAATGACCGGTCTTTCCGCCGACATTGCTTCCAGGTAAACACAGCCCAAGCCTTCGTAGCGGCTGGGTAGTGCGAAGATGGTGCACCGCCGCATCGCTTGCGCAACCTGGCTGCGACTTTGGCGTCCGAGGAAGCGGATTCGTTCCGTAATGCCGAGCTCGCGGGCCAGCATCTGCAGACGCGGTTGTTCGGGACCGTCTCCAATAACTTCCCAAGAAAAATCTTTATGAGAATGGTCGATGGCGTGGAGTGCTTGCAGCAGTAATTCGTGCCCTTTGACGGGAATCAGATTGCCGACACTGAGAATGACCGGAGACGCAGAGTGATGGTTCGAAGGAGTGAAAGTCTGCGGATCGACCCCGTTATAAATCACGGCTGTATTTACCGGCGCCGCAGCGCCTGTCACCACCTGGTTGCGGACTGCTTCACTGACACAAATTACTCTTTTCGCCGACCGATAGACCAAGCGCGAGACTCGTTTGCACCACATGCCAGCATAGCCCGTATCTTGATTAGCGGAGTATGCGTCCAAGCCGTGAACTGTTACCACAAACGGGATGTGCAGTTCGCGGCTGAGTAACATAGCGGCGTGCCCGCAGGGCAACGGCGCGTGCGCATGGATGACATGAATGGGATTCACTTCATGCAGGCGGCGAATTTCATCCAAAACACGGGCGAAGAGAAAAGCTCCCGACGTCGGCAGGCCGAAGACGCCGGGCAGTGCAAAGAAGCGATACCAACGAGCCGGGACACCAGAGTTGTTAGGGCGTATGCGACGGCGATAAAAAGGCTGCACACCAATCACCGAGTTTGCCACTCCGAGCTGTTCCAGCCAAGGCAATGGTTCCGCAACGAAGCAGCCGCGAGCATCGTCCTCGAGCACGGGATAAAAAGGAGTGAGGGTCAGCAAGTGCAAAGATTTTGCAGTTTTGACAAATGTTTCGGCTGAGGAGGAAGCGCCTTCCGTCATCTTAATGACCGGTCTTCCTCGACGACGTCAGACGTAGAAAAATCTCTTCCCAGCGACGGGTGACGATGTCCCAATCGAACTGCTCGATGTGCTTGCGGCCAGCCCGTCCGAGGGTCTGGCGCAGCTCTTGACGACAGAGCAATTCTTCCAGACGGACGAACAATTCGTCATCAGAAGTTACCAGGTATCCGGTCTTACCGCTGACTACGGTTTCTGGCTCATAGTTCTTTCGTGCGATCACCGGCAGACCGCACGCAGCCGCCTCGAGAATAACTTTGGGGGATCCCTCCCAAGCGGACGGAAACAAGAAAACGTCGGCCAGTTGATACTCTTTTCGCAGGCTGTCCGCTCCCAGCAATCCGGTAAGCATAACGTTCACAAGCTGCTTCCGTTGCACCTGTGCTTTCAATTCTTCAGCCATAAGCCCTTCGCCCGCAATCACGAAATCGGCTTGCGGAAAGCGGGAAGCAGCCTCTACCAACAATTGCGGTTGCTTGAACGGTCGTAACGATCCGGCAAACAGAACGCGTAGTCGGGCATTAGCTAGGCGATCCCATGAAGGTGTAAAGAAGTTTGTATCGACGCCAGTCGGCACAGCCTCGCTGTGCAAGCCGTATTCGCGTTCCAGGCTACGTTTTACGGCCGGCGAATTGCTGAAAAGATAATCACATCGCAGAACGGTTTGTTCCCAAAGACGAACATTTTCCGGCGTAATCGTCGGTTCGTTGCGAATGTCCGACTGCGACTCCACCGTTGCAACAGTAATGCGAGTGTCTCTCCATCTCTTTCGCAATTGGAGATACCATTTACTGGCAGGCGCCGCTTTCATATAGAACAAAATGTCATGCCGCCCCAGAAGAAATTCTCGCAGAATCCTGATCGTTCGCCGGCGTTGGGGTAACGGGATGAGTCTGGTATTGGGACGCTGCGCGATTCGCAGATCCGGCTCGCCCGCTCGAAAGACACTTACGTGAAACCGCGCTGGATCGAGCCGACGAATAATCTCGCGGGCATTGGACATCTGTGCGTTAAGGAGATCCCTATCCGCAAGACTGTCCACAAGCACGCCAACTGGGTTCATCTCCACCTGAGTGTCGGGGCGCGCTTTCTCCGCGCACGATGCGGTTATGCTAAACCGGAACTTCACTAGCTGAGTTGGCCCATTCTAGCCGAAGATCGCGGAGTCTCGCGGCCAGGCGGTGATTCGCATCGCGCGAGCGCAGAGAATCCGCAAGATGCTGGCGAGCTTGGTCGAGAAGACGGCGACGCACGGACGGTTCGGTGCCGGGAACTAGCGGACGCAGTTCCTGCGGATCACCTTCCAGATCGAACAACCGTTCCGTCGATGCACTGAAGTCGAACACCAGCTTGTAACGGGCTTCGCGGACAGCGAGAATACGCGCGCCGAGCCTGTCCTCCGGGCGGAATGGATTGGCACAGCCGGTGATACATTCGACGACCACCTGACCGTCCCAGCTTTTCCGGTCTCGCAGCTGGGCACAGCGGCTGTGTCCGCGAAAGCTGCCAGGAACTGGAGAGTTCAGCGCGTCCAAGAGTGTGGGGGCCAGATCAAGTAGGCTGTACGGAGCGCACGCGAGTTGTGACTCTACCCCCGGCATACGCAACAACAGTGGGACACGAACCAATTCCTCGGTGACTTTGGAGGGAGAGTGGTAACGGCCGCCGTGATCAAGAAATTCTTCGCCGTGGTCAGCAGTGAGTGCGAATACGGAGTTGTCCCACCGGCAAAGTTCGCGCAGCTTGTGGACTAGGCGACTGAGCTGAGAATCTACCCAGCGGACGCCAGCGTCGTAGAGCGCAACCACATCATCGCAGCGGCAACGCAACCGATTGGTTGCGAGATCCTCGCGGTTCCAGTACGAATTGAGGTAGCGCGCCTGCCAAGCGCTGAGTTGGCCGTCTCCCAGCCATGCCAACGCCTTCCCCGGCGGGTAGTATGGCCAGTGTGGATCCATAAAATGCAGCCATAAAAAAAATGGCCGGCCAGCAAGGCTGGACAGCCATTCCCCAGCTTGGTCCACGATCACATCGGCTGCAGGAAAACGCCGGAGTGTATCAAGAGACTGCGCCGGAGGCGAGGCTAGTCGCTGGCGGTACTGGAAGTAGAGTTCGTCGTAGAGCGAACCGGCCGAATCGAACTTATGGCATGCTGCCGCTAAAGCACGGTTCCAACGAGCGCGTCGGCTCAGGTTCACTACTCCGTCGAAACCATTCGCAGGCGAACTTCTTTCCGCACTGAGAAAATCGTGAAAGCTGTCGAATCCTGCGTGGTAGCCGAAGCGGGGCGACAAATAAGGATTGCCCGCGAGAAAGGCCCCGGTAGCATAGCCCGACTCATTTAAAACCGATGCGATCGTGGGTTCATCCGGCGCCAAACCAACCACATCGCGACCGAGTGCCAAGGGATAACGGGAAGCCATTATCGCAGGAAAGGAATAGTACGTGGGCGTACCGGCTACGATTGCGTTGGAGAAGATCACGCTGTCGGCGGCGAGCGAATCGAGGAAAGGCGTGGTTGGCCGAGCGTAGCCGAGAAAACCGACGTGGTCGGCCCGCAGGCAATCCACCGTAATCAGCACCAACGATCGGGGTACGCTCATCTATTTCGCGCTTCGGGAAAAGCGTCGGTTACGTAGCGTCCTGCATTCTAACCTCAACCGAAACTGATCCGTGAGTTGCCTTAAACCTTCCACGAGTCGCAATGTCGTACAAATCACTGTCATGCACATATAGCAGATTGGGATACTTTGCTTCGAGCGCGGAAAGGAAGCCATCCAGGGCCTGCAACGTAGGCCCGCGAAAGTCCTTGAGCGAAGAATGAAAGTTGATGGCATGTACTGAGATGACGGCTGGTATACCGCGCGCAAAGCACTGCTCGGCAAGTTGTATGTATTTTTCGATTGACAACTCTCGCTGCGAGGGTTCGAAGTCAATGGTCCGATAGAGGTTTAGAATCTCCCACTCATCAATGTGAGGAGCTAGAACCACGCCGCTGCCGTTCTGGGCGATTCGGATTCCATGCCGCGACCAGGCAAGATGGGTATTGCCATTTGCGCGATATCCCGGTGCACAGGCTGAGAAGGGGGCCGTGGAAAAGAATTTCTTGAAAGCGACAGCGGCTTGTCGAATCAGTTCCGTCTGAGCCTCGGCGGATAGAAAGCCCGCGTGAGGTTTCTCGGGATTGCAGTATTCGTAGCCGACCCAGGGCATTCGCCAATAAATGTAGGGTGTTTCTGCCTCCCAGAACGTTTGGAGCAAGGCGGCGCGCTTTCCGCTCCCCGAGATGCCATGCTCCACCGCGAGCTGGCAAAAGTGAGTTAAACCGTGAAGGGCAGGGAAGAAGACGCCTTCGCCTATCCCGCGGCTGTAAGCCTCGAAGAGTCCGGGACGCTTCCATTTCCCGGGTAAGCCTTCGGTGAGAGGCAGCAAATGAATCTGCCGAAAATCGCTTCCCATCATCTTCCGAAAATCCAAATTGTTCAGGACGAAATTCATCACCAGGCAAGCCGCGCGCCCGGTCGAGTCGCGATGGCGCTTCAACAAATCATGCACAGAGATCACGTCTTCGGCGGTTTCAAGGGTGTAGAAGTCGTAGGGATGTTCGCCCAGCCGGATACCGCCGGCGCGTAGCTGTTCATAGCCTTCGCGGTCCCGTACTCCAACCCGGCCCCAATCGTCACTGTGCAGAACGACCAGCGGGCGGGAAAAGCAGAAGCCGCGGATGCTAGCGTTAGACTTGCTGCGATCCCAGAGTCGACGCGTAAGACTCAGCATGAGATGTTCGTAGACCTTTGCTGGGACAAGATCATCATTTCACAGCCGCCCTCAGTTGCTCGCAAGAACAGCAACGCCGCCCAATTGATCAGTCGCCGCAATCCCGGCAAACGAGCTGCTTTAGCGACGAATTGGGCCCGTCGGCTAGTGAAGGAGAGGTCGGAGCACTTTCTAAGAAACTGTTCGCGATGCAAATCGATGATGGTGTAGTCTGCCCCCAACCGGCTAATCATAGCTCGCAACCGGTTATTGGTGGTGTAAGTGAGTTGGTTGAGCAAGACCGGATTGCGGCCACGTAATTTCAAGTACCAACGGCCGAGCGTCTTGGGGAGAAGCGGAAGCCAGAATATCTTGTAGTGCGGTTCGTAGAAGCGAAGGTAGTTGGGGCAGGCAATGTAAACGGCCCCACCGTCCCTTGTCACTCGCAGCACTTCGCGGAGCACAGCGGCTTGGTCGCCAACATGCTCTATCACTTGATTCATCGTAACCAGATCAAAGCTATGGTCAGGAAATGGCAGCTTCTCCCCCAAGGCAACCGCAAATACGCGACCCTTCAGTCGACGTCTTGCGATCTGAATTGAGGTGAGACGTCCGCCCCGGCCAATCCGGTCGGGTTCGATGCCGAATGCCAAAAGACCTTGCCGCCGACATCCCACCACGAAACTACCCACGCCGGAACCAACATCCAGGATGAGCGCGCCGGAGGGCATCTGC
>DATKEN010000025.1:0-2589 GCA_035512155.1 Terriglobales bacterium | reverse complement strand
TTGGCGAGGACTGGCTGCGGCGCCATCGCCAGGAGCATCACTAGACGTGACCTGTGTGCTTTTCTGATATCTAACGCTTTACGTGATACCCCTGTGGCAAGACATCTCTGCAATGCTGCCTTCCAATCAAACGGCCCCATGTCATGTACGCTCCCGTAGACCTTGCCCTTATGAGCAGGGTTGCGGCGGAGCCGGTATGGTTTGCGGTCAGATATCCCGCTGAGGTGAGCTTGCCTGTCGAAGGGTCGTAGAGTTCGGCAGAGCTCAGGTAAGGCGGGGGTCCTTCGGGATTACCGCCCGTTGGGTAACGTGCGAGCCCATTTTCGTGGAGCGGGCGAATCCTTGCCCCCAAGCCAGGAACTTCGCACGCCAAGTCGATGCCCAAATGACTCAATGAGATAAGAGGGAAATTCGCATTTGTGAGATTCGCATTTGCGTTTTCCGGGTTTGAAGGTATAATTCTTGCAGCCACATGGTAGAAAGAGAAAGGCTCGCCAAACTCTCCGAGCTCGCCTTGCGCAATCGTCGCGAAGGTCTGACCAAACTTCTGCCTCCGCTCGGAGAAGTGCTCCGCGGTTCCTTAATGGAACGCTACCTGACCTGCGGCAACCCCGACTGCAAATGTGCACGTGGCGAACGCCATGGGCCGGTCTGGTATCTGAGCGTGACCCTGGACCAGTCGCATCGGGCCGGTTGCACCGTGCCAGGCGATCAGGTCGAGCAAGTCCGCCGGTGGATTGAGAACTATCACCGGGTGAAGGAAAACCTGGAGAAGATCTCCGACATCAACCGGGAACTGATGCTTCGCCACAGGGACAAACGCAAAAAAAGGAAGAACGCGAAAAAATGAGCCATCCGGGCCTGAAAGCGAGCGACGGCGGCTGGCCTATCTTGCAGCCTTAGGAATGAAAGAAAGAGCGCATTCCCTGCCTTCGTTTTCCGCTTGGCTGAACAAAGGTTTCCATCTGCGCACGCATGCAGGTCGGATGTCGGACGCCCGTACGGATCCGGAGATCTCTCCGTCGAGCATCTTCCTGGCGCTCTTCCATAGCTTTGTGTTTCGCCTGCCCAGCCTGCAGCAGTTGGACAGTGAACTGGCCCACTCGCATCTGCAACGCTGGATCGGCGCCGAACGCGCTTTTCGCGATGACACCTTGCGCTACAGTTTGTGCGGTTTCGACCTGCCTCCGCTGGAAGCCTTGTTGGTGGACGTCAACCGCCGTCTGAAGCGAGGCAAAGCCTTCGCTGCAGGACGGGTGCAAGGCCACCTGGTGGCGGCTCTGGACGGCATCGAGGTGTTGTCCAGTTTCAGCCGCCGCTGTGAGAGTTGCCTGGAGCGCCGCGTGACCCTACAGGATCAAGCCGGCCGCAAGACCGAGCAGACTCAGTATTACCATCGCGCCGTGGGCTGCCAGATGGTCCACAGCCCGGTCAAGCCGTTCCTGGCCATCGAATGGCTTCAGCCGGGGGAAGGCGAGGACACGGCCGCGCTGCGATTGCTCACTCGCTTGCCCGCTCTGTATGGCAGCCGCTTTTTCGACATCTTGCTTCTGGATGCGCTTTACGCGCAGACTCCGGTACTGAAATTGGTTAGAAAGAACGGCTGGGACGCGGTCATCAGCTTGAAACAGAACTCACGCGATTTGTATCAATCGGCGGTGCGCCTGTTTGCCACACGGCCGCCGGATACCTCTTTCACCGAGCAGTGCGAGCATAAGACCTACCGGGTGCAACTCTGGGATACCGAAGGCCTGCCCTTCACCATCGACAACCCGGAACCCGTGCGGGTGGTGCGCTCCGAAGAGGTGCCGGATCGCCAGCGTTACCGCCAGGGAGAACGGACTGCGTATTCCACCGACCACGAGTGGCTCTGGGTCACCACTCTGCCCCAGCAGGCCTTCCCCACTTCGGTCATCCGCCAACTTGGGCACAGTCGCTGGAAAAATGAGAACAACGGCTGGATGGATCTGACCAAACATTGGGCTTTCAAACACGGATTTCTGCACGCTTGCCGCCACCGCCCCAAACGGACCAACGCCTCCGGAGAACGGGAATCGGTCTCGAACCACGGCCTGGCAGCGGTCATCCTGATTCTCCTGATCGCGTTTGCCTTGACCTGGGCCTTCGTCCTCAGACACTCCAAACTCGCCCGCCGGGACCACCACACGGCCATCGCCGTCGCTGCGCAGTTGCATGCCTGGGTGTCCAAGACTCCGCCCTCGATTCGAGCTCCTGACTGAGCGGCGCGGCCCCTATTCAGCCCTCTTGAGGCGCCCCTCCGCTTGCCCACACGCCAGCGGACCGCAGCCACTCGTCTCATTTCGACTCGCCAACCGCTTCTCGCGCAACCCGTCGGCTGAACTTTGCCGCCCATAGCTCCTACCGGCCGCCCCTGTTGGCGCAAAAACCGCTCTGCGAATCTCCTTGTCCTTCATGGGTCTCAATCCTTTCGCCATTTCCGGTGGTTGACACGGGTCCACCGACCGCCATGCGAAGTTCCTGGGAAGCTGAGTGCATCCAATGACCGGCTGCCAAGTCCCTGCTATACTAAAGCTTTAGCGCTCCCTGTGGCGAGGTCTGGTGTGTTCT
>DATKEN010000024.1:0-3184 GCA_035512155.1 Terriglobales bacterium | reverse complement strand
AAAGTTACCTCGCTAAGAGCCGCGCGTTACCGAAGTGACGTTTACACCAGGGTGGGGTGCGCCTACTATCCAATTCGTGGTTTGGCAGTTCTGGGGGAGGGCTGCCGAGGCGTCCTGAACTGAAAAGTTTAGGGCGCTTTTTATTTGGTGCGTACTGGTTGCGAGATCGGGGTTCAAGCCGGCGATGAGCCCTTGCGACCTATCCTGCTGTCGTGCATCTAACATTGATGTTAGGATATTCAAGCTATTATTTGACTGATTCGCCGATCTAAGGCGATCGGCGCAACCGGAGGGAATGATGGCAGGCAATGGAATTATTGAGGTAACCGATTCGAACTTTGACCAGGACGTACTGAAGTCCGACACACCCGTGCTGGTGGACTTTTGGGCAACGTGGTGTGGCCCCTGCCGAGCCATCGCTCCCATCGTCGAAGAGTTGGCCAAGGACTATCAGGGCAAAGTGAAGATTGGCAAAATGGATGTGGACAGCAACAGCGCCACCCCCATGCGTTACGGCGTGCGTGGCATCCCGACGCTACTGGTATTCAAGGGCGGACAGGTCAAGGAGCAGATCGTCGGCTACGTTCCGAAAGAAACCATCCAGAAGGCTCTCGACAAGCATTTGGGGTAAGGCCCATAGGACTCAGCGATATTGTGAGCGCTCGGGTAGGTAAACCCGAGCGTTGCTCTTTTTGCGCCGGATTTGGGTGGCGCAGCGCCTTTGGCGCTGCGATAAAGGCGCTGAAATCAGGAAGGGCTTTAGCCCCTGAGGTCGAGAACCAGCGCCTACTAGTATTTCCTCAGCACTCCAATGACTCGACCCTGAAGTTCGACTGAGGCCGCGGGCACGATGATCGGCTTCATGTTGATATTCGAAGGTTGCAGCCGGATATTGTCGCCTTCGCGATAAAAACGCTTAAGGGTCGCGTCCATTCGCTCGACCAGCGCAACCACTATGTCGCCATCGTGGGCTGTCTTGCTTCTCTCCACCAGCACATAGTCACCATCCAGGATGTGTTCGTCCTGCATCGAATCGCCGCGGACCTCCAATACAAAAACTTCTTTTGAGCGGACAAAGTCGGCCAGCGAAATGGTTTCCGGATTCTGCATCGCTTCAATAGGCTGCCCCGCTGCGATCCTTCCCATCAGGGGCAGGACTATGCCTGTATTCACCGCCATGGCCTGCTTCAGGCGCCCTTTGGGGGGCAACAGGTCGATCGAGCGGCTGCGGTTATAATCACGGGTGAGCAAACCCTTTTTCTCTAGATTAGAGATGTGCTTGTGCACCGTGGCCAATGAACTCAGCCCCAGTCCTTCCCCGATCTCCTCGAAGGATGGAGAGTATCCGTTCTTCTGCACAAACTCGGAGATGAAGTCGTAGACGTTGCGCTGCCGTCGGGTGATTGCCATGCCGCGATTCTGGGCGAATGGAAGGCGAATGTCAAGGGGTAAGTGAAGTCACGACATATTTCTGGACGACACGAGCTGACTTGATTTCCTCCGAGAGAATCAAATTCACGACTTAGCAATTGAAATGAACGACCAAAGATCGGTGTCTCTATGCCAATGGTTCAGATCACAATGCTGACCGGCCGTACGATTGACCAAAAGCGCAAGCTTGCGAAACGTATTACGGACGCTATGGTGGAAGAAGCTGGCGCTCGACGTGAATCGATCATCGTAGCTTTCCATGAAGTGCCTAAAGAAAGCTATGCTTCGGGCGGTGTACTCATGGCTGATAAGGGATAAGGAAATTCGCGGGCGAGGGCGCCCGCGCCACACAATCACCCCAACGGCTCATACAAGTGGCCTTCCACTCTGTCGGCGATTTTGGGCAATTCCTTCCTCGCGTATTTTAAGAAGTGGGGAGCGGCGCGGTGGGCTTCAAGCGCGGCGTCGTCTTTATATTGCTCGTAGATAAAAAAGCGGCGGGGCTCGGTCTTGTGCCGGTGAACCTGGTAGGTAATGCACCCCACTTCTTTACGGGATTCCTCCGTCAGCGCGGAAAAGATGCTGACGACTTCAGCCTCACGACCTATTTTCGCCATCCAGGTTACCGCCAGAACTACCATTTACTCGCTCCGTTTGCTATGCCTCGACCTGTGCCCTGGTTTTCCGCTCGGTGAGCGATCTCAACTGTCTTGCAAAATCGTCCACTAATATGGTCTGCTCCCGTCCTGGGCCGGTGGAGACCATCCCGATCCGAGCGCCACTCTCTTTCTCCAAGAAGCTCAAATACTGGCGAGCTGCTTTCGGCAGCTTCTCCATTTGGGTGATTCCCTGGGTAGAAGTCCTCCAGCCAGGCATAGTTCGGTACACACATTCGAGGCGATCATAGCCGCTGGCGTGCGCCGGGATTTCCACAATCGGCTTGCCGTTGATCTTGTATCCCACACAGACCGGAATCTCAGCCAGCTCATCCAGCACATCAAGCTTGGTTACCACCAACCACGAGATGCCATTAATCATGCCAGCGTAGCGCAGGAGTGGCAAATCAAGCCAACCGCAACGTCGCGGACGCCCGGTCACTGCGCCGTATTCGTTGCCACGCGCCCGCAGCAAATCGCCAGCGGCATCGAGAGCCTCGCTGGGAAATGGCCCGCCACCCACGCGGGTGCAGTAGGCTTTCGTGACTCCGATCACGGTGTCGATCGCCGAGGGCGCAACGCCCGTTCCGGTTGCAGCTCCCCCCGACGTGGCGCTCGAAGAAGTGACAAAAGGATAGGTGCCGTGATCGATGTCGAGCATCGTGCCCTGCGCGCCTTCGAATACGATGGACTCCCCTTCCGCCAAGGCCTGGTTCAGTAAGGCGGCCGTATCACACACGAACGGAGCGACCTTGGCCGACGCGTCAGCATACTCTTGATACATTTTGTCCGGGTCCAGAGGCTCGGAGTTGAATAGCGCGTGCGCGATCATATTCTTCTCGCGGCACGCATTCTCGATGTGGGTTTTGAGCAGCTTGAGATCGAGGAGGTCGGCCACCCGCAGACCGCGGCGCCCCATCTTGTCTTCGTAGGCCGGTCCAATGCCCCGCGAAGTTGTGCCAATCTTTACTCGTCCGGGAGCATTTTCCGAGGCCAGTTCGATCATGCGGTGATAAGGCAGGATCACATGCGCTCGGTTACTGACGAACAGGCTGCCGTCCACTTTTACCCCGGCCTGCCGCAGCGCGCCAACTTCT
>DATKEN010000023.1:0-2754 GCA_035512155.1 Terriglobales bacterium | reverse complement strand
GGCGTCGTTACCGGAAAAGATCTTGCCCAATGCTGCCGCGACTGGGCCCCGCGCTGGACGCGCTGGCCCAACTGGCTGATGAGCGAAATCGCCATCGGCGCCTGTGATCTGGCCGAAGTGCTCGGCAGCGCCGTCGCGCTTAATCTCCTGTTCCACATCCCTCTGCTGTGGGCAGTCATCATTACCGGCCTCGACGTACTTCTTCTTCTTGCTCTGCAGCGTTTCGGTATGCGCACCATCGAGGCGGTGGTGTTGCTACTGGTTGCGACGATTGGCGCATGCTACTTCATCGAGATCTTCGTTCTGCCGCAAACACAACCCGGCTTCCTCGAACTCGGCCATGCCTTTCTGAATCCCCGTCTCCGCCAGGCCGGCATGCTCTACGTCGCAATCGGGATCATTGGCGCTACCGTGATGCCCCACAACCTCTATCTTCACTCCGCGCTCGTCCAAAGCCGCCGCCTGCAGAAAGACGACTCGTCGATCCGGCGCGCCCTGCAGTTCAATACCCTCGACTCCACTGTGGCACTGACGGTGGCCTTCTTCGTCAATGCGGCCATCATGGTCCTCGCTGCGACGGTCTTCTTCGGCAAGTCTGGAATCACTGTCCCGGGAGGCAGGTTTATCGCCTTCAGCCCCGAAAGTGACTGGATCCGGGTCGCTTACCTGACGCTTGCCCCTCTGCTCGGCGCAACCGCCGCCAGCACACTTTTCGCCGTTGCTCTGTTGGCCGCCGGGCAGAGCAGCACGATCACCGGAACCCTCGCCGGCCAGGTTGTCATGGAAGGCTTCATGCACTGGCGGATCAAACCCTGGGTGCGCCGGCTCATCACGCGGACCTTGGCGATTCTCCCTGCGGTCCTAATCATTGGTCTGCGCGGCGACAACAGCGTCACCGACTTGCTCACTTTGAGCCAGGTCGTACTCGCTCTCCAACTTCCCTTCGCCATGTTCCCGCTGCTTCACTTCACCAGTTCCCAAAAGCGCATGGGTAAATGGAAGAACGGATTCTTCCTGCTGGTGGCCGGATGGGCCAGTGCTATCCTGATCAGTTTCATGGACATCTATGGGCTGCCCGACTCGCTGAAAACTGCCTGGCAGCTGATCAGTGGTGGTCGATGAAGAGGGGGAACGCGCCGTTGTACACCGTTCTTCCGCTAAGACTCAGGAAAGTCAAAATCCCCGCCCTGTCGCAAACTCCGCGACAAGGACGGGGTACCCTCTGGATTATTGCCGAATAGGAAACCATGTACGACAAAATCCTCGTCACTCTCGATGGCACTCCGACCGACCGGGCCATCATTGAACACGTAAAAAATCTGGCGAAGCTCGCCCACAGCCGCCTGGTGCTGCTCCATGTCGCCGACGGATGGGCCGCCAGAACCTATGGTCCTGACGCGGTCAGCCAGGAAATTGTCGAGGACACCGCTTATCTCCGCCAAGTCCAATCCGAGTTGCAGGCCGCTGACATTCCTACTGAGGCCGAACTCGCCTATGGAGAACCAGCAGACCAGATCATCAAATGGGTCGAGAACAAAGGTTGCGACCTGGTCGCCATGAGCACCCACGGGCATCGCTTTCTGGGCGATCTCTTCCTGGGCACCACGGCAACCCGCGTCCAGCACCGCATCCGGGTCCCCGTCCTGCTCCTCCGTGCCCGCTAAAGGAAGGATCCGCCCTTAGGTTTTAATACCACGCTGATTCACTTTCGTCCTGCGAGCGTATATCCTAATGACAAGGCATACGGGGTTACTTTCCTCCGGCCATTCCGCAGTTACACGTTTTGAAGTAGACGCCAGCGTAGATTGCACACGGAGCACTACCGTGACAGCGACCTCACCCAAATCCGCGCTACTTACCTCGCTTTCCCCGACTGTGTCCCTCGTGGTCCGCTACATTCTTGGAATCCTTGCCGGTGTGGGTTCACTGCTGCTGAGGGATTTCCTCAGCCCATTCCTGGGTGAACGCAATCCCTATCACACCGCATGGTTGGCTGTAGTTTTCTCGGCCTGGTATTGCGGCCTGGGGCCTTCCATCGTAACCGTCATCATTGGGGCTACCGGAATCTGGTACTGGTTTCTTCCGCCGATTCATCAACTCAATGGCAAGGCTGTACCGGAGATTTCCGGACTCATCGGTTTCCTAGTCTTCTCGGCAGTGATTATTTCTCTCGGCGAGTCGACACGCCGCAGTATCGCCAAGCGAGAGCAGGCCGAGCAAGATCTGCTTCGAGCCCAGGAGGAACTCGAGCAGCGGGTGCGCGAGCGCACCGCCGACCTGCAGAAACGGACCGCTGAAGTCGTCGAGAAAGCCACGCTGCTCGATCTGGCGAACGATGCCATTTTTATAAAGACCAAGACTGGAGGAGACGCGATCTCCTACTGGAACAAGGGGGCCGAAAGGCTTTACGGCTGGACTGCCAGCGAGGCGCTCGGCCAGAATCCCGCGGAGTTGCTGCGCACTTCTTATCCCATTCCGCTGGCGGATATCGAACGACACGAAGTCTGGGAGGGCGAGCTTCTGCACACCACACGCGACGGGAGGCGCATTACTGTCGCCAGTCGCTGGACGATGTTACGCAACGAATCCGGCGCGCCCGCCGGATGGATGGAGATCAACACCGACATCACGGACCGCAAGCGCGCCGAGAATGCCGCGAGAAGTCTCAGCGGACGCATCCTCAGCTTGCAGGACGACGAGCGCCGCCGCATCGCGCGCGGCTTACATGACAGCCTCGGTCAATACCTGGCGGCT
>DATKEN010000022.1:0-3364 GCA_035512155.1 Terriglobales bacterium | reverse complement strand
ATGCTCTGAGCGATTTCCTCGGCGTCGTATCCTGGAGTCCCGTTCACGAGCGACCTTGCTCTCAAATAGAGATCGTAGGCTTCCAGATTGGTGTTGTAGCGCCGCTGGCCGCGCCCAAGATTTAACCGCAACTGGTTCACGATGGACCGAGAAATCTCATCTTGAACTTCGAAAACGTCCTTTAGTTCCCGGTCGTAGCGGCCAGACCAAAGGGAGGCGTCGTCCGTGACGCGGAAGAGCTGAACATTGACGCGCAGCTTGTCCCCAGCGCGCAAGACCGAACCCTCTAGAATCAGTTTCGCACCCAGTTGCGCACCCACGGAGTGAATGTCTCGCGGTTTGTCCTTGAACGTGAAGGAAGAGGTCCGCGATTTGACTTCTAAACCGTCGATCACGGAAAGATTGCTAATGATTTCGTCGGTAAGACCGTCGCTGAAGTAATCGCTATCCGGCTCCGGACTGAGATTTCGTAAGGGCAGAACGGCAATCGAGTATTGGTGGGCGGGCAATGGCCGCAATCTCCACCAGACACCGCCGGCGAGCGCAGCGAGAACACCAATAACAATGGCGACCTTGCCTCGAACTGATATTGCCAATCTTGGCCTAGCTGGTCGAGCCGTTGGCTCAAGAACGATTTCTTGCTGTCCGGCAACAACTGCTGCGTTTCCTGGCGCTAACTCTGCTTCGACTGTTCGCTGGTTGACAGCCGAAGAAGAGGTACTCTCCTTCCAGTGCGGATCTGCGACGCCTGAAAGATGTTCCACCGGAACAATTAACCGATAACCGCGGCGCGGCAGGGTTTCTAGAAACCGCGGGTTTTCCGCAGAATCTCCTAGCGCATCTCGAAGCTTCTTCACTGCCGAATTCAGCCCTACCTCCGAATCCACAAACGTATCCGCCAGCCACAACCTCTGGCAGATTTGTTCGCGTGTTACAACCTCGCCAGGATGTTCGAGAAGAATGGCTAGAACTTTGAAGGGTTGATCATGCAGCTTAATCTTGATCCCCTGCTTGCGCAGCTCACCTGCCCGCAAATCTACCTCAAAAACGCCAAAGCGGACCCGGCTGGAAAAGATGGGCGTTGCCATAGGCGACCAGACTGTCTTTGAAATTTAGCATACCAGTCAAGCAGCAGAGAATTCAGAAAATCATCCCGAGCTACAAGCCTCGTGGCTTCAAACATTTGGACAACCAGAAACATACCAGCCGCCGGCCATTGATCGCAAAATCAGTTCGCGCAAAAGTAGTCCCCGACACAATGCAGTTGAGGCGCTCGGTCGGAGCGCAATTTCGGCGCAGTGAAATGAGCTGCTGAAGCCTTCGGGCCTGGGAGTGAGACCAATTCGCATCATGAGAACCATGGAGGAGACTATGAGGCAGACAATCCTGCTGTTTCTCGTAATTGGAGTCATGTGGGGTGTACTTACGGTCGGTGTTGGTAGCAAGAGCCGGGTAGATTTCTTGCCCACAGTGCACGCTCAGACGGTGCATGCCCAGGAGGGTTGCTCAGTTGCAAGCCTAAATGGTGCCTACGGTTTCTACCGGACCGGAACGACGGCAGTTGGACCGCTGGGAGCCGTCGGCATCGCCACATTTGATGGCGCCGGTACATCAACTGCAATCCAGACCATACGCAAGAACGGACAAACCACTTCGGATCTGTTTACTGATCCTGGGATTACGGCGCCCTATCAAATCGAACCTAATTGCGCGGGCAAGCTTCTCGGTTCCGACGGAAGTATCTTTGCGGAGCTTGTCGTGGTGGATCGCGGTAGAGAACTCTTCATCATCAGTCTATCCCAGGGAAACACAGTCACTGGAGTCATGAAGAAGATCGGCGACATTGAGGAGCGTTGATATGACGCGCTGAGGCAGAGTCGCCTGGCCGGGTTTGGGGCGAAAGGAGGATGCCATGCCGAGCAACACGATAATTACGAGGATGTTCGCAGTCACGGGAATCGTCTCTTTGGTCCTCCTGGCTGGATGTGGAGGTAGCGCGACAGGGCTGAGCAATAACCCAGCCCCGACCGACCCGCCTGGAGCAATCGCCGTAAACATCTCGCCGCAGACCGCTTCGGTGCAGGTAGGATTCAGTACGCAATTCACGGCGACGGTTCAGAACGATCCGACCAAAAAGGGAGTCACTTGGGCAGTTGTGCCCACCTCTGGTAGCAATTGCACGGATACGGCATGCGGCACAATTGACGCATCCGGGAAGTACACCGCACCGATGACTGCCCACTACGCCCCGGGGCTATATATCGTAGCAACATCGGTGGCCGACACCAGCAAATCAGCAACCGCGGTAGTCTTCGTTACTCCCGCTTCGAGCGGCATTGGGGTTTCACCCAGTACCACCACTGTTCCGGACAGCGGAACGCAGCAATTCATTGCGACCGGAGATCCCTTCGGTACTATTCCGGTTGTCTCCTGGAGCGTCTCCGGCACTGGCTGTAGTGGTGCAAGCTGCGGAACCATTGACTCGACTGGAAAATACAGTGCGCCAGCGGTTCCACCCAATCCTCCCAGCGTGACAGTCACGGCCACTTCCGTCGCGAATTCGTCTGTATCCGGTTCAGCTACGGTCATACTTGGCAACAACTCCAACAATTCCAAGCTGAATGGGCGTTATGCATTCTTGCTCGAAGGATACGATGGCGATGGCGAATTGATGATGGCGGGGAGCTTTG
Source organism: Terriglobales bacterium (assembly GCA_035512155.1). Lineage (GTDB taxonomy): Bacteria > Acidobacteriota > Terriglobia > Terriglobales > Acidobacteriaceae > JABCYV01. The sequence goes on along the minus strand of DATKEN010000022.1, from coordinate 674 downwards.
TCGCTGATGGAAACGGAAACATCACCAGCGGCGTCGCGGACTATAACTTTAGCAGCGCCATTTTTGTAGCACCGAATCTCATGTTTAGTGGCAGGTATTCGGTCGGCGCTGATAACCGTGGAAGCATGACCATAAACCTCAGCAGCTCCAAGGTATTTGCCTCGGGTTTTGGCCAAACATTCTCATTCGTCCTTGGGTCGTTCGGCGGGAGCGTCGCCAACAGGGGCCGGGTCATTGAGCTCGACAACGAAGAAATCTGGGCTACAGGAATTCTGGCAAAGCAAGATACGGCAGCTTTTTCCACAGCGGCAATCAATGGGGACTACGCATTCGGTTTTTCGGGCACAGCCGGCAGCGGATACCCTCTCAATGCTATCGGAAGATTTACGGCCGGCGGTGGCTCCATAAGCGCAGGGTTGACGGATGTTTATGGCTTAGGACTGAGCGAGAACGGATCAGGCACTGTCTCGGCTGGATTGCGATTGCCGTTTTCGGGAGTGTATCAAGTATCCGCGAACGGGCATGGTACGGCGGCGCTTACTTTTTCTGGCCAGGACCCTGGCTTCTCCAGATTCAGCTTCTACGTGGTGTCGGCGACTGAAGTACTTTTCATTGAAACGGACACGTGCCAAAGCGGAATGTGCAGATTCAAGGGGGGAATCAGCGGTGAGGCG
>DATKEN010000021.1:0-2257 GCA_035512155.1 Terriglobales bacterium | reverse complement strand
TTTGTGCTGGGCCATCTCCAACCCGCGGTCCCAGGTCAGCGAGCGCCGCAACGTCGCGGGCAGAGTGCGCACGTGCCGGCTCAGGGCGGCCACCACCGTAGTCGTGTCCTTGCCGGGCACCTTCACCAGCATGCAGAACCGCGAATGACGCTCCACCAGCGTGGCTACATGACTGTTGCGCGCCCCGCGCAACAGATCGCCTTCCCAATGACCGGGAATGGCGCGATCTTCGACTTCCGCAGGTCGCTGGGCACAACTCGCGGCCGAACAAATTCCCATCTTTGACCGATTTACTCGCCGTAAAGCGCCGAACTTACGGATAACTGTCGAGAACAGGGGATTATCACCACCAATCTCGAAATGAGATAGCTGGTGCGAAGCGGATTTCACAACACCTATCCATTTTCTGCAATGAAATCGACCGAGGACAATTTCCGAAGCCAACAAGCCCGATCATCCTTCTATCGGCTTGAGCGAAATGCGATCAACGTATCCGGCTGAGATTTCTTTCTCTGCCCAGTGGACGGAATCGCGATATGGATTGCATGCCCGACAGGCGGTCAGCGATGTGTGCAGGCCTGCTGCGCGGCCTTAAACCCCAGCATTCGGGGACATCCCTCCACCGGATTTTTTGCGCCAGTGAAAATAGAAGGGAAGCCCGAGCAATATCACGCCGAGGCCGATAGAAGATCGTACTGGCCGGTCCAACCAGAGGTTAACGGTCATCGCCAGCCCACCAACTAAGAAAAGCATCGGAGTCCAGGGGTAGCCCCACGTCCGGTACGGGCGAGGAAGCGCCGGCTCGGTTATTCGCAGCCGGATGAGTGCGACAACGGACAAACAGAGGAAAATCCACAGGGCGAAAACAACCAGCGAGAATAATTCCTCATAGGATCCCGTTAAGGCCATGAGGGCGGCGACTGCTCCTACAAAGAGAAGGCCGCCGCTCGGGGAGCGAAACGTTGGCTGCACTCTTTCGGCAAATTTGAAAAACAGGCCGTCACGCGCCATGGCGAACGGTATACGCGCTGCCGCTAAAATGCTAACGTGGAGACAACCCAGAGCGGAAATCATCATCGCGATGGTCAGCCATATTGCGCCTCCCTTGCCTACGAGCATTTCGAGGACGTCGGAAGCGACGTGAGGGGAGTGCGCAACGCTGGCTATCCCCAAAACACGAAGGTAAACGAAATTCGCCAAAACATAGAGCGCGATGACGGCTAACATTCCGTAGACAAGTGCACGCGGAATGTTTTTGCCGGGGTTTTCCACTTCTTCTCCCACAGGCCCAAGGAGGTGCCACCCGCTGTACGCCCACATCACCGGGACAAGAGCAGCAAGGAACGCACCCGCAGTACCTGCGCCCCTAGCCATCAAACTTAGCGGGAGGCCCGCGAAATTGCTTCTTTGCAAAACGAACCCCAGAGCGATCAGTGCCGCGACGGCGCCAACCTTTATCGAAGTTGCCAGCAATTGGATGCGTCCCCCCGAACGCACGCTGAGAAAGTTGATCGCGGTTATGAGAACGATGGCGCCAGCGGCCAAAGGCTGCGCAGCGGTGAAGGCAAATTCGTACGTCTTCGCATGGAATGGTTCCGGAATGTGAAGGAAGAAAAGTGGTGTAGCTGCCGTAGGCACCAGGAATCCAACGAGGCGTATGAATCCGGCTGCAACCCCGGCGCAAGTGGCGGTTTCCACAATGGTGGAACTCGTCCATCCGTACAGGAAACCCCACGTGGGCCCGCAACCCCGGGTGAGATAGGCGTACATCCCTCCCGCACGAGGCATTGCGGCGCCGAGCTCCGCCAAGCACAGCGACCCGCAGAGCGAAAGCAAGCCTCCACCGATCCAAGCGGCAATCGACAGAGTGGCGGACCCAGTATCGCGGGCCACCTCGCTCCCCACGAGGAAGATGGCTGATCCGATGACAACTCCGACAACAGCGGCTGTTGCCGACCACGAGCCCAGGCCGCGGACTAATTCAGACGTGCCACATTCGTGTGTGGAGATATTGGAAGGCCCAGAAATAATGGTCTCAGTGAGTTCGCGCATTTATTCCTCGATTTGCCTGGCATTCTCACGGGCTGTCGGGACGGAATGGGCAAAGCTCTTATTGTTGCCGGATAGCGTTCCTGGTACTACTCGGTTTCTGGGACACTAACACACCGGCGATCTGCTAAGCCAACTCTTTGGCCGAACTTCTGGAAAGGGGAGATGCCTCTGATCATTCAGCCCGAGTCACGGGTCACTCGGAAAT
>DATKEN010000020.1:0-4159 GCA_035512155.1 Terriglobales bacterium | reverse complement strand
TACCGCCCGGTTGGAGGTTTGCCTGGGTTTCGGGTTGCGACATTCGATCATTGCGCTGATGCTGGCGCTGCTGCCACCCGTGTGTCTGGCGCAGAACAGCCCCAAGGTAACGCTCGATACCAGCGAGACGCTTTTCACGATATTGGCGTCGATGAACGCTTGCGGATATGACCAGGAACTGAACGTTTCCGACCCGGTTCGGAAACAGATTCGTGGCGAAGTCAACCGGGCGGCGCACGATTCTGACGATGCTCTCGAAGCCAGCAACGTGATGTGTCAGTACTATCACGAGCATATACGTCCCGACCCCGCTCGGGACCTGGCGCAGTACATCTCGCTGGCACTGTATTTGGGAGATCCTCCGAATTTCCTTCCCAAGGTGAAGGAAGGGGAGTTGCCACCGGATGCTGCGAACGTGGTAGCGTTCGCGAGACTGGCATCCACATTTTATGATCGAACGGCCTTGCACTCGATCTGGCAAAAGCATCGCGAGGCATATGCGCGCCTGACGGACCGGTACCATGAACCACTCTCGAAGACCCTGTTTGACACCGAAATTTATCTGAAGCTGCCCTCGGCGGGTTACCTGGGGCGCAGTTTCACCGTCTATCTGGAGCCTATGGGCGCGCCTGGGCAGGTCAATGCCCGGAATTACGGAAATGATTATTACGTGGTGATCTCGCCCGCGGGGTCGGAATTGAAGATGGATCAGATCCGGCACACCTACCTGCATTACTTGCTTGATCCCCTGTCGTTAAAGTATCCGGCCTCGGTGAAGCGGCTCGAGCCGCTTCTTGATACCGTGAAACCAGCTCCGATGGAGGAAGCTTTCAAGATCGATATGTCGCTGCTGGTAACCGAGTGCCTGGTGCGGGCGGTCGAGATTCGTACGCAGGGGAACAGCAAAACTCCCGAAGCGGTACGGGCCGAAGCGGTAGAAAAATCGATGGAGCAGGGGTTCATTCTAACGCGATACTTCTATGACTCGCTCGCGCAATTTGAAAAGGACCCGGCGGGTATTCGCAACTCGTACATCGACCTGCTCAACAATGTCGATCTGAAAAAGGAAGAAAGGCGCGCTGCCGAAACGCACTTTGCCGCCGATGCTTCTCCGGAGGTTCTGCGATTTTCGCGACCAAAGGATCAGCATCTTCTCGCGATCGCGGAAAAACGGCTTGCGGCCGGCGATATGAAGACGGCACAGGAACTGGCCGACCAGGCTTTGCGCGACGGGCATGAAGATCCCGGGCGGGCCTTGTTCATCCTCGCGCAGATCGCCACGGCGAACAAAGACATCGCGGGGGCCACCGGGTATTTTCAACGCGCGCTACAGGTGGCGCACGAACCCAAGGTAATTGCTTGGTCGCACATCTATCTGGGCAGGATTTTTGATTTGCAGGAGCAGCGCGAAAATGCGCTGGATCAGTATCACGCGGCACTAAACGCCGGAGGGGCTCTGCCCGAAGTAAAAGCGGCGGCCGAGCGTGGTCTACAAAAGCCGTACGAGCCGCCGGCGGCTCGGCAGTAGCGTTATTCGGAAAGTACTTCGGCTCTCCACGCGAGAGTCGCAACTCTAAGGAGAGAGCATGAAGCAAGTAGCGATGATCGGTGCTGTGCTGGTAATTGCGACTTGGAGCTTTGCGCAGTCCAACAGCAAGCCGACCACCCAAAGTCAGCCGCCCGCGCAAAGCACAGCGCCGGCCACTGCCGCGTCTCCCAAGCGTCCCCCGCAAGCGAAGACGCAGCCGGAATACGAGGCGTACAAGACGGCTGTCGCCCTGACGGACGCCGCAGCCGCGGAAAAAGCAGCGGATGACTTCGCGGCCAAGTTTCCGGATAGCGAACTGCGTGTCATGCTCTACAAGTCGGCAATGCGGCTCTACCAGCGTGCCGGCAACTCCGACAAGATCATTGAAATGGGACGCAAAGGACTGGCGCTCGATGGCGACGACCCGGAATTGCTCGTGACGGTCGCGAGCGAACTCGCAGAGAAGACACATGATACGGATCTAGATAAGGACCAGCGTCTGGACGAAGCGATGAAGATGGCGCAGAAGGCGCTGCAGACGGTCGATACCGATATCTCGATCCCGCCCAACACGCCGCAGGAACAAGTCGATGCCTACAAGGGGCAACTGCGGTCGTTCGCTTACTCCATTATCGGAACGCTGGAATTCAAAAAAGACAACTTCACCGGCGCCGAGACGGACCTGCGAAAGTCGGTGGACGCGTTTCCTTCGCAGCCCGATCCGGTGGTGGTGCTCAGGCTGGCAATCTCGCTCGATCGTCAGGGCAAATATCCGGAAGCGCTCAAAGAAGCGAATCACGCGGTGGAACTGACACAGGACAGCACCAGCGCGGGTAAGCTCGCTCGACAGGAGCGAGACCGTCTCAATCAACTGGTGGGCAGCAACACCGCCGCTCCCAAATAGACCCTGATCCGCCGAAGAGCTGACAGGACAACTCACGAATACCAACTGGCGGGGCTGGGATTTTTGCAGTGCCCGAGCCCTGAATCCGCATGAAAGCGAAAGAAATCGCCGCGCTGGAAGGACTGTTGGGATATCACTTCCAGCAATCTGAACTCCTTGATCAGGCTCTAACGCACAGCTCTCAAGCGCGGGAACTCGAAGCCCAGCAACCCGCCAAGGATGGGCAGCGGCCGGGGGACAATGAGCAACTTGAGTTCCTGGGAGATGCTGTCCTGGCGCTGGTAACGGGAGAGGAACTCTTCCGCCGCTTCCCAACTTTTCGCGAGGGTGAGCTTTCGAAGTTGCGCGCTCACCTGGTGAGCGAAAGACACCTGATACAGGTGGCGCAAACGTTGGGGCTGGGGACCTATTTGCGGTTGGGGCGAGGCGAAGAAAAAAGTGGCGGACGTCTGAAAACCGCTCTGCTGGTGGATGCGCTGGAAGCGGTTCTGGCGGCTCTCTACCTGGACGGCGGGCTCGAAATCGCCCGCAGGTTCATTCTGCAAGCCGTCATTTCTCCTGAACTGGCCAGGATGAACCCGGAAAGTGGCGGCGTGCCGGTCATGGATTTCAAGTCGGCGCTGCAGGAAACTTTGCAAGCCACCGGGCGACCGCAAGCATCCTATGTATTAGTGAAGGAAGCTGGCCCGGAGCACAGCAAGACCTTCACCGTAGAGGTCAGGCTGTCATCCGCCGGACAAACGAAAGTCGAGTTCATCGGACGAGCCGAGGGCTCCACGAAAAAGAGAGCAGAGCAGGACGCGGCACGCCAGGTGCTTCAATATCTGGGCTCGCTGCCACCGCGTGCTGAAGAGAGAGTTCCGACCAAGCCGCCCACACGCCAGCCTTAAATGACGACCCCATCGAATCCGGCCAAAGAGTTGAGCCCCGACTGGTTGACTTCACTGCAGTCTCTGCTGGCGACGATCGTGATCGCAGTTTTTGTGATTACCTACGTGGTGCAGGCATTTCAGATTCCCTCGCCCTCAATGGAGAACACGCTGCTCACTGGAGATTATCTGCTGGTGGACAAGCTGTGTTACGGCGGGGGCGGGTTTATCAACCACATCATTCCTTATCGCCCCATTCGGCGTGGCGACATCATCGTTTTTCATTATCCCGTGAATCCCGCCCAGCATTTCGTCAAGCGAGTTGTGGGCGTTCCAGGGGATCGGATTCACCTGGTCAACAAGCGCGTTTTTGTGAATGGGGTTCCTTTGGCTGAACCATACGTCCGCTACATCAAGCCGGAGCATAATCCCTTTCGGGATGATTTTCCTCGCCTCGATGTACTCGATCCGGGAATTAACGCGGACTGGTGGATCCAGATGCCCAAGCTGGTCGAAGGGGGGCAATTGATTGTGCCGGAAGGTCATTACTTCGCGATGGGAGACAACCGCGACGACAGTTCCGATAGCCGCTATTGGGGCTTCGTTCCGCGGGAAAACATCATCGGACGGCCGTTGCTGATCTATTGGTCGATACGCAACACCGACAATGATCTGCCGATCCCGGCTTCGGTGGGTGATAAACTTTATCACCTTGCCTATGCGGTGACACATTTCTTCCAGATCACTCGCTGGGATCGCACGTTTCGCGTGGTCAGCTGAAGCAGGTAATCTCGCCCGTCACAGGGAACCAACATAGATGGCTAAGAAAGAAAATCCTCCCGTAGAGAAGCAAAGCGA
>DATKEN010000019.1:0-36269 GCA_035512155.1 Terriglobales bacterium | reverse complement strand
CTCGGGCACGGAGATGGTGATGCCGGGCGACAACGTACAGTTGGTGATTGAGCTGATCACGCCGGTGGCGATGGAAAAGGGCTTGCGCTTTGCTATCCGCGAAGGCGGACACACGGTGGGCGCCGGCACCATCAGCGAGATCTTGCAGTAGGTGTTCTTATGGAAATAGCTGTGGATGGTTGGAGATCTGGTGCTGCAGATTGGGATGCAGTTCGCAACTTGTCTGCTGAGCAACTTCCCAGATTGAGCGAGGAGCAGCGTGTACAAGGAAGCTGGGGATTCCCGAGGAGGGTTACGCACGGAGCGTGGTTGCAGGGGAACGAAGCAGGGAAGCCTTACTGGTTAAGACAGAGCGATTGGCTCGGTTGCTGGAGCAACGCATAGCAGCTTTGGGCATCGATGGTCGAATCAATCGGGTTACATTGAGAACGATTCAGGACCGATTTGACGTAGAGGTACAGGTCAACGGCAGGATCTTGCCGCTGAGAATCGACGAGGCAGTAGTGGACGACTACTTTGACAGTGGCTCCGCCGATTCCGAGCAGCGATTGGCCCACATCCTTGACCGAGCATTTGTGGGTTTAAGGCAGTGAAGATCAGCGAACGGGACGCATCCGTTCTGCTGAGCGGGGAAGGCCGTGAAGTCTTAAAGCAAGCGGCGCTGAATTTAGCAGAGTCACCATTCTTGTCAGTGAAGGTTGAGGATAGTGACGATATCGGAATTTGGGTTCGTGTGAACCGCGAGGATGGCGATCACTTAGTTTGGTTCGCTGGGAATATGTCCTCTCGATGGATTTTCCAGTTGGTCAACCAAAGACGTTAGGATTGAGGTAGTAACAATGCCCCGAGAGATTATTACGATACAGTGCGGCGATTGCAAGGAGCGAAACTATTCGACCACCAAGAACCGTAAGACGATGACGGAGCGTCTGGAGTTGAAGAAGTTTTGTCCGCGTTGCCGGAAGCATACGCAGCATAAAGAAGTGAAGTAATTGATGGATTGTTAAATTTACGAATTGCCGAATTTTGAAATTCCACAATTCGTAAATCATTCAATTCGTCAATGAACTTTAGGGGCGTAAGCTCAACGGTTAAACTGTCGGTCTCCAAAACCGAACTTGGGGGTTCGAATCCCTCCGCCCCTGCCAGAATTTGGAAGACGGCGGGAAGGTTAGACAGAAGTCGAGGCGATGAGAATGGGGAATTCAGTGGCAGCAGCTAGCGACGATAGCTTTGGTGGCCGAATCAAAGCCTGGCCCGAGCGGATCAAGAGTTTTTATAACGACGTTCGTACCGAGATGAAGAAGGTGACCGCCCCGACTTTCAAGGAAGTGCAGGCGACCACGGCGGTGGTAATCGTGACCGTCTTCCTTTTTGGCGTTTACTTTTTCGTGGTCGATACCATCCTGGATCGCGTTATGCATTACGTGCTCCACTAAAACTAAGGGTTACCGCACAGGAAGGGAAAGCTGGAGCGTGAAGAGCATCATTATGCAGGACGAAGAAAAGAACGAAGCCGGAGCCAGCGGCGCAGGGCCGCAAGATCCGGGAAGCGGAACGCCGCCTTCCGATGGAGCTTCCGGAGCGCCGGAGCCTCCCCGCAACCCGAACATGAAGTGGTACATCATCCACTCTTATTCGGGCTTTGAGCGCAAGGTGAAGGAGTCGCTGGAGTCGCGCGTCCAGGCCTTCGGCTTGCAGGAAAAAATCGGCAAGGTGCTCATTCCTACGGAGGCCGTCACCGAAGTGCGCGGGGGCAAGAAATATACCGTCGAGCGCATGTTTTATCCCGGCTATGTGCTGGTCGAGATGGACATGGACGACCACGTCTGGCATGTGGTGAAGTCCACTCCCCGGGTCACGGGATTTGTGGGCACAGGGCAGCAGCCCACCCCGCTTTCGGAAGAAGAAGTCCAGCACATCGTGTATCGCGTGGGCGAGGCCAAGGACAAACCCAAGCTCAAGGTCAAGTTTGAAAAGAACGAGAGCGTGCGGATTACGGAAGGGCCGTTCGCCAGCTTTACCGGTGTAGTGGATGAAGTCAACGAAGACCGCGAGACGCTCAAGGTGATGGTCACGATTTTCGGCCGTTCGACACCGGTGGAGTTGGAGTTTAACCAGGTAGAGAAGGTGGCTTAATGGCGATGAGATTGAGGATGGAGTAAATGGCAAAGAAGGCGACAGGTTCAGTAAAGCTTCAGATTGCGGCGGGCAAAGCAACGCCTGCGCCTCCGGTGGGTCCGGCGTTGGGACAGGCGCAGATCAACATTATGGAGTTCTGCAAGCAGTTCAACGCCCGCACCAGTGCGAAGGAACTCGAAGGGCTCATCATCCCGGTGGTGGTGACGGTCTATAGCGACCGCACATTCACCTTCATTACCAAAACACCGCCGGCTTCGATCCTTCTGAAGCGCGCGGCGGGCATTGCTAAGGGATCGGGCGCACCGAATAAGGACAAAGTGGGCAAGGTCACGGCCAAGCAAGTCGAAGACATTGCGAAACAGAAGATGCCGGACCTGAATGCGGCGTCGGTGGATGCGGCCGTGAAAAGCGTCCGGGGAACAGCTCGGTCTATGGGGATTGAGGTAGTGGGATAAGGAAGCTCGCGTCGCGGGTTACTCCAACGTCGCCTCGCGAGGTTGGCGCGGTCGCTCACTCTGGGTCGTTGGGCGACGAAAAGCGTGTCGCCTCAGGATGACAGGATAGGTTTTACAGTCGAAAACACCACGGTTCATCAGAACAACGATAGGGCGGTGGGAGACGAGGAAGACAAAATGAAAAAAGCGGGAAAGAACATTACAAAGGCGAGGCAGGCAGTCGAGCCCCGGTCGTATTTGCTGCAGGATGCGGTGCCGTTGCTGCAGAAAGTCAAGTACAGCAAGTTCGATGAGACGGTGGAAGTCACGATGCGTCTCGGCGTCGACCCTAAGCATGCCGATCAAATGGTGCGCGGCACGGTTGTGCTGCCGCACGGTCTGGGCAAGTCGAAGAGGGTTCTGGTCATCGCGACCGGCGAGAAAGTCAAGGAAGCCGAGCAGGCGGGCGCGGATTTTGTCGGTGGCGAGGAAATGGTGGAGAAGATCAGCAAAGAGAATTGGACCGATTTTGATGCGCTGATTGCCACCCCTGACGTGATGAAGTCGGTCGGACGGCTAGGCAAAGTGCTCGGCCCGAAAGGGTTGATGCCGAATCCGAAGACGGGAACGGTGACGTTTGATGTGGCCAAGGCAGTTCAGGAAGTCAAAGCTGGCAAGGTCGAATTCCGCACTGACAAAACCGCGCTGGTGCATGTCCCGGTGGGAAAGATTTCGTTTCCGCCTGAGAAATTGGTAGAGAACGCGCGAGTGCTGATCACCAGCGTGATCAAGGCCAAGCCCTCGGTGGCCAAGGGCAAGTACATCAAGGGATGCTATTTGAGTTCCACCATGGGGCCAGGGATCTCTATTGATACCACCCCGGTCGAGACCGCAGCGAAAGCGTAATCGCCGAGTTGCGCTCAGTCTGGAGGGGTCCGAGACACGTCACACACGAGTTGGGAAGGGATTGAAAGATGGCAGTCACCAAAGCAAAGAAGACAGAACAGGTTGAGCAACTGGGGAGCGAGCTGAAGAAGGTGTCGAGCATGATCGTCGCCACTTACAGCAAACTCACTGTGGCCCAGGATTATGAGTTGCGCAAGACGTTGCGAGGCTCCGGCGCCAAATACCGGGTGGTAAAGAACACGCTGGTGGAACGCGCTGCTAAGGGCACCAAGGTTGAAGAGATTTTGAAGAACCTTTCGGGGGTTACTTCGATCGCCTACACATCTGGCGATCCGGTTGCCCTGGCCAAGGCGCTTTCAAAATACGCCAAGGACAATCCAGAGTTCACCTTCAAGGCGGGAGTAGTCGAAGGCCGCGTGATCTCGATCAATGAGATCAAGGCATTGGCCACCATGCCGTCTAAGGAAGAAATCTACTCCAAACTGCTGTTTCTGATCAACGCTCCGGCGCAGCGGCTGGTTACGGTGATGAACGCCGTAGGCCGCGACTTGGCGGTAGTGGTCGGCCAAGGCGTGGAGAAGAAGAAGTTCAAAGAAGCATGATAGGGTTGCGCGCCAAACGCGCGCCTGGGTCCTCCGCGAAGCAAAGGGCGCTCCGCTCAGGATGACAGACGAAAAAGTTGGGGACGACGAAAGCCGTCCGAAAAAGTTTGGTTATCAGTAGTCGAGGGTTGCGCGGGTTCGAGTCCGCGGCGCGTCTGGCGCGGCGGAACAAGAGCCTGGTTGCACTGGAAACTTGGCTGCGGGATAGCGAAATACGCACAAAACTGGAGAAATAGACATGGCGGATCTGCAACAGTTAGAAGACTCAATCGTAGGCCTATCGCTGCTCGATGCGGCGCAACTGGTGAAGAAACTGGAAGAGCGGCTCGGCGTCTCGGCGGCAGCCGCAGCACCGGTAATGGTTGCTGGCGGAGGAGCAGCGGCAGCGGGCGCAGCTCCGGCGGAGGAAAAGACGGAGTTTGCCGTCGTCCTCAAGGAAGTCGGCGCAAATAAGATCAATGTAATCAAAGCGGTGCGCGAGGTTACCAGCCTTGGCTTGAAGGAAGCGAAGGACCTGGTAGATGGCGCGCCTAAAACGGTGAAAGAAGGCATCTCCAAGGAAGAGGCGGAGACTATCAAGAAGAAGTTCACTGAAGCGGGAGCCACAGTAGAGGTCAAGTAATTGCCTTGCGGGGGCGGGCCCATCGGCCGTTATCTCCACCGGTCCGCCAGAACGCGGGCAGTGCAAATTCGAAGGAATCGATCGATCTCTATTTGTGAAGCTTTGGAAGTGGTGGTAGCATCTATATACACACCGCTTTCCCACTTCATCGAAGTGAGTGCGACCCTCAACTCCAGCTAGACCCATGGAAGCGGGGAGGGCCGCGACAAAGGGTTGGCAGACTGTTTCGCGGCAGCGGAACCGGAACAGGCCTTAGAGACTGGCGCGGAAAGAAACAATTCAACAAAGGCCAAGCGTCGCAAATGGCGCCTGTGGGGAGTTATGTCCCTACGGGCGCATGCGTATTTTCTCTGATTTTGAACACTCGTAAATGCCGCGGCGCGCGGGGCGCGTCCTCACATTCCGCAGTTTGTCGCAGCCGGCGGCTGCGCTCGAAAGTTGGGAGTCATCTGAATGGCGAAGAATAATACCTTCCGTAAACGCTTTGATTTTTCCAAAATTCCGGCCACGATTCAGATTCCGAATCTGATCGAGGTCCAGAAGCGGTCCTACGATCGCTTCCTGCAAATGGATCGCTTGCCCAGTGAGCGCGACGATGCTGGGCTTCAGGCGGTTTTCCAGTCCGTGTTTCCGATCACGGATTTCCGCAACGTGTCGCAACTGGAGTTTGTGGACTATGCCATCGGCAACTGGGAGTGCAAGTGCGGCCACCTTAAAGGTCTGCACCACCTGCGCACCACTTGCAAGAACTGCGGATCCACCGTCATCACGGATCCCTTCCATCCCGGCGAAGTGCTGTGCACGAAGTGCGGCACGTATAACGCGAACACGCCGGATTTCTGCAGCAAGTGCGGCGACCCGGTTGGGCTGCAACTGAAATATGACGTGAGCGAGTGCGAAGAGCGTGGCATGACGTACTCGGCCCCGCTCAAAGTCACCATGCGGCTCACCATCTACGAGAAAGATGCGGAGACTGGCAACCGTTCCATTCGCGACATCAAAGAACAGGAAGTTTTCTTTGGCGATGTGCCGCTGATGACCGATAACGGCACCTTCATCGTCAATGGCACCGAGCGAGTGATCGTGAGCCAGTTGCACCGTTCGCCCGGAGTTTTCTTTGAAACTGCCAACAATCGCACCTACTTCCTGGGCAAGATCATTCCCTATCGCGGATCGTGGGTGGAGTTCGAATACGACCAGAAAAACGTTCTCTACGTCCGCATTGACCGCAAGCGCAAGTTCCTGGGCACCATCTTTCTGCGCGCGCTAGGTCTGCGCTCCGGCGAGGACATCCTGCGGACTTTCTACACCGTGGATCGCCTAGTGGTGCGTGACAAGAAGCTCTATTGGACGATTGATTCCGCCAGCGAAAAACCCACCAACCTGCTGGGGATGAAACTGGCCCACAGCATCAAGAGCAAGTCGGGCGAGGAGATTGCGCATTCCGGACGTAAGATCAACGCGGCAACCCTGAAGGATATTCAGAAGGCGAAGATCAGCGAGATCGAAGTAGACGTTGCTGACCTGGAAGGCGCGTGGGTAGCTGGTGACGTGGTGGATACTACCACGGGCGAGGTCTTGCTCGAGGCCAACTCCGAGCTTACCGCGGACAAGCTGTCGAAGATTCTGGACTCCGGCGTGGTGGAACTGAGCCTGTTCTTCCCCGAGCGGGATGACGTAGGCACGGTGATCAGCCAGACCCTAAAGCGCGACGCAGTGAAGACTCCGCAGGAAGCGCTGATCGAAATCTATCGCAAGCTGCGGCCTGGTGATCCGCCCACGCTTGATACGGCGACGGCGCTTTTCCATGGCATGTTCTTCGATCCACGCAAGTACGACTTCTCACGCGTGGGCCGGCTGAAGTTCAACATCAAGCTGTTTGAAAATCAGGACGCCACCAAGCTCGACAATCGCACGCTGGAGCCAGAGGATTTCTACGGAACCATCCGTTACCTGCTCAAGCTGCGCAAGAACATCGGAACTGTGGACGACATCGATCACCTGGGAAACCGGCGGGTGCGCGCGGTGGGCGAGTTACTCGAGAACCAGTTCCGCATTGGCTTGGTGCGCATGGAACGCGCCATCAAAGAGAAGATGAGCGTGTACCAGGAAATGTCGACGGCCATGCCACACGATCTGGTGAACGCCAAGCCAGTGATGGCGGCTATTCGCGAATTCTTCGGTTCGTCGCAGCTTTCGCAGTTCATGGATCAGACCAATCCGCTGTCAGAAATTACCCACAAGCGGCGTCTTTCGGCTCTTGGGCCGGGCGGCCTGTCGCGGGAGCGAGCGGGATTCGAAGTCCGCGACGTACACCCAACGCACTACGGACGTATCTGCCCGATTGAAACGCCTGAAGGTCCGAATATTGGCCTGATCTCGTCTTTGAGCTGCTATGCGCGGATCAACGATTACGGCTTCATCGAGTCGCCGTACCGCCGAGTGAAAAGTGGCCGCGTGCTCGACTACGTGAGCGTAGTAAACGCCGGCGATGGCGATTATAAGGTGGGCGATCACCTGGAGAAGCACGAGGCGGAAAAGAACAACGCTGAACTGAAGGAACGTCGCAAGCGTCCCGCGGAGCTGGAGCCTTTCTCATTCTATCTTTCGGCGTGGGAAGAAGACCGGCACACGATCGCGCAGGCTAACGTGGAATTGGATGACAAAGGCCGGATCGTAGGCGATCTAGTAAACGCCCGTAAAGCCGGCAACTTCGTGCTGGTAAACCGTGACGAAGTTGACTACATCGACGTCAGTCCGAAGCAACTGGTGTCCGTGGCGGCATCACTCGTGCCCTTCCTGGAGCACGACGACGCCAACCGGGCGCTGATGGGCGCCAACATGCAGCGCCAGTCTGTTCCCTTGCTGCGCGCGGAAGCCCCGATTGTTGGTACGGGGATGGAAGGCGTGACCGCGCGCGATTCTGGAGCCGTCATTCTGGCCAAGCGCAACGGCATCATCGATTCGGTGGACTCAGAGCGCATTATTGTGCGCGTCGAGGGTGAGCATCATCCTGGACAGCTCTCCCGCGAAGTGGGCAGCGACATTTATCAGCTCACGAAGTTCAAGCGTTCCAACCAGAACACTTGCATCAACCAGAAGCCGATCGTGGTGAAGGGACATCGGGTGGTGAAGGGCGAGGTGATTGCGGACGGTCCCTGCACTGACCATGGGGAACTGGCGCTGGGACGAAACGTGCTGGTCGCATTTATGCCGTGGCGTGGCTACAACTTCGAAGACGCAATCCTGGTCTCGGAAAAACTGGTGAAAGAGGACTACTACACTTCGGTCCACATCGAAGAGTATGAGATCGAGGCGCGCGATACCAAGCTGGGGCCGGAAGAGGTCACCCGCGACATCCCCAACGTCAGCGAATCCATGCTGCGGAATCTGGACGAAGCGGGCGTGATCCGAATTGGCGCCAGTATTAAACAAGGCGACATCCTGGTAGGCAAGGTCACGCCCAAGGGCGAAACCCAGCTCACGCCGGAAGAGAAGCTGCTACGCGCCATCTTCGGCGAAAAGGCTGGTGACGTCCGCGATGCTTCGCTCTACTGCCCGCCGGGCATCGAGGGCGTAATCGTCGACGTAAAGATCTTCTCCCGCAAAGGCCAGGAGAAGGACGAGCGTGCGAAGGCGATCGAAGCGACGCAGATCGCAAAGCTGGAAAAGAATCTTTCCGACGAGATTCGGATTCTTACCGACGAGCGCCTCAAGCGTCTGGAGAACATCCTGGGCGGCAAGGAGGTGCAGGCGGATCTGCACGACGAGCGCACCAACAAGCGCCTCCTGACCAAGGACACGATCCTCGACCGCGATACGATCGAGCGCATTTCCACTCGGAACCTGAAGCGTATCAAGTATGCCGACAAAGATCCGCGGGTGAATGAGCAGATCGACGAGATCGAAGAGATGACCTCACGTCAGATTGACGTGCTTAAGAAGATCGTCAACGAGAAGAAAGATAAGCTGACCAAGGGAGATGAACTGCCCCCGGGCGTCATCAAGCTGGTCAAAGTCTACATCGCCATGAAGCGCAAGCTGAGTGTGGGCGACAAGATGGCTGGCCGTCACGGCAATAAAGGCGTGATTGCCCGCATTCTGCCGGACGAGGACATGCCCTACCTCGAAGACGGTACGGCGGTGGAAATCGTCCTCAATCCCCTGGGCGTTCCTAGTCGTATGAACGTGGGACAGATTCTCGAAACTCACCTGGGGTGGGCGGGACACGAACTGGGTAAGAAGATCACGCAAATGCTTGCCGAGAACACGAAAGAAGAGGCTATCCGGCGCGAACTCAAAGCCCTGTTCAAGGACACGACCCTGGCAGAAACCATTGCTGACCTAAGTGATGACGATCTGATGGCAGTGGCTCCAACCCTAAGCCGAGGCGTGTACATGGGTTCACCAGTATTCGACGGATCGCGTGAAGGTGAGATTAAAGCGTTGCTTAGGCAGTCGGGATTGCCGGAATCGGGCAAGACCTACTTGTATGACGGCATGACCGGCGACAAGTTCGAACAGCCGGTTACGGTCGGATACATCTACATGCTCAAACTCTCGCACCTGGTGGATGACAAGATCCACGCTCGTTCGATCGGACCGTACTCGCTGATCACCCAGCAGCCGCTGGGAGGTAAGGCGCAGTTCGGCGGTCAGCGCTTCGGAGAAATGGAAGTTTGGGCGCTTGAAGCCTATGGCGCAGCTTTCATCCTGCAGGAGTTGCTGACAGCGAAGTCCGACGACGTTTACGGCCGCACCAAGATCTATGAGGCCATCGTCAAGGGCGAAGCTGCCATGGAGCCGGGCGTGCCGGAATCGTTCAACGTGCTGATTCGTGAGCTGCAGTCGCTTTGTCTGGATGTGGAATTGATTAAGGCCGGCGAGAAGAAGCCGGTGGTGGCGGCAGCAGCGGATTAAGAACAGGGGCTAGTTGCTGGGAATATTGGCGAGTGATAGCCCTAAACTCGGAATCGCCGGTAGAGATTTTGAAGAAAAGGCTCGCAGCGCATGCTCCTAAGCCCTGCAGCCACAAAGAATAGGTGGCCACTGGTCACTGACCACGAGCTACTTGATTTCAGGAGCCGCCCGCGGTGGCGCACGACCGCAGGAAGCAGAGGAACACCTTGTATCGTTCGAGCCCCTTTGACATGGCAAATCCTATCGCCGATTTCGATGCTATCCGCATCAGTCTGGCTTCCCCGGAAAAAATCCGGAGCTGGTCGCACGGCGAAGTAACCAAACCGGAGACCATCAACTATCGCACGTTCAAACCGGAGCGCGATGGATTGTTCTGCGCCCGAATCTTTGGCCCAGTAACCGATTGGGAATGTCTCTGCGGCAAGTATAAGCGGATGAAACACCGCGGAGTGATCTGCGACAAATGCGGTGTGGAAGTTACGCTGTCCAAAGTCCGCCGCGAGCGCCTGGGCCATATTGAGCTGGCGTCGCCCTGCTCGCACGTGTGGTTCTTCAAAGGATTGCCCAGCCGCATTGGCCACCTGCTCGATATCTCGCTGCGCGATCTCGAGTCCGTTCTTTATTTCGAGGCCTATGTGGTGGTCGAGCCCGGTGACGCGCCAGTCAAAGACCACGAAGTCATCAAGGACGAAGCGAAGTACCGCGAACTGGACCAGCAGTTCCGGCCTGCAGGCTTCAAGGCCATGATGGGCGCGGAGGCGATCAAGGAGCTTCTCAAGCGCGTGGACATCGAAGGCTTGTCCAGTGAACTCCGCGAGAAGATGAAAAATGAGAGCTCGCTGCAAAAGCGGCTCAAGTATGCCAAGCGCCTGAAAGTGGTCGAGGCGTTCCGCAAGAGCGGCAACAAACCGAACTGGATGATCCTGGACGTTATCCCGGTCATTCCGCCAGAGCTGCGCCCGCTGGTTCCATTGGATGGTGGGCGTTTTGCCACCTCCGATCTCAACGACCTCTATCGCCGAGTAATCAACCGCAACAACCGGCTAAAGAAGCTGATGGACCTGCATGCGCCAGAAGTGATCGTGCGCAACGAAAAGCGCATGCTGCAGGAGGCGGTAGACGCCCTGTTCGATAACGGCCGTCGCGGCCGTGTGCTGCGTGGTGCCAATAATCGTCCACTGAAGTCGCTCTCAGACACACTCAAAGGCAAGCAGGGACGCTTCCGCCAGAACCTGCTGGGCAAGCGCGTGGACTACTCGGGACGTTCCGTCATCGTGGTCGGACCCGAGCTCAAGCTGCACCAGTGCGGTCTGCCCAAGAAGATGGCTCTTGAACTGTTCAAGCCGTTCATCTACCACCGTCTGGAGCAGACCGGGCACTGCACCACCATCAAGCAAGCCAAGGAAATGGTGGAGCAGCAGGAATCCATCGTTTGGGACATCCTGGAAGAAGTCATTAAGGACCATCCCGTGCTGTTAAACCGCGCTCCCACCCTCCACCGCCTTGGCATTCAGGCTTTCGAGCCGGTGCTGGTCGAGGGTAAGGCGATCAAGATTCACCCGCTAGTTTGCACCGCATTCAACGCCGATTTCGACGGCGACCAGATGGCGGTTCACATTCCGCTGTCTCCGGAAGCTCAGGTTGAAGCCAGCGTGCTGATGCTGTCGTCCCACAACATTTTGTCGCCAGCGTCCGGACAGCCGATCACTGTGCCTACGCAGGACATGGTGCTGGGTCTCTACTACTTGACCAAAGGCAAACCCGGCGCCAAGGGCGAGGGTCGGGCCTTCGCCAACATTGAAGAGGTTCTGCTGGCCATGGAAGCCGGCGAAGTGGAAACCCTGTCGCCCATTCGTTTGCGGCACACCGGTGAAGTCATCGACCTGACCGCTGCGTATGACGACCAGGAGATCATCCACACCGAGCCGGTAAAGTACGAGCGCAGCTTCCTGAATACTACGGTCGGCCGCGCGATTCTGAACGATCACCTTCCCGAAGGCATGCCCTACATCAATGGCCTGCTCAAAAAGAAGGGTATCGGACAACTGGTCACGTATTGTTACCTGCGATTCGGACTGGAGACCACGGTCAAGATGCTGGATGAGGTTAAGGACCTGGGATTCCGTTTTGCGACCAAAGCGGGCTTGTCGATCGGCATTGATGACATGGTGATCCCGGACAACAAGAAGACCCTGGTGCGCGACGGCGAGAAGCAGGCGGTGAGCGTTCAGCAGCAGTATCTGGACGGCGCTATCACCAACGGCGAGCGCTACAACAAGGTCATCGAAATCTGGTCCGCCATCACTGAGAAGGTCGCGGACGAGATGTTTGGCCAGATGCAGCAGCGGGACAAGGAAGGCTTCATTAATCCGATTTACGTTATGGCGGACTCCGGCGCCCGCGGATCGAAACAACAGATTCGCCAGCTATCCGGCATGCGCGGACTAATGGCCAAGCCCTCCGGCGAAATCATCGAGAGTCCGATCACGGCTAACTTCCGTGAAGGGCTGACGGTGCTCGAGTACTTCATCTCTACTCACGGCGCTCGCAAGGGTCTGGCTGATACGGCGCTGAAGACGGCCGACTCGGGCTACCTTACCCGTCGTCTGGTCGACGTGGCGCAGGATGTAATCATCAGCGAGTATGACTGCGGTACGGTCGACGGCATCTACGTCGAAGGTATCGTCGAAGCCGGCGAGATCATCGAGCCCCTGCGCGACCGGATTGTAGGTCGCGTATCGCTCGAAAAAATAAAAGACTACGACGGCAACGTGATCGTGGACATCAACCAGGAGATCACGGAGGAACTGGCCAGCTCCATCCAGGCTGCAGGCATCGAGCGGGTGAAGATCCGTTCCGTGTTGACCTGCGAGTCCAAGCGCGGCGTCTGTGTGATGTGCTACGGCCGCAACCTGGCCTCGGGCCGCCTAGTCGAACTCGGCGAAGCCACCGGCGTGATCGCGGCGCAGTCTATCGGCGAGCCCGGAACCCAGCTTACGATGCGTACCTTCCACATCGGTGGTACGGCATCGCGAGTCTCCGAGCAGTCGCGCCTCGATGCCAAGAACAATGGCGTGGTGCGCTTTATCAATCTGCAAACCGTAAAAGCCAAGTCCGGCGACTTGGTGGTCATGAACCGCCAGGGCTCGATTGCCGTGGTTGACGAAAAGGGCCGCGAGCGCGAGCGTTACGCGGTGGTTTACGGCGCCAAGGTAAAGGTCAACGAAGGCGACCAGGTCCAACTTGGACAAGTACTGGTCGAGTGGGATCCTTATACCTTCGCTATCCTGACGGAGATCGGCGGAACGGTGCAATTCAAAGACCTGCAGGAAGGGGTCACCCTGCACGAAGAAGTGGACGAAGTTACCGGATTGTCGCGTCACGTGGTGGCCGATTCACCCGACGAGAAGCGTCAGCCCGCCATCGTGATCAAAGGCAAGAGCAGCAAACGCTACTTGATGCCTTCACGCGCCCACCTTATGGTCCAGGATGGGGACACGGCGCATCCTGGCGATGTTCTGGCCAAGATCCCGCGTGAAACCACTAAGACCAAGGACATCACGGGCGGTCTGCCGCGCGTGGTGGAATTGTTCGAGGCCCGCAAGCCGCATGACACCGCGGTCATCAGCGAGATCGATGGCACGGTCAAATTCGGCGAAGTGGCAAAAGGCCAACGTAAGATCTACGTGGTGGCCGACAGCGGCGCCGAGAAGGAGTATTCAGTGCCGCGCGGCGTCCACGTCAACGTGCAGGAAGGCGAACGCGTCCGGGCGGGCGAACCGCTCATGGATGGCCCGCTTGACCCGCACGACATTCTGGCCGTGCTGGGAGAAAAGGAACTGCAGTCGTACCTGGTCAACGAGATCCAGGAAGTCTATCGGCTGCAGGGCGTCAACATCAGCGACAAGCACATCGAGGTGATCGTCCGCCAGATGATGCGTTGGCGCAAGGTGGAAGATGTTGGCGACACCAAGTTCCTGCTGGAAGAGCAGGTGGACAAGTTCCACTTCGCGGAAGAGAACGATCGTGTGATCAAGGAGGGTGGACGTCCTGCTACTGGCCGGCCGCTGCTGCTGGGTATCACCAAGGCGTCGCTCTCGACCGACTCTTTCATCTCAGCGGCGTCGTTCCAGGAGACCACGCGAGTGCTCACCGAAGCCTCCATCAACGGGAAGGTCGACCATCTGCGCGGCCTCAAGGAGAACGTCATCGTCGGACGGCTCATTCCGGCTGGCACGGGCATGGAATATTACCGCAACGTGCGCCTCTCGCCGGAGATGGAAGAGGCAGCCGCCAAGGTGCAAGAGGAGGTCTCGGCTGCGTACGAGGAGGCCGAGCGCGCGCTCGAATTGATGCGGCACGAAGGCGAGACTGAGGAACTGACAGCGGAGTAAACTACCCAATGAAGGGCGAGGGGCGGGCAACCCGCCCCTTCGCTTTTCTCATTTCTCATGCACGCCAACCCACAACGATTGCAAGATCAGGAACGCATCGGCATTTCCCAGTTGCACCCGATGCCGCGGCGCAATACTCTGGGGCCATTGCTCCTGCGTTTCCTACGCCTGCTTCGCCTTGCATTCTGGCGCGCGTTTCAGCATGACGCGTTTGCTATCGCTAAAGCCTCGGCCTATTCGTCCATTCTGACATTTTTTCCTTTGCTACTGGTGCTGGGCTCGGTGCTGGCGACTTCGCGGAAGACGGAGGCTTATCTGCGCGAAATTTCCTATGCTCTGGGCAGAATTCTTCCAGCTGGAAGCGGCGCAGCGCTCGCCTATCTGAGAGGGACAGGAGAGCGGCCGGTGGGCTTGCTGATTACGGCTTCCCTGATCACATTGTGGACGGCTTCAGGCGTAATGATTTCCTGGATGGAAGGCTTTCGCCGCTGTTACGAGTTGCCCAAAATCTGGGGCTTGGTGAAAGAGCGGTTCATCGCGTTCGCGCTGGTGATTCTGGCGGGCATCCCGCTGACCTTCGCGACCGTACTGGTGGCCTTTGGCAACCGCATTGAGACGCGCATCCTGTTCAACCTTGGCCACGAGTTCGGTCCCTTCATTCTGGTGATGTGGACGGCAATTCGCTGGTTTATTGCCGGACTCACTAGCATCGCGGTGATTTCGCTCATCTATCACAACGCCGTACCCCGCACCCAGCCCTGGCACAGTGTCCTGCCAGGTGCAACTCTGGCCACCGCCCTGTGGTTCGCGGCTACCATGCTTTTCGGCTGGTATTTGCAGAACTACGCTGACTACAGCATCATCTATGGCTCGTTGGGGGTGGGCATTGCGCTGCTGGTGTGGATGTACATGATTTCGCTGATTATTCTGGTTGGCGCGGAGTTTAACGCCATGCTTTTCCCCCGCGCCACGCTGGGTAAAGAGCTGGTTGCCATGGGTAACTCCAGGAACTCTACGCGGAAGTAAATCCGCGCTGTCATTGAGTTCTTCTCCCACCGTGAGGATTGGTGATGACGCGTTGAAACCCCGCAAGTCAGCTTTAGTTTCTGGCGATCTCCCCATCGAACCGCTTCCGGTCGACCGCCGCGCCAAAATCATCTGTACCATCGGTCCGGCGTGCGATTCCGAAGAGATTCTTCGCGATCTTATGCGGCGGGGCATGGATGTGGCCCGGCTGAATTTCTCCCATGGATCGCATCCCGAACACGTTCAGAATATCTCCCGGATTCGGCGCGCCGCCGAAAAGGAAAACCGCAGTATCTGCATCCTGCAGGACTTGCAAGGTCCTAAAATTCGCACCGGACGCCTCAAGGCGCATACCCCCGTCCTCCTCAAGACTGGTTCCCGCGTCAGCATAACGCCCCGCGACATTCTGGGCACAGCGACCCTTATTTCGACCACATTTCAAAGCCTGGCGCAGGAAGTCGGGCCTGGTGCTCGCGTTCTACTGTCAGATGGTCGGATTGAGTTGCGTGTCCTGAGGGTGCGTGACGATGAGGTCGAATGTGAGGTCGTGAATGGGGGATTGCTCGGCGAACACCAGGGCATCAATCTGCCCGGGGCTGCGCTCTCCATTCCCGCGCTTACCCCCAAAGATCGCGCCGATCTTGAGTTTGGTCTGAACCACGGCGTCGACATGGTGGCAGTATCATTTGTGCGCTCCGGTCTTGACGTTAGCAGCGTTAAAGAGGTGATTGCGGCACATGGCAGCGACGTGCCCGTGATTGCCAAGCTGGAAAAGCCCCAGGCGCTGGAGCAGTTGGAGGGAATCTTCGAAGCTGCCGACGGCGTGATGGTGGCTCGCGGCGACCTGGGTGTCGAAATGCCGCCGGAGAAGGTTCCGGTCATTCAGAAGCACGTAATCCGCAGGTCGGCCGACTGGCGCAAGCCGGTCATTATTGCCACGCAAATGCTGGAATCGATGATCGAGAATCCGCGTCCCACTCGCGCCGAGGCCAGCGACGTGGCGAACGCGATTTTCGATGGCACCGACGCCGTCATGCTCTCCGCCGAAACTGCCACTGGCCGCTACCCACGGGAGGCAGTTGCAATGATGGCAAAAATCGTAGTCGAGGCGGAAAGCAACATGGCAGAGTTCACCCAGCCGCGGCGACGTCAGCACAGCCGCCTTTCTATTGCGGAGACCATCTGCGAATCGATTGCCCACGCCGCCGAAGACTTGCGTATGGGAGCCATCGCCGTGTTCACGGAGTCCGGAAATACCGCGCGAATGATCTCCAAGTATCGCCCGCAGAGCGAGATTTACGCTTTCAGCCAGGCCGCCCCCGTTTGCAATCGCGTGAACTTATTTTGGGGAGTACACCCGGTGCGGCAACAACAGACTTACAGCGCCGATGACATGGTGTCGGTCGCGGAGAGGAACTTGTTGCAACAGGGCCGGATCAAAACAGGGGACGTGCTGGCGGTGGTGGCGGGAACGCAGATGGCATCAGGCTCGACCAACTTCATGCGCTTGCACGTCGTTACTCCCGGTGCGACCGAGACCAAGAAAGCTTTGCGCAGACGCCGCTCAGTCGTGGCCAGGAAAGAATAGTCCAAGCATGGCCTCTAGCGCCGAACACTTTGCTGACACGTCCCTCGATCCTCCCGTCCGTGGATTCCTCCACCGCTCCGAGAGTCCCAACGACGCCGGCCTCGTTCTGACCCACGGCGCGGGATCAAATTGTCGGGCGCCTCTGCTGGTAACGCTAGCAGAAGCCTTTGCCAGCGCTGGCTTCACGGTGCTTCGTTGCGATCTGCCCTACCGTCAAACCCGGCCTTATGGCCCTCCGGGGCCGGGCGACGCAAACCGTGATCGCGAAGGCTTGAAGCACGCTGTGTCCGCCATGCGTAGGCAGGTCTCGGGACGCATATTTCTCGGCGGACATTCTTATGGCGGACGCCAGGCGACTATGCTTTGTGCCGAAATACCGGATACCGCGGATGGACTGCTCCTATTCTCATATCCTCTGCATCCGCCACGAAAGCCGGCGCAGCTCCGCACGCAACACCTGCCCAAGTTGCTGACTCCTGCTTTATTCGTGCACGGCACCCGCGATCCCTTTGGATCGATCGAAGAGATAGAGTCAGCGCTGCAGCTGATTCCCGCAAAGACGAAACTGTTGCCCGTAGATGGCGAAGGGCATGATTTGGGATTCAAAGGCAAATCGCGGCGGGACGGCCTGGCAGACGAGGTGTTGAAAGCATTTCAGAACTTTTTCTAGACTTTGATTCTGCGATGGGATCGGACTTTCCACCTCGCCTGGTTTACCACCTGCATGGGCCTGTAGTACGCTCGAAGTCCAGAACTTCATCCTCTCCTCATGATCGAGTCGGAGACTACACAACGCCAGACGCCGGATTCCCTGATGCTCTTCGGCTTCTGGTATCGCGCCCTGCCGAGCGACCAGGTCACCACAAGGCGTCTGCACAAGGCCCAGCTCCTGGAGACGCCTCTAGCCATCGGACGCGACCGCCAAGGCTTGCCGTTTGCTCTGCATGATGCCTGTCCACACCGTGGCATGCCTCTCTCCCATGCTTGGTTCGATAGCCAACGTGTGGAGTGCAGTTACCATGGCTGGCAGTTCGACCCTCATACCGGTCAGTGCCAGCTTATTCCATCGCTGACTGCGGACCAGAAGCTGCGAATAGATCGCATCTACGCCGGCAGCTATCCCTGCGAAGAGCGCGACGACTACATCTGGGTCTACATACCCGAGCCTGGACCGACTGGTGCGGGTTTCACGAAAGCTGCGGAGCCACCCACGCCAGCGCCTCGCGTTCCAACCTTCAGCGACAAATATAAGACCGCCCATCTTTCCGCCGAACTGCCGTGCACTGTGGACCACGGCATCATCGGGCTCATGGATCCCGCACACGGACCGTTTGTCCACCAAGCCTGGTGGTGGCGGAGCCGCCACAGCATCCACGAGAAGGAAAAAACCTTCGAGCCCATCCCCAACGGCTTCCGCATGAGCGCGCACACCCCGAGCTCAAACAGCGCGCCTTACAGGCTGCTGCGGCTGTATGCTGACGCCGATTCGATTACCACAGCCATTGATTTCGTCTTGCCCAACCTGCGCTATGAAACCATCCACGCTGGCAAGTACTGGTTTTCCAGCTTAACCACGGTCACGCCCATCACTCGCGACCATTGCCGCATTGATGTGGTTGCAGCGTGGAACATCTTCCGCTGGGTGCCTTTCGGACCGAGCTTACTCAAATTTGTGTTTGCGAAGTTTGTTGAGCAGGATCGGCAGACGATGGAGAAGCAGAGCGAAGGTCTGAAGCACAATCCTCACTTGATGTTGATCGACGACGCTGACCGTCCCGCAAAATGGTACTTCCAGCTTAAAGAGGCCCACCTGGAAGCCAAGCGCAGAGGCGGGGAGATGAAACACCCCATGACCGGACCAGTCACGTTGAAGTGGAGGAGTTGAGGCGCTTAGCGGGCGTCCGAGCCCGCTGCCGAAATCCCGAGGCAGCCGAGGGATCTCCTTCTTTCTACTTACTACGAATAGCGCTCCTTATTCCTCCACCAGCCAATCCATGGCTTCTTCACGGGTCTTGAAGCTGGGGAGCTCGCGCTGGGAGAAACTCTTGAAATTTTCGTAATAAACCTTCGGCAGGCTTTCCGTCCCGACCCAAGCGGCGCGCTTCACGTACGGACGATTTAACACCAACAACTCTTTAACTCGGGTGGCTACAACTTTGTCAAAGTGTGCAGCAGTGAAATCAGCGAGCGTGAGCACGGAATTGTGCGGATGTTTCGAGATCTGACGCTGTACTTCGTCAGCCAGCGTCAGTATCTCGCGGGGCGTGCAGTGGCTGATATCAATCAGCAGAATCAGTTTTCCACGGTGGCGGACGAAGCGAATCCGGTTATCCATGGGAACTCCCGTAAAGGCGAGCCGACTCCTACCGCTTCCAGGTCCAATGGGCGGGCCTAACTTCCTAACACCGATTCCACGACGGTATACACCTCGGCAAGCGCCGAGTCCAGTGCCTCGGGATTCTTGCCGCCCGCTTCGGCCAGATCAGGACGACCGCCGCCCTTACCGCCGACTTTCAGCGCCACCGGCCCAATGACCTTGCCGGCCTGAATGCGGGAAGTTAAATCCTTGGTCACGCCGACGATGAGTGACACGCTCCCATTCGAAGCCGAGCCCAGCACCACCACACCGGACCCCAATTTGTCGCGGAGCTGGTCCACCAGAGTCCGCATCTGCGAGCGTTCGAGATTGTCCACGCGATGGGCCAGTACCTTAACGCCGCGAACGTCCTTAATCCGGTCGCTGACTGACGCTACGGTGGACGAGGCCGACTTCATCCGCGCTTGATCGAGCTCGCGGGCCAGGCGCCTGATCTCTGCGTCTTTCTTTTCGAGTTCGAGCTTCAACGCTTCGCCAGGAGACAGAGGGGCGTCTCCAGTTGTTCCCTCCCCAACTGAGGGTGCCCCATCCTTTCGCGTTCTTTGTGAAAGGGTGGGACCAACGAAACTTGAGACCACAGTCTCCAGCTCATGATCTTTCTGGAAGTGATGCAATGAACCCTCGCCCGTCACCGCCTCCACTCGCCGCACTCCGGCCGACACGCTGCCTTCCTTCAAAATCTTGATCAGGCCAATCTCGCCAGTTTGCGCCGTGTGCGTCCCACCGCAAAGTTCGGTCGAGAAATCGCCGATCTTGACCACGCGCACTCGGTCGCCATATTTCTCCCCGAACAGCGCCATCGCTTTGTATTCATTGACGGCCACATCAATCGGCACAT
The DNA here is from genome assembly GCA_035512155.1 of Terriglobales bacterium. GTDB lineage: Bacteria > Acidobacteriota > Terriglobia > Terriglobales > Acidobacteriaceae > JABCYV01. Next base: position 16,420 of record DATKEN010000019.1, on the reverse strand, counting down.
TCTCAATGACCTCGATCTTCTGGTTGCGCAGTACTTCCTTGTTGATGAGCTCTTCGATGTCTTGCAGCTCTTCGTCTTCAACCGCGGTAAAGTGCGAAAAATCAAAGCGCAGATGATCGGGGGCAACCAGCGAACCAGCCTGCTTCACGTGCTTGCCCAGCACCTCGCGCAGTCCGGCATGAAGCAGGTGCGTGGCGGTGTGGTTGCGCATGGTGGACTGGCGGATTTCAGTATTGACCACCGCATCCACTTTGTCCCCCACACGGAGGGTGCCCCACCCTCCCGTGTTTTTTGCGGAGGGTGGGGATTTCATGACTACCTGGTGTGCGCGCACGCCCTGGATCGGGTAATAGCATCCCTTCACCTCAGCAACGATGTAAGGCTGAGACAAAGAGCCGAAATATGGAATTTGGATTTCTTGGGATCCTCCGGTAGCTAGGTGATGCCCAGGAATCGTCAACCATCCTTGGTCGCCGACCTGACCGCCGGACTCCGCGTAGAACGGCGTGTGATCGAGAATGACTTCGCCTTCGTCACCCGACTTGAGCTCCTGCGCGCCCTGGCCGTTCTTGATGATAGCGAGCACTTCGCAGCCGTCAGAGCGGGTCTGGCGGTAGCCTTCGAAGACTGATTTCGGAAGCTGCTGGTACGAGGGATTGGCCGTCTGCTTGGCGGCGCCTTTCCAGGAGGCGCGAGCGCGCTCGCGCTGCTCGGCCATCGCCCGGTCGAAACCCTGTTGGTCGAAAACGATCCCGGCGTCACGGACCGCATCCTGAATGAAATCAAGCGGCAGTCCGAAGGTATCGTAGAGCTTGAAAGCATCCGCGCCGCTGTAGCGTGGGCCTTCAGCTGACTCTTGAACGAAGACCTCCGGATGAATGTCCCCAAACTCAAAATCTTCAGGATGCTCAGCTATTGTCGAAGTAATGCGATGTTTTTGAGTAGCAAGAGCAATGCCTTGCTGCAATTTTTGCAACCCCTCGGCCAACCTCTCAAGACCTGTTTCCATCGTGTGGTGAAACCGTCGCTCCTCCTCACTTACCACTCTGATTACCTGGCCACTGGCAGTCAGTTCAGGGTAAACATCGGCCATCATCTTCTGGACGAGGATCACCATTTCAGTCATCACCACCGGCTGCTTCTGACCCAGGAGCCAAGCATGCCGCATGGCGCGCCGCATGATTTTTCTAAGAACGTATCCACGTCCCTCATTTGAGGGAACTACGCCGTCTGCAATCAGGAAAGCAGTTGCCCGTCCATGATCGGCGATTACGCGAAGCGAGCTGGCAGCCTTGGAATGTGCTTCTTTCTCTAATTCCTTCGTTAACGACGTTCCTGTCAATTCCGCGGCTCGCTTGATCAACGGCGTGAACAGGTCCGTGTCGTAATTCGAGATCACACCCTGCAGCACCGCCGTCACGCGCTCCAGGCCCATCCCCGTATCAATCGACGGCTTGGGCAGCGTCTCAAATCCGAGCAGAGTGCCGTCCGGAACCCTTGGCTGCCGGTTGTACTGCATAAAAACTAGGTTCCAAATCTCAACATACCGTCCGCAATCGCAAGGGAACTTGCAATCTGCGTGGCCCTGCTCGGACGCCCTGGCACCCATGTCGAAGTGGATCTCACTACTTGGGCCGCATGGGCCCGTATCGCCCATCTGCCAGAAATTGTCCTTCATTCCCATCCGAAAGATACGACTTTTAGGAACGCCGACAGCGAGCCAATGCCTTTCTGCCTCATCGTCTGGAGGAATGCCACCGGGGATTCCAGATGCCAAGGGATCGCCTTCAAAAATGGTCACATAAAGCTTGTCCTTCGCAATCCCAAACCACGCGGGCGAAGTGATCAGCTCCCAGGCATAAGCAATGGCATCTTTCTTGAAGTAATCGCCGAAAGAGAAATTTCCCAGCATCTCAAAAAAAGTGTGATGCCGGTTGGTGAACCCGACATTTTCCAGATCGTTATGTTTCCCTCCCGCCCGCACGCATTTCTGTGAACTAGTCGCTCGTGTGTAGTCTCTTTTTTCCAGCCCGAGAAAAACGTCCTTGAACTGATTCATCCCCGCGTTGGTAAAGAGGAGCGTCGGATCATTCTGCGGGACGAGGGATGACGAATGCACCTCACGGTGTCCCTTCTGAACGAAATAGTCCAGAAATTTGCGGCGAATTTCAGAACCGGTCAGCATTGATGCTTCAATTCTAAATGATAGCGACGATAACCACAGCGATGCCACCGATTGGTAGTGGCTCACTTTGATACGGAAGCGAGCCAAACGCCCGGTTATTGCGTCACGAAGTACGCGACGCATCGCGCGGCTCACCCAGATCCCTCGCTGCGCAAACAACGCTTGCTCGGGATGACAATCAAACTGAGCCACTACCAGTCGATTGCTTCAGCTAAATTAGTTATGCAATCCTCATCAGTGTATTTGCGGGAGATTCCTACCGGGGGTATTCAATGGCTTGCGATCCAGAAGTTCTGAGACAGGTTCCGCTCTTCGCCTTACTCGACGACGAAGAAGCTTGCGTTTTGGCCGGCCAGGTCGAAGTCAAGCAGTTCGCTGCCCGGCAGCGAATCTACAAGATGGGCGATCCGGGTGGCCAGGCTTACGTCGTGGTTTCGGGGACGGTTCGGGTAACAACCGTCGACGAGGATCACCAGGAAGTCGTGGTCGATGAGCCCTCGGAGGGACAGTTCTTCGGTTTTGCTTCCATGCTGGAGGAAACCGTCCATCAGTCCAGCGCGATTGCTCTCCAGGAGACGGTTTGTCTCGAAGTGGACCGCAATGATATTGCGGTCCTGCTGCAGCGTAAGCCCATGGCCGGAATGGATATGCTGGCCGTGCTCGGACGCCAGTTTCACGCCTCACAGAAACTGGTCCGGGTGCGCGCTGCCCGCAACCCGAACGAGGTCATCGATGAGAAAGAGACGCTCGGCGAACGTGTCGCAGACCGGGTCGCTAGTTTCGGCGGCTCGTGGATATTTATCACTTCGTTCCTGATCGTCCTGATTGCATACGCCTCCATCAACGTAGGGTTGGCCGCGCACGCGTGGGATCCCTATCCCTTCATCCTTCTCAATCTGTTCCTGTCCATGTTGGCAGCGATTCAGGCGCCCATCATCATGATGAGCCAGAACCGGCAGGATAAAAAGGACCGGTTGCGTGGTGAACTCGACTACCAGGTCAATCGCCGTGCGGAAACCGAGATCCAGGGCCTCGCGCACAAGATCAACCTGATTGGAGACAAGATCGGTGACGTCGAGGACTTGCTCCGCAACCGGCTCGAAAGCTGAACCCCTGGGCTGTCGCGAGCGCGCGAATTACTTCACGGCGTCAGCGGTCTTGTCAGCGCCTTTCTTAACTCCGTGACCGACGCCCTTCACGCCCTTGGTGACGCCGTGCCCGGTCTTCTTGGCCGCGTGACTCGTGTCTTTTGCCGCGTCTTTGGTTACGTCCGCAGTTTTATCAGCAGCTTTCTCCGTGCCTTTCGCAGTTTTGCCGGCCGCTTTCTTCGTGGCGTGGCCAGTGTCTTTCGCCGCCTTGTCGACGTCGGATGCCACGTCTTGAGCGCACACGACCGTCGCCGAGCTGAGTGCCAGTGCCGCCAGAATTGTCGCCCACTTGGATCTCATGTTGCCTCCAGACTAGATTGAAACGATTCGTGGAGTATCCAGCATTTGGAGGGGAAACGCAACCCGCCTCGATAACGCTAGATTCATCAACCACAAAGGACACGAAGCACACGAAGGCCTTCGTCCTGAGTGTTTCCTTTGTGATACTTGTGCCCTTTGTGGTTGATTAGGTCGGAGCTTCTCATTCCAACTCCCCTTCCAGGGCGCTCAGCGTTTCGTCATCCACGTCCCATTTCTTGAGGATGGCGAAAATTGTCTTCGAGCCGAATCCGGCACGAGCGAGCTGGCGGAATACGCGGGCGGCTTGTTTGCGATCCTTTGGTTTTTGCAACCGCTTGCGGCGCAAATATTCGCGAGCTTGCTTCTCTTCATTCACTTCATCGTAGACGGAGGCCACTGCCTTCTCGATCACTTCGCCGTGGACTCCCTTGACCTTCAGATCGGTCACCACACGTCTGCGTCCGAATTTCTCATTGTCCCGGCGGAAGGAAGAATATGCGGTGGCGTATTTTGCGTCGTTGAGGTAGCCCTGGTCCTTGAGACGCCGGATCACCAATTCGACGAGCGTCCGCCCGTACTCCGTGTCGGATTCCACCCGCGGCCGCAACAAACGTTTAAGCTCGGCGATCGAACGCATGCGGCGCGCCAGCGCTCCCACAGCGTATTCGTAAAGCTCATCTTCCGAGGCGGTCTTTTTCGGACGAGGGAAAGACATAACTTGGTTAACCTTACCCCACGACTGGCTTTTGCGGGTAACTTCTCATAACGTTTGTTTACATCTATTTACATTCTTTCTGATGACATTGGAAACTTTCCCCCGTCTATTTGCGTAGATACCAGAGAGCGAGGGAGTCAGTCATGCTTACCATCGATACGGAAAAAATGGGCGATGTAGCAGTGGTGAGATGCAGCGGAAGAATCGTTCGCGGCGAGGGGGTCCGCACCCTGAAGAACGCAGTCGTGTCCGAAACAGACACACGCATTGTCGTGTTGGACTTGTCGGAAGTAGAGTTGCTGGATGCGGGCGGACTAACGGCGTTATTGTCTCTGCATCACTGGACACGGAGCCGCGCCATCCAACTAAAACTCGTGAATCCCTCGCATTTCGTCCGCGAAATGCTAGAACGCACGCGGCTGGATCGTGTATTCAACATTTCCTCGCTCCACGATGCTCTACAAGTATTGGGTACCAGGGATTGCAGACATCACAGCGTGGATCGCGCATTGCTTAGCGCCTGATTACACACCGGTCGCCAACAATTGAACATAGAAATGGCGCGCCTTGGCGCGCCATTGCGTTTTCAATGATAAAAGCTTAGCGGCCGCCGAATCCCGCCTGTTGCATAGCATTGCGCGAAAGGTCGCTGGTCGAAGAAATGCCCTGCATGCGCAGCTTGAAGTCATCGGCATTGGACGCATTCTCAAGAGCAGTTTCGTAATTGATCAAGCCGGCCTGGAATAAATCCCACAACGACTGGTCGAAGGTCTGCATGCCGTACTGCGAAGTACCTGCGGAAATGGCGTCGCGGACAGCTCGCGTTTTTTCCGGCACCAGAATACATTCCCGAATATACGCAGTGTTGATCATCACTTCCACGGCCGGCACGCGGCCGTCGCCGTCACACCGTTTCACCAGGCGCTGGCTGATGACGGCGCGCAGCACGGCTGCGAGCTGCAGGCGAATCTGCTTCTGCTCTGGAGGAGGGAAGATCGCGATGATACGGTTGATGGTTTCTACCGCGTCGAGAGTGTGCAAGGTAGAAAATACCATGTGGCCAGTTTCGGCGGCATGCAGCGCCGTGCCGATGGTTTCCAGATCTCGCATTTCGCCGACCAGGATCACGTCAGGATCCTGACGCAGAGAAGCACGCAATGCCGCTCCGAAGGAGGGCGTGTCGACCTCCACCTCACGCTGGTTCACATAGCCTTTTTTGTCCCGATGCAGAAATTCGATTGGGTCTTCAATAGTGATGATGTGTTCGGCGCGAGTGGAGTTGATACGGTCCACCATAGCGGCGAGCGTGGTTGATTTACCGGAACCAGTGACTCCGGTCACCAGAATCAGACCCCGCGGCATATCGCAAACCTGCTCCACGATTTTGGGCAGATAGAGTTCATCCAGTGCGCGGATCTTGGTGGGAATAACGCGCAGCACCAGTCCCACGTTGCCACGTTGCTGGAAGACGTTGACACGGAAGCGGCCCAGACCGGCCACGCCGTAGGCCATATCGATTTCGGTAGTTTCTTTGAACTTCTGCTTCTGCCGCGCCGACATCATGCTGAAAGCCATGGTCAGCATGTCCTCAGCGCTGATGCGGGGCTGGTCGGTGAGCGGAACCAGTTCGCCATCGATGCGCAGGTGCGGATAGTTGCCGACCTTCAAGTGCAAGTCCGAAGCCCGGCGCTCCATGGCGATACGCAGCAAATCATCAATGTTCATTCGACACTTCCCCAGGGACTCTTCATATGATGAACTGAAAAGTCACCGCACCCAAGATGACCTAAGTAACGTCGCGGAGCGTGATTCGGAGTACCAGCCATGTCATACATTGTGGATGGTGATATAGCCTTGGTAGCCTCAACAACCCACGGATGGCTGAGTGCCCGACGTAACTTGGATACCTGTTTCTGCGACGTTTAGCATCAGGATATGAGCAAGCCGACCGCTAAAAATGCGCTCGTCGTAATCGGAATGTGGACGTTTTCAAGAGTGATCGCATCGTTGCTCGAAGCTCTCATCGTTGTGATCCACAACCGGATGACATTCACGGGAGATGCAGGAACCGTGATCATGTGGCTGTGGGAGGGGCTCCCCGACGACCTCGTTTCGGCTCTTGCGGCGATCACACTGGTGTGGGTGATTGAAACGAGAAAACCCTTAGCGTGGGTGGGCGGTCTTGCAGCCTTGTACCAATACGGCGGAGGCTTGCACGCTTGGCGGATTCTCACGCATGGATGGCATGTCCCCCCGCGCACGCCTGACTACATCGGAATCCTGATGCAGGCGATCATCCCGGCGCTGGTGTGCCTCGTTGTTGGCGTTTGGTGGACGAGACGTTCCGCCGCGCTAAAGGCTGTCGCCGCGTAACTGTTGCAAAATCGCATTGCTCTCATTGACCGCTATTTATGAGATGAGTTCTAGTCTTCAGACAGCTTCGTGAGTTCAGTTTTTCAGCTGGGATGTGCGGATTTGCTCTCTCCCAACGCTCAGAAGCCAAAAGCGACAGTGTGTGTTGACTTAGTCCACGGACTTAGTCTAGTATATTCGCTATGAAAGTGAACATCCATCAGGCAAAGACCCATCTCTCGCGTCTTCTGCAGCGAGTCGCGGAGGGAGAGGAGGTCACCATTGCGCGAGCGGGAGTGCCGGTGGCACGTCTAGTGGCAGTAGAGAATAAGAAAAGCGTGCGCCCACTCGGTTTCGCGCGCGGGGAAATATGGATCGCTGACGATTTCGATGCGCCCTTGCGGGATGATTTGCTGAAAGCGTTTTATGGAGGCAAAATCCCGAAGCTCCAGCGCCGGAAACGTAAATGAAGTACCTGCTGGATACCGCCGTCTGGCTGTGGAGTCTGCAATCACCGGAACTCATTGCCGACGAGGGCCGCCAGATATTGGAACGCGGAGAAGAGGAAATCTACCTCTCCGCTGTCACGTCGTGGGAAATAAGCATCAAGATGCGCGTGGGGAAACTGAATTTCGCCGGACCTCCCGCACATGACGTGCCGCGATTCATGGCCAAGCAGAATCTTCGTCCGCTTTCTATCGCTCACAGTCACGCGGCCAAAGTTTATGATCTTCCGGCGCACCACAAGGACCCCTTCGACCGGATGCTCATCGCCCAGGCCTTGATCGAGGATATGGTGATCCTCACTTCAGATCGCTCTTTCAGAAAATACCCGGCCAAGTTGGTGTGGTGTGGGAATTACCCATTTGCTGGGTTTTCCGGCCAATGAGAAAGCCGCCCCGAAGGACGGCTGATCTCTTGCAGGCAGTTCCTCCCCTGCGCGATCTACACTCCTACCGGCTGTTTACTGCCTACCGGCACTGGCGTCAACCAGTTGAACCGGTCGGCTTTTTCGCCGCGGATAATCGCGTAGAACTCCTTCTGGATCGCCTTGGTAATCGGTCCGACGACGCCTTTGCCCACGCTGATCTTATCCACCGAACGGATGGGGGTGACTTCCGCTGCGGTGCCACTGAAGAAGACTTCGTCAGCAATATAGACCAGTTCGCGCGGAATGCACTGCTCGACGGTGGGAATCCCAAGTTCACGGGCGATCCGCATCACCGAGTCTCGCGTAATACCGGGCAGCACCGAATTCCCTAGCGGCGCCGTGATGAGCGTGCCGTTACGGACCACGAAAATATTTTCGCCAGAGCCTTCGCTCACGTAGCCGTTCGTATCAAGCGCAATGCCTTCCACGTACCCGTTGACGATAGCTTCCATCTTGATGAGCTGCGAATTCATGTAATTCGCACCCGACTTGGACATCGCCGGAAGCGTGTTGGGTGCAATGCGCGTCCAGGAAGAAACGCAGACGTCCACACCTTCGCCTCCCGTTCCTAGATACTTGCCCCAGGGGTAATTGCAGATATAGACCTCGGTAGGCGAGTTGAAAGGATTGACTCCAGCCTCGCCGTAACCACGCAGCACGATGGGGCGGATATAGCACGGCCACACTCCGTTATTCTTCACCAAGGCCACCATACCCGAGACCAGATCATCGGCCGTGAAGTCCACGTCGATGCGATAAATCTTGGCAGAATCCAGCAGCCGCTGCATGTGCTCCGGGGCACGGAAGATGACCGGTCCAGTTGGAAGCTGATAGCAGCGAACCCCCTCAAACACCGACGAGCCGTAGTTCACTACGTGCGACATCACGTGCAGTTGGGCGTCATCCCAGGGAATGAGTTTGCCGTTGTGCCAGATTTTCTCGGTCTTCTGAATCGCCATGGACACTCCTTAGAGACGAACAGATTCAAAGCCGCTGCTGAGGATGAAGTTTTGTTCGCTTCACCGCTTCACGTAGAGGCGAATTCGCCCGCCGGCCAAGCGAAATAGATTACACGTAATTATAACCGAGGTGTTGTAACGTCAGGCTTAGGAGCCCTAGACAGTACAAGCGGTCCGTGTTTCCTGGCCGGAAGCGCCCTATTACTGTTTCGCTGCTGGGACCGAAGAGAGCTCGGCGTGAGCTATGCCCGGCAGTTCATCTCCACGGAGATATTGCCCTTTGACCGCGCGCATCTCCGGCATGGCCAGGAAAGCTTTGCTGTAGTCGTTGGCGGCATTCCAGAACAAAAAGCCAATGCCGCCCTTGTTTTTCGCCGTCAGTACTTGAGTCTCGATGTACTTCGGCGAGTAGGTTCGGGTGCGCCAGCGGAAGGCCTGCAGCCAGGGACGAATCACCACGCCGCTGCCCTGGGTGATCTTCTCAAACCGGTCCATGGATTCACCAATAAAGTGCTCAGGCGCATCGCCGGGACGAGCGATTCCGTCCATGCCGAAGAAGTGCGAGGGATAGATCATGGGCGAGAGCACATCGCAATATTTGGCCATGCCAACGATATCCTGACCTGTGTGTGCCAAGTCCACGGGACGCTGCCAAGCCATGATGCCGAACACGTCAAGCGACAACAACACACCCGTCGGATGTAATTCGGCATAAGCATGTTTCAGGAAGTCGCTAATCACGTCGCTGCGATGCCACTCAGGATGCGCAGTCTGGAACACAAAGCTGGCATCCTTCTGATCACCTTCCGCGGGAAAGCGCACATAGTCGAACTGAATTTCGTCCGCGCCCGACTCAGCCGCTTTCTTAGCCAGCGCGATGTCATATTCCTGCACCTTGGGCTGCGAGGGGTCGGTCCAGACCAGTTTCCCGTTCTCGCGCCACGGTTGACCACTCTTCCGTGACTTCACTGCCAGTTCCGGATGCGCTGTCACCAGCCGCTGATCGCGGAAAATAGCTACTCGAGCGATGGCGTGCATGCCCTGAGAATGCAGAAATCGCGTGAATTTTGGCAGGTCGCGGATGACTGGCTTGGGGCCACCCGCGAGAGCGTGATCGAAAGGAATATTGATCACTCCGTCGCTGTCCTTCACGTCAAAGACCACGGCATTGCCGCCCAATTCGCGCCAGCGGCGGATGATGCGCAAGCCGCGATCGCTGTCCGCCATCACACCAGTCAAATACACTGCCCGAACTTCAAAATCGGATGCAACCGGAACCGATTTCTCAACGATCGGAATCGCCAGAATGCCGGGAATCACGACTGGCTGGCCGGCCTTCAAGAAGCTGCCGTGCAGATCGTTGTTTGCTTTACGGATGGCCTCTGTCAGCTCGCTGGAAGTCAGATAGGAAGTCTGAGAAATATAATGGCGCGCTACCAGGGGAATACTGTCTCCTCGCTTGGCGACATACAGTGCGCTCCCAGGCGGAGCTACCGGAACCAGCGCAGATGGCTCCAATGCTTTTGGACTAGCCGGAATGGTGGTCTTCGTCGTGCGCAGAAGCTGCGGTTTCTGCGCAGACTGAGCCGCCGCGGAAGGGTCGCCCGTGATGAACCAGGCGATGAAGGTTAAACTCAGGGAAGAGATAATGGCGAAGCAAAAGGGGCCCAGACGGCGCAAGATATTCTCCGTGATGCTGTCTCACGGATGCTAGCGGGCAGCGAATTCGCGGGCCAGATTACGTCGGGTCAGCCCCAGCTGGCGAGTTCCGCATTTCCGGCACTGCGCCAAAGAAGATTCCAGGATACGCAAACTATTTCTCTTTACCGGATTTCGCCGCAGAACCTAGGGTGTCTCTTCTTTGTCCCTATATGCATCTAAGACTTATAGGAAATTGGTGATGGGCAGTTCGAAACAGGATGGCGAGTCATTTGCAGCAACCAACCGACGGCGATGGATGAGAATGACAAAATTTGTCGCCCGCGGTAGTCGATTGACCCGTTCTCCCAGGCAGCAATAAGGGCCCAAGAAAGGAAAGGGCCAAGACCCTATGAAAAACGTCCTCAACGCTATGCTGGACCCAACCCGCCGCAGCAGTGATGCCAAGGAATTCGAAGGCGCTCTCCACCGTCGCATTGTCGGACAGGATCAGGCCGTCGAAAAAGTGGTAGAGATCTACCAGATGTTCCTGGCGGGACTAAATCCTCCCGGTCGGCCGGTGGGCAACCTCCTGTTCCTTGGACCCACGGGTTCGGGAAAGACCCGCGTGGTGGAAGCGATGGCCGAGGCTTTATTCGGCGACGCGCGCGCCTGCATCAAGATCGATTGCGCCGAATTCCAGCATTCGCATGAGATCGCAAAGCTGATCGGTTCGCCTCCGGGATATCTTGGGCATCGTGAGACCCATCCCCTGCTCACCCAAGAGGCGTTGAATCAGTGGCACACGGAGAAACTCAAGCTATCGATTTTGTTGTTTGACGAAATCGAAAAAGCTTCTGACGCGCTTTGGCAGTTACTGCTCGGCATTCTGGATAAGGCAACGTTGACCCTGGGTGATAACCGCCGCGTGGATTTGTCCCAGTGCATCATCATTATGACCTCGAACCTGGGCGCCGGGGAGATGAGCAGTCTGGTTGATGGCGGCCTGGGATTTGCTCAGCGGCCCACCGAAGTAGATTCGAGTCTGGATGAGAAAATCAATCGCACGGCGGTCGACGCGGCCCGGCGTAAGTTCAGCCCTGAATTCATGAACCGCATTGACAAGGCGGTGGTGTTCCGCACCCTGCGTTCGGAGCACCTGGAGCAAATTCTGGAGATTGAATTGGGGATGGTGCAGCAACGCATTCTGATGGCTGCGGCCGCGAACCAGTTCGTCTTCAGTTGCACTCCCAAGGTGAAGAGTTTTCTTTTGCACGAAGGCACTGATCCGAAGTACGGAGCGCGGCACCTAAAACGCGCCATCGAGCGTCACATCGTCTTTCAATTGGCCAATCTGGTGGCTACCAGCCAGGTCAAACTGGGAGACTTTATCCGCATCGACATGAGTGCGGATGGGCGACTCACTTTCGTGAAGGAAGCGGAGAACGCCATGGTTCCCATGCTGCTGGAGCGTTATGGAGCGGCTGCCGGAGTGCTTCCAATGTCAGCTCGAACCGCGCGGCCTGTTGCGTCTCGTCGCGAGCTCGGTGCAACCGGAACTACCGACAGCAAGTAGGTTCTTTGAAATGCGGGAAACTAGAGGCGCCAGGCAACTGGCGCTTTTTGTTCTTCCAGCCGGACGAAGTCCGGAAGTCCGAGGTTGGAGGTCCGAGATCCCGGTTTTATCCTCCCTGCTTCAATTCCGTCAGCACTTGCCGGGCGATTTCCTTCAGCGTCTCGAACACGCCCGGGCCCTGGAAGGCCACGGCTTCGATCACCGGCTCATTTTTCCGCCGTAGCTCTTTGGCCAGGTTCTCGGCGGGCAGAACATTGGGCAGGTCGCGTTTGTTGAGTTGCAGCACGTAGGGAATCTTGTGGAAATCGTAGCCATGCTCCTTGAGGTTGGCCATCAGGTTGTCGAGCGCCTCGACGTTGGCGTCCATGCGCTCTTCCTGCGAATCGGCGACGAAGACGATGCCATCGACCCCGCGCAGGATCAGCTTACGGCTGGCGTCATAGAACACCTGGCCGGGAACCGTGTAAAGGTGGATGCGAGTCTTGAAGCCGCGCACCGAGCCCAGATCCAGCGGCAAGAAGTCGAAGAACAGAGTGCGCTCCGTCTCCGTGGCCAGCGAAATCATCTTTCCCTTCTGCTGTTCGGCGGTCTTCTGATAGATGAACTGCAGGTTGGTCGTCTTGCCGCCTAGTCCGGCGCCATAGTAGACGATCTTGCAATTGATCTCGCGGGCGGCAAAATTGATGAAACTCAAGACTTTCCTCAAAACAGCGGCGCACAGTCGATTCGCCGACCGCCCCCGCATTCAGGATTTGGCTTGGTGCTGCTGGTTTTATACCACAGGGTTCGGCTTTACCGGCAGGTTACTCTGGTTACTGGCCGCAATCCCAGCGGCTTCAAGAACCACTGGCAGAAGGACTTAATGCCGCGGTGGCGCGGGGGCAGGGTAATATCCGTCCTTGGCATACACCTTCAGATCGGGACGCGCGACCTTGACTTCGATCTGCCGATAAGTGCTGCTGGGCGTAGCCCGGGTCGCATAGCCGACCGTGTAAAGGTTTCGGGCGTCGCCCACGGCACGGGCGTATGCGCTCTCGATGGCGTCACGGGAGAATTCGGTGAAGATTTCGCCCCCGGTAGCGTTGGCATATTTGGGAAGGATGTCGCTATAACCCTGTAGCGGCAAATGCAGCTTTGATATTTTGTTGTAACCGGGGATCGCTGCTGATTCCACTCCTATGCCGTAGACCAAAATCCCATTCGAAAGCAGGACTCGCAACACGTCGCGATAGCTCGCGTCACTGCGGTATTCACGACCATCGCTGATAATGAAAATGATTTTGCGGCGGGTGCGCTCACGTCTGCTCAAATCCATGGCCGCCGCCAAGACTGCATCGTTCAGTACATGAGATTCCTTGGCGGGGGTCACCACGGTCGGCGCGCTGGGGTCCAGGGGACGCCCATTCACGATCGGCCCTTGTGGAGCCAGCGGCCCATTCAGAACGGGCGGACCATTGTTCCGACCTCGCACCATTTTCAGTTCGTTCAGCACGTCGGTTAATTTCTTGCCTACGGCGGTGAAGTCAGCCACTCGGGCGACATTGCTGCTATAGGTATAAATCGAGACCTCATCAAACCCACTGAACGCCGCTTCCAGTGCGGGAAACGTCTGGTTGACCTTCTGCACGGCAACGTCTGGCATCCCCAGGTCAAAGATCACAGCGGCTGACAGCGCGAACGGATCGCTGGTAAAGAAATTCAGTTTCTGCTTCTGGCCATTTTCAAAAACCGAAAAGTCTCTGGAGAACAATCCACTAACCAGGTGGCCCGCCTGGTCGGTCACTCGCACCGGGACCAGCACATCGTTGACCGGAACCACAAATTTATAGAGCCCCTCATTCGGTCCCGTCGGCTCCGCCGCCGTTCCGGGTGGCACGGTCTTGATGTTGAACGGAGGCGCCGAGCTTGTATTCTCCGGCGTGGGTGCCGGGCCGCCTGAAGGCGTGCTTTCGCCAGGCGGCGCTTGGTTTGGAGGTGGCGCGGGCTCCGGTGTAGCCTCGGGCGGAGTGTTTGGGAACTGTGGTACCGGTCGCGTGGCCGAAGGCGCATCCGGGATATCGGGTTGCGGCGGTTCTTGCTTTGCTGGATCCTGCGGTTGGGCTATGCCGAGCGGAGAAATCAGGCATACCACCAAGCACGAGGCTACCATCCTTACCCAGACTCTCCACCCTCGATGCCGGATTACTGCTAACACCGGGTATCCTCCCTGTTCCCAACAACTGCGTCTAATTTCGGATGCTGAGGCCGCCGACTTGGTGCATCTAACGCTAGAGGAATAGACTAACAAAAAGCGCGAGAGAATACTTCTGATGCCCAAAGTCCCTGTCTTTCAATCCTTTGCTGGTCTCCTGCTCATTGCCTATTTGTCCGCCTCCGTTCTCTCTCAGGCGCAGCAAATGCCCCGGCTTGTCACCCCCGACCAGAGCCCGGCGCAAGATCAGTCTGAGGACCAGTCGATCAGTACGCTGAAAGTCAATGTCAACGTGGTCCAGCTGTTTTTCAACGTCAAGGACAAGAAGGGGGGATTGATCCCGAGTCTGCCCAAAGACGAATTCGAAATCCTCGAGGATTCCAAGCCGCAGACCATCAAGTACTTCACGGCGGAATCCAATCTACCGCTTACTCTGGGCATCCTGATCGATTCCAGCGGAAGTCAGCAGCGCGTGTTGGACATGGAGAAAGAAATTGGAGGCGCGTTTCTCTCCCAGATTCTCCGCGAGAAGGATATGGCCTTCGTACTCGGCTTCGACGTGAATGTGGATCTGCTCCAGGATTTCACCAACTCCCCGCGTCTACTCAAGGCGGCGCTTAACAGCGCGAAGATTAATACTGGGGGCGGCAGCGGAGCCGGTATTCCAGGCATGGGCGGAGGACCCGTGCCGACAAGTAATCCGCGCGGTACTTTACTCTATGACGCGGTTTACCTCGCTTCCCACGATGAGCTGGCACAACAGGTCGGACGCAAAGCCATGATCCTCCTGACGGACGGGGAAGACCAGGGAAGCCAGCTCAAACTCAAGGATGCGGTTGAGGCGGCGCAGAAATCGGACAGCATCGTCTATGTGTTGTTGTGCGCGGACCGCGGCTTCTACGGCGGTTTCGGCTACTCCGGCGAGGGCGAAATGAAAAAACTTACCCAGGAAACCGGCGGCCGAGTCATCGATGTGGGGAACAAGCCGGAGAAACTGAAGCAGGCCTTCGATCAGATTGCCCTGGAGCTACGCAGCCAATACAACATCGGCTACACGCCGAGCAATTCGGCCCAGGACGGTACCTTCCGCAAAGTGGAAATCCATACTAAAAACAAAGACTATAAGATCCAGGCGCGCACTGGATACTACGCCGGGGCGAAGCGAGATTAACATCGGACCTCTCTTATCCGGCTCGCGCTTGTTTCAAGCCGGTCTCGCCGTTCCCACAGCCAACCGCTCCTTGTCAGGACTGCTGTTGGCATCTCGCTCTTCGGTCCCCTCGTAACCCAGTATTGCGAAGTAGACTGCGCGATCGAAGAACTGGTTGAGCATCTTCTGTAATTCCAATTCGCCGAAGAGTTCCACGATGTTGTCGACAAAAGCCTCTCGCTGCAGGAAATGCCATAAATGATTACGGCTGATCACCAACGCCCATACAAACTCAGACAGGGGGACTCCCTGGGATGCCCGGCGCGCGGCGATTGCTCGGAACCGCTCCCCGATATCGGCCTCGCTCTTTTGCAGTAACCACTCCCCCAAGTTGCGATAAACCTCAATCACTGCTCGGTGCAGTTCCTCAGGCGGGATCTTCCGAAATTCACGCGTACGCTCCGATTCCCGGAGCTGTCGAGTTAACTCCTGTGCCAATTCCTCGGAGTGCCCTTCAATGAGGTGTACCAGTCTCAGCCCTAACATTCGCCGTTCTCCTCGATCCCTACTTAACAAGATGCAGCCAACAGGGACGAGGATGCCGGCCCACAGCATCTAATACATATCTATACATTATGGCCACATGATATATATGAGCCGCAAAAACTGAGTCCGCCTGGCTGAAGGCACCCTAGTTGTTTGGATTCTCGCCGGTCTAGCTGCAAGACACCAGCTTAGCCATCTCGCTTAAATTCGTTTTAACGGGAGAGCCGAAGGGGGATTCGGCAGAGGTAGGATCATCAATGGAGCGAATCTAGCTCACGTAGCCCGCAAATGCAATGGTACGAAGCAACTAAACCATTAGATTAACTTTTAAGGTCTAGTGACTCCGACTAGGCTACGTAGGTAGTTGTAAAGATCCTACGACGCGATAAAGTCCCCCCAGCGCGCCCCCTTAGCTGACTCTCCCCAGCCTGCAGCGCCCAAACTAGGAGGATTCTTCATGAAGAAAGTAGTGTGTACCATTCTGTCCATGCTGGCCATCGCCCTCGTGCTGGGAGTGGTCTCGGGAACCGCGGTGGCGCAAGACAATAGCACCTACGCTGTCACGTATTATTCGAACGCGAATACTACGGGCGCGCCGGATGCCACAGTGCGGGTCATCAACGACGGCGACACCGGGGGCACCCTCTGTGCGGCGTTCTACGTGTTCGACGATAGCCAGGAGATGCAGGAGTGCTGCAGCTGCCCGGTAACCGCCGACGGCCTTATTTC
>DATKEN010000018.1:0-16597 GCA_035512155.1 Terriglobales bacterium | reverse complement strand
TCATGCGCCGGGTCGCCGTGGTGAACGATGTAGCCGCCGCCGGGCTTGGCCTCGACATGGTAGGAGAGCTTGACTTCCTTGTTGGCGTTATCCAGAGGGAGTTTGAGGCCGGGGAATTGGGCGGCGAGGTCGGCGCTGATGCTGGCCTGGATTTTCTGGTCAACCTCCTCACGGGTGGCGCCTTCAATCGGGGGAGCGTTGGGATCCTTCGAGCGGGCAATGAATCCGCCTTCGGGCTTGGGCTCGATGCTATACAGGAATTTGCTGAAGAAGGTGTGCTTGATTTCCATGGGGCTGAACGATTGTACCGCGAGTTCCCGGTTCCACCCTCGACTTCGCTCGGTCATTCGCGGAGCGAATGATTCTGCTGCGCTCGAGATGACACGGGGGGTGTGGTTGAGATGGAGGGAGGTTCCCATGTCTCGCAACTGCGGCGAGACATGGGGCACCCGGCAAGACGCCTAGCGGCTGGCCATAGCGGGTTCGCGATGACCTGACTTCAGGCTCTCGAAGCGTTTATTGATTTCTTCCCAGTTCACCACGTTCCACCACGCCGCCAGATATTCCGGGCGACGGTTGTTGTATTTGAGATAGTAGGCGTGCTCCCAGACGTCATTGCCCATGATTGGGAACAGGCCTTGAGAGATGGGGTTGTCCTGGTTGGGGGTGCTGAGAACCTGCAATTCGCCATTGGCTTTGGCCGCAAGCCAAGCCCAGCCGCTGCCAAACTGCTTGGCGCCCGCGTCATTGAATTTGGTTTGAAAATCTTTGAAGCTGCCAAAGGTTTTCTTGATGGCTTCGGCGATGGGACCACTCGGGTCGCCGCCACCCTTGGGCTTCATAATTTTCCAATACATGCTGTGATTCACGTGTCCGCCGCCGTTGTTGCGGACGGTGGCACGAATGTCTTCCGGGATCGAGTTCAGATCGCGCAGCAGGTCTTCAGCGCTCTTCGATTGCAGGTTGGAATATTTCTCGAGTGCGGCGTTCAGATTCTTTACGTAGGTCCCGTGATGCATGTCGTGATGCAACTTCATGGTTTGGGTATCGATGATGGGTTCGAGTGCGGAATAGTCATACGGCAGGGGGGGTAGTTCATGCGCCATAACGTTTCCTCCACGGGTTTGAGATGTCAGTATTCGCTTAAGGGATTCATACCAATACTATTATTCAGCAGGCGCGGCGGTTTGGCTAGCTGCTGGCCCGAGCCAATTGCTCGTACTCGGTTCCGGCATTGTTCGCCAGCAAGACCCAGAGCGTGTAGATGCCGAGCGCGGTTCCGACCGGTGGATGAAATAAAGATAGAATGCCGAGGATCACAGCAGCTATGCGCGCCCAGCGTTGGCGCTGCATGAGTCCCCAGCCGACGCAGATTTGGCCGGCTGCGAGCAGGAAAAGCATGGCGGCGATGATAGACAACAGCGGCGGGCCCAGGACTCGCGCAACCTCCTCCGTGCCTGGGATCACAACGTGAGCAACGCTTGCCATCATCAGCAAAGCGAACGACGGGATCAGGAAGAGAGCGCCGACCACAATCCAAAGAATGCCGAGGGTGCGCAAATGGCGCTCCAACCGGCCCTGACTGGAGACGGCGAACGGTTGCGTCGGCCTTCCCACCGGCGTGCCGCATTTCGGACAGACGTTGTAGTCAGGCTGTAGCTCCGTCCGACACTGGTTGCAGAACATTTCACACCTCGGCGACTGCGTAGATCATTTTAGATTACGGCTGTGGATGTCGGAAAGTTCCAGCCGGGCGGGAGCGAAGGGCATTTCAGCTGGGCGGTCGTGCCGGTTGCACGCGAGATCCCTCGCTCCCCCCGAAAAACGGCTCCGCTCGGGATGACACCGAGCCGGTGGGAATGAGCTCGGGATGACGCCGGTATGAATGAAGTCAGCTTTTCGCGGGCGAGGGCGCCCGCGCCACATGGTCGGCTCATCATGGCGCGACCAAGATGTTACTTCTGCTGTACAACGTGTTCCTCAGCATTGAGCGTCTAACCTGCGTCGACAACAATCAAGCCACATGGGATTCTGTGCGTCATCCTCAAGCGCTGGTCAACCTGTTCGTGCCCTGGCGCTGATCGTCCTCAGTGCCGTACTGAGTTCAACCGCAATAGCGGCAGCCGACGCGGATGCAGCGCCGCCGCAGATACAAGCGGTTGCCTCGGAACAAAGTTCGATCAGCGTGGCGCCAGTGCCGGCAACGACCGGAGGTCCCGGACTGTTCACTGTAGAAACGGCGGAGACTCTGCCTAAAGGAGTTTTCACCAGTGCGGCATATCTGAACAAGTTCTCCCGTGCTCCCGGCAGTGTGACCATACTAAGTGCCGGATTCAGCCTGGCCGCCGGAATTACGAAAAAGATTACGGTGTTTGCGCAATTCGAGCCGTACCGGTACTTAAATATTGGCGAGCCCTCGCAGCTCAGCTTACGGCAGCCTGCGGGCTGTCCTCATGATGTTTTTAAAGCGCCGATTTATTGCGGGCTCAATCCGGGTCCTCTGCACAATTCATGGAAAGGGCCGGCCGCCGGTTACGTGCAAGATTATCCCTTCGCTGCCTTCAACAATTCCGATTGGGGCCCGGTAACGCTGGGATTCAAGGTTAACTTCTGGTCGGAGACTCGCGGCGATCCGGTGAGCGTATCCCTGCGCACAAGTTTCATCATTCCCACCAACAGCGCTAAGGCAGAACTGGACAATTCCGGGGCGCAAAGCGGCGCGCTCAATTATTCTTTCAGCTTGGGATTGAGCAAGAGCTTTCGCCACGGAATCGTGCTGGCGAACAACGTCACCTACCTGGTCACCCGTAATCCAAAATCCCATGGTCAGACGCTGCTGACTCCTGGGGACGAGATGATTTTCGGCCAGGGTTTTATTTTCTTCGCTCAGCACCGGCTGCAGTTGCTCACGGAATTCACCACCGTATTCACTCAGGAAGGTCACGCGTTTGGCGTGGTGGGCATCGATACCGAAAATACGTCAGTCGGCCCAAGCACTCCGGTAGACGGCCTTTGGGGCGTGCGCTGGTATTGGCGAAAGAGTGCGGCGCTCGATGTGGGGTATCGCTATATGCTCAACTTGCGCCAGGTGCAAGATCGCAGCGGTTTCGTCTTTAAGATAAGCAAGTCGTTCCGATGGTCAAAGCCAAAGTGAAGAGGCCTTAGTGACAAGCACAGTTGCCAGAGCCGGGAAACCGCGCTAGGGTATAGGCAATGAGCGATTTGCGAAATCAAATAAACAGCCTGTCTGCTGTAGAAAAAGCAGAACTGCTGGATGCGGTGTGGGAAAGCCTGGAGACCGATGCAGTGTCCTTGACGGATGCGCAACGCGCAGAGCTTGATTACCGCATCGAGCGTTATCAGCAAAATCCTTCCGCTGTCATCCCCTGGGAGCAAGTCAGGGCTGGTCTGTTCAAGAAACCGTGACGCTGCCGGTCGTCTGGTTACCAGAGGCGAGCGCAGACTTGGAAGAGGCGCGGGCATGGTATGAAAACAGACGCCCGGAACTTGGGGAGCGCTTCGCGCTGGCGGTCGAGCGAACGGTTGAAGCAATCACGGAACACCCATTGCAATTTCCGGTCGTGCATCGGGGACGGAGGCGTGCCGGAGTGCGACTTTTCCCTTACGGTATATTCTTCGAGGTTCAAGAGCATCGGATTGTGGTAATTGCTTGCTTCCCCAAGTTTGGTCGGGGCGATAGGATTTGAACCTACGACCCCCTGCGCCCAAGGCAGGTGCGCTACCAGGCTGCGCTACGCCCCGACTCTCGTGTGGATCTTTTCATTATATCTAACACCTTGGGTTGATTGGCTCTTCTCTCCAGCACCATGGAGGCAGGTTATAATGCCAAGCTGCGATCATGCAGAATCCCCGTTACGCCCTGGTGGCTTACGTTCGGAGTCCGGTTGGAGAGTTCGTCGAGCGCCTTCGGCAGGAGTTGCATCCCGCTCTGCCTCATTTGGCGGCCCACCTCACCGTGCTTCCGCCTCGCCTGCTGCAGAGCAGCGAGCTTTCGGCGCTGGAAGCCTTGGAGGAAGTCTGCAGCCGGATGGAGCCCTTCGAAGCCACTTTGGCGGACGTCGAAACTTTCGTCCCAGTGACTCCAACCGTGTTTATCCGAGTAGGGCAGGGCGCCTTCCCCATGCAGGAATTGCATGACAGGCTGAACAAGGTGGCCCTGGCTGCGGAGGAAGAATGGCCCTACATGCCGCATCTGACCATCGTCAAGATGAGCGACCTGGCCCAAGCGCAAGCGGCTTATCAAGTGGCCCGCGAGCGCTGGGCCCACTTCACGGGTAGCCGTAGCGTCGTAGTGAAAGACCTGACTTTTGTGCGCGAAGAAGAGCCCAATTGCTGGGTGGATCTCGCTGGAGTTCAGCTGGGTAAAAGTTTGGTGTCTCCTCGCGCCTAAACCCTCTTCTTCTAATGCGTTACGGGCGCCGCTCCCGTAATTCCTACTTCCGGAAGTACATGTCCCTCTCGTGCGTTGCCAAAGGTCCTATCGCGGCGTAAATAAGAAGTTGGATTGCTCGGCGAATGCCGCTTCCCTAGCGGGTTCTAGCGCTTGTCACCGGGGGCTCATGCAAATCGGAGTTTACGGATCTGGATATCTGGGTACGGTAGTTTCAGCCTGTCTGGCAGACTTCGGAACTCCAGTAACCTGTTGTCACCCTGACAGCTCCCGCATGGTCGAGATGGCCCAAGGCAATATCCCCTTCTTCGAGAAAAATCTAGCTGAGGTGATCAAGCGCAATGTCCGCTCCGGCCGGCTGCTCTACTCGACCGACATGGAGTCATTTGCTCGCAAGGCGCAAGTGATTTTTCTAGCGGAAGACACCGCGCAACACCTAGCGGATTTGGCTAACCGCATCGCGCGTCTGGCTCCGAAGCCGCCGATTCTGACGATCGTTACTCCGGTCGCAGTCGGCACCGCCACCGGGGTTGAGCAGCGTCTGCAGGAAGCCGGACTACGCGCCACCATCGTCTCGCAGCCAGTATTCTTCACTCCGGGTTGCGCGGTGGAAGACTTCAATTGGCCTGATCGAATCATCCTCGGCACCTCCTCCAACGAAGCCGTGCTGGCCCTGAAACAGATCTTCCACTCACTGGTGATGCGCGGCGTTCCGGTCATTGTGACCAACCACGAAACCGCCGAACTGGTGCGCGAGTCGGCTACGGCGTTCGTGGCCACGAAGATTTCATTCATCAATGAGCTATCCAGTCTGTGCGAGCGCGTGAACGCAGATGCCGTAAGCCTTTCGCTGGCTCTGGGACTAGACAAGAAAATCGCTCCTCGATGCCTGCAACCTGGCGCGGGCATGGGCGGCATCTTCGCCGAGTCAGATATGGATTCACTTGCCGAACTGGCGCGCCAGAAGGGCGTCTCGCTTAAGGTGCTCAGCGCAGCACGGGAAGTGAACCACAGCCTGGCTGACCGGCTGGTCGAGAAGATCTCAACCATGGTGCACTCGGTGCAAAATAAGGACGTCGGAATTCTCGGGCTGGCGTTCAAGCCCAACACCAATTCTGTGGCGGGATCATCTTCCGTGCGGCTGGCACAAAATCTGATTGCCAAGGGCGCCCGCGTGCGCGCCTACGATCCAGTGGCCATCCCGGATGCGCGCATGGAATTGAACGGCACCGTCCACTATTGTGAGACCCCCTACGCCGTTGCCGAAGGCGTTGATGCGCTGGTCGTCGGCACGGGCTGGCCGGAATTTCGCGGCCTCGACTTCGATCGCATCAAACACCTGCTGAAACGTCCCGTCATCGTGGATACCAAAAACTTGCTCGATTCTGTCCGGCTGCGCGCGATGGGATTCGAGTACGTTGGCGTAGGCCGCGGCTGAAGTCTGTACTCCGGTAGCGTCTCAGTTTGATTGTCATCCCGAGCAAGTGTTCTTTGCGCAGGCGAGGGATCTGAGCGAGCCGCGCGCTGCGTCGCGTATTTTGCGACGCAATAATCGCGCGTTTGGCTCGCTTCCTTTTTCAAACAGGGGACCACCACCTGTACTGCTCGCTCGGCCTCGACCGACCCACTCCTTTCCGTTTCTCGTTGTTATAATCAAAAGATACGGTGGGAGTAGCTCAACTGGCAGAGCACCGGACTGTGGCTCCGGACGTTGCGGGTTCGATTCCCGTCTCCCACCCCAGAGTTTCACTCAGAGCTCTGGCACGCGAGTTTCTCGTCCGGCGTAAGCGCGATTAGCCGTGAAACTTCGCTGAGGGCTTCCACATTTGGAAGCCACCGCGGAAGGCGTTCAGGTTGCTTCCTAGAATCGTGTTCGGTGGGAGCTTCTTCAATTTCTGAGCGTTCCCACCGCCGAGCACGATCGTCTCAGGCTCCAGGGCCTCGCGGAGCTCGGTCACAACTTTGGTTACGTGCTGTTGCCATTTCTTTCGTCCCAGTCGCTCCAGACCACGCAGTCCGAGATAATCTTCGTAGGTTTTGCCGTTTTTATAAGGCAGATGGGCGAGTTCCATGGGTTGGACAACGCCATCGACAATCATCGCGGATCCAAGACCTGTACCCAAACCAAGAAAGAGCATTCTGCCTTTTCGATAGCTGCCTAGAGCTTGCATAGCGGCGTCGTTGATGATCTTGACGGGCTTGCCGAATGCTTTGCGAAAATCAAATCCCATCCATCCCATGGCGAGATTGTGTGGCTCGCGCAAGGGCTTCCCATGGATGACCGGGCCAGGATAGCCGATTGAGACTACATCGTAGGGTTGGTTCTTGAGGGCGGCTTTGATCTTGCGGACCATCGCTCCGGGGGTCAGAGAAGGCCCGGAGACAAATTTGACTGGGTCTTTCATCCCAGTGGCCAGCAGTTTGACGTGAGTGCCGCCGACATCGACTACAAGAATTCGGCGACGTTGGGTTCGGGATGTTCTCGACGCCATTTGTGATTTCCTCGGCCCAGGGCCGCAGAACCTCTGTAGTGTTGCTGACTGTATTTCAGTGCTTGGCGGAAAACCGGTAAGCGATATAGAAAAGTTGCAAGATGGTCACGCCAACGATCACATAAGTTGCGATCTCCATCCTTCTGCCGGACTCCTTGACTTCCTTCAGCACTTCAGCCATGTCGCTGGCGGCTTGCAGCAACTTCTCGCTCAGCAGATCCATGTGCTCTGTAGAGCTCTTCATCTTATCCAGCACGCGCGAGGTATCGACCAACGCGGTAGCTGTCTTCTCGCTGTTGCGAACATCGAGCTCAGTTTTGCACGCAGACCACCACGGGCTTCCCGGCGGGTTGTCGTACATGCGCTGCCGAATCTCCTCTGAGGAGCGGCTCCGCAGCAATTGGATAAGGGCCTGTACCGAGTCGTTGGCTTTGGTCTCGTCAGTGGGTGTGGCCATTGCGGAGCCTTCCGAAAAATGAAAAGTCATTCTCTCATGGGCGCATGAGATTTGGGCTAGGCGGCTCTCTCCAGCTCACGCCGATCCCATTTAGCCAGGTTGGCGCCGGCTTCATAGGTACTTTGGAGGAACTCCAACACAACCTCACGCGGCGACGCCGACTTTCTAACGTCATCGTTCATCAAGAGGAACTCATGCATCTGCGGATGATAGAGCGCGGCATCCGGCCGAACCCGGCTTTCGGCAAAGCCTTGCGGCTCAGGCGCTGCGTAAGCATAGAACGCCGCGTCTTTGACGTCTCCACTGCCCGGCCAGAATCCTCCGCTGATTACTTCATGCGAATAGGCCTCGCGAGTGATCAAGTCCGCTCCCTCCCGCGGCGGAGCGCGGCGTCCCGAAAACCGGGTAACTGCCAAATCGAAGCTTCCCCAGAAGAAATGCACCGGGCTGCTCTTGCCGATAAATTGACCACGAAACTCTTTGAAGATCGTGTCTGCCTGTAGCAGGATATGAAAGAAGCGACTTACATATTCCGTATCGTATGAAGCATGCTGAACATCTTTCTCGAACGGGATTGGGTTAGGAATTTCTACCGGCATGGTCCAGATTTTCACTGGAATGCCCAGCTCGGCCAGGGCGGCCATAAATTCCTTGTAGAAATCCGCCACAGAACGAGGCGCGAGCGGAATGAGCTTCTCGGAACCGTCGCTGGTCCGAATGCTCAGATTGTGATCAAGAAAATCAAATTGCACCTCAAAGATGCCACGATCAAACGGAATGGCGGAAGTAGTCAGACCGCGTGCGTTCACGTAGAACGGTACCTGCCACCAATGATTGACCGGCGCACACTGCGCGAGGCGTACTTTACCGACTATCTGGGTCCACATGTGAAGCGTTTCACACGTATTGCGCCAGGCGTTGAGTGGTAAGGCGGGCCAGGCCTCCGGCCTGGTAGGCGTATTAGTTGGACTCATTGGTCACTCCACCGACTCGATAAACCGTATGCATCTTTATTTCGTAACCAAGGACTTACCCTGCCCGGCGCTGGCTTCAACAAGCTTTTGAACTGATGGCGCAACCATGAGCAGGAGTTGGCCCTTTTGCGTTTTCGCTTGCTCGATCAACCCCAATTGCTCTGCTTTCCAGTCATCCGGTGCTGACTCGCCGCGGTCGAGATAGTCTAGAGCGTTCAAGCCGGTTGAGCCCAGAGCCGAAAGATCCTTTGACATGGGCGCGACTTCTCTCAACAGGAAAGATTCATCCAACAACGGTTGGAGGTTCGCCTGATTGTCTCGCCATTGGTGGAGCAGAGCGATCATTTCAGCCTTGGTCTCCGGGGAGGCCTGGCCCGCCAGTAAGGCGTCCACTAGCTCCGTGAAGTGCCGTGCTGTCATGCTCTCTGGACGGACCGCATCAACCAGCCTATTCAATGGTGTAGCACTCGTAGGAACAGCCGGAGCCGTTTCCTCACGCGTGTAGTCTTTTACCGGTTCCACCACATCGGCCAGCACGCGAAGGCTGGAGATGTCGTCGGTTCCCGCAATCCGGCGGAGCATGAGGGCATAACTCGAGTTGTGAGTCAGGCCGAGCCAGTCGAGACGGCGGCTGACCTCGTCCAAGCGAGCGTACATCGATTTTACGTCCGTTACATTCTGCGGCGACCAGAGTCTTTCCGCGATGGCTGCTGCTCGAGGCCAAACGCGCGAGTCAATGTTCTCCGGAGAAACATACTCCGACCACATACACGCCTCGCCGCCGAGGACGCGTTGGCTTTCTTCGGGAGTTAGATTAGGCGCAGCGCCGCTCATCGGATCGACCCCGTAGTGTCGCGAAGCCGGCCAAATCAGATCGAGGTAATAACCGTACGAGAGCAATCCGCGGTAGCCTTGCTTGGCCGCCGCTGCCAGGGAATCCTGTCCTCGCCACGATTGGATAACGATGCTTTTCGGCAAATCGGGATGCAGGACTTCGTCCCAACCCAGGGTTGTTTTTCCGTGCTTAGTGACGATCTGCTGCACTCTCTTGTTGAAGTAGGCTTGCAGGTCTTGATTATTCTTCAGGTCGTGAAGACGCATGAAGGCCTGGATTTTGGGATTGGCGTCCCACTGCTTGCCATTCACTTCATCTCCACCGATGTGAAAGAACTGATCGGGGAAAAGAGTGGCCATCTCGCCGATCAGTTCATCCAGGAACTTGTAAGTGCGCTCCTGTGTCGGATCGATCGCCGGGTCGAATATTCCCCATTGGCGTTCAATGGCATACGGGCCGGCCCCGCTGGCGAGTTCCTGATAACCCACGAACCACGCTGTGCTATGCCCCGGCATATCGAACTCGGGCACTACACGGATGCCGCGGTCGCCCGCATACCCGATCAGATCGCGAATCTCATCCTGGGTGTAATACAGGCTATCGGATCCAAGTCCCTGGAGCTTGGGAAACTTCTTACTCTCAACGCGAAAGCCCTGGTTGTCCGACAGATGCCAGTGAAATACATTGAGCTTCACCGCCGCCATTCCGTCCAGATTGCGCTTGAGCACATCGAGGGGAATGAAGTGGCGGCTTACATCGATCATCAATCCTCGCCATGGAAAACGTGGTTTGTCCTGGATGGCAACTGCAGGCACGGCAAAGCCGTCGGGAGTGATCTCAACCAGCTGAAGAAATGTCTCCAACCCGCGCATGATGCCGAGCGTGTTCGCCGCGCTGAGCTTCGCGCCGGAATTGCTGATTTCGAGCTTGTAGGATTCGTCCTCACCCAATTCTTCGATGTCTTTCCCTCCGGTTCCGCTCAGAATCACCAGAGTGGCGTTGGGAGAATCGGCTGGTTTCATGTCCAACGGAAGCATGCCGGTTAGGCGGCGAAGGTGGCTAAGAAACCGATCGACCGCGCGCTGAAGCCTCACGTCGGTGTGGCCAGTAATCGCGACCGAGAAGGATGGATCAATCAGCAGTTGCCCGGTTCCCATCTGCACCTCAGCTGGCATCGGCATAAGGCTAAGGGTGCGCTGAATTTGCGGAATCGCTGAGCTCACGAGTACCGAAACTAACGCCAGGACAGGTAGCAGAACCCGCATGGTTCGTCCCTCAAGTGTTCCCACGAATGCCGAACAGGAATGGGCAGGATAGTGGAACCCGGGTTCGTTCTGCAAACGAGCGGCAGGCGAAACGATCTGAGGTTAAGAGAGCCTAGGCCTGAGGTCCGAAGTCCGAGGTTCGGGGTTCGGAGTCCGAGTTCCGAAGTCTGTACTTCTTAGCCTTCCGCCATCAATTGATTGCAGTGGCACAAATTCAGGTCCCAGATACAGGGCTCTGAAACCAGGCGCTCCAGGCCGATTTGACCTTCTCTCCGCGATCCCAGGGCTCCCGACCAGACCACGCGGAATTGCGCTCTTTCGTCGCCAAACTGTACCTCCAGGATTTCGCCCGGTCTAACCTGACGGCAGAGACCCTGAATCACGGCACCGCTACTGCTGATATTTCGAACCGTGGCTGCTTGCATGAAAGGCAGTGCGTGCGCGTCCATGCCCCAGACGCAAACCGGCAACAAAGCAGTAACCCGAGGATTGCGACGACGATCCATGCCGCCTCCGAGAAGACTGCCGTGATAGTACGGGGATTGCGATCAGAGCGAAACTTACCGCGGTCACCGGGACTCGGTTACAAGCGGGTAGTCGTTTCTTAACTTGGATTTGGGGATATTCCTAGGGGCAGATGGGAAAGCTGTCTCAGTCGTAATCGGGAAGCGAGCACGCGCCAGGACCTCGGGGATCGCCGCATGAACCGCACGATCCCGTCGTGCTTGCGGATGTCGAGGAGCCCTTGCCAGCCACGGCAAAGACCGACAACTGAGGGCTCAATTTCTTGCCATGGCACTTCGGACACTCTGGCTTATCACTGCCGTACAGGAGAGCTTCGAATTCGTGATCGCAAGCTTGACAGACGTACTCAAAAATCGGCATATTCAGGCTCCTTCGCTTTGGTCCGCACCTGGCGCTGACTCCATTTAAAATCAAAGTGTGGGGACTTCGCAAACTTTAGTCCAGTCTTTTCTGCCGCGCCCTGGCCTGCGCGGCGGACATCGCCAGACTCTCGCTAATTTTTTCTTACCTCGACGAATTGTTCTGCCCCCAGCCGAGCAGCGCCTGGTTGAGGTTGAGCCGGGGGTGAAAGTCCTGTGTCGCTGCCACTGGCAGGCCGATCGCCGGAATGCGCTGACAGTCGTGGTGGTGCATGGCTTGGAGGGATCCAGCGAATCGCAATATATGTTGGGCGTCGCGGCAAAAGGCATGGCTGCCGGAGTGAATGTCGTACGCATGAATCAACGCAATTGCGGCGGCACGGAAGGCATTGCTCCTACTCTTTATCACTCGGGACTTTCTCGGGACGTGGCCGCCGTCGCTCACAGCGTGATTGAGCGGGACAAAATTTCTCGTTTTGCACTTGCCGGATTCTCCATGGGTGGGAATCTAGTTTTGAAGCTGGCCGGTGAATGGGGCGACGACGGCCCATCTCAGTTTCGCGCCGTCGCCGCGGTGTGTCCGGCAATGGATCTGGCGGCCTCTGCCGATGCCTTGCATCTGAGTAGCAATCGTCTGTACGAATACTATTTCATGTGGAAACTGCGTCGCCGGCTGCGGGCTAAGGCAAGGCTCTTCCCTGATACATTCGACCCTTTGCGTCTGCGGGGTGTCTCCACCTTGCGCGAGTTCGACGACAAAATCACCGCCTACTATTGCGGATTTGAAGGTGCGGCTGATTACTATGCTCGTGCTGCCGCCGCCAACGTGGTGAGCAGCATTGCGGTCCCGACTTTTATTCTGCACGCGGCCAATGATCCTTTCATCCGGATCCTTGCGGAAACGCGAACGCAGATCCTTGCCAATCCCAATATCACCTTCCTCGAAACCGCGGATGGTGGCCACTGCTCATTTCTTGCCAAGCCAGATGGAAATGACGGCCACTGGGCTGAGCACCAGGTGGTGGAATTCTTGCGGAAGTTCTAGTTTGAAATCCGGACAGCCGAGGCCTGACTCGCACGGGCGAGACGTCCGCACCTACATCGATCCGATACAATCATCCGGCAAATGAAGTCGTGGATAAAAGTTGCGTTTCTCACGTTTTTGATGGTGGGGCTGGCACTCTCCCTGTGCGCGGAGCAAATATCGCAACTACAGCCTACCGGCTACGTCAATGATTTTGCCCACGTCCTCGAGCCGAACACAATTGCGCAACTCACCAATATCTGCCAGCAGATCGATCAGAAAGCCCATGCCCAGATTGCGGTAGTTACCATCAATTCGCTCGACGGATCAGACATTGAGAGTTATGCCGTCGATCTTTTCAAGAAATGGGGCATCGGAAGTAAATCTACTGATTACGGTGTGCTGATTTTGCTGGCGGTAAAGGACCGCAAGTACAAGATCGAAGTCGGCTACGGCCTGGAACCGATTCTACCGGACGGCAAGGTCGGTAGTTTCGGACGCGAGGCGGTACCCTATCTGCGGCAGAGCGACTACAACAGCGCTCTAATACTGATGACGAGCCGCGTGGCCGACGTCATCGCGCAGGACGCCGGCGTCACGCTGACAGGTGCTCGTCCGCAAGCTCCAGCAGAGCCGCAAGTAGGACCCCGCAGAGGGATGTCGCCCGGGGGGTTGGTAGTTCTCGCCATCATTGTTTTGCTCGTGCTTTTTACTCCGCTGCGCAACGTACTCTTCTGGTTCCTTCTTTTTGGCGGCGGTGGTCGTGGCGGAGGCTACGGCGGAGGGGGTGGGTTCGGAGGCGGCGGTGGAGGCTTTGGAGGATTTGGCGGGGGCAGTTCAGGCGGTGGCGGCGCCAGCGGTAGCTGGTAGTTCTGTCAAGCGAGGTATGCCATGGTTCCGGAAAAACAGATCGACGAGTTCGTTGGCCGGTTGCGGCAAGCCGCGGGCGAGAATCTCCAGAGCGTGGTGCTCTATGGTTCAGCCGCAACGGGAGAATTTCATGACGATTTCTCCAACGTAAACCTGCTTTGCATCCTGTGCGAGACTTCATTTGCCAAGCTGGCCGCCTTGGGTCCGGCGGTGGAGTGGTGGAGCCGGAAGCAGCGTCATGCCCCGCTCGTTCTGACTCGCGAAGAATTGGAACGGTCAGCGGACGTATTTTCTATCGAGCTGTTCGATATGCAACAACGCCATCGCGTGCTGTTCGGTGATGATCCGCTAAGTGGCCTGAGTATCCCCATGCATCTGCACCGGGCGCAGCTGGAGTATGAATTGCGCGAGAAGCTGATCCTCTTGCGTGAGCGTCTGCTGCTGCATGCAGGCAACGAGCGCCGGCTTTGGGAATTGCTGCTGGGCTCATTATCAGCTTTCGCCACTCTGTTCCGGCACACGCTCATCGCGCTCGGAGAAGTTGCTCCACATTCAAAACGTGAGGTACTGCAGGCGCTAACCACTCGCATTCAATTTGATCCGTCTGCATTCCTGCAGTTGCTCGATATTCGGGAACACAAGGCGGATCGCAAGCAATTCAATGTGAAAGATGTTTTTGCGCGCTATTTGGAAGCGGTTCAGCGCATAACGACGGCAGTAGATACAATTCTGGATTCGGCCGAACCCAGCAGTTCGTGAGTGTAAGATTCCTGTTCTCAGGAGAAGACCATGAGCAAAGGCTTGATCGTAATTATTGTCCTGGTAGTGATTGCGTCGTTCGCCTTCATGCAATATGTAGGCGTCCGCAACACGCTCGTGACCAAGAACGAGTCTGTGAAGGCAGCGTGGTCGCAGGTTGACATTGTGTTGCAACGGCGTGCCGACCTCATTCCCAACCTGGTCGAGACGGTAAAAGGCTACGCTCAGCAGGAACAGACAGTCTTCGGGGACATCGCCAAGGCGCGCTCAGCACTGCTTTCGGCGGGAACGCCTTCGGACAAAATTAAGGCCAACCAGGCTTTGGACGGCGCCCTGGGCCGCCTGTTGGCAATCTCGGAGAACTATCCCCAACTGAAATCGAACGAGAACTTCATGCGCTTGCAGGATGAACTGGCTGGAACCGAAAACCGCATCGCGGTGGAGCGCAAACGGTACAACGATGCCTTGCAAGACTACAACACCTACATTCAGCACTTTCCCAACAACGTTTTCGCCGGATGGGCCGGCTTCAAGCCCAACGAGGCTTACTTCACGGCGACCGAAGGTTCTCGCGTAGTGCCCAAGGTGAATTTCGCGCCCCCCGGCACGACGCCGCAGCCCGCGCCGGCCCACTAGTTTGATCGCTTGGATGCTGACGTGGAAGTCGACTTCGCCGTCGAACTAGGCGCACAAGACGAGATACTGGAATTGCCGTGGGCTGCCAGCGATGGCGGCCCGCAGTATTACGACCTGAAACGTCACCCTGAACTGCTGCTCAAAGTTGACGAAGCACAGCGCATTCCGGAGCTCGGCGAATTTCTGTCGGCCATTAACTCGCCCGCGAGCATTCTCGAGACTGCGAAATGCGATGCCTGGTGCAGCACGGAGCTGAACCCTGAGGAAGAGATTTTCGGGGCGGCATGGAAGTTCGTTTCCTACATCGATCTTGTCTTTTCGCGGGAACAGCCGCGCTTTTCCTTTCCCCAACATGAGCAACTGGCAAAGAGACTAACTAAGCTATTGCAGCGAGTCCCTGAGATTCCCGCCGCCGCCGAATTCCTGATCCGCCGCTGCTATTACCATGAAGCGGCGGAAGTGAGGGACGGCTTCTACCTTACCTGTTATTTATTCGGCTATGGGGATGACGAGCCCCAGGCCCGCCAACGTTGGGCGATCGGACTGAAGCTGGTGGAAAATGCGATCCGCCAGATTTCATCGCCGGATTGAAAATCAGTTTGCTCTCAACGGTTCGCGGAACCATCTCCACACTCCCTCGCCGCGCCCTTTCAGATTCGTCCGCAATAGTGAGAGCAGCAACATTGAGAGAAAAATCGTCAGCAGTCCCAGCGAAGCAGTACGAATATCAACTACGCGTTTGGGCAGGATGGAGAAACGTCCGTACACAAACTCAATATGCACCCAATAGACCAGCAATGAAGTCTGCCCCATCTGCACTAGCGGACTGAATCCCCATTGTCCCGCGCCCCAGCGGCACCAGGCGTAAGCTGCCGAGAGAATCATCATCAGCAGGCCTACGCGGATCAGGAAAAAATTCGGGCTGGTGTGCCAGAAGTCGTACACCGGGTAAATTTGAGGGCCTCGCAAATCCAACCAGTGCGCCACGTACGTCAGACCAATCCCGCCCACGCCAGCCAGAACAAACGTAACGGCTTCGCGCTCGCGGCCCCAATCGCTCAGCAGAAAAAAACCGACGGCCAAGCCCACGAACGCGAAAGCAGCCCATGGGAAAATCGGAAACAGCCAGGGCTGTGGTTGGTCCAGATTATGCACCCCATTGATATATGACTCCAGCGGCCAGGGCAGCCATCGGGGTCGCCAGGTCGTCCACAGCAGAGGCGTCAGGAGAGAAACCCCCAGCGCAATACCGAGTGCGGTTACTCCTAGCGTTGACCGAGCACGAAACCCTTGGCCGAGAGACGAGACGAGCGATAGGACAAGCCCGCATACCGCTCCCATCAGCATCATGGAAACGCCAATGGTATTCAGGATGTCGACTCGAAACAGATCGCTCCACGGAGCCCAACCCCAGGCAATCAGATATTCCTGTAGTCGGAATAGCAGTCCCAATGCAAAAATTTCGGCGCCGCGACGGATCGTCGTGCGAGCGATTTGAGCGGCCGGAAAACCCTTGCGATGCAGCTTGTCGGTCACCAGCGCAAATGAGATGCCTGCCAAGAACAGGAAGAGTGGTGCCGGCAGCGTTCCCCCCAATTGTGACCACATAAAAAATGTGGTCTTCCGCGAATCGCCGCCCAACCATGCGTCGTAGCAATGGGTTTGGAACATGAGAACACAGGCGAGGCCGCGCATCCAATCGATGTATGCGAGGCGGGATGAAGGCGAAGCTGGCATTCGCGTGCGCCATCCGCCGGATGACGTACGGCGCAGTATAAGGCAGAAGATGCAGCCGAACTAATGCACAGTGACCGTGACGGAGGCACTACTACGGCCGTATTGGTTGGTGGCGTACAGGGTATACGTCGTGGTTTGGGTTGGGCTGACACTTGCGCTACTGCCGCGCACTGCGCCCGGACCCGGGGAGACGATTAGGTAAGAAGCGCCACTTACATTCCACGAGAGTGTCACGCTAGTGCCTGACGCAATG
>DATKEN010000017.1:0-2160 GCA_035512155.1 Terriglobales bacterium | reverse complement strand
CTGCACCTCACCGCGACGGTGAACACGCCGGAGCTGGAGAAAAAGATTCACGCCGGAATCGAGCGGTTAAAAGGATTCCAGCACGAAGACGGAGGCTGGGGCTGGTGGAAGGAAGACCAGAGCGTCGTGTTCATGACGGCGTACGTCGTCAGCGGATTTGGGCAGGCACACTCTGCGGGATACGACCTCGATCCGGAGTCGCTATCGCATGCCGAGGAATGGCTGCGCAAAGCGCTCGACGGCAATCCCAACATGAGGCCCGATCTCCGCGCCTATGTGGTGTATGCGCTGGCGCTGAATGGCGCTTCCAAGCCGGAATATGTGCAGAAAGCCTGGGAAGCGCGTGACTCCATGAGCACGCAGGGACTGGCGACGTTGGGACTTGCGCTGCAAGCGACTGGGGACGACGCGAGGGCCAAGGAAATCGACGGCAAAGTGGAGGCGATGGCCACGGTGAGCGACCTCGAAGCGCACTGGACCGCGACCTACGACTACTTTATGGAGTTCGAGAGCGAAAGCGGGGCGGAGGCCACGGCGCACGCGGTGCGGCTGCTCAGCCTGACGAAGCCGGAGAGCCCGCTGCTGCCCAAAGCTGCGTTCTGGCTGGTCAATCATCGCAACGGCGGCTACTACTGGGACAGCACCAAGCAAACGGCGATGGTGATCTTCGGCTTGACGGAATACGTAAAGGCCAGCCACGAATTGGAAGCTAACTTCAAAGCGGAACTTTATGTGAACGGCAAACAAGTTCTGGCGCGGACGTTTACTGCGGCGGATGGATTCAACCCTGTGCAGCCGGAAGTGCACCTCAATGCTTCGCAACTCCTGCCTGGTCGAAATGAGATTCGCATTCACAAGGCCGGGATTGGGCGATTGTATTGGTCGGCGAGCGGCACTTACTACTCGACCGAGAAGCACCTGATTCAGAATGGCAAGTACGCGCTCAGCATCACGCGCGATTATTACCGGATGGTGGCGGATTCCAGCGGAGGCAAAATCACTTACAATCTGCAGCCGCTACCCGGCGAACTCCACGTGGGTGACGTTCTAGCGGTTCGCGTGACGGTTGGCGGGAACGAATGGCGCTATTTACTGGTCGAAGACCCGATTCCCGCAGGAGCCGAGTTCATCGAACGGGACGACTTATACGAATTCCACCAAAAGCCCGCGTGGTGGGAATACTGGTGGACGCGCCGCGAATTCCATGACGACCGCGCGGCATTTTTCCAGACGTACTTCACGCGCAATCACGAATACGTTTACCTGCTGAAAATTGTAAACCCGGGGAAGTTCCAAGTGAGTCCGGCGATTGCGCAGCCGATGTATCAGCCATCGCTCTTGGCGACCAGCGATGCAGCAACGATCGAGGTGAAGTAATGTCACGCTTTGAGGAACCACGACAAGTTCTTGCCGGCAGTTTTCGGAGCGGGCGTCTATGGCTGCTGCAATTTCTCGTGAATCCGATCCTCGCGGGACTCTTTGCGGCGTGGCTGCTGATCCCCGAAGCCAAGCTCTGCCAGCTTGGCTTTAGCGTTCTCCTCGCCGTCCTTATCGTGGCCGCCGCGCTGCTGCTTCATGCGGGGACGTTGAACTTCTTCAGCGATCAGTCCCGGGAGCAGGCAGCGGCGATCAAAACGGCCTTCGGGCGTGCGCTGCGGCACCTTGCCGCCATTGTGGCGTGCGCGATCGTTTTCTACCTGGTGTGGACTCTCGCGGGCGGGCTGGCCGGATATCAGGAAACTTTTCCAATTTATGTTCGCTCGACGTTGCCGGCTGGTCTTCGCGGGAACATTCCGTCTGGCGTGCTGACCGGATCTTTCGAAGTTCTGGTTTTCCTCCTGCAGTGGATTGCCGTTCCAGGCCTATTTTTGCCTCTGATATTGCGAGCAGCAGATCAGGGATTTCGAGGTTTTGGGCGCGCGGGATGGAAGACTTGGAAAACCACGATCGCGAGCCTGCACTACTGGTTGATCCTTGCCGTTGCAGCTCTTCTCGGCGTCTATGGGAGCAACACGCTCCTAGGTTGGAGGCCTAGCTCAGAGAGTCCAACGTTTGCCGCAGAGACAGCCAATCTTGTTCTCCGGATGCTTCTTGCCTATGGGCTTGGACTTTTCTCATGGATGGTGGCTTGTTCCCTGATCGGAAGGCGCGCCGGATCTG